>CAJEXL010000036.1 GCA_903994365.1 uncultured Chlorobiaceae bacterium | reverse complement strand
AAATCCAATTATTCGTTGAAAAAAATTGGCAATGGTTGTGGGCAACTCTCGTTATACCAATTGCAGGCTGGTTATGGAAAAAGAAAAAATAGGCTGCTTGATAAGCCCATCACGACAGCTATCAATCAACCATGAATAGCGGTGATGGGATAGGCCGGAAACGTGAAACGCCTGCTATCACAATGTACTTGTTTTAGGCCGAGCTGGAGCTCGGCGTTCCCGGGGATGCGGGATTTGAACGCAGGATCTGTGATCATTTCGTTAATGCCAACGATATGACCCACTGTTGGATGAGTAACAAAGCAACCCATTAAAACCTTGCTTTTTTCGCGACAAGTGTCGATACAGCGACATGATGCCAGCTTATTCAGGCCAAGTCACTGATTTCAACAATTGGTTCGCCCGAACGGATGAGTTCCACATCAACCCAGATGATCATGCGGCAATGACAGGGTGATTGAGCTTCTGACTTGCATATTTGAGTGCAGCAAGAATATCACCTTTTTCAAGATCCGGCAGCTCCTCAATAATTTCGTCGGCGGTAAGTCCAGCAGCCATCAAATCGAGGATATCAATAACCCTGATACGTAACCCGCGAATGCATGGCCGACCTCCACACTGATCGGGATTTATGGTGATTCTTTTTTGCCAATCGTTCATCATGGTTGTAATAAAGCTCTTGTCGTGCATAGTAATGAATAAGCACCATCCAATACCGGTCGCTGAGTAGCGCAAAGCGCGTATCGAAGTGACCGATGTCGGTTCCTTGGGGCTATCAGGGCTCCCCCCTTTACCCCTGCACCCCGTAATACTCACGATACCAGGCCACAAAACGCTTGATGCCCTCCGGCACGGTGGTCTCTGGCTTGTAGTGAACATCCTGCATCAGTTGATCAACGTCGGCATAGGTGTCGGGCACATCGCCGGGCTGGAGTGGCAGAAACTCTTTGATGGCCGTGCGGCCAAGCTGCTCTTCAAGCGCTTTGATATAATCCATCAGCTCAACCGGATTGCTGTTGCCAAAGTTATAGACCCGCCATGGAGCCTTGCTTGTGGCGGTATCGGGCTTGAGGCCTGACCATTCTGGATTGGGTTCGGCAACATGATCAAGCGTCCTCAGAACCCCCTCGGTAATATCGTCGATAAAGGTAAAATCGCGACGATGCTTGCCGTAATTGAACACCTTGATTGGCTTGTTCTTCAGAATGGCATCGGTAAAGAGGAAGAGTGCCATATCCGGCCTTCCCCACGGGCCATAGACGGTAAAAAAGCGGAGACCGGTTGTCGGAAGGTTGTAGAGATGGCTGTAGGTATGCGCCATCAGCTCATTGGCCTTTTTGCTGGCCCAGATGTGTTGTTGGTAAGTAGTTGCCGTGAAAAATGTACGCTCAATTTTTCTATGGCTTTTACTCCTTGAGCATCTGAAGACCACCGTCTTGGTGCAGATTCTGCTGCATGTGCTGGTGCTTCTGCTGCGGGTGGTGCTGGAGGTGCTTCTGCCGCTGGTGCTGGAGGTGCTTCTGCTGCTGGTGCTGGAGGTGCTTCTGCCGCTGGCGCTGGAGGCGCTTCTGCTGGAGGTGCTGGAGGTGCTTCTGCCGCTGGCGCCTGTACAGGAGCTTCAGTTTTTTTTTGCGCATCCGAACAGCAGGACTGCAGAAATAAAAAACACAAGTAGTTTGTTCATCATGGCTGTCAATGTTTTTGTTATTGATGTTGGATTAATTCTTCATTCAAACTTCAGCTCCGGCAACTCCTCCACAATCTCCACGGTCTGCACGCTCACGTTGATCACACTCAGCAACAGGTCGAGAATGTAGCGAGGGTTGCCAACCTCTTTGGCCCAGTCGTTGGGGTTGTTGGTGATGGTGCTCTCTTTGTGGGTGGTGAGTTGGTAGCGTTCCATGATCCATTCGATGGCGCTTTTGCCGTTGACGGTGTATTCCCAGGCTTTGGCGGGGATGTTCTGGATGGTGATGGCGCTGTTGTAGATGATGGTCTCTTTCTGCCCTTTTTTGGGGAAGCGCATTTTTTCGACGGTGAAGTGGCCAGTTTCAGCGCCGGTGACCTCCTGGGAGGGTGGGACGGTTTCGTAGTCGAGGTGGAGGTTGGCGAGTTCCCTGCCAGCTTTGCTGAAGCTCCAGAAGTCGCGGGTCTCTTCGACGAAGGGGATGCGGGGGAGCATCTTTTTCAGGTCGTTGTTGTTATTGATTATGGCACTTGGGTCAGGACACAGCTATTTTTTTGATTTCCTCTTTGTCGATATCAACAGGCAATCCCACACGCATAAAATAACGTGCAAACGCCTGAGACAAATGTTCTCGATATGGAGGCAGCAGCCTGAGTCTGTGAGCCTGCGTGATGGTAAATGCCTTTAGGTAATCTTTTGGAAGGGTGTATATCCGATGGAAATCCACTACGGAATAATCGATCTCAATCTCACTGGATGTATATCGGTTCAGTAAATGGTATGCTGGTTCCTTGCCTTGCCGAAGACTCTCTTTCCCGTTTTTGCTTTTGAAGTATTCACTGGTTTTCATGATTTCGGTCAGAGGCCAGTAAGGACAGAGCACCACAGTGTCCAATTTTTCATTGACAAGGTCGCAAGCTTGAGAGAGTACCACCAAGTTTCCAGTTTTGATATCGACAGGTTCCTCGGCGGTAGCTTCATTTTCAAGAATTGCTTTGTACATCGAAGCGTTTGGAAACGGAATCGGGCACTGCATCAAGAGGTCTCCTTGCGTAAGATCACTTGAATATGACATCCTGGAATACCACGCAAAGTCGCTCATTCAGATGAATCCATTGTTATCCTCAACAGGCTCAAACCGAATGGGTTGTGAAAGTCGAATGTTCACCGACATTTTTCGAAGAATTGGAAGGTCGAGTTCAGATTGTACCGATCGATTGACCGCTTCAGTCGGGCTGGAATGGAGTGGTCGGTTCAACTTTTCGCAACCAGAAGTGTCTCCCTTGCCAGTGCTCATTGACTTTGTCATTGTGCAACCAGATTTACCTTTTTTGTTGCTGCTCTTTGCCTTCAGCATTGAAAAGGCATTGTCTCGGGTTGGCTTTTGGATGGTTTGCATATTCATGGTCTCAATAAATTTCACGACAAGGCTACGCTTGTCTACCTCACTAAACTCTACCGACAGGAAAGTAATCAATATTCATTTGCTCAAAAAACTCTTTTTTATACCGAAGCCAATGCTGTTAATCATAAAAAGTAGTTCCTTCAGATAAAATCCGGTCTTATAAAATAGTTGACCTATTGCTGACGTTAGTAGTATAGGCATTTATCCTGCTTTCAAATCCCGCATCCCAGGGAACGCCGAGCTCCAGCTCGGCTTAAAACAAGTACATTGTGTAAAGGAGGGTATCAGTGAACTGTTCTCACAACTGTGAGTAATGAGAGATATTACCCAGCTTTCAAATCCCTCAAGAGGTGGTCGAATGCTGCCTGGTAGGCATCGTGCTGTTTCCATTGGGTGAAGTCGCCGATGTGCCGCTGGCGTTTGACGTTTCCGGCCCAGCCGGTTTTGCTCTCCATTATTTTGACCACATTCAAACACTGGCTCAAAACCCCCTGCGCAGCAATGCTGAATCGAAACCGCTTTCGTATGTTTAAGTCGTTGTCAAAGTTCCCTTTCCGTCATATGGGCGGAAGTATCTCAAAATCATAGATATCGTTACCATAGCTGAATGGCAGGTTCCCAACCTGTTTCAGTTTTATGCGAAACGTTATATGTTTACTTACAGGAAGATCCAATATCTTGAACGCCTGATACAGTGATGAAAACTCTCCCACAAGCGTGCCATTTCGATGAACCCTGACCGCATGGTGTTGCCGCCTTTTTTCCCGAACTTCAGGATTCTCCCAGCTTTTTCTTACACCTTCTGAAATATTCTGATTTTTCTGCCCTTCATAAGTCATCACAGCTTCACCTACATGTTTTACTTCTCTGATCATGTTAACAGGGATATCCGATATCCGGGGTTCAGCTCCCATATCAACCCCATCAGAAGTATGAATTTTTGGCAAATCGGGTGTCGTGCTGAAAACCGAAGGTTTTCCACTCTGTAATATCTCTCCTGCCTTTTTGAAGGAATCGGCGAGTTGCGTTCTGCGCCGCTCTCTTTCCAATGGGTCTTTATGCCGAAATGCCTGAGGACTGGTGTGATAAGTTTCGATCGCATATAATTCCCGAAGTCTTGACATCTCGGGATATTTTCTTTTCAATCGCTTCCACACATCTTTTGCTTCTCCCCCATGCAGCATCACAACACAAAGCTTGGGCAGCAAATCGATAATCGTTTTCAGAGGCAGGGTACCTACCTCGAGTTCTGATGGCGTTGGCTTCCTGTTGATATACCATGGATAAGCATTCCAAGGAACAATATCCTCTGCTTGTATTTTAACTTCAGCAAAATAATTACAGATCTTTTCGGCTGTTTGATCATCGTTTTCCATACAAATGAACCCACTCCCTCCAGAGGCATCCTGTGTTTTTGGGCCCGGGTCTCTCATAACACTTAATAAACGGGCCTTGACACCACCGTACATAGGCGGAACGTAAGGAACTGAATCACTCCCGGCACCTTTACGGAGAGTATCAACATAATGATTGATTGGAGCAATATGAGGATCAAAACGATGATCCCATTGCCACTCGCGGAAAGCCGGAGTTCTCATTAGTCGAGCCATTTTTTCTCCTTTTTAACTATTGGGTAATACTTCCGCTTATCCAAACATCAGCTCCGGCAACCCCTCCACAATCTCCACGCTCTTCACACTCACATTGACAACGCTCAGCAACAGGTCGAGAATGTAGCGAGGGTTGCCAACCTCTTTGGCCCAGTCGTTAGGATTGTTGGTTATACCGCTTTCTTTGTGGCTGGTGAGTTGGTAGCGTTCCATGATCCATTCGATGGCGCTTTTGCCGTTGACGGTGTAGTCGTAGGCTTTGGCGGGGATGTTCTGGATGGTGATGGCGCTGTTGTAGATGATGGTCTCTTTTTGCCCTTTTTTGGGGAAGCGCATTTTTTCGACGGTGAAGTGGTCGGTTTCTGCACCCGTGACGGTGACCTCTTCGGAGGGTGGGACGGTTTCGTAGTTGAGGTGAAGGTTGGCGAGTTCGCGGCCTGCTTTGCTGAAGCTCCAGAAGTGGCGGGATTCTTCGACGAGGGGGATGCGGGGGAGCATCTTTTTCAGGTCGCTCTGGAAACAGGTGCGATATTCGGGGCTGTGGAGGATGCCGTAGACGTAGTAGAAGATATCCTCTTTGGTGACGCGGTTGCCGTACATTTTTTGTGCGCGTTCGAGGATGAAGTCGGAAAGGCCGTCGCGCCGGATATGCTCGTTTTCTGTGGCTGCGTCAAAGAGCGTCGGGCTGGATTTCTGGCGCTCTTCGTAGTAGTAGAGGGGGAAGCATTGTCCGTTAAATTGAAGCTGTAGATCAGGTATACAATCAACAATAAGTGTGGAAAAATCCTTGCTTCCCCCAACTCCTGAAACACAAATCACCAGATTTTTGGTATTTGGAGAAGGAAACAGTTTTGGAAGTTGATAGATCATGTCGTTTAACTCTTTCGAGAAATAAACGTTCTGTTTGAAAAATGGCCTGTACATGCCTTTCAAAACACAATCATTGCTGAAAATGATTGCTTTATTGTGTTCAAGGTCATTTTTTAATCCTCGATTCCAGGTAACTCTGGTTGAATCAAATTCAACAAAATCTTCAACTTGCAAGGATGGTTCTGTTTTCCGTTTGTCAAAAAATGCCAAGCGTTGCTGGTTATAAAAGTCGATTATGATTTGAATGTTTTTGACCAGTTCGCTCTTCGATGAGTTGTAGCACCAGGCATCACGTGCTGAAGCAAGACCTCTGCTGTAAAACTGATTAAAAACAGTTGCGTTTTTCTTGTTTTCCTTGTCGCCAATCGGAATAAAAGTCTCAAACAGATCATTGCGCTGGTTCAGCCAGTCACCGTGTTCATTGGGTTGCAGGATCTGCCAAGGCATCTCAGGATTGCCGACGGAGCGGTATTTGTTGATAATCGCGAGCTTCTCATCCCGGTTGAGATAGTCGCCGATATCGACATAGTGGATGGTGGCTTTGCCTGCGGGCTTGCCGGGATTCTTCACCAGCAGGGTAATGGCTATGGGTGTACGCGAGCCACCACCAAAAACGTTCCCCGCCTCTTTTCGTCTCAGTTCACCCTGTGTCCTTGCATTTCCTTTGAGGTTGAAAACCCAGATGCTGGAGAACTCTTTTTGCAGGCATTGGCGCAATCCGTTGGTACTGTTGCCATCAAGCCATGCGCCGTTTGAAACAAAGGCGATGATACCGCCATTTTCCGGGTCAAGCCGGTCAGTTGACCAGCGGAATGCCTTGATGTAGGAGTCGTAGAGCGAGTTTTTGTTGGTGGCATCGGTTGCGGCGGCGTAAGTGGCAGCAATCCGCCCATCAAGCTTCGTATAGCTCTGGTTCTGCGCATTGTCGTTGGCAGATTTCTGGCCGACGGAGTAGGGCGGGTTGCCGATAATCACTCGCAGTGGTGTTTTCTTCTGCGCCGATACCCGCTCGGAGTTCTGCGGGAACATCTCGGAAAAGAGCACAGTGCTGGCATCGGTTTCCCCGAGCTGAAAGGTGTCGGTGAGGCAAATTCCGTCGAAGGCTCTGTAGGGTGTTGCGTCGCCCATCATGTCGTGAAAGGCGTTCTCGATGTTGACCGCTGCGATGTAGTAGGCGAGCAGCACAATTTCGTTGGCATGTATCTCATGCTGGTACTTGTGTTCAAGCTCCCTCTGCCCGATGAGACCGCTTTGCAGCAGGCGGGTGATGAAGGTGCCAGTGCCGGAGAAAGGGTCGAGAATGTGGACGTTTTCATCGGCGAGAGTGCGGCCAAACTCCTTTTTGAGCAGGTCGTTGACGGAGTGGATAATGAAGTCAACCACCTCTACAGGCGTGTAGACAATGCCGAGCTTTTCAACCATGCCGGGGAAGGCGGTTTTGAAGAACTTGTCGTACAGCTCAATGATGATACGCTGTTTGCCTGCGGCGTTGTCGATGTCGGCAGCCCGCATTCTCACGGACTCATAAAACTTTTGCAGGGTATCGAAATCTTCCTGAATGGTCTGCGCTTCGAGCAGGTCGAGCATCTTCTGCATCGAGACAGAGATAGGGTTGTTCTGCACGAAGGAGTAGCCTTTGAAGAGTGCTTCAAAAACCGGCTTGGTAATAACGTGCTGCGAGAGCATTTCAACGGCCTCCTGCTCGGTGATGGAGGGGTTGATGTTCTGCCGCAGGCCGCCGAGAAACTCCTGAAAAGCTCTCTTGTGCTCCCCGTCAGCCTTGATGAGGCGGTTGATTCTTTCGGCCTGCCGCTGTGCAATCTCTGCAACATTTTTCGCCCACTGCTCCCAGTAGCGGCGGTCGCCAACCTTCTGCACCAGGCGGGCAAAGAAGACGCTCTGGAGTTGCTGGAACTGCATGGCCATTTGTTCCCGCATAAGTTCTGCAGAAGTGCGGTAGATGTTTGAGCCTGGGTGAGCATTGACAAGATCTTCAGATGCGCCATCCCCATAACTTCCTGCATCGGGTCGGCCAACCAGAATCTGCTCCGGTCGATGTCTGTTCAGCTCAATTTTGTTGACGGTGGCGTTGAAGCGGTCATCATGGGCACGCAGGGCGTTGAGCACTGACCAGACCACCTTGTAACGCTCATTGTCGTCAAGCGCCCTTGCTGGATCGATATCGGAGGGAACAACAATAGGAATAATAATATAGCCATACTTTTTGCCGGGAGCCTTGCGCATCACCCTGCCAACCGACTGCACAACATCAACCGAGGAGTTGCGGGCAGAGAGGAAGAGGACGGCATCAAGCGTTGGCACATCAACCCCTTCGCTGAGGCAGCGGACATTGGTGAGCACCCGGCATTCGTTGGCATCGGAAGGCGCCTGCAACCAGCCGAGAAGTTCATCGCGCTCAGGTGCCGACATGGTGCCGTCGATATGTTTCGATGAGAGGGAGACCATCTGCGCCCGCTTCTCCTCGGGGAGTGAGTTCAGATAGAGCTCTGTGGTGGAGTTGAAGTTGCTGGTGATTTTTTGGGAAACCTTGATGGTCTGGCAGAAAGCCACGGCTCTCTGCATCGGTTCCGGATCACTGCTTTTCAGCACACCGGCATCACCGAGAATCTGCTTGGAGAGGGCGTTGATGCAGCCGATAAGCTTCGATGCGTCATCAGCATTGATTTCGTGCTCCTGATTGGAGATCGCGTTCTGCACGGCTGGGGTAATATCGGCATCGCTCAGCGTGAGAATGAGCACTTTGTAGTCGGCCAGCAGATCCCGTTCTACCGCTTCGCCAAAGCCTATCCGGTAGATCTCCTCACCATACAGCGCGGGGTCATCCATGGAGCAGAGGAGGGCATCCGATTGTGCGGCCTTTGCTTTGGAGTCGTCGCTGTAGAGGCGCGGCGTGGCTGTCATGTAGAGCCGTTTTTTTGCCTGGATGAAGCTGTTGTCGTGCACTTTGATGAAGGCCGAGGAGTCCTCATCGGTGAGGGTGACGCCGGTGGTTCGGTGCGCTTCGTCACAAATAATCAGGTCGAAGATGCCGTATGTCGGCTCGGCTGAAGTGAGCAACTCTTGTTGTGCCTGCGCAATAACCTCTATGGATTGATAGGTCGAGAAGACAACGGTCATCCCCGGCCCTTTCGGTTTCGTGCAGTTGCCGGAACTGGCGGACAATGGTTGCTACGTCGGTGGTTGCTGGCAGGGCAAGATCGAGTATACTGGTGGAGTCGTTGTCGTCATTGCGGGCGTGCTTGCGGGTGATTTTGGGATCTGAGCAGATGCAGAGGGGGTTGATCGGCTCCCGTGCATCAGCCGTCCACTCCCTGAGCGTCTGGCCAAGCAGGGCAATCGAGGGAACAAGAAAGAGAATCAGCCCCTTGCCCTCCGTCTCGTTTTCGGCAATCCGCAGGGAGGTGAATGTTTTGCCGGTGCCGCACGCCATAATGAGTTTGCCCCGGTCGGCAGTGGTGAAATGCTCATGCGCATTGTCGATAGCGGTCTGCTGATGGGGGCGAATCTCCTTTTTTGCCGTTCGAGCCTGTTCACCGGTGATGCCCAACTCAAGGCTTGCCCAGTCAACAGGGGAGTGCTCCAGGTCGTAGAGATTGATTCTTGTAACTGGCGGGTTCTGGTTCTTGATAGCCTCATTGGCGTTCGGTCCCCACTTGTTGGTGGTTGATATCCAGAGCCGCTGGGAGAAAGTGGCGGTTTGCTGCTTGTCGTTTTTGAACTCACGGCTTGAGGTGGAGAGAAAGGAGTCAACCGCCTGTTTGTCGATGGTGGCGGCAGCATCAAAACATTTGCACTGAATTGCCCAGTAGTCGCCTTCCCGGGTCAGCGCCACAAGGTCAATGCCGGTATCGGTTCCCCCCAAATCCTTGCGACCAGAAAATTCATTCCAGAGCCAGACATGCCTGAAGCGATAGGCGTACTTGGGGTCGGTTTTGAGGTACGCCTGCATGAGCCGCTCAAACCTGTCGCCCTTGTCGCGCTCGAAGAAGGAGTGTTTGCGGTAGTTGGTCAGGAGGGTCTGGAAGGTCATGGCTTATTTGGTGATGTAAAAATTTATACATGGCTGGCATCAATAAAGGACAAGCCTAATCCATGGTGGGAAGTTTCGCTAACGGATGCACGGGCAGCCGAATCACATAGGAACAGCGGTTTTCATCTGTTTCAAACAAAGGGAGTGGTGAACCGTTGGTGGCCATCGCTCTCAGAATTTTGGGGACACCGGTCGAACGACCTTCGGTTAGCTTCAGTTCTTTCAAAAACTCGCCAATACGTTGATTCCGGTAACGTCGGCTTACAGCGCGACTCGCTTCAAAATCAGGACGTTACCTTCCCTTGGTTAAGGTATTAATTCTTTTAGACAAGGAAAACTTTTGGGATGGATGGATTTCTTGGTCAAAAAAAATTCTATTTCATCAAAAATCTGGCGGTTTAACCATTCGGGCAGTTGCATCAGCCAATCGAAAGTAGCAAATGATTTCTTCATCCGTTGTCTATCCCAGTGGCGCTCATACAATATTCGGGATTCTTTGAGATAAATTGATCATTTCCGGCGGATAATGAAGCTCTTCGCCGCAAGCAGCGGCGGGGTATCTGTTTGAGAAGTAGCTTAGAACTTATTCGTAAATAATTCCAATAGTACACGAAGTCTTCAAAGGAGGTGCCCTCCTCGTCAACGCAAATTCTATCATGGTCGTTCCCAACCACCCATCCGACAACCCCGAACCAAGTCGAGCCGACAGAGATGTAACCACCAAACTCATCGAAGCAGGCAACCTCCGCGATCACATCATCATCGGCAACAACCAACCTCTCGTGCATCCGTGTCGTGCTGGTGATAGCATCAGATGTGATTGGAGGTGAATTACTTTGCTATATTACCCCTGTAACATTCAGGGCGGGATTATAGTGGACCCCGGTTTTTAGACAGTGGTTTAAGTTGTTAACTTGCCCCAAAAGGAGCAGGTAATGACAAAAAAGACACGAAAAATTTTCAGCAGTGACTTTAAGGC
>CAJEXL010000035.1 GCA_903994365.1 uncultured Chlorobiaceae bacterium | reverse complement strand
AGATTTGCTACAAATATATAAAAAAATACAGTTTGATACTCAAAATGTTACGAAAGTAAAATTTTAAAACCCAATGTTTTCAGGGGTTGCAGGTCAAATCTCGAATTGCTGCTTATTCAGGTAAAAATGGCTGATCGCACTATTCCTGCTGACAATGCGTCTAGTGATAACGGATTTTGCAAAGAATTACAACGTTATCGAGAATCCGTTGATCTTCATCAATTTGCAGATGCAGATGATATTTTCAATAATGTTCGAGATACATCAGGCGGGAGAGAAATTAAACTATGAAATCGCGATATCTACTCGACACAAATATTCTTTCGGAAGTACTCAAACCGAATCCGTCAAAGAGTATTGTTGAAAAAATCAATCTCAAAAACGAAGAGTTATCTACAGCAAGTATTGTTTTACATGAAATTGTATTTGGATGCTGGCGATTACCTGAAAATTCAAAACAATAGTTATATATTCAGAAATATATTGATAACGTCATTCTTGCCACCTTGCCAATTTTTGATTACAACGCTAAAGCTGCCTTGTGGCATTCGAAACAGCGGGCAAAGTTAAGAACAAGGTAAAGTGCCTTCCTTTGTGGATGGTCA
The DNA here is from genome assembly GCA_903994365.1 of uncultured Chlorobiaceae bacterium. Taxonomy (GTDB): domain Bacteria; phylum Bacteroidota; class Chlorobiia; order Chlorobiales; family Chlorobiaceae; genus Chlorobium. Next base: position 10,048 of record CAJEXL010000035.1, on the reverse strand, counting down.
AATAGCCTCGATTGTTTATGTTAATAATTTAGTTTTGGTAACGCGAAACGTTAAGGACTTTGTTGTATTTAACGGGTTGGCAATAGAGAATTGGTTTGTCATTTCATAATGAAGCTCCCCGCCCCTATAGAACCATATAAAAGACTGAATAATATGGACGTTCTTGATAATATTTTACTTAAAATACTTAACGATATAATTATCATTGAATCAAACTTAACTTGTAGCTGCAATGAAATGATTTTAATCATGCAAAAAGCCTCAATGACTGGTTAGCTCCTGCAAAAATAAATGAAAATACGGTTACAATTGATATGAGGTATAACGAAATCAGTGCTATAAGCAGAAGTTTTTATAAAATTAGAAATTGAAAGAAAGAACTACTAAATAAAAATGAAGCCAAAGATCACATGAATAAAACCGATTTAGAAATAATTGTTGATATAAGAATAAAAGAGTCCAAAGTACTCCTTGAAGCTGAGTGCTATGAAGGAGCATATTATCTTGCAGGATATGCTCTTGAATGTGCTATTCAAGCGTGTATAGCTAAACAAGTTCAACAATATGATTTTCCAAATAAAGAGCTGACGAACCAAAGTTATACTCATAACTTTACAGATTTATTAGGAGCAGCTAATTTAAAGCAAAGACTCAATCAAAAAGAACGAGAAGATACTGATTTTAAACTTAACTGGTCTATTGCAAAAGATTGGAATGAAACCGCTCGATATAAAAACTCTATCGAAGCAAATATCGCAAAAGACCTCTACGAAGCAATTACTAACTCACAATCAGGAATTTTGATATGGCTAAAGAAATTTTGGTTAGAGAAATACTTTCAAATGAAATGATTAATGCCGGATTAAAGATTATTGAAAGGCTTGATACTGAAAATGCTCAACTAACAAGTGCATTTTGGCTTTATAATGAAGAAGATCGAGGCTGGAAACTTATCCTCGCTTCACCGTTAGTTACTGACTTAGGACCTCGTGAATATTATAGAAAAGTCATTAATGCCAATAATCTTGCTTCTGAAGATGAAGAGATACTATCAACACATGATATAGCTGTTACAAACACAGCCGATAAAATTGTTCAACTCTTGAAATGTGCAATTAAATCAGAAGGAATTTCTGGTATAAGATTTTCAAGAAATGCCATTAATGGTTCATTTATTGAAGATGCTTATATCTATCGCTCGAACTGATAGAGTCGAAAAGATTCTTCTAACCAAGAATCAAATTCATTAAAAACCAAGAACCTTATCCAATGAATATAAAACGTATCACCATACAGAATTTCAGAAACATTGGTATCGAAAAAACGTTTTATCTGAATCCTGATTTTACTGCATTCATTGGTGTTAATGGAAAAGGTAAATCAATAATTCTTCACGCTCTGAGAACTGCAAGCGGCTCTTACTTTCTTGCAATTCCTGACGTAAAATCACATCACATTCAAAAAGACGAGATACGGATTATAGAATCAGGCAAGTTGCTCCTCCAACAATTTCCTGTAAAAATAGAAACTGAAGGCTCTTTCCCTGATTTTGATAATACCATTACATGGCGTCGGCAGTGGCTTGAAGGCAGCAGCTCAACCACATCAACTAATGCTGATGTAGGGGCCATCAGAAGTATTGCCCTTGAAAAATATAATCGAGTGCAGAAACAATCTGATGACAAAGTTGATTTACCAGTTATAGCCTTCTTTGGTATAACCCGTGCTGTTGGTGCCGGGCGAGTTACCAGAAAAAGCCGCATTCAGCGTTTAGGGAGGCAGCTTTTCAAGGAAGGTTATCAGGATTGGGAAGAGATGAAGGCGGTTAAATTTCATTATGAAGAGTGGCTGGGGACTTACGCCGTAAGCAGTGCGTCACCTCATGACTCCCAAGAACTTGAAACTTTGATTGATAAAGACGATGCCGGTCAGATACTGTATGGGGACAGCGCCTATATCGGCCAGGAAGAAAGTATTGAGTGGTGTGGCATGACAAGTCAGATCAATGAAAAAGGTTTCAAAGACCACCCGCTAACGGATGAACAGAAAGCGTCCAACCGCCAGAAATCAAAGACAAGAGCTCTTGTTGAGCATGTTTTCGGCTTTATGACGAACAGTATGGATGCCATGCATGTTCGCACAATCGGTCTTTACAGAGCAGCGGCAAAAATCGGCTTGACCAATTTGACCTACAACATGATGCGTTGTGTACAGCTCAAGAAAACAGTCTATGCCGTCTTTTTACATGACCAGTATGCGAAGGTCATGGGATAACTGCGTCCAGTCCAAAACAAACAAGGCGTTTCTACATCAAAAATATGTCAAAGAGCAATGCTTTTGATACTATTGTGGAATAGTATTCTGGCAATACCCATTTTTCAACATGTATCAAAAGTCAATTTTTAGAGGTGCCCTAAAGTCGTGACCTTGACCGGTGCCAGCCTGGCCGGTACCGATGCCAACAACTACAGAGTGACCAATCAGGTACCGCTCAGCGCCAATATCACCGCCAAGAAACTGACCGTCAGCGGCGGCACCGCCGCCGTCACCGCACTGGGTTCAGACGTGTTCACTGTCAGCGGCACGGTCGGTACGTTTAATACAAAGACCGTCGACATCAATAAAGTCGTGACTTTGACCGGTGCCACACTGACCGGTTCCAATGCGCTCAACTACAGCGTGACCAATCAGGCACCGCTCAGCACCGATATCTCCCCCTACAGCACAACGGTGAGCGGGTTGACCGCAACTGGCCGGGTCTATAATGCCACAACGGATGTGACCCTTGGCGGATCAGCCACGATTACCAAGCTTGGTAATGATGATGTGACGCTCAGCGGGCCTGCAACTGGGTCGTTCTCCTCGAAGAATGTCGGAATGCAGTCTGTCACGGTGACGGGCAATACCATAAGTGGTACTGATTCGGGCAACTACACCCTGCTTCAGCAGAGTGGACTGAGTGCAAACATCGGCAAAGCCAACGCAACCGTAGTCGCCAACAGCGGCACAGTCACCTACAATGGTGATCAGCAGAGCCTCACCGGCTTCACGACTACGGGGGTCTTTAATAATGATGTCCTGACCAATGTTTCGGCAAGTGGCTACGGAACAAACGCTGGCACCTACTCGGTGATTGCTACAGGGTCGGACAAAAACTATAACCTGGCATTTACGCCTGGCAAGCTCACCATCGCCAAGGCCAACGCTACCATACTGGCCAACAGCGGCACCGTTACCTACACCGGGCTTCTGCAGAGTGTCACAGGCTTCACGGCAACAGGACTGCTCGACAATCAGACCGCCAACATCCTGACCGGTGTTTCGGCAGGCGGCAGCGGGATAAATGCAGGCACCTACACGATGGTTGCTGCCGGATCGGACAAAAACTATAACCTGGCATTTACGGATGGCACACTCGACATCGCAAAGGCCAATCTGACGCTGAGCGGCAGTCGTGCCTTACAATGGTCTAACATTGATATCAGGCAGTGTGTTGACCGCGACGGTGTCAATGGTGAGACGTTCAGCATTGCAGGTTCAGGAGATACAAGCAATCTGTCGAGCAAGGATGCTCATTCCAACAGCACGCTTGCCAGCCTGACCGGCTTAACTCTTGGGTCGAGCATCAATAGTGGATTGGCGACCAACTACAATGCACTGAGCACATCGGGAAGCTCGCTGACCATCGACAAAAAGACGATCACGATAAGCGGTCTGACAGCGAGCAAAGAGTATGACGCGTTGCTGACGACGACCATGACCGGGATGCCAACGGGATGCCAACGGGATGGATTTCGGGAGACGATATGACGGTGAGCACGATAGGGTTGTTTGATTCCAAGGATGTCGGAACGGGCAAGACGGTAACGCTGACGAGTATCTATGGCGGAGCAGATTTGGGCAACTACACAATAACGAACCCGACCACGACCACGACAACAGCGGACATCAATCGGGCATCGTCAACCGTTACCGTCACCGCCAACAGCGTCACCGGCACCTACACTGGTCTTGAGCAGATCGTGACCGGATTCACGGCAACGGGGCTGCTCAACAACGAGAGCGCGAGCGTCCTGACCGGAGTTTCAGCAAGTGGCAGCGGCACAAACGCAGGTAACTACTCGGTGGTTGCGACAGGATCGGACAGCAACTATAACCTGGCATTTACGGATGGCATGCTCGACATCGTCACAGCCTACAACAACACCGGCATCTACGCCGATATTCTGCAGAACCTGACCGGACTCTCCGCAACGGTTCTGGACATCAACGAAAGCGCCACTCCCCTGACCGATGCTTCGGCAAACGGCACCGGCACAGCACTGGCGACCGGCACAGCCAACAGCGGCAACGGCACCACCGGGCTTGAGCAGAGCATGACCGGACTCACACCAACAGGTCTGCTCAACAACGAGAGAGGCTACTTGCTTACCGGCGTTTCAGCGTTTGGCTTCGGCACAAACACAGGTAACTACTCGCTGCTTGATAACGGATACTACAACATCTATAACCTCGCCTTTACAAATCGATCGCTGAAAAGCGGCACAGCTCTGGTGACCGGCACAGCCAGCAGCGGCAACCTCACCTACACCGCTCTTGTGCCAAGCCTGCCCGGATTAACCGCAACAGATCTGATCAACAACGAGAGCGCCTACTTGCTTACTGGCGTTTCTCCGACCGGCAACGGCACTAACCCAGGCACCCACACGTTGGTTTTTGTCGGATCAGACAGCAACTATACCCTCACCTTTACAAATCATCTTCACAGCCAATAGAGACAACGGCATCTACACCACTCTTGTGCAGAGCCTGACCAGATTCGCGGCAACAAGTCTTGGTCAACAACGAGAACAGCAACTTGCTGACCGGCGTTTCGGGAAGCGGAAGCGGCACTAACGCAATCACTTACACGGTGGTTGCTGCCGAATCGGGCACCAACTATAACCTGATCTCTACGAATGGATCGCTGAGCATCGGCAAGGTCAAGCTGATGGTCAGCGGATTGAGTGGGGACTGACCTTGTCTATAACGCGTTTATGAATATTACTTTAGGTAGATTAGCGATTCTTATGAAACTGGGCACCGAAAACGTAATGCTCTGCAGTGCTGCATTGGGATGGTTCGCGCACAAGAATGTAGTCCCCAACAAGTCAGTCAGCTTGACCGGCAACACCATAAGCGGAACCGATACACACAAACACACCCTGCTCCAGCAGGTCAAGCAGCCAAGCCACATACCTGCGTGTTCGCCATTATTTTCCATAATAATCTTCTTGACAAAATGTAGCTTGCAGGCTACATTGAGGCTACGATTAAAATTCATAACACCAACTATTTCGTTAAATACAAGATATCCGGCCACGTGCACGGATTCAGGCAAGAATTGAGAGACTGGATACGGGTAATTCTGGCGATATTAAGCTTGTTGGTGAAGGTATTTCGAAGATGCGTATTGAGCTTATAACCCGGTTATCGGGTTTATTACATACAACATGAACGAACAGTGATAATTTTGTTGGCTGGTGGCGATGAAAACACACAATCCAGAGATATAAAAGCTGCACTTCATCTGGCACAAAATTTACAGGACTTAGATATGGCAAAAAATGTCACAACAAACTCTAAAGTATCCGAACACCTTCGTACTTCTCTAGAGATCGCAGCTTATCTGGAAATGCGCATCGAAAAGCTAAGTGGAGATAGAGCGTTTATTGCCAAGTGAGGCATCGCAAGGGCAAAAAGTATGAAACAGGTGGCACGAGATGCTGGCTTTTCTCGGAAAAGTCTCTATCAGGCCCTCTCCGGGTAAAGAAGTTCGAGGTTTGATACCATTCTAAATAATAAGTGCACTGGGTTTGATATTGTATGCAGAAGCCACACACACAACAAAATAGCCACCCTGCCTATCGCTACGCTTTGGCTTATTTCTTCATTAGCCACCCCGTGAACCACGGTTGACCAGATATTATAAAAACATCACCACCTAAACATTGATCATCGAAGGGAACAGCCAAACCAGACCAGCGTCATAATGCTTACAGCAAAAAATATCAGCAAGTCATACACCATACCGGGCAAGCACACCATACAGATCCTTCGCGGGGTCGATCTGAAGGTCGGTGAAGGTGAGATGGTGACCATCATCGGAGCCTCGGGAAGCGGCAAAACAACCTTGCTGAACCTGCTTGGCACGCTCGACACCCCCGATAGCGGCGAGATTATGTTCGACGAAGAGCTTTTGTTCAGGGATACAAAATACACCCTCTCCCAAAAAGCGCTTGCCAAATTCAGAAACCAGAAAATCGGCTTCGTCTTTCAGTTTCACCACCTCCTCTCCGATTTCACCGCCCTCGAAAATGTGGCTATGCCCGAATTCATCGCCACAAGCAAACTACAGCCAGCAAAAAAAAGGGCTGCTGAGCTGCTTCAGAGTCTCGGACTCTCGGAGCGATTCGACCATCTCCCCTCGGAGCTCTCCGGCGGCGAACAGCAACGAGTTGCCATTGCCCGAGCCCTGATGAACAACCCCAAGCTGGTACTTGCCGACGAACCAAGCGGCAACCTCGACAACCAGAACAGCCGCATCCTTTATGAGCTGATGGCCAAACTGAGCAAAGATCGGCGCACCTCCTTTATCATTGTTACCCATAACGAAGAGTACGCCGCCCTCGCCGACCGTTGCCTGCGCATGGCGGATGGGCATTTGCATCCATGCGGTAGGTGATGTAAAAAACCTTAAAAAAAAACATTGATTCCTAAATTGATCGATGTGAGTTTTAGGCAAGCAGGTTCAAGAGATGAGGGCAGGCACTTCACTCGGCCTGCAGGAGAGCGGGGTGTCGATTATCACAAGTGTTCAATCCACGCGCCCGCACGGGGCGCGACCTTCCTTTCTGTCCCACGATTCGCCTATTTTTCGTTTCAATCCACGCGCCCGCAGGGGGCGCGACGGCGGACTTGCCGAATATGGCGACCTGCTCACAGTTTCAATCCACGCGCCCGCAGGGGGCGCGACAATCCGGCGCGCGGGAAATAGAGCATTTCAGTGCGGCGTTTCAATCCACGCGCCCGCAGGGGGCGCGACTTTAATGCTTTCTTCGACCTCTGCTTTTTCTTCTGCAGTTTCAATCCACGCGCCCGCAGGGGGCGCGACTCGCAAGAATTTCAGCCGGAATTCCCGCGTTCATCGGTTTCAATCCACGCGCCCGCAGGGGGCGCGACTTAAGCAAAGTAGAAGACAGCTCTCTAGCAGTTGTTTCAATCCACGCGCCCGCAGGGGGCGCGACTTTGTCACTCATTGCCGCTACCACCTGCGCTTCAGATGTGTTTCAATCCACGCGCCCGCAGGGGGCGCGACCCATAGAACCGATAATCTTTGCTCCGCCAACCGTTGTTTCAATCCACGCGCCCGCAGGGGGCGCGACTAGGAGTTGCTGAAAACTCTGGAAACTTTAACCGGTTTCAATCCACGCGCCCGCAGGGGGCGCGACTGGCCGGAAACCTGCAAAGCATCAAAGCGTGCCTGTTTCAATCCACGCGCCCGCAGGGGGCGCGACTACCCTCCGCGATCTGTGCCGATTTAGGGTAACGGTTTCAATCCACGCGCCCGCAGGGGGCGCGACAGCACTCAATGTTATACCTCTTGTGTGCTGTCTTGTTTCAATCCACGCGCCCGCAGGGGGCGCGACTCCTCTCCCACCTCCTCTGACTGAAGTGAAATAGTTTCAATCCACGCGCCCGCAGGGGGCGCGACCGGAACAAACGATCAGCAGGCAAGTTGACAGACGTTTCAATCCACGCGCCCGCAGGGGGCGCGACAGCAGTACAAGGTGGACAAGAATAATCCGAGGACAGTTTCAATCCACGCGCCCGCAGGGGGCGCGACTCGCTTATTGAAAGGTTAACAAAACAGGAGGTTGCATGTTTCAATCCACGCGCCCGCAGGGGGCGCGACATCAAGGATGGTGATCCTGATGTAACAGATTTTGATGTTTCAATCCACGCGCCCGCAGGGGGCGCGACTTTCGCATCAATCCGCTGCACCTGATTTTCCGCGTTTCAATCCACGCGCCCGCAGGGGGCGCGACCTTCTCGATCTCCCAAGCCATAGGGGATTTCGTGTTTCAATCCACGCGCCCGCAGGGGGCGCGACTGGCAAAGGATGAACTTGATGCTGTTATTAAAAAGTTTCAATCCACGCGCCCGCAGGGGGCGCGACTCCCACAAGGTTTTTCTGTTGGCAACAGATCACAGGTTTCAATCCACGCGCCCGCAGGGGGCGCGACAATGTCTCCCGCTCTTGCATTCTTGATCTGAGCAAGTTTCAATCCACGCGCCCGCAGGGGGCGCGACTCGTTGTCTGTCTCCTTCAGCCGCTCCAAGTCACGTTTCAATCCACGCGCCCGCAGGGGGCGCGACAAAACCTTTATGCGGAAGAAAAGCTTTACATGCCGTTTCAATCCACGCGCCCGCAGGGGGCGCGACTAATGATCTCCGATGTCGCGCTGAGAATCTTGTTGTTTCAATCCACGCGCCCGCAGGGGGCGCGACTGTCTAACTGTAATATCAGGCATTTCATGGTGTTAACGACGCCTTAGCGCGAACCACTTCGTATGCCAAAAAACATTTTACGAAATCCTGATAATAAAACCTATAACCGTTAAAAAATTAAGAGAATACGAATATCGCGAACGTACCGGGAAAAGAGGTATAGCTTGAGGTTCGCGCTATACAATCAATATGCCTTCAAGATCTCGGGGCTCTTTGGCTCCTTCGTGCTCAATACGATTTTCCCAGTTTGAGCCAAGGAAATAAAAACGCAAGCTGTCATGATCGTGATCCATCTCGTTAACAAGCTTTCCTCGTAATTTTACCCATTGCGCGGGATCAACATTGCACTCAAACACAGAAAACTGAACACGCTGCCCATAATTCTGACAGGTCTTGGCTATCCTGCGCAACCTCCTTTTTCCTGCAAGAGTTTCTGTATTGACATCATAAGTGACCAGAACAAGCATGGTTTATCTCCAGACAAATGGCGGATAGGTATCAATATCGCCCCGGATATGACGAGCAAGCAGCATTGCCTGCATGTGCCAGAGTAAACCGATGGCCATTTTCTCCTTCACGAACGGATGCTCAATCTCCTCCTGCTTCCGATTTTGATAAGCAGTTAAGAGCGTTTTGCGGGCATCATCTTTCAGAAGCACCGCACCGGTTTCAGAGACGGTAAAATCATTGGACTGAATCTGTCCCCGATTGATCAGCGACAGCGCCAATCGATCAGCAATGTAGGAACGAAACTCTTCGATCATGTCAAGCGCAAGACTTGGTCGGCCTGGCCGGTCTTTATGAAGAAATCCCGCTGCAGGATCAAGCCCACACGACTCAAGCGCAGAACGAATATCGTGCGTAAGCAGCGTATAGAGAAAAGAGAGCAGGCAATTTATCCGATCAAGTGGCGGTCGACGGTTACGTCCGGTAAAACGGAATAGCGGATCAGTTGAGGTAATACACTCATCGAAAACATCAAAATAAACTTTAGCCGCCTCCCCTTCAATCCCCCGGATACGCTCTTGATTGGTTTCATCCCGCAAGCGCTTTACACAACCAGCAAGAATATGCTGAGCATTTTTTAACCTGACAGCGTTCACTTTTTCAGGATGATCTCTTACCGTCCTTGCAAGAGTTATTCGAGCATTACCAATTTTCCCAATAACAAATGAGCGTGCAAGAGATGCTGTCTGTAAGTCATTATCAGCCATGCGATACTGTGCTCTCCGCAACAAAATATTACCCCGTGTAGCTCCCTGAACCTGACAAAGATATTTTCCGTATTGACTTAAAAAAGTTACTGTCACACCGGTTTCAGCACAATGACCAAGCAAAAAAGGACTGCACGTCACCGCTCCAAAACAGACAATTCCATCAAGCATGTGAAGAGGAATACGCGTTTTAACCTCTTTTTCTATTTTGATAACAATTCAGGAAGTCCCTTCTTTTCTGTATGTTAGAAACTCTGGAATAACTTAACAATGAGCTGAAAAGA
>CAJEXL010000034.1 GCA_903994365.1 uncultured Chlorobiaceae bacterium | reverse complement strand
CTGTTCAGCACCTCCATGCGGTAGCGTTCAGTCTCGGCCTCTGGGTCAATACGGCTCACGGTAAGATTCTCCACGGATTCCGTTAATGTCCCGGCAAGATGCGCCGCCGGGTCAGAGGTGCTGAGATGAACCGGAAAACCCCGACGCGCCAGTTCAACAGCAAATGCTGCGGCGAGCGTTGTTTTGCCAACACCACCCTTTCCCATAAACATCACCAGACCACGTCCCTCAGCAGCAAGAGCATCAACCAGCGATGCAAGTGGTGGCGCATGACAAGAGACAGCCTCCGTTGTCTCTTCAGACAATGAGGAGGTTATGCCAGAAAAAAGTTGGTGCAGAGCTTCCTGCCCGACAAGGTTAAAGGGCTTGAGCGAAACCTCATCGGTTGGCAACCGCTTGAGCTGAAGAGGTAGTGCTGCCAAAGCGGCCTGTTCACGGGCTACAATGGCTGAGGCCAGCGGATCAGCGGCAGCTTCAGTGTCGGGAAAAACTCCGTTAATCACCAGATACTGCCGGGCAATGCCGATAGCCGCCAGCTCTTCACTGGTTCGGGCAACCTCATGGAGCGCTGCCTGCTGGGCACGGGCTACAAGAATCAGGCGAGTACGCTCCGGATCAGCAAGCGCATCAACCGCAGCCTTGTACTGGTCGCGCTGCTTCTGCAGACCTGCCAGTGGACCGAGGCATGAGCTGTCACCTTTTCCGGTTTCAAGAAAGCCGCTCCAGGCACCAGGCAGTTGCAGCATCCGAATGGTGTGGCCGGTAGGTGCCGTATCAAAAATGATGTGGTCAAAATCTGCGGTGAGCGCTGTATCAGTCAGCAGTGAGGTGAACTCGTCAAAAGCCGCAATTTCAGTGGTGCAGGCTCCCGAAAGCTGCTCTTCAATGCTTCGTACCACCGCATCGGGCAGGAGACCACGCACCGGCCCGACAAGACGATCACGATATTTCTGTGCGGCAGCAAGCGGATCAATCTCAAGAGCCGAAAGAGAGGCCACCGCTGGCACTGCCGTTATCTGATTGCCAATGGTAACACCAAAGACCTGGCCAACATTGGAGGCAGGATCAGTACTGACAAGCAACACCCGCATCCCCGACTCAGCAAAGGAGATCGCGGTGGCACAGGCAATTGAGGTCTTTCCAACGCCACCTTTTCCTGTAAAAAAGAGAAAGCGCGGTGGCTCTGCAAGAAATTTCATGATTCTGTTTTGAAAAGATTAACAGCAGCAACCGGTTGAACAGCAACTTTTTGAAGGTTTTGCACCATCACTCCCGGCATCAATACCTGACCAGCGGATCAGCTCATCACGGGTTGGATAGCGGCCCGTCAAGATGACAGCGCCATCAAGAAGAATCAATGGCAACCCCTCCTGCCCGGCATGTTCAAGAAATGTTTTCACCTCAGCATTTTCAGCGAACGCCATAGGCTGATGAGCAAGATTAAAACGATCAATCGAAACGCCGTTCTGCCTGGCCCAGTCGACATCAGCCGCAAAAGTGACCAGCGCCTGATCAACCTCAACACCACACACCCCTGTCGAACAACAGAGTGCTGGATCAAAAACTTGAATCTGTTTCATGGTACCTCTCTTTTAATAATAAATAATGAAAAAACTCACACAGCAGCTTCACCCGCAAAAAACTTCCCGCGAAACCAGAGTGAGACATTGACAAGGGCAATCAATGCCGGAACCTCAACCAGTGGCCCGATAACGGCAGCAAAGGCCTCCGGTGAATTGATGCCAAAGACCGCAACAGCAACCGCAATAGCAAGCTCAAAATTGTTGCTTGCTGCCGTAAAGGCAAGCGTAGCGGTTTTTGAGTAGCCTGCGCCAGCACTTCTGCCCATGTAAAACGAGAGCAGAAACATCACCACAAAGTAGATGAGAAGCGGAATGGCAATGCGCACCACATCCATAGGAATTTTAACGATATACTCCCCTTTCAGCGAAAACATCACCACAATGGTAAAGAGCAGCGCCACCAGCGTCAAGGGGCTGATGCGCGGGATAAATTCACCCTCGTACCACTCCTTCCCTTTCAGCCGGAGCAAGGTAAAACGGGTCAGAAAACCTGCCAGAAAAGGAATACCCAGATAGATAAAGACCGAGCTGGCAATCTCTGCGATGGAGATATCAACCGCAAACGAGGTTAGACCAAGCCACTTCGGCAGCACGGTGAGAAATATCCAGGCATAGAGAGAGAAAAAGAGCACCTGAAAGATGGAGTTGAAAGCCACCAGACCAGCGGCATACTCCGTATCGCCTTTGGCAAGATCATTCCAGACAATCACCATCGCAATGCAGCGGGCAAGACCGATCATAATAAGACCTGCCATATAGTGTGGCATGTCGGAAAGCAGCAGAACTGCCAGTGTAAACATCAGGATGGGGCCAACCACCCAATTCTGCACCAGCGACAGTACGAGTACCCTGGTGTTTCGAAAAACGTCACCAAGCTCCTCGTACTTCACCTTGGCCAGCGGAGGGTACATCATGACAATAAGCCCGACGGCAATGAGTATGTTGGTGGTACCAACCTGAAAATGGTTCCAGAACCCGGCAATGCCCGGAAAGAGATAGCCGGAGAGCACTCCGACACCCATGGCAAGAAAAATCCAGAATGTCAGATAGCGGTCAAGAAACGACAACTGTTTTGAGGAGATTCCCATAACGTTATTTCCCTGCTAAATTTTCGTTATAAAACTGCCGGAATCGAAGGTTGATCTCATTACGGACGCGGCGGAACATGGCAAGCTGCTCATCCTTCGAGCCCGTTGCCTCTGCGGGGTCATCAAACCCGATGTGCAGCCGGTGTTCTACCTTGCCAATGAACATCGGGCATGACTCATTTGCCCCGTCGCACACCGTTATCACATAATCAAAGGGACGGTCGAGAAATTCATCGACACTTTTCGGCCTGTTCTGGCTGATATCGACCCACTCTTCGCGCATCACCTGTACCGCAAGAGGATGAACCGCCTCAGCCGGTTTTGTGCCTGCCGAAAAAACATCAAGCGACGTGTCGAATGAACGCAGAAACCCCTCTGCCATCTGACTGCGGCATGAGTTTCCGGTGCAGAGAATAAGAACTGATTTTTTCATGGATTATGAGTTATGTTATTCAGATTTTTCAGGAACAGCAACTACCACTACTCTTCTCCTTGCTGCCATGAGTTCCGCAGCAACAGCCTGATGATGAAGCTGTAAGCAACTCTTTGATCTCATCATAGGAGGGAATACGCCCTTTGCAGACCACTTTTTCATCCACCACAAGCACCGGTGTGGTCATAACATTGTAGGCCATGATCTTCTGAATATCCTCTACCTTTTCCACCACGGCATTAATACCCTCTTTTGAGATGACCGCTTTGACGGCTTCAACAAGCTGATTGCAGGTCGAACAACCACTGCCAAGAACTTTTATCTTTTTCATTGTAACTATTATTTGTAGTGTTGGAAAAAACGAACTAACTCATGAAGGGCACATATCATCCTGTGCTCTCTCTACAATCGGACAATCACACCCAAAAACTCTGTCAGGGGCAAAAAAAGCTTCAAAAATTGAGTGAGCCTTCGCCCAACTCTCCTGATTGATACAGTAACGAACTTTGGGCGGATTGATCTCGCCCTGTATCAGCCCCGCTTCAAGCAGCGCCTTCAGATGCTGTGAAATGGTTGACTGAGCCATGGGTATAAGTTCTGTCAACTCTCCCGTAAAACAGCATTGCTGACTGGCAAGAAGCTTTAAAATTTTTATCCTCACCGGATGGCCGAGGGCCTTTGCAAAGACCGCAATAGTCTCCTCCTCTCCGCTATACTCTACCGCCAACAAGGTTCTCTTCATAACTCAGGCTAATTTGTTTATCGTAAATGTACGATTAATTCAACAAAAGAAAAAACTGAAAAGATCTGCGCCATAAAATACCCCGGCTACACTGTTTCAAGGAAAAGTAGTATCTTCGGTGAAACACAGAAAAACCACTCATGTCCTCCTCAGCATCCCGGCAACCGCCTGTTATCGTTCTTCTTGGCCCTACAGCCTCCGGGAAATCCGCCCTGGCTCTGGCAGTTGCCAGGAGAATCGGAGGAGAAATCATCTCCGCTGATTCAAGGCAGATATACAGGGAACTCACTATTGGCGCAGCAAAACCCTCTTCTGAAGTGCTTGAGGAGGTGAAGCACCATTTTGTCAATGAGAAAAATATCGGAGAGCCTTTTACTGCTGGCGATTTTGCCGTTGATGCTGTTGAACGCATCCACGACATTCATCGGCGAGAAGGACGTGTTGTTGTTGCTGGCGGTTCAACCCTCTATCTTGAGGGGATACTGAAAGGGTTTGCTGATCTGCCACCGGCAGATCCCGAGATAAGGGGGCGACTGCTTGTTGAACTCGAACGCTTTGGAAATGCAGAACTCTATGAAAGGCTTCGCCTGAGAGATCCCGAACAGGCCGCTACCCTTGACCCAACAAAAAGCCATCGACTCATTCGTAGCCTCGAAATTATTGAGCTAACGGGCAAAAGTGTTACAGAGTTGCACGCTTTGGGAAAAGCGCGCAACTCTGGCCTGCGCTTTATCACCTTTGGACTCTCCAGGCCTCGCGAAATGCTCTATCAGCGAATTAATCAACGAACCGATGCAATGATTGATGCTGGCCTCTGTGATGAAGCTGAACAGCTCTATCACAAGTACAGAGAACTCCTGGCGGATAAAGGGACGAGCGCCCTCAAATCGGTAGGTTATCAGGAGCTGTTTCACTATTTCGACGGAGCAATCAACTATGCTGATGCAGTCGCGCTGATAAAACAGCATACGCGTAACTATGCCAAACGACAGTTGACCTTTTTCAACAACCGCCTCCCGGTTACATGGGTAGATGCTCCGAAAAACAGCAGAGAGCTGGTAACACTTGCCTCAACCATAGAGAACGAAAATTAATCTGGCGCAACTATGCAAGAACATCCGCTTGTTGTTATATTGTGTTTCAAGTAAGAATACAAACCGTATCTGCACCATCATGAAAATATTCTTTGCGCTTTTTTTGACCTTTTTTTTAGCAACAAACGCCCCACTTCATGCAGAGGCGGTGTCGCCGCCACCATCGACCTCCACTGGCGAGTGCGGCAACATCACTGTGCGTATCGCTGGCCTGAAAGAAAATATTGGTATGCTTGGCATCTCACTCTATAGTTCGAACAAAGGGTTTCCGGGAGATCATTCAAAAGCTTGTGCAACAGCGATAAAAAAAGTCACCGGAGCTACGGATGAGGTGGTATTCAACAATCTTCCTTATGGCACGTACGCTGTCAGCGTCCTGCACGACGAAAACAGCAATGGAAAACTGGACACAACATTTCTTATCGGAATACCCAAAGAGGGAATTGGTGTTTCAAACAACCCAAAAGCAAGGAGGGGGCCACCAAAGTATAGTGATTGTACCTTGACGCTTGATTCCAAACAGCTTGAGACTTCGATTTCCATGAAGTATTTTTAACTGCCCGAGCCGTAATGTAATCTCTCCGAGCTGAATCCCCCACCGCCTTGCGGTGACGGTTGTCAAACTTATCCTGAAAACAGATGCCCCACCGCTCGCGGTGGGGAGGCTTCATTAAACAACAGAACAACTTTTTATGAATAAACGAACCGTGATGAGCGCATTGATGCTTCTTTCGCTCACAACCGGCACAATCATGGCGGGATGCAGCCCGACTGTAAAGATTGAGGCTTCCGACAAACCTATTGTGATCAATATGAACATCAAGATTGATCATGAAATCAGAGTCAAGGTTGACCGTGAACTCGACACTCTTCTGGATAACAAAAAAGGGCTATTCTAACCTGGAGCAACAAACATGAAAGCACTGCAAAAATTCTTTTTAGGCGCAATGGTCGCGGGAATAATGGTTGCCGGCATTGGGTCGCACGCCTTGGCACTTGATCTTGAAACTGCAAGAACCAGTGGACTTGCTGGTGAGGTTGACAATGGACTTCTGGCCGTCCCGCCGGGAGCATCGACAGGCGCCAGGGAGTTGATTAACAGCATTAACAACGCCAGGCGTGCCGAGTATGCAAGAATCGCCGCACAGAATAATCTGTCACTGGATGCGGTTGGCAGCTTGATGGCCCAGAAAATTTTCACCAAGCTTCCTGCAGGAACCTGGGTTCAGGTGCAGGGTACATGGAAGAAGAAAGCTGAGTAATTTCTTAACAACAGTGTGATGGTGAAATTGCTGCTGCGACTCATGATGGCCGGGCTTTTGTTTCTGGCGACTCTTTTTGCAGCAGCATGGTTTGCTTTCCCCTGGTACGCACAACAACTGGTTGACCGCGCACTTGAGGGAAAGCCATTTCGTGTCACGGTTTCAGGCATTGGTTTACCCTCCACATCCGGCATTGGATTCAGGTCATTACAGGCGGTTTTTACAACACCCCCTGATGAGTGCAATGAAGAGGCCACGACGTACAGCCTTTCACTGACCAACGGCAAAATCGCCTGGAGATTGGTCAACCATTCGCCAGAGCTGCTGCCAAGGCGTGTTGATCTTGCGATCTCTCTGATGACCGATTCGCTCAGCGTCATTCCTGACCCCCGCCAGTTTACTTATGCTGACCGAAATGCAGTGATAACCTCAACGTTTGAAATTACAAGAGCCTCCCCCTTTGACCTCTCCATCAAGCCACTCTCGGCAACGTATCCTGTCAACGGAGCGGTCGCTACACGTGAAAAACTTCGGCTTGAGGGTATCAACTATAACGTGAAGCTGGGTGCAGCAACACAATGGCAACAGCCACTCGACACACTGCGTGTTACAAAACTCTCAAGTGATGGGCAGCCTGCACCCGTTGGAAATTTCAGAGCGCTCTTTGGCTCCAAACGCGATCCCTTCAACCCCTGTACACTCACCCTGAGTGACTGCTCAATTGAACTCTTTGAGTGGATGGCATCAACCGAGCGCATTGACTATAACCTGAAGGCAAAACAGACCAACTTTACCCTCAACCTTGCAAAAATTCCCCTGAATGCTCTCCCGGGATTAAACCAGGGCAAGAACAAAACACCCTTTGCCACAGGTCGGGTGAGCGGTTCCATTCCCATCGAGTTCCGGGATTCAACCATCCTCGTCCGCAATGCGATGGTCATTGCAGAAAATGGTACGACAGCCATCTTCTATGACAAGGAGAAAAAACCCTTCCTCTCGCTTGATATGGCGGCAATAAAAGGTGGTGGTGAGCTGCTGAAAAACCTCAATGCCACAGTAACAATGAACAGCAAAGATAAAACGCTCTCGGGTCTCGCTCTGCGCGACCTCTCGGCAACACTCTTTGGCGGAAAAATAACCTCAACGCCTGTCAGCTTCGATCCAAAAAACAAGGGTGCTTTTTTTATCGTCAAGCTGAACGACATCAAGCTGCTTGAGCGTATGCGACTGCTCGGAAATTTCAAGGGCAACCTCAAGGGCGGGATAAGCGGAACGATTCCACTCTCCATAACCGGCAACAGTTTGGCTATCAAGAACGGCTCCCTGCGATCCGGAGGAGGAGGAAGCGTCACCATTATCCCTCCTGAAAAACAGCAAACTCCTGCTCAGCGCATGTTTGGGCAAAAAAGCGCTGAAGCCACCTATTCATTCAGCGAACCGGAGCTGCAATTCAGCCGCTCAACCGACGGCAAAGCAACCATTAACTTTTCACTGAAAAGCCTGCAACAAAAAAATTCGAGCGGCGAAATGAGCCTCACTTCGCTAAAAGGCAGGCTCTCACTCTGGCAGAACCCCCTCAACCGCGACCTTGTCACACTCACCGACTTCAGCACGGGCCTGCTTGACGGCACCATTGCACTCCAGCATCTGGACTATGATATGGC
Source organism: uncultured Chlorobiaceae bacterium (assembly GCA_903994365.1). Taxonomy (GTDB): domain Bacteria; phylum Bacteroidota; class Chlorobiia; order Chlorobiales; family Chlorobiaceae; genus Chlorobium. The sequence goes on along the minus strand of CAJEXL010000034.1, from coordinate 3,077 downwards.
CAAAAAAGAGGGAGAAACAACACTTCAGATCAACCATATCCTCATCCAGAAACTGCTCGATTTACAGGGATCAAAAAAAATATATGCCACCGGCCACATCAAGGGAGATATTCCGGTAAAAATAAAAAACGAAGCGTTTGAAATCATTGACGGCAAACTCACATCCGAACAGAACGGACAGATCATTTACGCCACCTCCCCTGAGGAGCGCACCGCAGCAAATCCGGCCTTGCGCATCACCTACGAAGCGCTCTCCAACATGCTCTACGCCCAACTCCTCTCATCCATCAACATGAGTGCTGACGGCAAATCGTTGATGACCATCCAGCTCAAAGGAACCAATCCCGATTTTCAACGTGGCCGTCCGGTCGAACTGAACCTAAGTGTCGAGCAGAATCTCGGCGACCTCATGCGCAGTCTCTCTATCTCCTCGGATATTGAACAGAGTATTTCCGAAAAAGCTGTAAAGAAAAAGCCCTGAACCAGCATACCAAAGCGTAGTACAGTGCTCAATTCATACAAGAATGTAAGCTTTTTGAGGCTACATAACTGACAGCCTCATCTCTAATCGCTTACAATAGAGAGTAGTATAAATATTTCCGCATTCCGGCACGATTATTGCGATTAAAACGGAAGAGGGTGAAAAAATCTCTCCAAACATTTTAAAGCTGATAATCATGACAAACACAAGCACAATATACGGCGACCTTTCAGGTGTGGAGTTTCGCTCCCTCTTTTCAAACGGCAAGATGGATGGGTGTCTTGTTACCCAACCCAATATCCTTACCACCCCTTATGGTGCCCTTGTGCCACAATACGAAGCGGAGGATATGGGCCGACGTACCGTCAAACCGATCTACTTTTACAAGGATGGTTCACTCAAATCCATTGCACTGCAATCACAAACCATTCTGGAAACCCCTGTCGGTGCTGTTCCGGCCGAGTTGGTAACCTTCCATAAAAATGGATCAATCAAACGAGTATTTCCGCTTGATGGTAAACTCAGCGGTTTCTGGGGCTGGAAAAATGAGTTTGCCTTAGCCAGCGAACTTACCATCAAATCACCTGTTGGAACCTTGAGCGCCAAGCTGATTGGTATTCAATTTTATGAAAGTGGTGCACTTAAAAGCCTAACCCTCTGGCCTGGTCAGACACTCACCGTACCGACACCAATAGGAGAGATAACAGTACGAAAAGGGTTGGCATTCTACGAGTCCGGCGCCATCAGATCGTTTGAGCCTCTGAAAAAAATTGATATTCATACTCCAATCGGCATCATAACATCGTACGATAATGAACCAAATGGCATTCACGGCGACATCAACTCTCTCCAGCTCTCGGAAGATGGCTCCATTGAGGCTCTCAGTACCGTTGACCATGCTGTAGAGGTCTATTTATCAGAAGAGAGCGGCGAGCTTTTCCATCCTGGAGTAAAAAATAACGTCTGCGGCGATGAGCGCAAGGTGAGCGTCCCGATGAAGGTTCGCTTTGACAAGAGACGAGTGATGTTTCACGACAACCCGAAGCTCTCTTTCGAGATTGAGCATTGCAGGTTTGAAGTAATAAAAATGGATATGACAACAAAGGAGCCTCTTTACTCCTGCGCAGGTTAGAACGCATGACTGCCCGCCATCCAGCCGGTTGAAAATGCTGCTTGCAGGTTAAAGCCGCCAATTTCACCGGCGTAGTCGAGGAGCTCACCGCAAAGAAAAAGTTTTGGAACAATCCTTGACTCCATGCTTTTGGGGTTTACCTCGCTGAGCATCACTCCCCCTGCGGATATCTCGCCCTGGTCAAGCGGCACCTCCCGAACTCCCCCAAGTGGAAACCCCTTGAGCAGAGCAAGCAGCGACTGCCTTTTCTCTTTGGCAAGAGTGCTCCATGTTACCTCTGGCTCAAGAGCTGCCTCGCGCATGAGAAATGGAACAAGAGCCGTCGGAATAGTGCCACAAGCAGTCAACGCAAAACCTCCACGAAGAGGCGCAATGGGGCAACTCTGCAAAAACTTTCGAACCATCTGAGCACCGTTCTTGCGCGCATGCCGCAGGAGTTGCTCCTCAAGCTCAGCCACCCCATGCTGAGGAAAGAGATCGGCATAAAGAAGAGCGCTGCCAAACTGAGTGCAAAGCTCGGCGATATCACGAGAGAGCGAGAGCGCTGCAGGGCCACTGAAACCGCGATGGGTAAACAGGATATCGCCTTGACGCTCAACACGACATCCGCTGGCAACTGCTGCAAATCCTGCCGAGCGAAGTGAGAGACCTGAAAGTGATGCGGAAGGAGCCTTTACCGTGTAAACCGGCGCCAACGCGGCGGAAGATTCTTTGATTGAGTGACCGAATGAACGGGCAATCGCCAGACCATCACCTGTTGTACCAGTCCGGGAGTACGAAACACCACCAGTGGCAAGGATAAGCACATCCGCCGTAAACGATGCTCCCTGTGTGGTAACATGAAAGAGATCTCCCTTGCGCTCAACACTCCGAACCCTGCAGGAAAAGTGCTGCTGCACCGAGGAGGCTCGCAACAATGCTTCAAAGGCGACAACCACCGACGAGGCATCTCCACTCAATGGAAAGAGCTTTCCATCAACTCTTTCAACCGTCTCAACTCCTCGTGATCGAAGCAGGTCAAGGAGATCACTATTTGAAAAGCCATAAAGGGCGTTACGCAGAAACCTCCGTTCATTGAGCCGAAGAAACCCTTTTTCAAGAAGTTCTGACGGAGTGCCCTGATGAGTCACATTACATTTGCCGCCACCGGATATCCTGATTTTTGTTCCCGCACGCTCATTTCGCTCAAGGAGCGTGATAGAACAGCTTCTGCCCAGGCTCCCGGCGGCTCTTCGCGCGGCAATAGCCGCTGCCATGCCCGCCGCCCCCGCGCCGATGACAAGAATAGTGCTATGCTGCATCGTATCGTTCATCTTGACAAGGAGATGCTTATTGCTCCTGCAATCCAGACCAGAACTTCGGTCACCTCACTTCCTGCACCAAGCACATCGCCTGTCACACCGCCAATTTTTCGGTAGCTCAACAGAGCAATCATCAAACCGGCAACAAGTGCTGCTAAAACAA
>CAJEXL010000033.1 GCA_903994365.1 uncultured Chlorobiaceae bacterium | reverse complement strand
TTGGCGACCGCGATCAGCTCGCCTCGGTTGAGGCTGGAGCTGTGTTGGGCGATATCTGCGGTGCAGGCGAGGAGAATAACACTTCACCGCTCTCCTTCTCACTCGTTATGCTTGAAAAAAACTACCGGTTTCAGTCGGGAAGCGGCATTGCTGAAATCAGCCGAGCGGTGAATGCCGGTCTGGAGAGGGAGGCGCTGGCGCTCCTGAAGAGCAAAAAGACTGGTACCATTGTCTGGCAGCCATCGCCCGCTCGCGAAGAGTTGCGAAGTGCTCTGTCAGAAAAAGTTATCAAAGGGTATCAGAGCTATCTTGAGGCAGTCTCTCCCGAAGAGGCACTCAAGCGCTTTGACCGATTTAGGATACTCTGTGCTCTGCGAGATGGTCCGTACGGAGTGAGAGGTCTTAACGCTGTTGTTGAAAATATTCTTGGCCGTAAGGGGTTGATTTCGCCATCAAGCCTCTTTTATGCGGGACGTCCTGTTCTTGTCACTATCAACGACTACTCCATGCGTCTCTTTAACGGTGACACCGGTATTCTTTTTCCCGATCCCGACGGGGGGGAGCTGAAAGTGTTTTTTAGTACACCTGATGGTGGCGTTCGCAGCATTCCGCCGGAACGACTCCCCGAACATGAAACCGCTTACGCCATGACCATTCACAAAAGCCAGGGGTCGGAGTTTGATTGCGTAGTGATGCTGCTTCCGCCCGTTGGAAGTGAGCTTCTGACGAGGGAGCTCATCTATACCGGGTTGACAAGAGCAAAAAAAACTGTTGAAATCTGGGCAAATGAAGATGTATTTTGTTCTGCTGTAATGAAAAAGACAGAACGGAACTCAGGGCTCAGAGATGCGTTGCGCTGGAATGGAGAGTAAAGCTCGTCGAATTCATTGTATATGTTTGTCGATAGGAACACGTTAACACAAGGGAGTATTTCATCATGAAAAAAAAATTATGGCTGTTGGCAGGTATTACTGGAGTGCTGCTGGGTAATCCCGTCACTGATTCAAAGGCAGAGGTAAGTATTCATATTGGTTTGGGGGGGGGCGAGCCCCGGAGCGTGCTCCCTTTTTGCTCGACACACGGCCAAGTTTTGTTATCCTGCCTGATATGGGTTTTTCAGTGGCAGTGGGAAGTCCTTATGATATAATATTTTTCGGTAACCATTATTATGCATTTCATAATGGTATCTGGTATGGTTCAGGTGATTATCGCGGGCCATGGGTTGCTGTGCATGAAAGCAGGCTTCCCTATGGAATAAGACGCCACCGCTGGGAGGAGATAAGGCGATCACGGGATGTTGAGTACCGCAGGAATGACCGCAGGTATGATGGACGGTACGACTGGAAGGATAAGAAGCGTCCACGCTTTGATGCGAATAATCGCGACAATGACAATCGAATTGATCGCTTTGATAATCGGGGCAACAAAATACGTGAAGATAACCCCGGAGATCGGCGTAATGACAATCCCAATCGGAGGAACTCCGGTAACGACAATCGTCGGGACGAAGCGGGCAGAAGAAACTGATAATACTTATATTCTAACCGCAAGAGGTAGATGCTAATCGTTTTCAGTCATTCTCTTGCGGTTGAACGTTCAGTCTTGCTGTTTCGGTTCCCAGTAGCAACGCTTTGGGGAGACGATAGAGCCTTCATCTTTCATTGTCTTCATCACCTTGTCAATCACTTTACGGTCCAGACCACTGAGTTCGGTAATTTTGCCAGCGTTAAGAGGTTCGCCCTCTTTTTTCAGGATTTCAAGTATTTTATCTTTCGCGTCCATTTTTGTAAACTCCTGTTTTTTGTTATTCCTGCGGCAATATAACTTACACGCCAAATTACATTTTTGTAAATTAAAAATCCAATGCGGGTGTAAGTTTTGAGTCGAATACAGAGACAGTAAATTTTTTTACTTTACTGTAAATACTTTTTTTGTTCTTCATTTTTATGGCAGATGGAGCGTTATTCCTATTTTTAAGCGAGCCTTAGTTTTTTTTTGTGTGGAACTGTTGTAAGTTTACATCTCTTTAACCGTGAAGAGAATAGTGAAGGAAAACCCTATTCCCCGAACTTGCTGCAGGGGCAACTTAAACAAAAGGAGATTACATGAAGAATAAGTTTGTATCAATAGTCGCGGGAGCCTTGCTGGCATTTCCTCTGCTGGCGCATGCTGCTCCGGTGAAGATTGGTTTCATCAATTCAATTACCGGTAAAGAGGCGCAGATCGGTGAGAATCTCACCAATGGTGCAACAATGGCAATTGAGGATTTGAAAGCAAAAGGTTTTCAGGTTCAGCTCGTCAAGGAGGATGATGGTGGAGATCCTAAAAATGCTCTTGCGGCGTATGAAAAGCTTGTGACGCGTGATGGTGTGATTGGTGTTGTCGGCCCTTATACCTCTGGATGTGCCAATGTTGTCGCCTCAAGGGCGGATCAGTATCAAGTTCCGTTGCTTGTTCCTGCTGCTGCTAAAGAGGAGATCACCATGAAAGGCTACAAGAACGTTTTTCGCCTGAATGCTCCGGCCAACGTCTATTCGAAGGTACTGATGGATGCAGTGAAAGCGTACAAACCAAAAACTATTGCCTATGTTTATGCGGCCACTGATTTTGGTGTTTCCACGGTGAAGACAGCGCAGGATAATGCTTTGAAAATGGGATTGAGGGAAGTTGCGAACGAAAAGTACCAGCAGGGTCAGCCAGATTATCGAGCAACCCTTGGCAAAGTTAAGGCTGCCAATCCAGATCTTGTATTCCTTGTCTCTTATGATGCTGATGCCATTCTGCTGATGCGTCAGGCGAAAGAAATCGGACTTGCTCCAAAGGCATTTCTTGGCGCAGGAGCTGGTTATACAACATCGCAGTTTGCTCAGCAGACTGAAATTTCGAATCTCGTCGTTTCTGCCACTCAGTGGACGGATGATGTCAACTGGACAGGCGCTGCAGATTTTGGACGTCGTTACAAAGCAAAGTATGCCAAAGAGCCTTCCTATCATGCGGCATGTGCTTATGAGGCGATGAGAATTATGGTTGAAACGGCATCCAGGAATAATACACCAGCAACTCTTCGTGCGGCTCTTAAAACAGGGAGCTGGAATGGTATTTTTGGTCCGGTAAAATTTGCGAGCTATGGCGGCTTTACCAATCAGAACAACCACTCCATGCTGGTTCAACAGATTCAGGGCGGCAAGTATGAAACGGTCTATCCTGCCCAATTCAGTAAAAAGAATCTTATCTACCCTTTTAAGAGGTAATAAGTTATCTTTGTTTTCTTTGGAATATTTTGTCAAAGTGCCTCCAGAATATTGTTGGAGGCACTTTAAGTATGTAAGCACTGGCACTCCACTTTATACCTGAAAATCTCATGTCATTTCTTCAACCTTTGATATCCGGAATACTGACCGGTGGAGTTTACGCCCTTGCAGGGATAGGCATGTCCCTTGTTTTTGGCGTTATGAACATCAGTAACTTTGCACACGGTGATTTAATGATGCTCGGCATGTATCTCGCCTTCTTTGCTTTTACCCTGCTTCATATCGATCCATACATCTCCCTTGTGCTGATTATTCCGATTGCCTTTTTGTTTGGCTATATGATGGAAAAAGTTTTTATAAACAGGGTTATCCATCATCCCCATCAAAACCAGATTCTGCTCACGGTAGGCCTTGGCCTGATTATGAGCAATACGGCTCTTCTGGCTTTTACCAGTGATCCAAAAATATTGACAACAACCTACTCAAGCAGCGCGTTTAATTTGCTGGGAGATGTTTCAGTCTCCGTTCCCTTGTTGTTATCATTCTTGATTACCTGCTTGATTACCGTAATCCTCTATCTTTTTCTTTCAAAAACTTCAACGGGCATGGCGCTTCGAGCAACAAGCCAGAATCGCGAAGCTGCCCAGTTGATGGGAATCAATGTTGCTAAAATGAGTGCTATCGCTTTTGGTATAGGTACAGCACTTGCCGCCACTGCTGGCGCGCTCATTGCCCCTACCTATTATATTCATCCTCTGGCTGGTCACAGTTTTCTGTTGAAAGCCTTTACCATCTGCGTTTTGGGCGGTCTGGGTTCGGTTGTTGGAGCTGGTGTTGGTGGTATTATTATTGGTGTTGTTGAAGCAATGTCATCAACCTATCTTTCAAGCGACTGGAAAGATGTTATTGTTTTTGTGATATTTTTGGCGGTTCTGTTGTTTCGGCCGCAAGGGTTATTTGGTAAAAAGGGGGGCCAATAATGAAGCAGATCGCATTTATCGCAGCTATAGCCGCAATTGCTATTTCTTTACCCCTTGTCATTGGGGAGAGTCCCTATTTCATTGGAATATTGATTTCCTTGTTAATGATGGCGGCACTCTCTTCGGCATGGAATATTCTTGGTGGATATGCAGGGCAGTACAGTTTCGGCCATGCCGCTTACTTCGGAGCAGGCGCCTATACCACACTGATCCTGCTTACGCTTTACAACCTCAATCCTCTGCTCTGTATGGCGATGGGCGTGGTTGTCGCCTCCATTATTGCCCTGATTACAGGCAGTATTGTTTTCAGGTTGCGTGGGCACTACTTTGGCCTTGCCTCCATTGCTGTGGCTGAAGTTGTGCGTCTCTCGGTGCTCAATTTTGAATTCACCGGAGGTGCGCAGGGTATTTTGCTCAGTGATGTTGTTTTGTGGGATCTTGACCTGAACAGTAAAATTCCATTTTATTATGGGATGCTGCTGGTGCTTGCCGTTACGCTTGCTATAACGGCATACTTGAGAAAGTCGAAAACGGGGTACTATCTGCAGGCAATCCGTGAGGATCAGGATGCGGCATCTTCTCTTGGTATAAATATCTCATTCTATAAAAACAAGGCATTGCTGATATCGGCGGCTTTGACCTCCGTTCTTGGTTCTCTCTATGGCCTCTATATCCGCTTTATTGATACTTCGGCAGTGCTCGACCTTCGCCTCTCCATTGAAATTATTCTGACTGCCATTATTGGTGGTGTCGGGACGTTGTGGGGGCCTGTTGTTGGTGCGCTCCTTCTGGTGCCTTTGGCTGAAATGCTGCGTTCAAACTTCTTTGGAGATATGTTGATCAATGCTGGTCTGGTCTCTGAAACGTCAGGAGTCGGAATGTTTCTGAAAGACAATCTTGCCCATGCCCATGTGCTGGTCTATGGAATCATCACGGTGCTCTGCATACTTTATCTGCCCAAAGGTGTTCTTGGGCTTTTCCGGAGGAAAAAATGATACAACATCTTCTTCATATCAGCCATGTCAGCAAACATTTTGGGGGAAATGTTGCGGTCTCGGATGTCTCTTTTTCTGTCGAAGAGAAGCAGATTTTCGGTCTTATCGGACCGAATGGAGCTGGCAAGACAACGCTGTTCAATTGCATCACCGGTTTTTTCCCTGCTACATCAGGCGATGTGATTTTTGATAACAAAAAGATCAATACATTGCGTCCCGACCAGGTCTGCAAATTGGGTATGGCGCGTACATGGCAAAGAGTCAAGCCACTTGGAAGTTTGACAGTCCTTGAAAATGTCATGGTTGGAGCCTTTTCTGTGACCAGTTCAACCAGGGAGGCCGAAGCGATTGCGCAAGAGCAGTTAAAGGTTGTCGGGTTGAGCGATTACACCACCAAATCTGCCGGATCTCTGCCTATTGGCCTGAAAAAGAAGCTCGAGCTGGCACGAGTGCTGGCTACCCGTCCAAAAATGCTGCTTCTTGATGAAATTTGCGGCGGATTGAACCACACTGAAACCGACACCATTCTTGATATCATCCGAAGTATCAGAAAGAAGGGAGCAACAATTATTTTTATCGAGCATGACATGAAAGCTGTTACCTCAATCTGCGACCAGATAGTAGTGCTGAACTCCGGTGAAAAGCTCGCGGAGGGTACCCCCGCCGAGATTACTAATAATCCTGACGTTATTGCAGCTTACCTCGGAGGTGGTCATCATGCTTGATATCAAGAAACTCAATGCTGGATATGGCGAAATGCCTGTTCTGAGGGCAATCGACCTCACTATAGCACAGGGAGAGGTGGTTTCAGTTGTAGGCAGCAACGGTGCCGGTAAATCGACTCTGCTCAAGGCAATTTCAGGAATTATCAAGTTCACTGGTATGGTTACCTGGAACAATGAATCACTCTCTTCTCTCAAGGCACACACCATTGTGCAGAGGGGAATTGTGCATGTTCCCGAGGGGCGGAAGATATTTCCTGAGATGACCGTTGTTGAAAATCTTATGATGGGAGGATTCTTGTGCAAGAAAGATCAGCAGAAGAATCTCGAACGAGTTTTTGAACTCTTTCCAAAACTTGCCCAGCGCCGCACTCAGTTGGGTGGCACCATGTCTGGTGGTGAGCAGCAGATGCTGGCCATTGGCCGGGGCATTATGGGCAATCCCAAGCTACTCCTTCTCGATGAACCGAGTCTCGGACTCTCGCCACTTTTCACCGAGGTGGTTTTTGGTGCCATTCGCACAATTAATACCAGTGGCGTTACTGTGCTCCTTGTCGAGCAGAATGTCTACCAGTCGCTGAATATCAGCCACCGGGGATACGTTATCGAAACGGGCAGGATAGTGCTGACTGGAACCGGTGAAGAGCTGCTGAATAACCAGGATGTCAAGAAAGCATTTTTGGGTATGTGAACAATTGACTCGTTTGTGCGTTGAGGAGCCAGCATAGCTGTATTTGCGATTAATTATACCACCATGATATGATTATCATGCCAAAGAATTGTAAATTGGACGATTATTACCAGCTAACCATAATCTTTATCGATCGCTATCGCCATGGGAACCACAACCACAAAAGTTGATCTTGTCAATGTCATTGCCCAAAAAACCGGTTTGACCAAAAATGAGACAGAATCGGTCGTTAACGGTCTGTTTGAAAGCATCATAGACTCGTTGAAGGCTGGAAAACGAATTGAGATAAGAGGCTTTGGCTCATTCAATATCAGGCACAAGAACCTTCGTTTGGCAAGAAATCCGAGGACGGGAGAAAAGGTGATGGTAGATCCAAAAAATGTCCCGGCTTTCAAGATTTCGCGCGAGTTCAAGCTGGCGGTGAGTGAAAGTCTTAAGGCTGATGGCGAATAGCTTTTTCTCCAATCAGAAACGTGACAGATGAATTACCGGCGATAATGGTGTGCTCAAGGTCGTTATCCCCGGTCCGTCTCCAATCAGAAACGTGACAGATGAATTACCGGTGAACATTTCTTCGGCTCGGTCGAATGGGTTTCATAAAATATCCCATTCGTCATTGTTTTGACCTTCAGCGGGGGTGATGTTCAGACGCTGAAGTCGATGAACATAGGTGATCCTCAACGAGCAGATGGAGTTGCTGCGGAATTCTTTTTGATAACATTCGGCATCCCTTCCACCCCGGTGTAAAAAACCACAAGAGTTGCAGGTTCACTGCCTGAATTATATCCATTGTGCGGAGTATCTCTCAAAAGAATTCATGGGTATGAGGTTTTGTAATTTTCTGGTTCCATTCATCGATCAATATTCCCTTTATCATCCCTTTTTCCCCTAAAATCTTCAACCTTTGCCTCCGGTTTGTTACTTTGTACTGATATAATCAGAGCCTTGTAACACACACAATCCAGGATACTGTGAAACCAGCCACGATTGCTCCGCGTGAGATCCCTTTTAATTATACCTCTGCTGGCGACAGGCAGGCGATATCGTTTCTGCTTGGGTCGGATATTGTTCGTATGCTTGATGAGCTTCGCGAGGTGCGGGTAACCGGAAGGTCGTCGCGGTTGCTTATGGGGATTATCGGTGAAATTCTTATTCATCGGCGTAACCCCTATCTTTTTGAGGAGTTGGTTAGTTCTTTTCCTCGCCGTCGCCGCCTCTTTGAGAGAGCTTTTCATGAGCTTGACACGATTGCTGATATGGCGAATGGTGATGGCAGGGTGTCGGCAATTGTGGCAGCTCTGCGCAAGCAGCTTGAGCGGTTTCGGTTGGCAGTTGAGAAGACGCCAGAACTGCGCCGTCGTATGAGGCGCGAGCTTGGCGCGGTGGTTGGCGTTAAAAATGTGTTCTTTGATCCTTTTTCTCTTGCAGCTCATGCAACTGATGCAACTGACTGGAGGCTCCATCTTCCTTCGGCGGTGGTGACACCTGATCAGGAGTCGCAGGTCGCACCGCTCATTACGGCAATTGCAGCGCTCGGACTGCATGTTATTCCCCGTGGCGCTGGTACCGGTTTGACTGGCGGCGCGGTTCCACTGAGGTCGAAGTGTGTTGTTATCAATATGGAGAAGTTGAACCGCAGTCGTGGTATTTCGGTGCGTGAATTTCAGCTTGACAATGGTCAGATGGCGCAGGCCTCAGTGATTGATGTTGAGGCGGGTGTGGTGACGGAGAAGGCGATGGAGGAGGCTGATGAGCATGGGCTTGTTTTTGCCACTGATCCGACCAGTGAGTGGTCTTGTACGGTGGGGGGAAATATCGCTGAAAATGCCGGTGGAAAAATGGCGGTTCGCTGGGGTACCTGTATTGATAATCTGGTTGAATGGCGCATGGCAATGCCCTCCGGTGAGAACTGGATTGTCAAGCGCGTTGATCATCGGTTGCGGAAAATTCTGCATGAGGATACGGTCATCTTTGAGGTGTGGAATGAGTCGGGCAAGAGGATTAATCGCATTGAGCTGCATGGTACCGATATTCGCAAAAAAGGACTCTGGAAAGATATTACCAACAAGGCGCTTGGGGGAGTGCCCGGACTTCAGAAGGAGGGGACTGACGGGGTGATTACCTCAGCTCTTTTTGTACTCTATCCCAGATATCCTGAAAAAAGGACGCTCTGCCTTGAGTTTTTTGGCCCCGATATGGATGAGGCAAGTCGGGTAATTCTTGAGCTGTCAAAAATTTTTCCACTCCACTCTGAAAATCGCGAGGCGCTGTTGGCGCTCGAGCATTTTGATGATGAATATATACGCGCCATTGACTATAAGGTGAAGGCACCTCGTGCCCAGACACCGAAAGCGGTGCTGCTTATTGATATTGCCGGCAACAGCGCGGCGGAGGTGCAGAGTGGTGTTGAGCGGGTAGAGCGTCTGCTTGAGCCGCATCCAAATACGCTGATGTTTCTGGCCAGGGATAATGCGGAGGGTGTCCGTTTCTGGACCGACCGCAAAAAACTTGGGGCGATTGCACGAAGGACAAATGCATTCAAGCTGAACGAGGATATTGTGATTCCGCTTGAGGCTCTTGCCGAGTTTGCCCGCTTTATCGACAAGCTGAATATAGATGAGGAGCGTTATGCCCAGCACCGATTTGTGCAGCGAGCAGGGGATATTCTTTCAACAGCCAAAGTGAATGGGGATGGAGGTCAGTTTGCCTCAAAGATTCCTGCCGGAGTTGAGCTTTGCCGCATGTTCGATGAGAGGATTGTCGCTGAGTCAGAGGAGTCTCTTCGCTCTCTCGCCGTGGTGCAGGAGCTCGGCAGGGAGCTTGGTGAGCTGGTGCAGGGATATCCTGAGATGGAGGCGGCTCTTGAGGGCGCTTATCATCATGTTCGTGACCGGCGGATTGTACTTGCGACGCACATGCATGCCGGTGATGGTAACGTCCATGTCAACGTGCCAGTGCTTTCGAATGACCGCCCGATGCTTGATCGTGCCGACAAGGTGATCGACCATGTTATGGAGAAGGTGGTCTCTCTTGGCGGAGTGGTTTCTGGCGAACACGGCATTGGTGTCACCAAGCTGAAATATCTTGATCCTGCCATTGTTGAAGAGCTCTCACGCTATCGCAACAAGGTTGATCCGAAGGGAATCATGAACCCAGGCAAGCTTGATGATTATGATGCGCTCAACCATATTTTTACACCATCCTTCAATTTGCTTGAACTTGAGGCGCATATTCTCAAGCGAGCCCAGATTGAGGAGCTCTCGAAAAAGGTTGACTACTGTATCCGGTGCGGCAAGTGCAAGACCGATTGTTGTGTTTATTATCCTGCGAGAGGGATGTTTTACCATCCACGAAACAAGAATCTTGCCATCGGGTCGCTGATTGAGGCGCTTCTTTTTGACGCACAGCGTGAGCGTACGACTGATTTTGCCCTCCTGCAATGGCTTGAGGAGGTGGCCGATCACTGCACCATTTGCCACAAATGTCTCAAGCCCTGTCCGGTTGATATTGATACCGGTGAGGTGTCGGTGCTGGAGCGTGAAATACTTTCGGAGTGGGGATTCAAGCACTCGTCGCCCGTCACGGAGTTGACCCTGCGGTATCTCTACAGCCGCTCTCCTGCCTTTAATATGCTTTTTCGCAAGGCTGTGCTCAGGATGGGTGGAGCTGCTCAACGGGCAGGTAACAAACTCTCAGCGCCATTGCAGCCAGAGAATGATCCTCCGGCTCTCTATCCGTTAAGATTATTGCGTTCTCCGGTGCCGCCGGTGCCTGAAGAGACGCTTCGCGATGTGCTGCCGGAGTGTGGCCCGGACCAGGTGCTGGTTTTCGAACCTTCGGGAGAGGTGAGGGGTAATGTTTTCTATTTTCCGGGCTGCGGTTCCGAGCGGATGAACTCAACTATTTCGATGGCGGCGCTCCATCTGTTGCTTGAGCTTGGCACAAGAGTGGTTCTGCCACCTCCGTTTCTTTGTTGCGGCTTTCCGGCACATGTTAATGCCAAAACTGACCAGTATTCGAGCATTGTGCTACGTAATACGGTAATCTTCAGTCAGATCAGGGAGATGTTCTCCTACCTCGATTTTGACGGCTGTGTGGTGACCTGTGGCACCTGCATGGAGGGACTTGATGCCATTGAGACCGGCAAGCTGTTTGGTGGAAAGATCACCGACATTTCAGCTTATGCTCTTGGAAAAGGGCTGAAGCTCAATGGTGGCGGGGATTATCTCTACCATGCTCCCTGTCACGACTCGCTCTCCGGCAAGGCACGCGAAACGTTGGGCGCTCTTGGAGGTTTTGGTCGTGTGACTGCTGTGCAGCACTGCTGTTCGGAGGCGGGGACGCTGGCACTGTCGCGTCCCGACATTACCGACTCAATGCTTCACCGCAAACGGGATGCAATTACAGAGGCGATGCACGGAAGGGGTGGTGCGGTCATTTTGACGAACTGTCCATCATGTGTGCAGGGGCTCGGAAGAAATCTTGATCTTGGTGTTGTGCCGCAGCATCTTGTGGTAGCCCTGGCGGAAAAAATCTCAGGTTCAGGCTGGATGGAGTTGATGCGGAAGCAGACTGCAGGAGCAATGGCGGTGAGCTTTTAAAGCTTTCCGCCGGAAATAAAAAAAGCTGAAATCGAAAGCTATAAGCCGAATTCTGTGGATTACCCGGCAAAACCGGATAAAGCTGCAGCCATTTATCTAATGCGGCTTACCCGAAAACTCTCCTTGCGGAATTGAACGGGCAGCTCTCTTCCCTTGGGAGGGAAAGTTTTCCTATTTAGCCTTGCTTCGGGGAGGTTTGCCAAGCACAATACATTACTGCATTGTCTGGTGGTCTCTTACACCGCCGTTTCACCCTTACTCCGGTTTACCATTGGTAATTCGGGGCGGTCTGTTTTCTGTTGCACTCTCTGTGATAACCGGCTTGCGCCGTCATCCCCGGGCTTGAGCCTTGCAGCTCTCGACCGGCACCCTGCCCTGTGAAGTTCGGACTTTCCTCTGCGCAACCTGACGGCTGCACGGCGACTGCACACTTGCGATTTCAGCTTTACAAAGAACGTTTATACGTGCAATTAACCTTCAGCCTCTTCAAAAAGTTTTTCATGAACAACAATACGTCCACACGATTCGCATAGGTAGAAGCCGCCCTGCACAATCATGGTGTGACGATTGGTTGGGACTCTTGTGTTGCAACCTGAGCAGGCATTGCGGTTTAGTTTGACGACTGCATTGCGCAAGCTGCCACTTCTGAGGTGGTCATATTTGTCGAGCAATCTTTTTGCCTCCCGATCAATGACCGTCCGCTGGGTTTCAATCTTATTTTTCAGTGAGTTAACATCCTCTGCTGTTTCAATAACAATGCTGTCCAGCTCTTCTCTTTTCTGATCAACCTGTTTTTTCAGGTCTTCAAGTTGCTGGTGCAGAACATCGTCGGGCATCATCTCTTCGGTAATCTCGTCATAACGGTTCTCAATAATCAACTGCTGTCCCTTTTTCTGGATCTCCTGTGCTTTCTGGACGGCATGGACAATATCCTGAAGCTGAATCTCAGCCTGGGCTATCTCTTTTTCTTCATATTCGATCTGCTTGGAGAGTGCGTCATACTCCTTGTTGTTGCGGGCGAGGGTCTGCTTCTCCTTGAAGTTCAGAATCTTGTTTTTACAATCGTTGATGGTGTCGTGAAGTCGTGATCGCTGCTTCAACTGGTCTTCAGCTATTTTTTTGCGCGTTTCGATCTGGCGAGATGTGAAAATCAGATCTTCATCAAGCGCATCAATCTCCTCTGGCAGTCCTTTCTGCAGACTGACTATGCTTTCTATCTGATTATCAAGGTGTTGAAGCTTGACAAGGAGGTTTATTTTGGTATGATCCACTACGGCAGATGTTTTGGATTATTAAAGCATAAAAAAAGCACCTTCTCAAAAAAAGGTGCATACCTGTGTTTCGTATGTTAAAAACCTGGTCTGAGCTGATTGTCTTGCGGCTCTATTGTCAAGCATATTCAACTGCATAGTGCCTTTGAATTATTAGTTAGTGCCCGAAAGGAGACTCGAACTCCTACACCTTGCGGCGCGCGTCCCTGAAACGCGTGCGTCTACCAATTCCGCCATTCGGGCATTTCCTTATCACTCCGCCAGACAGAGAGCTCTTACTTGATCTCCTTGTGCAGGGTATGTCGCTGCATGTTTGGATTGTACTTCTTCAAGATAAGTCGTTCTGTAGTATTTTTCTTGTTTTTTGTTGTTGTATATCTTGATACCGTTTTCCCCTCTTTTTTTGCTTCGGTGCACTCAAGGGTGATAACGATTCTATTCTCTTTTCCTTTTGCCATGATA
>CAJEXL010000032.1 GCA_903994365.1 uncultured Chlorobiaceae bacterium | reverse complement strand
GCCTCTCATAGAGAACCTTGCTCCGCAACTTGCTTTACACCACCTTCCCCTCCTTTATAAATTCACGAATAATGGCATTTTCAAGCCATTTCGTATTGAGAGGTTCGTCCGGATTTGCCAGCGATTCGACGGCACAGTAATGAACAACATTCAGAATTCCCGCACCGGACAGCTCAAACCGTATAGCTATCTTCTGCCAGTCGATATCTGCATCGAAGGACATTTGATGAGGTAGTGTTTTGACCCATATTTTATGCCGCTCATCGGCCTTCGGCATGGGAAACTGGATGATGGTTTGAAATCGACGGGCAAAAGCTTCATCGATATTGTTTCGGCGGTTGGTGGCCAGAATGACGAGACCGTTGTAGCTTTCAATACGCTGCAACAGATACGCCACCTCCTGATTGGCATACTTGTCGTGAGCATCATGGATCTCTGTCCGCTTGCCGAAGAGTGCATCGGCTTCATCAAAGAAGAGAATCCAGTTTTTGTTTTCAGCCTTATCGAAAAGTCTTGAAAGGTTTTTTTCGGTCTCACCGATGTATTTTGATACGACCCGCGACAAATCGATACGAAAGACCTCCTTTCTCGTCTGCTTGCCCAGCAGGCTTGCCGTCAGTGTCTTACCGGTGCCCGGAGGCCCATAGAACAAGGCGCGGTAACCTGGCTTGATTCTTTTCTTCATGCCCCACTCATGCAGCAGCGTGTCGTTATGGGTAATCCAGTTCTCTATTTCGCGGATCTGCTGCAAGGTGCCTGAGGACAGCACAGGATCGTCCCACTCCATGTCAGTCTCAATGTATTCAGCGGGAAACCCCATGCTGAAACGAGGTTTGCTGACGGTGCCGATCGTGAGCTGTTCAACCACCTCCGGATTGAGAATCAGGCGGCCGCTCATTGCTGGCTCGCCTTCACGAACCGACTCCAGCCAGAGAATGTGCTCTTTGATAAACCAGTGCTCACTGCCGAGGATGCCCTGAACCTCAAGACGCTTTTCAATATCGTTTCCTGCGAGGATGAACTGCGCTGTTTCGCCTGTCGGCAGTATTCCCCTGTGGTTCGCACCTTTGACACCGCCGAATTCAGGGAAGTCTCCGCCTTCGGGGAGATATTCGGCGATGATTTGATTGAAGAAATCGGGCAAGATATGGGGAGCAAAAGACAACATCAAGATTGCAAATTCCTCATAGGAGGGATTGTGACATTCCATGAAACCGGCAAGCCAGGAATTATCACTGAAAAAGCTTAACGGACTTCGATCAAGGCTTTGAATTTGTCCAAGGTAGACGCGGAGAGAACTTGATACACTATTCTTCAGCCAATCGAGAATAAGTTGCAGGTTAGGGGCATTTGAGTGCATCACTAAATAAGTCAAGAAAGTTATTGAGACCCCACTGTGCCCTATTCTCAGGCTTAAAAAGTGGTTAATAGATGAATGCCGGTACCTGTTCTTTTGAAAATAGAGCTACAGGTGAGGCCAGGATGATGAACCACCGACATTATAGATTGGAATCGGCCCTTTGCTTATTGCTCCCTTTTCTTTTTTCAATGGATTCACTGAAAGAATCTTCCACGTATGCCACGAAACCATCAGCTTGCTCGCCAAACGTCCCTCTGCAGGATTTGGTGCAGCGTTATCGCTTTTTTGGGGATAAATAACCTTGACTTGATAGAAAACTGCTTGCTTTTGGTCACCATGCACAAGAGACTTTACCTCCGACTCTGCCTCCCTTTCGTGATCTCCGTTTGCCTTATAAGTAAGTGGCGTGAGGTTTTTTATGTCGTTTCCAGGTCCCCCAAGCAAGCGATTCAACAGATGACCTTGAACATAAAGTTTTGTGCCATCTCGTGTTTTCGGGATTTCATCCATAATCGGAGGCTTGACACTCACACCGCTACCTTTCAAATGCTTTGGAGTAAGGAAATTCGCAGTCATTTCGACACCTCCTAATTTTGAATCAGGCGCTGAATAATCAGGTTTTTCCGATTCTATATTTTCAGCGCCAAGCCCTTCAATCTCAACTTCTTTGGTCTGACCTTTTATCTCTTCGCTTGATGACGCAGTAAAATGAAGAGTCTCTTTACGCTCTTTTTTGGAATCTATAACAAGATTAAGCGTTGACAGGTTATATCGCTTTTTGATGGGAATCAACTTCTTGCGCACAACCTCTTCGTTAAAGTGTTTTTCAGTCAACAACTTTTCGGCGTCACTGATTGCGGCCAATTTATCACCTCGTCTCTTCTCCTCACTTCTTTCATCATCTTTATTCTTGCCGTTCAGCTTTTTCGCTCCCACCTCAATCTTGCCAGCACTTTTTTTCTTTCCACCACCGCCCGGGGTTACAATCCATTTCTCCCCTTGAGCCTGTACACTGAAAGTTATCCCTTTCACCTTGCCTTTGATTGCATCCAACACTTTATCCAGTTCAGCCTTAGAATATGGCGCTTTGTTTTTCAGCCCATCCAAACTGCTCTTTAACATCTTGTTCGCATCCTGAGCGGCCGCAGCATTTTTGTCTGGATTGCGGGATTTTCCGCCGCCCGGCAGGGCTCCTCTCTTTCCTTGTTTTACGTCATCCTTTTTCGGCGCAGCTTTTTTCGGAGCAACAGTTGGCTTTGGCACAGAGCCATCCTCCTTGAATGTTCCCTGCCCTGCTCCTGACCCGCCAGTTTTTTCAGGCAAGGTTTTATCCACCATGCTTGTCATAAACTTCGATGGGTCAAATTCAGGTTTTTTCAGCTCGATTTCTGGAGCCACACCTGAACCCAACACATAATCTTTTAGCGTTGCACTCAGGCCGATCGGGTCGGTCAAGGGCCACTCTTTCGAAAACAGCGGCCACGTCCACTTTTCATCAGGCGCTGGAGACCACCATGGACTATCCAGTTCAATAAAAAAGTCGCCGCCCAAACCAAGCATTGGTTGCGCGACCATCTCCAAAGTGCCGCTGACATAAAATATCCCCGGATCACGGTAGCCTATTGTCGGACGTGCATCTGCATAGGCCTTGACTCCTATATCGGCGTTCAAACCAATGCCGAATTTAATATCATGCGCAATAATTTCAATTCCGGCACCTCCTTCAGCACGTAATCGCAGCCCTGCATACGCTGAAATATTGAGTGAACCGGAGATTTGAATATTTTTCTGGATCTCAGGGTCGGTAGAGTAGGTGCCAAGAATTTCAATGTTATAAAGTTTAGCGGGCCCTAACTTCGCCAGTGCATGCAGACTGATATTGGCAAATAAATTTAAATTACCGACTAATGGAATTCCATAGTAAGCTTTTGCTTCAAACTTGACGAGTTGTTTGTCCCAATCTCTTTGTTTGAATAACTCAATTTCAGCAGGCGGAACAATTTTTCCGATGACGGTAATGGCACCGTTTCCATCCACAACAACATTGACGGTTCCGGCAAACCAGGTTGTCAGATTAAATCCCAATTGACCGGTTGCAGCGAGGGCTCGTTGTTTCTGATTTGATTTCGGTGCGGGAACAGGTGCGGGAGCAGCCGCATTTTGAACGTTTTCTTTCCCGCCTGCCGCCGAAATTGCGTTTTTGGCAAAGCTGTTGGCGACATTGAGATCGGTAGCGACAAATTGAATTTCACCTGATAACTTATCGGCATTATAGGATGCCTTGCCACCTATATCAACGGTTCCGTCAGCGTTATAGGCAACATCTGCAGATCCACTGAATGATTTATAAGCGATCGCCAACGAAACCTTACCCGTCAGGCTATCCTTTGTATTATCTACTATTAACTGCCCCTTCGCGATTCCTTTAACAGTAATGTCTGCAGTCGCGTCAATTTTTGGTTTGTTGGTATTTTCAATGGATAAATTTAACACGGAGTCCAGAAAACCCCCGATTTCAACCTTAAGATTTGTCACCCCAAGAGTTAACTTTCCATTATCAAATCTATTGACCGGTGTTGGCAAGTTCCCGACCTTAAGGCCCAATCCTCCGAGCAAGGCCGAGTTTTTTTGAACTGCTTTCAGCCAGTCATTGGTATTTCCTCCAGCCGGTATTAACGAGGCATATCCTCCGGAAACCTCACTGTTTGTAACCTTGAAATTTATATACATTCCACCGAGTTGCTCACCCCATGCGTTGAGCAAAGGCATCGACCCTTTCCCTAGCGAATCATAGTTTTTGCTCTTGTCAACTTTAATCTTCACTCGTCCTTCACCGGTCAACCCTTTCACCATAACTCGAACATCCAGACCTTTGCTGCCTTGCGCCTCGATTTCATCTCTCACTTTCTCTGAAGGGTTGAAGGTATTGGATGAGAGAACGACGATGCCAGAACTTGCACTCATCTGATTACCTGAAACAGCAGTGGCTGGCTGAATTTTCGGAGTTGCCAGATCCAGTTTTTCAGAAACAGATACTCTCGCCGGAGCCTTCTGAAGCTTGTCACCGGGCTTGCTGGCTGCCATTTTCATCTGAACGGTAGGTGCAAAAAAATCTCCACCGCCAGCTTTCGAAATGAAAGGGCTGCTCGCCACTTTCGTTGCGGGTGTCGAGGTGGTTGTTGATGCTTTCTCTGCGCTTGTTTTCATTGGTCTGGAATTATGCTTCAAAAAGCCCGGTTATATCCACTCAACCCTGAGCATTTGTAACATCCACGGCAGCTTGATCATGGAAATACCCCAGGGAAGCTGCTCTAAAAGAATATCGTAGCTTTTCGATTCGACCTGTAATAACCACTCGCCATCACTCCTTTGGGAGAGTTTTCCTGAACGTTTGAGAAATGTCTCTCTCAGAGCCTCAATGCCGGTGTTTTGCAAAATTTCCCAGTGTCGGATAACTGCGGTGAGGAGAGCCCTGGCTTCCTCTTGTTCATCAACAACCAGAGTTCTATCCGATTCCACTACAGCATCAAGTGAGATATTACAAAGAATTTTTGGAAGAACTAACTCATATTCCGGGACATCGATCTCTCCGGTAGCCAGAAAATACAACAGATAGAGAGCTTTGTCTGGTTGGAGAAGGGTTTCGTCATCAGCAATACCCAAAGCCCTGAAAAATTGGGGCAGAAACGGATGTAAAAGAACCAACCCGGCAAGCCCGATATAGATACCCGCTTTTGCATCGGGATGTTGGAAAGGAGAAGGTAAACCCGAGTCATCCGTCACCAGTTCACGATGCTCTTTCTGCAATGAGGCGGGCAATACATTCGCCGAGGTATCTGTTTTCTTTTCATCAAACAGAAGAGAATGGATCTGTATTCCTGATAATGAATCCTGGAGTACTGAATCAGTCAAGGGGCTACCGGACGCAAGAGCCGCCAACGCACGCTCCCATAGCTGTAGCTCAAGCTGTTTCGCGTCAAGGGCTGATGCCTCGGAACTGCGAAACAGTTGCAAGAAGCTCTCCAACACTTTTTTATCTTCTGGTGCAATCAGCTCCAACAAGGTTTCCAGAAAAACAGGAGTAAACTGATGAACCAGCCGCTTTCGTGCCGTAGCAGTCGTTAAAACATCAACAACCTCTCGTCTGATGCGCTCAGGAGTGCGTCCAAACCTCCCCGGTTCTCTCAAAAAATTTTGAACCATCTCTTCAAAACTTGAATCGGAAGATCGGGGAAACGCCCAAGGCAGAGTGCCGTTTTTCAGAAAAAAGATGAACGCTTCACCAATATCCGCCGTTTCTGAATGAGACGCTTGAGCTTGCAAAACAATCATCTCCTCCGTAAAAGGGCTCCCCGATGCAAAAGATGCAAACGCACGTTCCCACAGAAGTCGTTCACGCTGCTTCACCTCATGCATCGTCAGCAGATCAGAGCTGCGGTGCAGTTGTAAAAGGTTTCCCACGACCTTGCTCCTTTCAGGTGAGATCAGGGTGAGCAAGGTTTCCATGAAAACAGAAGAAAACTGATGAACCAGTCGCTTTCGTGCCGTAACAGACATTAACGCATTAACAACCTCGCGCCTGATGAATTCAGGAGTAGATCCAAACATCTCCGGTTCTCTCAAAAACTGTTGAACCTTCTCTTCAAAACTGGAGTCGGGAGAGAGGTGAAACGACCAAGGGAGAGTGCCGTTTTTCAAAAAAAAGATGAACGCTTCACCAATACCCTCACCTTCGGTTTTGCACGAAATATCGCCATCGCCAGGTGAAGAGGCTGATCCGGATAATTCCTGCAGCGATTTTGTCAGGGCCTGAATGATTTTTTCGGACAGCTCTGACTCCAGCCTCTTTATAGTCACTATTCCGGCATCAATCTCCAGCCTGTCGATAGTCAGAAATGTATCAGGTGGCACCAATCTGTTGAATACCTTTTCAAGGGCTGGCAGAATAAATTGATCGCATATATCGGGCAAACGATGCTGCAAAGCCACGCCTTCTGCTTCGGTTCCATTAAATTCAAGATTGAGGAACTGCCGTCGAATCTTGTGATATTTGGAATCCATATAAAAAAAATTTGTAAAACTTACAGGGGTATTGTATAATACTTCCACTGAGTGAGACGGTACACTGCTATGTAACGTCCTGATGCGGGGAATGGTTGGTCAAGGTTATAAGACCGAGCAAGGTTGAACCACCAAGACAACAACCCTGCACAGTCCACCAGTAAGCGAAGTAATGGGGTAGTGGTGACGTATTGCGTAATAATGTTGGAATAATGTTCGAGCTCATATTGTGTTCGGTCATAAAACTGCAAAAAGACGTAAGAAGTAAACATGGGCCTGAGACGTAGCTTGCTGGTGGATTTTTCCGTTTAATGTTATTTCCTCTCTTCCAGAAGTAATCCTTTCTGTGCATCTTTTCTCCCTCTGATAATGGTTATCGAGTAACCTGCTGTGACGTTAATCATATCAGAAGTGATCTGCTCTTCGCTTTCAACAAGCAGATGAATATTGCTATAACCAGTTTTACCGGTAACTTTTTGCCGAAGATCAAGGAATTTTTTGAGGGTACTTTTGTCCTCCCTGAAACTTCTTATATTTTCACGATAACTCCTCGAAACCCAGCTACCATTGGCCCAACTGCCGATCAAAATGACTTTTGCATTCTGGTCGATTCTTCGGATAGCGGATACTATATCAACAAGAACAGATTTGTAAATTGGAAGTTTTTCTGCGGCAGAGTTTTCTTTTGCCCGATTCAGTGTCATCTTTTCCCATGCAATAACCTCTTTTACCGCAGGAGCTGGAACCGGGTTGAGCAGAACAGGTGAAAAATTTTGATGTAACCACTGATACTCTTTTTCATTATACCTGCTGCCAGCAGTCCGGCACAGCAACCCTCGCTCCAATAGACCATCGATCACTTCCCACAGGTTATTCTGCCAGCGATAGATCACACCATTTTCATAGGCATAACGAATCTGGTTCCCCTGTATTCCGCCTAATTCAATTCGGTATTTCTGGCCATCAATTGAGCGGACGACAAGTTTATCGGTAGCAGCAACATGATCAAAAACAACTCCAAGAGGAAATTGTGCATTCAGCTTTTTGGAAACGGCTGCAAGCTTATGGGTTTTAATACTGAATGCGCCATTGAGCGGTATAACAACATCAACCGGGTTATTTCCTGATAAAAGAGAGTGGTTTTGAATATCATACTTGTATATCCTGATGATATAATTGTCTTTCAGACGAGCGGATTCATGTTCATGTGCGGCAGGTGCCTTCGTTGTTTTTTCTGGTCGATAATCACGTAACGCAATATAATTCAGATGCTTCAATGAGTCGATCCATTTATATTCGCACTCTTTGACAAGAATACTCGAAACAATATCCGGCACAGCTATTCGGTAAGGCAGATAAAAATCGGCAATAACCGTCTCAGCTTTGATCGAGAGGCCATTGGGATAAGATGACGAAGTATCACTATAAACCAGAAGAAATGTCGCCCCAAACGGCACACCCGCTTTATGCTGAATACCAGGGTGGGATTTCAAAAATGTATGAAGAGAAGATTGGCCAGCTTTTGACGAATAAAGAGTCTCTGCTGCTCCACTACGCAAGGCGAGCACATCAATTGGCAACCGATTAGCGGAAATCTTTGAAAGAAGTGTTGTCATAACCTCTTGATACCCTTTTCCCAGATGACCTTCTATTCGCAGGAAATTGTAAGGTTCCAGATCGTAGGTTAAGGGGTCGCTGACGAACGAAACCTCTGAAGCAGGCTTATAGTCGCTATAACGATAGCTCAAATTCTGGTTTGCCCGATTTCTCCTCGTTTTTTCATAACTCCAAAGCTGATATAATGGAGGAGTCCCGTTTTGCTGATAATAATAGGGAATGGCCTTGTCCGACAAGGCACCGTCACCAAGGGTGCTGGGGGTAAGACGAATATCACTCTTTTCCGGCAACTCCGTACTGAAAGACCGAATCATCTCAACAATACGCATAAAGAGCTGCACCACCTCCCGTGAGCGTTCGACGCAATGGTTGATACCGGGTGAAGCGAGAAATTTCTGAGAATAATTGCCCTTATGATTTTGGGGATATAACAACCCCAGCATCAGATGATGTGGAAACAGATCTTCTGGCGGGCAGCACGCGCAAACCAACTCAACTCCCTTCCAACGAAATTCATCGTACGCTTGCAGTACATCATCAAAAAAATCATAGTAATATTGCAAAAAATAAACTTGATCGGTTGTTGTCGGGCTCTTTTCGAGAAAGCCAAACTTATTCATGAATGTCTCTTTTATGGGATCATCCTGATAAATATCCCTCAAAAGCGGTCGGAATGCTTCGTACGCTGCACTTAAGGCTTTTGCTGTATTTCTCACCAGATTAAGGCCATCGGGTCCATGGAACACTTTGAGGAAGCCCTCAAAAATGTCATTGGATGTAACAGGAGTGGCGTTCGAAACGTCAAAGCGTGGCAGACGAATATCAGGCAGATCCAAGCGATGAAGAAGTGTTGTTTCAGGATCGCCGGAGGTCAAGTTGTCGCTGAGCGAGTTCGCAGCATTAATAATCTTGTCCAGATTAGCTTTTTCGATCAACAATGGTTTAACAAGAGTCGTCACTTCAGAACCCTTATCGTCGCAATTATTGGCACTGCAATTACTCAACAACTCTTTTTTCAGCTCAAACAACAGTAAAACCACCTTGTCGGTCAGGTCGGTCTGACGGAGCTTCTCCAAAAGATCAGTATTCGGCTCTCCTGCCGGGAATAATTCCCATAATGGATACTGTTTTTTTGTAGAAGGATCTATGAACTCCTGATACTCTGCAGGATCGGGAATCTTATAATCCGCACGATACGATACCAGTGTCAAACCCTCTTCGGGCACAACGACAAGGAAGCCCTTTGAAGTAACGCCAGCGCCTTTCGACACCTGTATCGTCTTGTTCTTCTCATTAAACATTATATCGAGACCGCAAGTAATCCCAACACCAATCAGGTTGGCACGCGTTAGACGATCCTGTTCATCGAGATAGTTTACAAGGTTATTCAGGTGGCCACGGGTAAGCACCTGATTGGCTTCAAAGACCGGATACTTATTTTGTGTCGATTCCATGGTACAATTATTTGGCCGTTATCAGGTAGTTTCGGATGATGAACTCAACGAAGAGCCTCCAAGGGCTGTATTGTCAAGACGTACCGGGTTAATATCACTGCCAGCATCACAATCATGCAGGGTTGCGACAGGATAGATATTTCTCAGTTTACTGAGCAGATTCACCACATTCCAAAGCCAGCAAGAGACCTCCTTGTAGGTACTATAGCGGCTATCAAGAAAATTTTTAATGCTTTGCGCTGTGCTCTTGTTCGTCGCCTCATCCTCGATCAGCTCCTGGGGTATATTGACGGCAGAAGGTATAAATGGAGTTGTTTCATCAAACTTTTCGAACACAATCCCTGCCATTACCCACTCTTCCATCCATCGAAAAAATTCCATGCCGTATGCCGCCAGAATGTCTGCTGCACACTGGTATGCACTCGTTTCAGAGGCAGTTGTGGTCAGAGAAGATGCAAGAATACATTCCACCCGTTCCTGCAAGCGCTCTTCTGTCCAGTCAAATGTCGAATTAACAGTGAGCCAATGATACCATGCTTCTTCAAAACGATCAAACTGGCCATCGTTATTACCCACCCAGCAGGTTTTTCCGAGCAGGTGTGCAGGGGTCTCTTCCCTTATTGTCCGTTCAGCAAAACGACGCAGCTCCAGGTTATCGGTATACAACGTCATCCAGCCGGGCATAACAAAAGTTAGTCGAAACGAATAGGGATCCTCGTCTCCGCAAGTTATACAGCCACCTTCGGTACATGCCGGATAGAGCGCATCACCGGGGAACTTGGGCCTTAACAGCAGATGCTCAACAACAATCAACCGTTCATTTGCACTCCATGCCTGCAACTCTTTCTGTAACTCTTCTGCATCAGCCTTTTTACTGAACAATATCGGATAAGCCGAATTCAGTTTTCTTGTCTTGTCTTTAAAGGCAAGCTGGAACAGGCCTGTTGTATGCTTATGAACAATATGATAAGAGTGTGGTTGATACATCCTGACAAGGAGTTCACGGAATGCTTCTGTCTCAGCCTCTTCAGGAGATAAAGCAGGAACCGTGATCTTTCCTTTCAACCATATTTTATTGTTTTTATCCTTTAACTCAAACGGTACAGTATACCCCGGCCCATAGGCTGGATGAGTGCCGGTAAAGACAAAAGTCAGATCAGGATAACCCAGTAACAGACTGATGCGCTTCTTGATGCATGACTGGTTCTCTTGTAAAAACAGCCCATGATGGTAATCGAAAGCTTTAGCTCGATCGTGACTGATCAAGGGATAGGCTTTAAGAAAAGAGATCTTGTCGTCAATTAAACGATCAAGAGCCACCTGCTTTCCATAGACTGTGTTCAGCAACAGCGCATACTCGCTGAATTGTTCACCAAAACGAGCCAGAAGATGATCAAGGAAGCGGTTACGCCGCTGAAAAAACTCAGGCAAGGTTTCAGTAATCCCTTCCAGGGCTTCTTCCGTATAGTTGGCGCCCTTGATGTCATCAAATCCCTGGATCAGTTTCTCACTGAACATCTTGACAAAATAGGTCTGCCGAATATCAGGATCAAGGGAAAAGAGATCAGCGGTATGTGCAAGTTGAACCACAGCATTGGCAAGCATCTGCTCAAAGAGCATCAGATAAGATTTCATCTGTTTAGCCTGAGCCCGACGCAGTGCTGAAGCATGGGCAGGCACTCCCTCCGGGCCAATGCCATAAACCAAAGGCAGACTGTATTGCAGCGGATAATAGTCCTCACGCTCTCGGCATGTTCCTGTCGGAATACCCGGATCCTTGTCAGCACTGTTGAGCTTCGGACGTTCAGCCTCACCACGCAACTGATTCAGGGTATCGAATACCTCATCCATTCTTGGCAAAAATGGAAGGCCATTTTTATAAAAAAGAAAACGTGAAGCATTCCTGTACAGCCGGGGCTGGTGCTGTTTACTGACAGACAATACCCAGGATGCACTGGCTTTATTTGGATCAAATTTTGGAGCAACACCATTACTTGCCGGATCTGCGGCACCTTGGACAACATTTCCTTCAGCATCATACTTGGTCAACAGCATCCGGTTGACTGCAATAACGCCCTCAATGTCCATCAACCGGTTGATAATGTCCGAAACACGCAACTCAGTTTTCAGTGATGCCTTCTCAAGATCATCGGCTTTAATGAAGCCACAGTTGAGTTCCGGCCCGTTGAATATCTCTTCAACTGCATCACCCTCCTCCAGTAACTCCTGCAAAGTATAGAAGCGGATTGACGGGTTGAAATACTGTTCAATTTCAAACCAGATACGAGCCTGCACCCATTCGATGTCAGCATCAGGCCTCACTTCGACATCGGCACACACCGCAACCTCCTCAATACCAACGACAGTAACAACACAATAATCTTCATCCAGATTACGATGCGAAAGCAATGCAAGCTTCGCGCTCTGAACAGCAGCCTGCGCGGCCTTCGCCTTCCTGCGATAACGCTGAATAAAGCCATCGGAGCGCTTGTTCTCCAAAATGGTTTTCAAAACTGCAGTGGTCATAGCAATTTTGGCACTGGCATCACTGTACACACGCAACGTCGCATTATTGATGTGAAGAGTCTCTTTTTTCTGAGAGTTGTCAGCAAGGATATGGGTAAAATCGATGGTGAAATCAAGATAAAAAACCGTACGCCAATGATTCCGAAGATAGGTATCACGGTTCTCCTCTTGACTCTCACTGAAAACGTTGTACGTTTTGGTCGCACCAAGACGTGAAAGCGTCACCTGCAATAACCCATCATCCGTACTCTCTGCGCCATCAAGAAAAAGTCGCCACAACTCTCCATCAGCAAGATTGAGTGCAGGAAAACGTAGCTCCATAATGGTGGAATGAGCGCCATCAGCATCATGAAAAATAGAGGAATATTCAACCTTGCGATCATTAAGATCGCCCTGTTCCGGATCAGCCTCAAGCTCCAGACGCACCTCATAAAGTCCAAGAGAAGAGACTTTTTTTACGGTCGATGGAGAGATGTCCAATGGTTTCAAGCAAGAAAGCCGCAATTGACCCTTGTCACACCATGCATAATAACTCGTTTTGCAAGAACATTCTACCCAGGCATTACGGATTTTCTGCAGATCAATGAGCAGACGACGAAAATCGTCAGTCGTCACCGGATTTATGGTCAGTATCTCTCTTGGGGTAAAAAACGCCTGATCCGGATAGGGCCTGGCCGGATCGGAGGAGGGCGTTTCCGGTGCAAGAATATCCTTGATGTCCCACCCCGTACGATAGGCCAGATCGGTGATCGCATAACAGAGCACCTCCAGCGTTGTAATACCGGGATCGTGAGTATTGTAATCCGTCCATAGACGACTTGCCATCTGCTCAATAAAGCCGATACCATCCCTGCGCAGCCTGTAGAAATCTGCTGCTGGTTCAAGTACAGGATGTTTTGCTATGGTTTTTGGGCTTTGGCTCATGCTTCACACTGACAAGTTTTACCGGATATATTTTCCAGTGTAGATGTAATAAGCGTAATGTTGTGTTTTATGGCTGGTGCAGAGACCAGAACAGAGACTGCCCGTGAACCCTCCACCTCGCTCGGGTGATCGATGCTCGACGATTCACCGTTGATATCCAGAAACAACTGAACATCAGTCACATAATCAACGTAAGGCTGATCCTCAATAAAGTTGATCAGCACCGATTTGTAAATCTTTCCACCAAATGACAACATACCACCTTCTGCAAATGCCCATGGCGACAAAAAACGGGTGATTGTCTCCTGCAACGAAGTAACATAATAAGTCTCGTCAAACCCGTCATAGAGACGTAGTTTAAAACTCACACGAACCTCC
>CAJEXL010000031.1 GCA_903994365.1 uncultured Chlorobiaceae bacterium | reverse complement strand
GTGTACGCCAAGTTTGGCCATCTCCTCAAGCAACGTCATAAAATACTTGGGTCGAAAGCTGATATTGTCATCCATAAAAGAGAAATTCACCTTCTCCTTGTTCAGCCGTTTCTGATGATAGCGCATCTCATCAAGCACAAGGTCGAGCTCCCGATATCGGTAATTTTTGCCATAAATGGTTGGGGTAGTACAAAAATTACAACCGACGGGGCAGCCTTTGGTTGCAAGAATCGGAATACGGGTACTGTACTTTTTGGCATTTTTTGCCGCGAGCGCATAACTGAAATCAGGATGAAGCATGCTGTTCATTGGTTTCAGCTCTTTTGCCCGATAAACCCTCTGCATGCTCCCCTTCAAAATATCAGTAGCAAGTTCCGTCCAGATTGACTCAATTTCACCATACACCACACTGGTGCAATGCTCCGAAGCCTCGTCGTACAGCATGGTGGGATGGACACCGCCGAGAATAACGATTTTCCCCTGTCGCAGGGCGGCATCACCAATCCGGTAGGCCTTGCTTGCATTGAGAGTGCGTGAAGTGACGGCAATAACATCAAACCCGGAAAGATCTTCAGGCACTTTATCGCCAAGCCGCTCATCAACAAAGGTAACATCAAACAGTCTGCCAACCATGGTTGCCACCATAATGAGATTGAGCGGCATACTGACTGTCCCCGAATCAACCATCATACTGGTAGTACTCACCGGCTGCACAAGAAGCCATTTCTTGCGCGACTTCTGCTGCGCAGCAAGCTGATTGAGCAACTCCTCTGAGACATCAGAAGGAGAGTCATGCAAAGAAACAACACTGTTTGAAGGAGAGATCTGCATACCCTGAAATCTTGCAAATAATGATAAAAGACCGTCACAAGCCAAGGTGACAAGGTATGAAAAGTTTTTTTAAAAAAAGGGAGCACTCTCCAAAAAATCACTCCGCGTCACATTGGGTAAAAGTAAAATTCTTGCCAACATGTCAATTCAATTCAGCCGACAAATTTTCACGCATCATTGAGGAGTGCCGCCAGGCAGGGCTGAACGTACAGGGTAATTTCCTGGTCAATCCATCGCTCGACAGCTATGAGGGCAAAGAGCCTTGTTGATGTGGGTGGTGGAATCGGCGACATCTCTGCGGCTCTTCTGACAAAGTTTCCCCAGCTTGACTCCACAATCCTGAACCTGCCCGGAGCAGTCGGGCTGGTCAATGAAAATGCTGCCGAAAAAGGGGTTGGAGATCGTCTGAGAGGCACCGCCGTTGACATCTACAAAGAGCCCTACCCGACAGCAGATGCCGTCATGTTCTGCAGGATTCTCTATTCGGCAAATGAGCAGTTGACCACCTTACTCTGCACAAAAGCCTTTGAAGCGCTTACAGCCGGCGGCAAGGTACTCATTCTCGACATGATTATTGATGATCCTGAAAATCCGAATTTCGATTATCTGAGCCACTACATCCTTGGAGCTGGTTTACCATTTTCAGTGCTTGGCTACAAACAGCAAAGCCGCTACAAGGAAATTCTTGAATCCATCGGGTTCACCAACGTACGAACCATCCGAAAATACGATCATCTCCTGTGTGAAGCTGAAAAGCCTGCATGAACGATGATAAAAAAAGCGGTCGTTCCACACCGAGCGGCCGCTATTTCCGGTTTTTCTCAAAAGGAGTCCCCGCATCACGTGGAGCAACACTCCTCCCTACAAAACCGGCAAGCACAACAAGCGTGATAAGATAAGGAATCGACTGCACGACCTGCGATGGAATCCAGCCTGTCTGAAGCCACATCTCCATTGATTCGGTAACAGCAAACAACAGACTTGCAAAGGCCGCGCCAAGTGGAGTCCACTTGCCGATAATCATTGCAGCAAGAGCAATATAGCCCCTCCCCGCCGACATATTATCCGTAAAGGTATGTTGCTGAAAAACAAGAAAAGCACCCGCAAGAGCCGCAAGCGCACCCGAAACAAGCACGCCCGAATACCTCATCCGCTCCACATTCACCCCCGCACTGTCGGCCGTTTCAGCGCTCTCACCGGTTGCCCTGAGCCGAAGGCCATAAGGAGTTTTAAAAAGCACCCATTGCCCCGCAAAAACTGAAACGACCGCAATAAGGAAGAGTGGATCCAGAACAAGAGAGGGAAGCTCCACCCCCGCTATACGCGCCGAATTCATCGAGCTCCCATAGAGCATCGTGAGTCCAAAACGGGTAGACCCCATCACAAGAATATTGATGGCAATTCCGGCCACAATCTGGTCACCCTTCAGCGTCACCGTCACAAAAGCAAACAGCAACGCCACACTCAAACCACACAGCAGCGCAAGCAGAATCCCCATCATGGCAGAACCTGTCCTGTACTGACCATAAGCAGCACCAAAAGCGCCCACAAGCATCATACCTTCAAGAGCAAGATTAACCACCCCACCCCGTTCAGAGAAGGTTGCGCCAACAGAGGTGAGGGTGTACGGCACGGCAAGACGCACAATCTGCAGCAGAATAACAAAAGGCTCAATTCCCGTCATAAAATCAGTAATGAAATATCCTTTCCGGTAGTTTTTGCATTCAATTTTTATTAAATTCTTTTTCAGTTAAAAGTAGTCAACTTCACCTGTTTTATTACCACCTGTTTCAATTTTCCGGTGTAAAATAAAACACAATTACTCCTGAAAACATGCCAAAATCCGAGATTACGAACGAAAAGGCTACAAGTAAACAGTACATTTACAACTTCTCTGGCGGCACTTCTGAAGGTGATGCCTCCATGAAGAATCTGCTTGGCGGCAAAGGCGCCAACCTTGCAGAGATGGCAAACATCGGTTTGCCGGTTCCTCCAGGCTTTACCCTCTCCACCGAAGTTTGTACTTACTACTACGACAATCAGAAAAACTACCCGAAAAATCTCTTTGAGCAAGACATTCTGACTGCACTCAGCAAAATCGAAGAGGAGTTAGGCAAGAAATTTGGCGACCCGGAAAATCCCCTGCTGGTCTCCGTACGCTCTGGAGCAAGAGCATCAATGCCAGGCATGATGGACACCATTCTCAACCTAGGCCTGAATGCCGCCACCGTTGACGGACTGGCAAGAAAATCAGGAAATCCCCGTTTTGCCTGGGACTGCTACCGCCGTTTCGTACAGATGTACGGCGACGTGGTGCTCGATCTCAAACCAACCGACAAAAAACAGATTGACCCCTTCGAAAAAATTCTCGAAGCAAAAAAACATGAACTTGGCATCGAGCTAGACACTGAGTTCACGGTCGAAGATCTCCAGGATATTGTTGGAAAATACAAAGCCGCCATTCTTGAAAAAACCGGCAAAACATTCCCGGAAGACCCGCACGTACAGCTCGTTGGAGCCATCGGCGCCGTCTTCAACAGTTGGAACAACGAACGAGCCATCGTCTACCGCAAACTGAACCATATTCCAGGCTACTGGGGCACCGCCTGCAACGTTCAGGCCATGGTCTTCGGCAACATGGGCGAAGATTGCGGAACAGGCGTCGCCTTCACCCGCGATGCAGCAACCGGCGAAAACATCTTCTACGGCGAGTTCCTGATGAATGCACAGGGAGAGGACGTTGTAGCTGGCACAAGAACCCCGCTGAAAATCGACCAGCTCAAGGCAGACAACCCCGGTATTTACGGCCAGCTCGAAGAGATACGCTCCATTCTTGAACACCACTACCACGACATGATGGACATTGAGTTCACCATCGAAAATAACAAACTCTTCATGCTGCAATGCAGGGTTGGCAAAAGAACCGGCATGGCGGCGGTAAAAATTGCCGTTGACATGTTCAATGAGAAGCTGATCGACGAAAAAGAGGCGCTCATGCGCATTGAGCCTGAGCAGCTCAACCAGTTACTCCGGCCAGTCTTCGACATGAAAGAGAAAAAAGCTGCCGTAGCATCAGGAAGACTCCTTGCAACAGGCCTTAATGCCGGTCCGGGAGCAGCAACAGGTAAAATCTACTTCAACGCCGTTGATGCCTACGAAGCAGGCAAGCGTGGAGAGGCGGTCATTCTTGTCCGAATCGAAACATCACCAGAAGATATCAAAGGGATGCACGCCTCTGAAGGTATTCTCACCGCCCGTGGCGGCATGACCTCACATGCGGCACTGGTTGCCCGCCAGATGGGCAAGGTCTGCGTCGCAGGATGCGGAGCGCTCAATATCGACTACCAGAGAGGGGAAATGCGTGTCGCAGGAAAAGATACCGTCCTTTCCGAAGGCGACTACATCTCCATTGACGGAAGCACCGGTGAAGTGATAGCCGGAAAAATTCCAACCAAAAACTCTGAAATCATTGAAGTTCTTGTTGACAAAACCCTCAAGCCCGAAGATGCAGAGACCTGGCCTATCTACAAACAGCTTATGGAGTGGGCCGACAAATACCGTAAACTTAACATCCGCACCAATGCCGACCAGCCAGACCAGGCAGAAATTGCCATCACCTTCGGCGCGGAAGGAATCGGTCTCTGCCGTACAGAACACATGTTCTTCGGTGGCGAACGTATTGACGCCATGCGCGAAATGATTCTGGCGGACGATGTTGAAGGACGCAAAATAGCGCTTGACAAGCTGATTCCTTACCAGCGTGAAGACTTCTACGGCCTCTTCAAAGCAATGGGATCACGCCCTGTTACCATCAGACTTCTTGATCCTCCGCTGCATGAGTTCCTGCCTCACACCGACAGCGAAATCAAAGTTCTTGCCGGAAAAATGGGAAGATCCTTTGAAGAGGTAAAGGGACGAATTAACGATCTGCACGAATTCAACCCCATGCTTGGCCTTCGTGGCTGCAGGCTCGGTATCCTGCATCCTGAAATTACAGTCATGCAGGTACGGGCAATTATCGAAGCTGCATGCAAACTGAAAAAAGAGGGCCTTGAGGTTGTCCCTGAAATAATGGTGCCGCTCATCAGCACGGTCAAGGAGCTTGAAATCACCAGTGAAATCATCCACAAAACCGCCCGCAGCGTCATTGCTGAACAGGGAACGGGAGTAAAATACCTTGTGGGCACCATGATCGAGGTACCACGCGCCGCGATTACCTCCGACCAGATTGCCACCGCTGCCGATTTCTTCAGTTACGGCACCAATGACCTGACACAGATGGGGCTTGGCATGAGCCGCGACGACTCCGGACAATTTCTGCCAATCTACCAACAGCAGGAGATCTTTGCACGCAATCCTTTTGAATCTCTGGATATTGAGGGTGTGGGCAGGCTGATGAGCATCTCCGCCAAAGAGGGACGCGCAGTCAAACCAGAGCTTAAGCTGGGCATCTGCGGAGAACACGGCGGAGATCCTTCGACCGTGGAATTCTGCCACCAGTTAGGACTAAACTATGTTTCATGCAGTCCGTACAGGGTGCCGATTGCCCGTCTTGCCGCTGCAAGAGCAGCTCTGAAAGGCTGAAACCCTGAATGACCACACCTGTATCACAAAAAAGGCGGCCCAAGAGGGTCGCCTTTTTCATTGAAAATTCACTTTTTGCAAAAAAAGATACTACTCTACCTCTTTTTTCTTAAAAAACATGCAGCCACCTTCAGCGACAACATCTTTGCCAAAACAGGTACCCGCCGCAGGATCACTATCCCTGGGAGTAAAGCTTTGACAATCCTGACACTGTTTGCCTTTTTCAGCTTGCTTCTGGTAAATAATTTCCATATTGGATTCTGCTTTTATGTTGCTTTATTAGTAATGAACAAAAAGAGCGCCTATCCCGGATTCATCAAACAACCCGGTAGACGAGCCAAATATAAAACAGAAACTGTTTTGCAAAATTTTTTCTGCAAAACAGTGAAGCCGCTAAAGATGCAAAAGTATTTATGACCAGTGCAACACTATCAGGTTACCACGCTACAAAAAGATTATAAATAAGAGATGGAATTCAGCCATATCAACATCAGAGGCGCCAGAGTACACAACCTCAAGAACATCTCCCTCGATATCCCGCGCAATAAGTTTGTTGTCATTACCGGTCTCTCAGGTTCGGGCAAATCGAGTCTCGCCTTCGACACCATTTATGCCGAAGGACAACGGCGCTTTATGGAGACACTCTCACCTTATGCCCGCCAATATATCGGCAACATCGAACGCCCTGACGTCGATTACATTGAGGGGCTTTCGCCAGTTATTGCTATCGACCAGAAAAGTACCAATCGCTCGCCACGCTCAACGGTTGGAACCATCACGGAGATTCATGACTTTATGCGCCTTCTCTACGCCAAGGCTGGACGACGTTACGACCCCGCCACCGGCGCTATGCTGCAACAGCAGAGTGAAGAGAGCATCATCGAAGCCATCCTTACCCTGCCACACGGCACAAAAGTACAGATTCTCTCACCCCTCGTGACGGGACGCAAAGGCCACTACCGTGAACTCTTCGAACGCCTACTGCTCAAGGGATTTCTCCGCGTCCGTATTGACGGGAAATACCGCGAGATGGAAAAAAACATGCAGATTGAGCGCTATAAAAGCCACTCCATCGAACTGGTGGTTGACCGGCTGGTTATTGCTCCCGACTGCCAGGAGCGCCTGGAAAAGGCAATCACGTTAGCCATCAGCATGTCCGAACACAAATCATCCGTGATTTGCGATCCCACAGAGAGTGAACTGAAAGAGCTCACCTTCAGTACCCGCTACGCCTATTCGGATGGCTCTGTGCCGGTCGATACCCTTGCGCCGAACCACTTCAGCTTCAACTCCCCTTACGGCGCCTGCCCGGAGTGCAACGGCCTGGGGGAGCTCATGCAGCTTTCAGGAGAGCTCATGACCCCGGATATGTCGCTCTCACTGCACGAAGGAGGCCTCGATCCATTCGGAAAATCCGGAAAGCGGAACCTCTGGCAGGTGATCAGAGCAATCGCCAAAGAGTTCAACTTCACCATCGACACCCCGTTATCTGATATCCCTCAAGAGGCAATGAAAATTCTGCTTGAGGGATCAGGCAGCCGCACCTTTAACGTCAGCTACAGCTACTCCGGTCGCGACACCCTCTATCCGCAGCCATTTCAGGGCGCCCTCCCCTATGTCCAGGAGATCCTGAGTAATGCCAGCACCACCAAGGTGCGAGAGTGGGCAGAGAGCTACATGGTTCGCCAACCCTGTCCTGCATGTAAAGGTGCGAGACTCCGCAAAGAGAGCCTGCTGGTGAAGATCAACGACCTTAACATTGCCGAATCCGAAGCGCTGCCTCTACCGGAAGCACTTGCCTTTTTTTCAGTACTTCCCGAAAAACTCACGCCAAAAGAGCGACTTGTTGCCACTCCGGTCTTGCATGAAATCGTCAAACGACTTGAGTTTCTTCTGAACGTCGGTCTCGGCTACCTCTCCCTCGACCGAAGCTCACAAACCCTCTCAGGCGGTGAAGCGCAGCGCATCCGACTCGCCTCGCAGCTTGGCTCACAACTCAGCGGAGTGCTCTATGTGCTCGACGAACCCAGTATCGGACTGCACCAGCGCGACAACCACAAGCTTATCACCTCCCTGAAACGACTCCGCGACCTTGGCAATACCGTCCTGGTTGTCGAGCACGACAAAGACACCATGCTTGAGGCCGATGAAATTATCGATATGGGGCCAGGAGCAGGAGTCTATGGCGGAGAGATTGTTGCCCAGGGAAGCGCAACCGACCTTGATCCCAACTCACTCACCGCAGAGTACCTCTCCGGAAAAAGGCAGGTCTCTTTCAAGGGTGAACGAGACGCAACAGGTGAAGAGCAGCAACTCCTGAAACTCACCGGATGCAAAGGCAACAACCTTAAAAATATTGACATCACCATTCCGCTCCGCTCACTGGTCAGCATTACCGGTGTCAGTGGTTCCGGCAAATCAACTCTCATCAACGAAACACTCTTCCCGATTCTGGCGCGCCACTTCTACCGTTCAAAGCTGCTCACCTACCCCTACGAGAGCATTGAAGGCATCCAGTATATCGACAAGGTGGTCAATGTCGACCAGTCACCCATTGGCCGCACACCCCGCTCCAATCCAGCCACCTATACCGGAGCCTTCACCTTTATCCGCGACTTTTTTACCCGCCTGCCCGAATCGCAGATCAGAGGCTACAAAGCCGGACGCTTCAGCTTCAATGTCAAAGGGGGGCGATGTGAAGTGTGCCAGGGCGCAGGAACCAGGAAGATCGAAATGAACTTTCTCCCCGATGTCTATGTGCGGTGTGAAAACTGCAAAGGGGAACGCTACAACCGCGAAACCCTGCTGGTTAAATATCGTGGCAAATCCATTGCCGATGTGCTGGAGATGAGCATCACCGAAGCCGCAGAATTCTTTGTGGACTTTCCACGCATCCTCAGAATCCTCAAGACCATGCAAAGCGTCGGGCTTGGCTACCTCAAACTCGGGCAACCATCCCCCATGCTTTCGGGAGGAGAGGCGCAACGCATCAAGCTCTCAACTGAACTTGCCAAAATACAGACCGGCAAGACCCTCTACATTCTTGATGAACCAACCACAGGTCTGCACTTTCTCGACATACAGCACCTGCTGGAAGTTCTCCGCAGACTCGTTGACAAAGGCAACAGCGTCATTATCATCGAGCACAACCTCGACATTATTAAAAACAGCGACTGGATTATCGACATTGGACCGGAGGGCGGCCACGAGGGCGGGATGGTCATTGGGGAAGGAACACCAACAGAGGTTGCCCGGATAGAGCACTCCTATACCGGAAAGTTTTTAAAAGCAGAGATGGGAATCATTTAACCAAGGGATTACACCCTCAGAGGAACTCCTCGTAATAATCAAGATCTTTATGGAAGGGCTCCTCGAGGGCGCAGAGCGGATAAAAAAATTGCGGACTCCGCCGCCCCAGCGGTAAGCAGCATAAAGAGCAGGATAACCTTTTTGCAACTCTGCAAAAGCTGACTCAACAGGCTGCTTGAAAGATCGCCAAACACCAGACCAAGATAACAGTACATCACCGCATTGCCCGCAGAGAGCGGCCCGATAATACCAAGCTCCACACCAAATTCAGGCGAAAAGGTGATCAGCACCCCAACCACAAACCAGATCGGCACCCCGATCATGATGGAGTTGATATAACGGAAAAAGCGGTGACAATCCGTCAAGAGGGCAAACATATTGCCACGACCGAGCCCTGAGTTTGCCTCCATAGCCTTGAACAGAGAATACCCTATGGCTTTTCATAGCACTCAGAGACGAAGAAAATGCTTTTCCACCGCAAGGCAACTCTTCGCTGCGGAATCCTCAGGAGAAGGCTGGGTACCCTTTATCGGCATAAGAAGATCAGGAAAGATGCTCACCTCAACACCCTGCATGATGGTATCAAAAAAAACTACAAAGCGACTCTCCCTTCCCTCTTTTACCACAACACCTTCGAAATCCTTGAATGGGCCAGCCAGAACCCTCACTCTCTGACCTGCGGGAAGGATAGCTACCCTCCGGTTAATCGCATTGGGCTCCCTTACCAGCTTTCTCAGCCAATCAATATCTTTTGCGCCAATTATTGAAGGAGCGCGACCAATCCCGATAAACTTCACCACTCCTTCAGTATCAATCACTGTACTATGCTCTTTTCGTATATCGATATGCACAAACACATATCCCCGGAACAGAGGTTCAGTGACCTTTTTCTTTCTGTCACTCCACTGCTTCCAGGTGTCAAGCAGTGGAAGAAAGCTCACAACCTCGCGTTCAAGCAGGTACTGATGCACTTTTTTCTCATACCTTGAGCGCACATAAACCGCATACCAATGCAACCCATCACTATCAACCATGCCAGCATATCAAAAATTACAAAGCCAGAAAAGCTCGCCAATACAACGAACCTCTCCACGTACATGTCGGGAAAGGTAACAACTGCGCATTACTTTACAAATTTCTTGCCGTTTCAATGCTCCAGTCACAACAACACTGAATCAGGAACGACCGGCACCAATAAATTTCAACGAGTAGAAGAGCAAGCCGAGCAGCTCGCGCAGGGCTTGCTCAGATTGGCAGAGCGCCTCAGCACTTGGCAAAAAAACGCAACACCGTTCCTTCAAGGGTATTATCGACCCGATAATCAACCCGAAAAGGCTCCACCGTAAATCCCGCATGTTCAAATAACAGCAGTGCCCGCTGGGTATGAAAGGCGCTGGTGACCAGAATAATCTTCTTCCCCTCACCGAGCAATGTCGCCGCTGCCACCGCCTCATCGGCCGTATTACCAACCTTCACCGTCAAACGAATGGCACTCTCTGGCACCCCAAGCAGCACCGCCCGCTTTGCCAGCAACTCGCCCTCGGCTCTTGCATGGGGCTGCCATGGCAACTGTCCCCTGGTAAACACAATCACAGGTGCCTTGCCCGCCTTGAACAGCTCAATCCCGCCCTCAAAACGATCAACCCCGTCACCCCATTCGCCAAGCGGAGCGCCCTCAACCTGACGCACAATACCACTCAACACCACAATCGCATCCGCTTTCGCCACCGAGTTCACCGGAAGACGAACGGTACCACCCTCAACAAACCGCATCAACCCATCACCAACCACAGGCATACTGAATGCCCAAAGCAGCAGAGCCGCATACCATAACAGAAAGTTTTTACGAAAAGCCAGACCTGCAAGCAGAGAGAGAAGGGTGAAACCAAGGGGAAGAAGAAGTATCGGAAGAATTTTATTCAGAAGAAGCATGCTTTATACCCTTTCGTGCAAGATAGATATTCCTGCTCATCTTTGAAAACTCAAAGATCACTCTTTCCTCACCTCAACCGTAAAACCATTGGCCTGGAGATGGGTTTCTCACCAGTTACACCCTCTCAACCTCAAACCTGCTGACATTTCTCGCCTTCGGGTCAAAAACAATCCCAATCAGATAGCGTTCACCTGCATACTTCTCGTAATATTTCATCTTCCTGATCTGCTCAAGCGGCTCCCCGTCGCTCACCTTGAATTCAAAGAGAAAGGTTCTCCCCCCGGCCTTCAGCGTCAGATCAATTCTTCCTTTGTTGCTCACATCCTCGGCAATGATGTCCACCCCGATACTGGCAAAACAGGCGTAGAGTACGCTGGCGTAAAAGCCCTCGTACCTCTCAATATCATTATTGGTATAAGTATTATAGGCGATGCTTGCAAAAAGGCGTTTGATAACGGGTTCCATACTTGCAACATCACCACTCTTCATGAAAGCAAGCAGATCACGGCGGATCGGCTCATTTTCCGCGACGCTGGTCATCGATTGCAGGATATAATCGTTAAAACTCATCTGCACCTCCTTGTTGGGAAACACCAACTCATAGCCAAATCCCATATCCAACGGAATCAGGCGCTTGATGGTCAAGTAGCCGGTCTGAAACAGAATGGTTTCCAGATTGAGATTTTCAAGGTCAAAGCTGTTGATCAGAGACTCATTTACTTGTAATCCATTAAACCTGGGGATAAAATAGCTGTTCTTTTTGATCAGCTCAATGAGAAATTTTGGCGTTCCTGTCTCGAACCAATAGTTTTTGAACATCCGCTGGTTCCTGATAAAGAGCAAGATATCATAAAGGTTGTAAACACTGTCACCCAAAAAGTTATAGCCGTTGTACCACCGTTTGACCTGCTCCATATCCACCCCTTCAAGATACAGGGCAAAAGTTGCCTCCAGATCACGCTGGGTGTAGCCGCAGACATTGCCATAGTCAGGGTTCAAGCTGATGTCTTCAAGATTGTTCAGGCCACTGAAGAGCGACACTTTGGCGAATTTGCTCACTCCGGTGAGGAAGGCGAAGCGCAGATACCGGTCATTATCCTTGATTTTTGTATAAAAGTTACGCAGTCCATCCCGAATGAGCAGAGCCTCAGGGATGTTCTCAATATTGTCCAGAATCGGTTTGTCGTACTCATCAATCAGGATGACAACCTTTTGATGATACCTTTGTGAGGCTTTCTTGATGAGTTCTGCGAAACACTGGTTTGGATCCTCTTTCTCAACACAAGTAATATCAAGCCGCTCCTGATTGTCATTCAGGATATAGAAAAGGTTTTTGCGAAGAGTTTCCCGACAGTCAATCCCGCCACTAAAACTGATCTGGATGACCGGATATTTCACCTCCCAGTTCCACTGCTCCTCAATCAGAAGCCCCCGGAACAGCTCCCGGTTTCCCTCAAAAATATCTTTTAGCGTGTCGAGGAACAGACTTTTTCCGAATCGCCGGGGCCGCGACAGAAAGACGTATTTAAAGTTGTCAATCAGGCTACAGGCTAACCCTGTTTTGTCGATATAGAGGTTAATCCTCGTTTATGATCTCGCTGAAGGTCTGTATCCCTATTGGCAGCTTTTTCATCGTCAACCCCGTTGTAACTCGTTAGCCCATCAGAGGCATCGGTACAGTAACACGCCGACACAACTCCACACTTTTTTTACTACACAGGGGAATATAATACTTTTTGACAGAACACTTCGATACGGGCTGGCGGCCTGCTCAGGAACCGGAGTATACGGGCTGACGGCCTACTCTCAGTGACCGGAATACTCACCGAACATTCTTCTCTTTTTCTGCCGAGCTGGAGCTCGGCGTTCCCGGGATTGTGAGGGGCATGTGTGATATGCCCCGGAGGAGGGATTTGCTGGCAGATTTTATGCGGAATGCGGAAGAGCTACCGAGTAACGAAGACTACTCCTTACTCACGTCAACACTGTAACCATTAGCTTTAAGAAGGGCGTGCTGTTTAGCAAGGTCAAGATCGTGGGTTACCATTTCGGCAACCATTTCGTCGAGGGTTATTTCGGGGATCCAACCGAGGTCGGCTTTTGCTTTGGAGGGGTCACCAAGCAGGGTCTCTACTTCTGCGGGACGGAAGTACCTCGGATCAATCCGAACAATACTTTGCCCTGTGCTCAGCGATGGATAAGATTGGGGAGAGTTGATAGCGGCGATAGTGCCAACTTCCTGAAGAGCAGCGCCTTCCCAGCGAATGGTTATGCGGATCCTGATAGAGATGATCTATCCGCTGGGTATTCAGACTACTTGCACGGCGTTTTATACCGTGAACTTCGTAACCTTTTTCAAGAAGGAATTCGGCCAGAAACGATCCATCCTGGCTGGTAATTCCGGTAATAAGCGCAACCTTCATTGGATGTTGTTATGAATTTTCAAAAAATTGATTTCATAATGATGGACTCTCAGAGTTTACAACTGTGTCGCCCAACACCAAGCTACAATCACTCAAGGCGCAAGTGCACTCAGTCACCTACGTCGCCCATTCTTGATTGCCAATACCATGGTTTTCTGTGCATATGAGCTATTGCCCAAATAATGATCGACTCTTCTTCTACCGAATAAAGAATTTTATAGGGGAACTTC
This sequence comes from uncultured Chlorobiaceae bacterium, assembly GCA_903994365.1. Taxonomy (GTDB): domain Bacteria; phylum Bacteroidota; class Chlorobiia; order Chlorobiales; family Chlorobiaceae; genus Chlorobium. The sequence continues at coordinate 2,494 of CAJEXL010000031.1, read as the reverse complement.
GGGATATAAACCTTGAAAATTTCTTTGCTTTCTCTGGGAAACCATTTGGGATTTTTCCTGATTTTATCGACTTGCAAAACCACCATCTCCTGAAAGCGCTTACCAAGTCCATGCTGCAGTTGATTATTCCACGTAACGGCATCAAGCTGTTCTTTTGCGGCTAATTCATGAATTCTAACCTTCACTGGAATAACGCATCAAAATCCAGAAGTGTCGAACGGCCTTCATTTACTGCGTTCATCCTTTCATTGACCTCACTTATCCAAGCATCGCAAATTTCTTCCTCTTCATTATCAATACTTGCAAGAAGCAACTCTGCCAATGCAACCCGTTGAATGGGCGGCATCTTCATTGCCTTATTTATCAACAGCTTATCCATAATTATTTCTTTAGTGATAATGGAAAAATATCTTCACAATAATACACCAATTTCCACAAAAAAGGAATACTCTCTATTATTTCTTTTTCCCACATTCTGAAACTGGATTTTTCGCTTCGCTCAGAATGACAATTTATCACTCATCACCTTATCATTCAGCATTCGTAAAAAATCGCTGTATGCCCGGCGCAGCCCCTCTTCAAGTGAGACTCTGGCTCTCCATCCGAGGTTTTTGAGGCGGGTGCTGTCCATCAGTTTTCTTGGAGTCTCGTCGGGTTTTGTGGGGTCAAATTCTATGCTACCCTCGTCGCAGATAACCTTTGCGATGGTCAGCGCCAGCTCTTTAATGGTAATATCTTCGCCTGAGCCAACGTTAACGTGGCTCTGCATTGGTGTGGTAGAGGCGTTATAGGTCTCCTGATCCAAATTCATGACATGAACGCAAGCTGCTGCCATATCGTCGTAGAGAAACTCACGACGAGGAGTGCCTGTGCCCCAAATAGTGACGACAGGGGCGCTCTTGCTTTTCGCTTCATGAACACGACGTATCAGCGCAAGGATAACGTGGCTTTTTTCGGGGTGATAGTTGTCTCCGATGCCGTAGAGGTTGGTCGGCATAACGCTATGGTAATCACTACCATATTGGCGGTTGCAGCTTTCACACAGTTTGATGCCTGCAATTTTAGCGATTGCGTAAGGCTCTGGTTGCCTCAAGCATACCAGTCAACAGAGCACTTTCGCTCATGGGCTGTGGCGCATGTTTGGGATAGATACAGCTTGAACCAAGAAACAAGAGTTTTTTGACCCCAACCCGCCATGCTTCATGGATAACGTTCGCCTCGACCATCAGGTTCTGGTAGATGAATTCTGCCGGATAAGTGTTATTGGCATGAATACCTCCCACTTTAGCCGCTGCCAGATAGACTTGATCGGGCTTTTCCTGCTCAAAAAATGCACGAACGGCTGCCTATTTGGTCAGGTCAAGCTCCTGGTGTGTTCTGACAACAACATCCTGCATACCAAGCCCTTTGGGCCTGAAGATTCCGCAAGATCGCTGATCCAGCCATGCCTCGATGGCCTGCTATGTATATCTTGTTCAATAACAATACTTTTCGTTGTGACTTGATACCTCAGAAATCAGATCTCGAAAATTGTTAACCCGAGCCATGTTGCCTTAAGAGTTTTCCCGCAGCAACTGATTGAGCCGCTCGACACTGACCTCCGTTTGACGAAGAATTGCTCTGAGTGTACCACGATCCAGCTCCTTGTGATCGGGAACAACCGTTTGACCCCAAGGATCTTCACGCCGAAGAATTATATGACTGCCATGCTGACGTTTGGGCAGAAAACCAACTTTACCAAGAGCTTTGACCAACTCCCTGCCAGAAAGCCTTGGGAGTTGGCTCATACCGCAACGAGCATTGTCTGAAAAGATTCATCGGGAACGGGCAACCCATCTTCCTCCAAAGCCAAAATGTAACCCTGAATTGCTTCCCTTATATGAGTAATTGCCTCTTCTCTAGAACTTCCTTGGGAAATACAACCAGGAAGGCTTGGACATTCTGCAACCCAATACCCATCTTCACCCGGATAAATTACAGCTTCTCTCATGCTTTCCCCCCCTTTACTGAAAAAAATTATACAACAAATGTAACTCATTATTAACTACTGAGCGGCAGCGAATCAATACCGAAAACTCTCTCTTTATTTCGGCACACCCAACAGTAACCATATCAAGCCATTGTCAACCTTTCCAATTTCAAATGAATATGATATTATAGCAAAAATACCTATGAATCACATCTTTTACAAAAAAAATCGCAAGCACACAATATCACCCATTCCAGTCGGTCATCGTACAACGCAACAGCAACAGATCCCGAAGCATTGGTATAATCGCGGTGAATGAACGCGTTAGCAAGTGCTTCACGTATAGCTCGGCGTTCCCGGGATTGTGGGCACGGAATGCGGAAGAGTTATTGAGTAACGAAGACTACTCTTTACCAGTTGAAAACAGCCTCCAGCGTCGGCGCAGTCAGAAGCGCCTCTCCCCACACTTCTAGCTGTTGTTCGGAAGCCCTCGTCAACTGGTCTGATGCCCACTCGGGCAAAACA
>CAJEXL010000030.1 GCA_903994365.1 uncultured Chlorobiaceae bacterium | reverse complement strand
CTGCCTGGTCTCGGTTGCTATCTCGTATGCCGTCTTCTGCTTGAAAAAAAAAAACGGAAAGCAACTTGACCGGAGTAGTGCGTTATGAGGATCCGTCTCAAAGCAAAAAAAAAGATGGGCGCATTTTCTATAGCGCTCAATGCCGATATTTCAGGCGACAGAATCGGGATTTTTGGTGACTCCGGCAGCGGAAAATCAACCATCGTCAACCTTGTGTCCGGGCTGCTGCAACCCGATAATGGTGAGATTTTTCTTGATGATGAGTGCCTCTTCAGTAATCAGCAGGGCATCAATCTCCCGCCTGAACAGCGGCGCATTGCAATCGTTTTTCAGCAGGCGATGCTCTTCCCGCATCTGAGCGTCAAGAGCAACTTGTTGTACGGTTATAAACGGTGTCGCGTGGAGCATAGAAGCATCAAGCCTGAAGCTCTGATTGAGCTCCTTAAAATAAAGCCGCTTCTTGAGAGAGGAGTCAACCGCCTCTCCGGTGGAGAAAAGCAGCGGGTGGCTCTCGGCAGGGCGGTTCTTGCAAACCCGCGTCTCTTGCTGATGGACGAGCCTCTCTCAGCTCTTGATGACACCCTCCGATTCCAGATCATTCCCTATCTGAGAAGCGTCAGTGAAGAGTTCAACATACCCTACCTCTTTATATCGCATTCAATCACAGAAATGCAGTTAATGGCTGACCAGATTCTGGTGATCAATAATGGTGAGGTGCTTGAAGAGACAACTCCAGAGCAACTGGCACGAAACAGAATGGCACGCAGTCAGAATGGATACCTGAATTTGTTTCGACTTGCTGATCCTGTCGATCAAAATGGCATCTTTTCATACCCCTGGGGAAAAAATCACCTCCTGATTTCAACCGGAAATATCTCGGGAGAATCACTTTTTGAACTCTCTTCGCGAGAGATTATTTTGTTCAAAAAAAATCCTGAAGCAATAAGTGCACGGAACCTGCTGGAGTGCACGGTCACAGAACTGTTCGATTCGGATGGAAGAGTCGGCGTTGTTCTCTCCGCTAAAGGAGAAAAACTTATTGCAGAAATTGTCCGTGCAGCCGCTGATGAACTTAGTATCACACCAGGCTCTACCCTTTTTGCCGCCATCAAGGCCTCATCGTTCAGAAAGCTTCGCTGAAGCTTCAGATTAAAAAGCCCGCACAGCACACATGAAAGTAGTTGATAAATCACATCTTGATAAGGTGCTGGATTCAAGGCGGTGCTGGTTGCCAATAAAGGTAAAGGCTCCGCCCATTTCGGAGAGAAAACGGCGAAGGTTCTTCACCAATGCTTGTTCCAGTTCCCGTAAGAACAGCGCGCTCAGGGTGAGCTTTTTCTTTTTATGTCGGAACCCTCCTCTTCTATGCTGGAACAGTATACAAAGCCACCCTTAAGCCGTGAAGAGCAGCTACAGCTCCTGTAGGATCGTGGTTTGCTTGTTGAGGATGATTCGAAAACCCTGCACCTGTTCAAACCGCACGTTTCATTTAAAAATGCATTCAAACTCTACTGTTTTGACCGGGAGTTGCGGCAATTAGTGCTTGGTAAGGTGGCTGAACCGACACGCACATAGGAATCAGTGGTGCGAGAGTTGCTTGCATGCGTGCAAAGAGAGATCATAAAGCTAAATATTCGGACTGTTAACTGAGACCTCCCTTGAAAAAATTAATCCATTGGATTATATTGTTTGATGAATATTACAATTGTAGAGCTACCGGAATTCATTCGCAAATCAGAAAAGCTGATGAGCAGTGAGGAGCATGATTTTCTACTCTCCTACCTTGCAACAAACCCAACGGCCGGGATTTTGATTCAGGGAACCGGAGGTGTTCGAAAAGTAAGATGAGCTACAGGGAACAAAGGAAAAAGTGGTAGCACTCGCGTCATATACTTTTATCACAATCCTGATATGCCGCTTTTTCTGTTAACGGCGTTCAGCAAAAGTGAGCAAGGAAACCTGACCAAAGCAGAACGAAATGAGCTGGCCGGACTGCCGAAAATTTTAGTTCAAAACTATACAAGATAAAAATGGATAACGTTTTTGAGAGCATAAAAAAGGGATTGGAAGAGGCCGTTGATTATTCAGAGGGAAAAACAGTAACGGTCAAAGTGTTTCAGCCGGAACCCGTCAACGTCAAAAGTATCAGGCAGGAAACACGCCTGACGCAGGATGAGTTTGCCTCCGCGTTCGGCATCAGTGTCGCCACACTGAGACATTGGGAACGGGGTGACCGCAAACCGCATGGCCCGGCACTGGTTTTGCTGAATCTTGTCAAAAAAGCCCCCGACACCGTATTGCGTGTGTTGAACAGTTAATCGCCTCCCCCCCTGGCGAAGCTTTCGGCCTCAACGGCAGCTTTTCTGACTGGAATAATTATTCTGAGAAATATTTCCTGCTGAAGTGAAGCTATTTTGCATAGAGGTCGGCGGGCACAGAACAGATGGAAAAACGTAAACCCTTTTACAATTTATCACAGGCTTCTGGTTCCACATCAGGAACGTTGCTCAATATTTCAAGAAATGTTTCATGGCTGCCGCGCTTTGCCCGCTTTTCCAAATATTCAAGCGCTGAAAGAGCCGCAACTTTTTCGGCAACAGCAAGCAGAATAAACTGATTAATGGAGATGCTCTCTTCTTGTTCTACTTCACGAAGTTGCTCATGTAATGATTTGGGTAAACGTAAACTTAATGCGCTCGCTCATTCTTTCACCTCACCTGTAATTTGCAAAAACTCTCTCGGGGTTATTGCCTGAATACCAAATTTTTCACTCTTTCTGAAATAACGATTATTTACTGCGCAGAATAGAGAGGTTGTGGTGAGTGTTTTTTGATCCAGCTCGAAAATGGCTCTACGCCAAGTAGCTTAGCCTCTTCCAAGACCTCATTCATGAATTTACGAGTGTCGGACACCTGGACAATCTCGTAGGGCTTATTGTCCGTAACCAATTCAATCAAGTTCAAAGCCTGCTTTGCACCTTTTTGTTCAGCTTGCTTTTTGTCAAGAATTATTTTTTGCTCCTTTTTGCTGTTTTGTTCACGGGAGCCATAAAGCTTATCTAAGCAGTCATAAAGACTTATCGTTTTCGAAATATTTTCGGACAATGTTGACCCACTGGCATTGAGGTTCAAAAAATGACCGCAATAAATAGAGCCATTACCGCCAATAAAATCAAGACGAATTTCAGGCAACAGTATTTCTGTTTGTAATTCTGCGGAATCAAGCTTGTAATCAATATTCAGATAGCGTTGAAAATCGAAATTGTCTTTGGCTATCCTGCGAAAGGCAGTAGCAAGAGCATGGCCTCTTGATATCCTTGTGTTATTCTCCTCCTTATCGGCGATCAACTTCTGATACAACCTGTCAAAACGCTGCGCCATGAAGTCATCAGCAGATTCATCAGGGTTATCAAGGGCAATGACCATCGGTTTTGGCGCAGCGTAGCGAATGACGCCGTTTTCGTAGACGGAAAGGTATTCAAGGTGTTTCAGGTCAACAGGCTCCAGGCTCTTTGAGAGTCCTTCAGCCTGCTGCATTGCGCTCTCAAGAAGTGAGGATTTTTCAATACCAAGGGCACGATTAATTCGATTCACACGCTCCCGAGAGAAACGTACTTGTATAGCTCTGCTCTCAGGACTCACCATAATCAATCCTATACCAAAGTACTCCTCACGGTCAGGATTGGGGGCGTATTTTACGGTTGTAAACCAGGTTTTCATGGTAACTTAATCTTTGTATCCTCTAAAAGCTGTTGATAGAACCCGCGAACCAAATTCTTTCGAGGCAACAGATAGTGTTTGATAATCGACTCTTTTTCTGTCTCTTTGACTTCCCACTCATCGGGGATTACGTTCAATATATCACGAAGCTCTGATTCCGTTATGTTCTCAATCCGACCAAGAACCCCGTCAGCTTCATCATAGGAAAAAAGCCCGAGCGAATCATACACGTCCCGGTAAAGCGGATGACTGATAAGGGATTCTTCGACAGTGGGCGAAAAGCTGTTCCTGCTACGACCAAGACCGTTGTATTCCTTACCGTCAAAAATCATGGCATGATCAATTGCCACAAGGCGGAAACTGTTTTTTCCGATTTCCTCAACGAGAACATTCGAGTTGTGCGGGGCACGATCAATATTGTAAACCCAAATGTCAAACAAAACAATCCCTGTCAAGGCTTCAGGAGCCGCAAATTTACGAATTTACTGACGCTGATACAAATCCCCCCTGTCAAGTGACCTGGATTGTCCCTTGAGCTGCCGTGAACCGAACGCCACGCCTTGAGGTAGCTTTCGATCGAATTTTATGCCTTCAATGGTTTCCGGGATAACCTCGACAAGTGCTATCTCCGGGGTAGGAAGATCAAGAAATTGCAGCAAAGAGGCTCCGATCAGCTCATTGATAACATGCAGCCGGTTATTGCCGATATGCTTAACATAGTAAGTTTCACCGTCGCTGCACTCGAAGACACAAGGCATACTGCCTGAAGTCTCCATCTGCTTGATAAATCTCTCTGTTTTGACTCTCCTCATATTTTGCCCCCTGCATCATCAGCCGTTTGTCATAGCAAAGACTACATCACCGAGTTCGCGGCGAAAAGATTCGTTTTCGACGAAGAGTTTGTAGAACTGGGTGTCGTCTTTCAGGATGAGTTGCATCACCTTGCCGAGCGCTTCGTCGTGCACCATGCGGGCGGTGTGCGGGGTGTTTTCCCTGGCGTTCCGGTAGGCTGTGCTTTCGGCTACTTTTGGCGCAATGTCGTCGATGATGCGTTTGTTCTGGCGTTCGGGGTCTTGCAGGTGTTCTCTCCAATGTTCGTTGAAGCTTTTGAGAATGTTACTCAGACGATCGAGCTCCGGTTCGGGTTTGTGCCCGCCGCCTTCCATCGGTATGGGCTCTATTTCGGCGTCACTATCCTGGAGTACGATTTTCTGCATGGCTTTCTTCTCGACCCGGTAACTGTCCATGTCGATAGCGTCGAGGATACCTTTCGAGAGATCCTCCTCCACCGGAGCCGGAAGTTTGGGGATAAGCAGGTTCAGGAAGATCGAGAGCTTTTCCCATGCAGCGTTGCCGTAGGGCAAAATTGAGGAGAGGAAGCTGTATGAACGGCAGAACGCTTTGGCATTGCCCTTGAATTTTACCTGCCCATCCTCATCGAACAAGCTGGTATAGAGCGCAACACAATTATCGAGAATCGGATCAAGCTGGTCACGGTCGGCACCACCAAGAAAGAGCGAAACAAGCTGATGCACCTGATCGGGTGTATAGAGTTGCGCGTTGTCGAGATCTCTCTTGAGGTCGTTCAGTTTGTTCGGATCGGTCTCTTCAGCAAGCAGCGTGGTGCGGTAGTAGTCCTGGAATGCGTAGGCAATGGTGTCGGCATTGTTCTGAAAGTCGAGGACAAAGCATTCGTGCTTTTGCGGATGTGAGCGGTTGAGGCGTGAGAGGGCCTGCACCGCCTTGATGCCCGAAAGCAGTTTATCGACATACATGGTATGCATCAAGGGCTCGTCATAGCCGGTCTGGAACTTGTCAGCACAGATGAGGAATCGGTATGGGTCGTTCTTGATCTTGTCGGCGATATCACTGCCAGGGAAACCGTTAAGCGATGCTTCACTGACTTGGGCACCGTCATAATCGTGCACTCCTGAAAATGCCACAATCGCCTTGTAAGGGCTTTTGCGTTCAGTGAGATAGTTCTGAAAGGCATGAAAGTACTGGATCGCCCGTTCAATACCACTTGTAATCACCATGGCACGCGCCTGCCCCCCTATTTTGTTGGCGACCAGCACCTGCTCGTGAAAGTGATCCACCATAATCTCGCTTTTGAGCCGGATGGCGTGGTCGTGGCTTTCGACGTACCGGTGCAGTTTCTTTTTTGCCTTTTTGGTGTCGAATTCCGGATCATCCTCAATCTTCTTGATCAATTTGTAGTAACTCTCGACGGGGGTGTAGCTCTTGAGCACATCGAGGATAAATCCCTCATCGACAGCCTGCTTCATGGTGTAGCTGTGGAATGGGCGATGTTTCACCTTTCCTTCGGCATCAGGCGGCAACGCTTCGCCGAACATCTCAAGAGTCTTGTTCTTGGGCGTGGCCGTGAAGGCGAAATAGCTGGCGTTGGTCAGCATTTTACGGGCTGCCATGCGTTTTTCGAGCGCTTCGTTCACCGTGTCTTCAGGATCAGGCTCTTCAGCGTCACAGGTATTCTTGCCAGCAAGTGCCTGACTCATTGCCGCGGATGTCTTGCCTCCCTGGCTTGAGTGCGCTTCGTCGATGATGATGGCAAAGGTTCGAGCTGCCTCCAGGGCGATTTCGTCGAGGATGAAGGGGAATTTCTGCACCGTGGAGACAATGATCTTCTTTCCCTCCTGAATGAAGCGGCGGAGGTCACCGGATTGCCGGGCGTGGCCTACCGTAGCGCCAACCTGCATGAACTGACGAATGGTTTTCTGGAGCTGATCATCGAGGATTCGGCGGTCGGTAACCACAATCACGGAGTCGAACACTCCCCGACCCTCCCGCTTCAGCCCGATAAGCTGGTGCGCAAGCCAGGCAATGGAGTTTGATTTGCCGCTCCCGGCGGAGTGCTGGATAAGGTAACGCTTCCCTGCCCCAAACTGCTGCACATCAGCCAGTGCCTCACGCACCACGCCGAGCTGATGGTAACGGGGCCAGACCTGACGACGTTTTTTTCTCCCTCTCCGCTCATCTTTTTCCTCAACAATCTGCGCATAGTTCTCAAGGATGTTGGTGAGCCCTGCCGGAGTAAGCAACTCTTTCCAGAGATAGTCGCTCTTGATACCATTCTGATTGGGAGGGTTGCCCGCACCATCGTGATAGCCCTTGTTGAAGGGCAGGAACCATGAGCCCTTGCCGCGCAACTCCGTGCACATCTGCACCTCACTGTCGTCCACGGCAAAGTGCACAACACAACGACCAAACTCAAAGAGTTGCTCGCGTGGACTGCGGTCGCGCCGGTACTGCTCAACCGCATCGGCTACGGTCTGTTTGGTGAGGCTGTTCTTCAGCTCAAAGGTGGCAATGGGTAGACCGTTGATGAAGAGGCAGAGGTCGAGAGAGCGGCGGGTTTCATCGGTGCTGTAGGCCAGTTGGCGCGTGACGGAGAAGCGGTTCTGCGCGTGCAACCCGGAAGCCTTCAGGTTGCCTTCGGAGGGTGTGCCGAAGAAAAGGTCGAAGTGAAGAGCGCCGTGCTCAATGCCCTTGCGCAGCACATCAATCACTCCCCGCTTGCCAATTTCGGTGGAGAGGCGGGCCAGAAACTTGAGGCGGTTGATATCCCCCGGTTCATTCCCCTCTGCCAAGGCAAGCTTTCCGAATGGTTCCGACTGCGTGGCACGCAAAAAAGCAAAGAGCTGCGAGAGATCAAGCGAGTATGAACGATCGTACTCTTTTGGAGTGCCCGCGATATATCCGGTTCCGCCATAAGGTGGTGACTGTTCAACCAGAACGGTGGCAGAAGCAAAGCCATCTGTACCGGTCATGTGGCGCATGATGAGGGTTTCAAGCCCTTTTTCGCTGATATCGGTGGTCATAGGATGCTCTCCATCAAGTAACCGTCAAGTAAAATAAAAAAGCACTAATCCACATAAAAACAATTATTTAGCGAACCATATAAGCGAAACAAATACCGTTTTATCAAGTGCCCGTCAAGTAGCAATAACAATCACTCCATTCATCTATAGTGTGCTATCCACATCCTCTTCCAGAGCAGCCAGATCGTCCTCGAATTCAAGAGTCTGTAATTCATCGGGCAGTTTTGCCGCAGCTTCACGCACATCGAGTTTGCCTGTTACCACATCGGCGACAAGGCGTGTGCGGTACTCGCGAAGGAGTTCGATTTCACGCTCGAAACGGGAGATGGCTGTATCACATACTTTATTTTGACATTCGATGTAACGAACAATGCGCTCCTGTTCATCAACTGGAGGCAATGGAATCCTTAACCTCGCAATCATGCCAGAGTTGAGATTAGGCATAGTCGCTCCGATTGAAGAAAGGTTGAGTTCGTCACCAATACCTTGAGACGAGAATAGACGCTGAAAGTAGACTGGCAAAACTGTGGAAGATTTGCATCGAAGCAGAACGCTCCCTGTCCCACAAATCCAACCAGCCTCCACTGAGGTCACCAGTGCACATCGGCCAATTTCACCTCTCCGAGCGGCAATAATGTCGCCAACGTACAGTTTATGTCGACTGAGTTCACATAGCTTATTCTCACCAATAGCAATTTCGCGAGAGGCGACAATTCTCCCATTTTCCATGTGAGATGGGTTAATTACAGGAATTCCTCCTGCAACATATTCATGGGAATGAAGCTGACTACCAAAAGGACCAGTCTGAATCAACGACAGAACAGAGCCTACTGTGACGACCGTCCAGTGCAAAGGCATCGCGCCAATCCAAGAAATACCGGATGGTTTGAGGGGCACGGAAGGCTCAATACCACGTGTGACGGCGCGGTGGATGATGACCAGCTTCTGTTCGTTGAGCAACGTAATCACCTTGCGCTTTGCCCGAATGGCCTTTTCCAGTTGCCCGTTTGCCCAACCGAGAACGCGCATAATTGCCGCCTGCTCATCTGGCGGGGGAAGAAGAATCGGAATCTGGCGCATTCCTCTAATCGTAAGATCCCACTGGCCTACACGAACGCCATCGGATGCCTGACCGAAGTGCGCAACATAGGGTTTGCTCCTAAGAAGAGCTTGTCCAAATGATCGGTTTGCTATGGTAAAATTGAAAACAAAATATGCGGGGCTAACAATCCCATCACATGGCGCGATACCCATTGAACCCTGCCATGCCTTCATCTTGTTGATGACGAGATTTCCTGCACGAGCAACTTTATAATTGCTCAGATCTTCTGGAATAACATTATGGTTCTCACCCGCATCTGTAAGCGAACGAACAAATACGCCCTTTTCGCGAGCAACTGAAAGCAATGGCAGATCAGGGCGATTCCGTTCGTTATATGATCGAATCAGTGTACGGAGATTTTGAACCTCCCAATGAGATGGAACAGTACCCAACCAAAAAGAACCAGAATCCCTGTATGCCGGATACGGCTTAAGGTCGGCAATCATGGCTTGCCTCCCTTCTTTTTGCGAACAGGCTTGGCTTCAGGCAAATGCTGTATAACCTGATCAAAGTCGTCAGGCTTCTGTGCCAGTTCTACCAGACGCTGGCGATGGAATGCGTCGTACTCGTTCCCTGCGTGGGTCGCTGCTGCATCGTGGGAGATGCGCCCAGCGTGCGTGAGAATGTCGCGCTCATTGAGTTGCAGGAAGCCGTCAAGCTTGATTACCCAGTCAACCATGCGCATGGGAATGCGCCGCATAGCCTGGCCTTCGGCGAAAATAAGATATTGCTCAACCAGATTGTTCAGCGCGGCCAGTTCCTGTTCGTTCAGGTAGTTTTTGGCAATAGCAACGTCTTCTTTGCGCGGCTTCGCGCCTCGCCAGTTGGTTAGCCCCATATTGGGCTGATTGCGGTCGGCTCGGGTATGGATGATTTCAGCGGCGGTCTGGCCGGTGATGGCCCAGTGCACCTTGTTCTGCACGGTCTTGAAAAAGACAAGGCTGGTTTCAGTTGTCGGATCGTAGTCAATACTGGTGGCGTAGATATCGGTAATCTTTTTGTAAAAGCGACGCTCGGAGGTGCGGATATCCTGAATCCGCCGCGAGAGTTCTTCAAAGTAATCGAAGGGAAGATCAGGGTTTTTGAGACGTTCGTCGTCGAGTACAAAGCCTTTGACAATATATTCGCGCAAACGCTGGGTTGCCCAGATGCGAAACCGGGTGGCAACAACAGATTTGATGCGGTAACCTACGGAAATAATGGCATCAAGGTTATAGAAGTCAATGGTTCGATTGACCTGCCGGGTACCTTCCTGGCGAACTGTTAAGAAATTCTTAACAGTTGCTTCCTGCCGCAGTTCTCCTTCCTCGAAGATATTGCGCAGGTGCATACTGATATTAGGCACCGTAGTCTGAAACAGCTCGGCCATGTGCTGCTGGGTCAACCAGACGGTTTCTTCCTCAAAGCGGACGTCGATTTTGATGACGCCGTTTTCGGCCTGATAGATAAGGAAACGGGATTGTTGCGGCTGATCGCTCATTTGGCACCTCCCTTCAGCAGGCCGTCAAGCAGCCCTTCGGCTTCCTGCTCAATGGCAAAAATGTCTGCGGTGATCTCTTGAAGCGTGCGCAATGGCTGTGGTTTGTAGAAGTGGCGGGTGAAGCTGACTTCGTAGCCGATTTTGGTGGCGCTCTCTTTTATCCATGCATCAGGGGTGTAGGGCAGCACTTCGCGCCGGATGAAGGCTTCAATGCCTCCCTCTTCGCGGAGAGGCACCTGCTCGGTGTCGCGCAGGTCGGGGTCGGGCTCGTATTCGACAATCACGGGCTTTCCTGTGGGGGGCACCGTATCATAAAGACCGTAGAGTGGTTCAGCTTCGTTCTTGCCGGGCTTGTGCATTTTGGCAATGACGGGGGGAGCAGTTTCTACCCGCCAGCTTACTGCTTTCAGAATTTTGTTCAGGTCGGCTGCGGGCAGCTTGATACTTACCTGCATAAGTGCTGCGTTGACATTCTGGCGGAAGATGTTGTGATCTTCAAAAAGCTGTTCACCAAGGATGGTACGCAGGGCATAAGCAGATTCAACAAGCCTGCCGTCGCGCTCCCATGTCTTGGGGTCGAGCAGCTTCTTTTTCTTTTTTTCGGGGAGCCCTTTTTTGCTGCCACTCTCTTCGTCCTCACTCTCCTCTTCATCGCTGCCCCACTCGGCAAGGCACCTTTCGAGCGCTGGAGCAATGATGCTGAAGCTGTTAAAGAGGTCGTCGCCGAACTCTTCGTAGAGGGTGGAACGGATCGCTTCATCACCGGAGGCAAAGCGGAGGCTCTCTATAGCTTTTATGGTGAGCTGGCTGTGAAGCCGGAGCGGGCGTTCAACCGTTACTTTCCAGTAGCCGAACTCTTCGTTGGGGAAGATTCTTGATTCAGGTATCTCCTCAAAGTCAAGAAAGGTGTTGAGGATGCGGTCAATATCTTCCTGAGAGAGTTCGCAGTTCTTTTTGCCAAGATTTTTGCGGAGCGGCTTGAACCACTGTGTGGCATCAATAAGCTGCAGATAGCCCTCGCGGTGTGCAGGTTTGCGGTTGGTGAGCACCCAGATATAGGTGGCAATACCGGTGTTGTAAAAGAGGTTGAGCGGAAGGGCGACGATGGCTTCGACCCAGTCGTTTTCGATGAGCCAGCGGCGGATGTTGCTTTCGCCCTGTCCGGCATCGCCAGTAAAGAGCGAACTGCCGTTATGGACTTCGGCGATGCGGCTGCCGAGCGCGGAGGTCTGGTTCATTTTGGAGGCCAGATTGGCCAAAAAGAGCAACTGCCCGTCGCTGGAGCGGGTGACGAGTGAGAGCTCTTCGCCCTGGTGCATCACCCTGAAGCGGGGGTCGCGCATCCCCTCTTTGCCGCCCATCGCTTCGAGATCTTTTTTCCAGCTCTTGCCGTAGGGGGGATTGGAGAGCATGAAGTCGAAAACACGGGAAGGAAAGGCATCGTGCGAGAGGGTTGACCATTCTGCGCCGCCGACGATGTGGTCGGCGTTTTCGCCCTCCCCTTTGAGCAGCATGTCGGCCTTGCAGATAGCGTAGGTCTCAGGGTTAATTTCCTGCCCGTAGAGCAGGCATTGGATATCCTGCTGATACTTTTCGGCTATGGATAAAACGGTCTCTTCGGCAACGGTGAGCATCCCGCCGGTACCGCAGGTGCAGTCGCAGAGCAGGTAGGTGCCCGACTTGAGTTTATCCTCAATCGGCAAAAAGACAAGGTTGGCCATCAGGCGCACGGCGTCGCGGGGTGTCCAGTGCTCACCGGCCTCTTCGTTGTTATCCTCATTGAATTTACGGACGAGTTCCTCGAAGACGGTGCCCATTGCGTGGTTGTCGATACCTGCGGGGGTGAGGTCGATTTCAGGATCAAGAAACTTGTTGATGAGTGTGCCGAGGGCATCGGCTTTGGAGAGTGTGGAGAGCTGGTTGCGGAACTTGAAGTTTTCGAGAATGTCCTGGACGTTTGATGAGTAGCCGTTGAGGTAGTCTTCGAAATCGGCAAGCAGATGCTGCTGGCTGCCGCGTGACTTGAGGTCGCGCAGGGTAAATTGGGATGTGTTGTAGAATGCCTGCCCTGACGCTTCACAGAGTGCTGCACGCTGTTCGGTGATTCCTGCATCGTCGAGCATTTTTTTTATGTCGAGCACGGCTTGTTTGGTCGGTTCGAGCACGGCGTCCATGCGGCGGATGACACACATTGGGAGAATGACGTCGGGGTATTTGCCCCGCTTGAAGAGGTCACGGAGGACATCGTCAGCTATGCCCCAGATAAAGGATACAATTTTATTATGAGTGACTTCGTTCATGAGATATTGTTTAGCGGAAGCGGCGAAGTAAATGGCATTCAAGGAATAAGAGAAATATGCGTGAAAGTAAATATATGTATTTATACGGGTTTGGGAAAAGATGGGACTACGAGGAGATCAGAGAATTCAGGACGAATGTGTATGAAGTGAGTTTTGTGGTATAAGCGAATATAGCGTCCCCCCTCACTGTGCAGGAAATGGGATGGCGGCCTGACATTCTGTCCTGCTCCTGATGGATGACATTGAGCCGTTTTTTCTGCTCATCGGTGAGTGAGGCTATTGGACATGGCTGGTTACATGTGTAAAGAAAATGGTTGTTTTCTATACATATTCTTGTTCTCCTTTGCTCTTTCGCTTTCTGCAACCAGCATGATAGTGCTCCCTTATACCGTTTTAAAGAGAATCTGGTTGTGCTTTTCCTTCTGCATGTTTTGGGCGTTGAAGGTTTGCACGGCGTTGGTCTTGAGCTGGCAACTGAGAGTTGAATCGAATTTCAGTTTCATAACTCTTCCTGTATAGCATTCAAGAGCCTTAGTTTCAGCTTTTCGTTGTCATCATAGCTCTCATTGATAACAGCCTCAATAAAGTCGCGGAGAAACTCTTTATCTATTCTACCTGCGGCCAGATGATAGCTGATGTTTTCCATCTCCCGCATAAAATCAGAGACACAGTACATGTAGCCATTGAATAACAGGAATTGGGCAGAGAGCGTAATGGCAATCCGTTTATTGCCGTCCTGAAAACAATGGAACTTGTTCGCGCAGAAAAAGAGGTGTGTGATTTTGTCGAGAAAGGTTGGGTAGTAGCTGTCGTTCTGGATGTGTTCAAGGACGCTTTCAAGACGGCCCTTGTCGAGCATACCATGCGAACCACCCCCCGACACCTCAACAGTTTTTGCATGGATTTCGACGGCTTGATCTATGGTGATATAAATCAGTTGCATTATTCACGTTCCTTGAGGCGTTTCATGACATCTTTGGCTTCTGCAAGGCGCTGTTCCAGTTCCATACTCTTTTCGCCAATAAATTTCTCAAATTCATCAGCCTTGAGCGGGAAAATATACTCTTGTAACTGCCTGTGCAGTGCGTCACGAAAGGCAAGATCGCGACTGGCCATCTTAACCCTTGCTTTTTCAATCAATGGTTTCCAATGAGCCTGAGATTCAAACTGCTTAAAAAGAACATCAACCTCAAAAGAGCTGAATTTTGTGCCCTTTTGCTGAAGTTTCTGCTGAAGCTGATCGGCAAAACCACATTCATAAGATGCAATCAGGTCAAGTATTTCACTGTAAAATGTATCTCTGACCTTCTCTTTTTCATGCAGTTGAAGAATTTTTCGGTACTCTCTTGCATTCTCTTTAAAAATGCTCACATAGACTTTGTCGGTATACATGGGGTACTTGAAATTCCCCATATCGACGCAGTCTCGCAGCGAATCGGTGAACTGTTTGCGATAGTCCTCTTCCTTAAAGTAGGAGAAAAGGAAATCTTCATCTCGCTGGTTGATATACGTTGTTCCTCCACCAGTCCGGCTGTTTATGGTATCTATGACAATATCAAGAATGGCTTGACGCAGTGATCTTGCCCGTTCACTTTCGGTGATGAGCATTGCCAGATTAAGGAAGGCCCGGAAGTCGAAAATGCCTAATTGAGATGTTTTCGGCAGCATGGTACCGAAATCTGTTTCGGTACCATGCTGCCGAAAAACTGCTAACTTAAAATCTTTTAATAATTTACCCTGCAAGACCTCGTAACCGTTCTGATGAAGCTCATTCTCGTTGCTTGCCAGATAATTTTCAATGGTACGAAGGGTAACTTCAAAAAAAGCTGCTACTTGCTCTTTAAGCAGTACAACCTTGCCATGGAACTCGATTCCCTTTATGCCGATGCTTTTCTGGATTTCAGCAACGGCGTATGGGTTGTTGAGGATGTTCTGCCGGTCGATATTGGAACCTGTTAAATCTTTTGCCATGGTCGCGCTCCCTTATACGGTTTTAAAGAGAATCTGGTTGTGCTTTTCCTTCTGCATGTTGTGGGCGTTGAAGGTTTGCACGGCGTTGGCTTTGAGCTTTTGAAAGTCGATGGATTCGGTCAACTCTCCCTGGTCGTTGCGGGTTTCAGTAAAGACTGAGGGAAAGAGCTGTTTCAGCCGGGCACGGTTTTCGGCGGCTATATCAAGCGTGGTTCCTTTCATGGTTTCGGGCTGGATCTCTGCCATAATCTCAAAGTGTCAATTATATCCCATCGCGAAAGCAAGTCACGACTTCATCTTCAGCTCGAACCGGACGGGCCATCCTGGCAAATAACCACTTCGCACGTTCAGTCTTCCAATGTTCCAACACTTTCCCTAACCACGGCAGACCGGAATCCCTGTATTTCGGATAATGGTTGAGGTCGGCAATCATGGCTTGCCTCCTTCGTTGAGCCGTTGGCGAAAGGCGCTCTCTCGTGCGTGCGCGATCGACTGCTGAGGACGGGAGCGTTGCAAGGCATGGAAGTGGTACCAGCTCAATTGTTGTGACAGCGTCACAACAAATTGACTCTTCCAGAAAAAGCTGGGGGAACTGCTCCCTTGAACATCGCTCTAAAGATCACTTATCAAAATACTTTTCAATAAGTTAGAATATAAAATAACGCGAAATTTAACCTTGATATAACTCTCCATCAGCCACAGTTGTCAAGAAATCCTTGACAACTGATGCAGCAACCATTTCCATCAGCATTGCCAGATTTGATAGTTCTATCTATTCGATTACACTAAATGAAAAATGAGCAGAGATGATGTGAATAGGGAGCCAGGTTGCGGGGATGGCGGAACAACCACCTCCCGTGCAGGGAAGGAGTTATTTGCAGGTGGTGGTTTAGATTAAATCATTTCCCAATCACACCCGGTAGATCCGTGTTCATTTTTGAGACTTCGATACCGCTTACCCATTTGACATGCCTCGCGCCCGTTACCTTGTCTGTTGCGCAGAAAACCACAAAGGCACCATCCTTATCAATTGGTTGGCCATTCTCTTCGAAAATCATCCAGGTACTGTCGCCTGCCAAGCCGTAGAGGAACCAACAACCATAATTGGATAATAATGTACCTGATTCTCCATAGCAGTCATTATCTCTGATGATTTTTTCGCTATATACATAATTATATAACGAATAACAAAACAGCTATCATATATTTTTAAGAGCAGCATCAAGAAACCTTTACCATAGAGTTTAACCCCCCGGACGAATCATGTTTGACTATCGCCTGAAAGTATTTGACACGGTAGCCCGCCGACTGAGTTTTACAAAAGCCGCAGAGGAGTTGTGCATTACCCAGCCAGCCGTATCCAAACATGTTCATGAGCTTGAAAGGCAGTTTGGTATTCAGCTTTTTGAGCGCAAAGGCAACAGGATAGTATTGACTCAAAGTGGGCTGATGATTCTGAAATACACTGAATCGTTGCGGGAAATCTCACGACAACTGGAATACGAAATCAATCTGCTCAAAGAGACTCACAGAGGATACCTGAAACTGGGTGCCAGCACAACTATTGCGCAGTATGTGCTTCCGCCACTGCTGGCAAGATTTCATCACAGGTACAAGGACGTTCAACTACATATGCTCAATGCAAATACAGAACAGATCGAACTGGCGCTGCTCCAAAGGGAGATTGAGCTTGGTGTTATTGAAGGCGATTCAAAGCGAAAGGAAATACACTATACACCCTTTACCATGGATGAAATAGTACTGGTAAGCAGTGCCAAAAATCCACTTGCCAAAAAGGGCGAAATCAGCATAGAGAAGCTTGCCGCAATTCCGATGCTGCTTAGGGAATCAGGTTCCGGTACCCTTGAGGTGATCGTTCATGCCCTGAAAAACCATGGCATGAAGGTCTCTGACCTGAACATAGAGATGTATCTGGGCAGTTCCGAAGCAATAAAATCCTATCTGATACACTCGAACTGCATGGCATTCATCTCGCAACATGCTGTTATAAAGGAGGTTGAGGCCGGTTCGCTCAAAATTATCTCGTTAAAAAAGCTGTCGATACAACGCCACTTTTATTTCATTACACTTCACGGAACTGAGGGGGGACTGCCGGAAGTATTCATGCGATTTGCCGATCAAAACTACAGTGATGTCATATTCAAGCCACACTGAAAGAGGCGATAACACCTTTCTTTATAACTTTTCGTTATCAGTTATCACTTCTTATGATTGGCGCACCTGCTGCCGATTGACAATCTTCTGCTGTCACAACATTTTGCCAATCGAATAAAGCGCATTACCGATGAATAGAGAAAAAACCGCAAAAAGAGAAGGGACGCAGTTTCAAACAAGAATTGAACAGGTTCGGCACGTTTTTCATGGAAAACATATTTCGATTCGTGACATCATTTTTCTTCTGGCCACCATTTTTTGTCTGACCCCCTGGGCCTCACCGCCTTTGGCCCTGTTGTTTGGGCTAATCACAGCTCAGCTCATTGGTCATCCATTATTGCATCTTAATCATAAAATCACTTCAATGTTGTTACAGGTTGCTGTGGTTGGATTGGGATTCGGCATCAATTTTGAAAGCGCACTCAAAGCAGGAACTGATGGCGTTCTCTTTACAGTGATTTCAATTATCAGCACCTTGTTGTTTGGAGGAGTGGTTGGAACACTGCTCACGGTCGAGAAAAACACCGCCTGGCTGATCTCTTCAGGCACTGCGATTTGTGGGGGCAGCGCAATCGCGGCTATATCTCCAGTCATTGGAGCAAAAGAAAATCAAGTCTCAGTTGCACTCGGAACGGTATTTATTCTCAATGCCGTAGCGCTTTTCCTTTTCCCGGAAATAGGAGAATTACTCCACTTGACACAACACCAATTCGGAGTATGGGCTGCTATTGCCATCCATGATACGAGTTCAGTGGTTGGCGCTGCAGGTAAATATGGCCCCGAAGCGTTACAGATTGCAACCACCTTAAAACTTGCACGGTCACTTTGGATTATACCTGTTGCACTTATCACTTCGATGCTTTTCAAGCAGAAAATTCATCAGGTCAAAGTGCCCTGGTTTATAGGGCTTTTCATTGTGGCCATGCTTGTCCACACCTATCTGCCACAACTTCAACCATTTACAACAAACATTGCACCTGCGGCAAAAGCCACTCTGACTGCTGCTCTATTTTTAATCGGCTCCGGTTTATCACGGGATATTCTGAAAAATGTAGGGTGGAAGCCTTTACTGCAAGGAATTGTAACATGGATGTTCATTGCGACGGCAACATTGCTCATGGTCATGAAGGCCGCATAAAAAAACATATTTGCATATTATCAGGCTCCAAAGTATATAACATAATGCTATGGAGTGGAGGGGTTGTAACTGAGTCTTTTCATAACCTGAACAACAGGGATAAGCGTGAAATGCAACAAAGAGGCGATCGGCCTTGAAGGCTCTATATGGTTTCAGAAGGCCGAGAACATGTTTCTTGGTGGTGACAGGATCGCGCTGCTGGAAAAAATTGATGAACTTGGCTCAATCACCAGTGCAGCCAAAGCTGTCGGTATCAGCTATAAAACCGCGTGGCATCTGGTCAACATGATGAACAACCTCTCCGAAAAACCTCTGGTTGACCGCGTAACAGGTGGAAAAGGTGGCGGTGGCACCATGTTGACCAAAGAGGGGAAAAAAGTTATCGAACAGTTCCTGATAGTTCAGGAAGAGCACCGGAAGTTTCTTGAGAATCTCGGAGATCGACTCGGAGACAACACGTATCTTTATCAATTTCTAAAAAGAATAGCTATGAAAATCAGTGCTCAAGCGAACTCAGGGCAACATGACCAGAGCTGCTGTTCAATTGGGTCTTTCCGACAGAATTATGGGACTCCGCATCAAAAAATTCAACATTGACTACCGAAAATTCAG
>CAJEXL010000029.1 GCA_903994365.1 uncultured Chlorobiaceae bacterium | reverse complement strand
CTTCTAATCTGATCTTCATGTTCTTTTGTTGAATATTTGACATCATCCAGAAATACTTGCTTTTTCCCTTTTTGTAATTTATCTCGAATTGATTCTAAGTATTTTTTTGAGAAACCGATTGCTACTCCTGCACCATCATCACTATATCCGCGCCATTGGCTTAATAAATCGCCATCTGTAGAAAAACATAATCCAAGTCCGTCAAAATTCTTTTCGAGAAGCGCCATTAAGTTTTGTAGGCAATCAATAGAATAATTATTAAGATTATCTTTTTTTGCAAATCTTTGCATTGTTTCAGTAACTAATTTACCTTCCATTGTGTCATTAGACAACTTGAGAGATGAAAGCCATATCTCTTTATTCTTAATGATAGAATGGAATGCTGTCGTTGAACAATAGTGGTAAAGTATATTCATACTCGGCGAGGAAAGGAAATTATTTTTTTTACTAAATAGTTGTATCGTCGATATTCTGTAAAGTATTATTTGGGGTGAAATATAGCTAAAAATAATACATACAGAATTTATTTAAAAGACGGTTATTTTTTAATTTGGTTAGCAAGTTTTATGTACATGATGTTATGTTATCCTGAATACAACAATTCTGAAAGATGTGCGTATAATCTTCTATCGAATAACTTGAACACAAAGTCTTTACCTAACGGTTTTATTATACCATCATTATGTATGTAAATCAAACGAAATGTTCCGTCCAATAGTCCTGTCGCTTCAACGCGCTTCTCAGAAAATTCTCCGGGCTGGTCCCAAGATTAAACAAGAGAGCGGGCAGAGCGAAGAGCATTCTATTTAACCTCAAGGAGGAAGTTTACCCTGAGGCGGTAGGGTTAACAGCAAAATAGTTCAATATCTATCACACTATTTAAAAATCTGTCCTCACAAAGCCATTATCAGGTATCGGACAAAAAATAAGAAAAATGCGTATATTGGCTGGGTGAAGCTATCAGAAAAATGACAAAGCCACCACGCAGTTATTTTATATCCCAGCCAGCATGAAAAAAAGAATTTCAATATTATTATTTCTCTTGTCGTTAATTTTTGTGACCGCAACAGCGGAATCTTTTGAATTTTATCAGAAAATACGTAATGCTGCTGAGCAAGGGAATGCAAAAGCTCAGGGTTTACTTGGTGTGATGTATGAATCAGGTAAAGGTGCCAGGCAAGATGATGTGGAAGCGGTAAAATGGTATCGACGGGGTGCCGAGCAAGGCGACATAATGGCTCAACTGAGTCTTGGTAGAATGTACGATAGAGGGCAAGGCATTGCCCAAAGCTATTCGGAAGCTATAAGGTGGTATAGGCTTGCTGCCGAACAAGGGGATGCAATGGGCCAGAGTTTACTTGGCGTGATGTACGATTATGGTCAAGGCGTAGAGCAAAATTTTGCTGAAGCGGTAAAATGGTATCGACTTGCAGCAAATCAGGGATCAGGTCCAGCGCAGCTAAATTTGGGAGTTATGTATGCTGCTGGTAAAGGCGTCAGGCAAGACTATGCGGAAGCGCTGAAATGGTGGCGACTAGCTGCGGATCAGGATGTAGCTGAGGCTCAGTCTAATCTTGGGCGGATGTACGATAATGGTATTGGGGTAAAACAGAATAAAATAATGGCTAAAGAGTGGTATGGGAAAGCCTGTGATAATGGTTCTCAAAAAGGATGTGATAATTATCGCAAACTTAAAGAGCAAGGGTATTAGGATTCGGTACATTAGAAAACAGATGGTTACATCCTGAAGGCGTTATTAACGCTTACTTGATCGTAAATTTAGAAAAATACAATGGAGTAATAATTGAAAAAAATAAAAAGAATACTAATTGCACTTTCAATTTTTAGCATTTCTGCATGTACAACTACGGATTCAATAATGTCATCTTGGGTGGGAACCTCAATTGATGAATTCATAGCAGCAAATGG
The DNA here is from genome assembly GCA_903994365.1 of uncultured Chlorobiaceae bacterium. Lineage (GTDB taxonomy): Bacteria > Bacteroidota > Chlorobiia > Chlorobiales > Chlorobiaceae > Chlorobium. Next base: position 16,632 of record CAJEXL010000029.1, on the reverse strand, counting down.
AGCCCCTGATTCTCGAATATCTACATCAGATGGTGGGAGAGTTTATACATGGATAACATTTGGTTCAAATCAATATGGTGGTGTAAGCCAATGTCGGCAGACGTTTGTTACTGATGCGCGTGGTTTTATTCGTTCATGGTCATATAATGGTTGTCCAAAGTACCATTTCTAATAACTATAAATTGATTAAAATCGATTATTCTTTTTATTTATAGTTACACCGAAAAGAGGCATACCGATGATTACCACTAGAAAACCTATGCGACTTAACCCTCAGATTATAGAAAAAAGGGGAAGAAAAGAGTTTGTTGTTTTGCCTTACGAGGAATATCAGGCAATAGGAGAGCTGATGGAAGATTACATGGATCTGATTGACCTACGGGAAGCAAAAGCCGAAGGGCAGGGTCAACCATCTGTACCTCTTGATGAGGTGATCAACGAGCTAAAGAAAGGCTGATATGCTTGTCTGTGGAGAGAGGCAAACTGTTACGCACTTACGTTTATTATCCTGAAGGAGAACATAACATTATGGCAAAAATTGAATTACCCTTGTCACAGTTTACTTATGCTGAAAAACTGGATTTGCTGGAGACAATCTGGGATGATCTTTCAAAGGATGAGGCCGAATTTGAATCTCCGGCATGGCATGAGAACATTCTCAACGAACGGAGAGAAGCCTTTTCTGACGGAACGGTGCAACACTCCGACTGGGCAGAAGCCAAAGAGCGCATAAAAAGGAATCTGTCATGCAGTTGAGGATTTTTGATTCTGCCGAGAGAGATCTTGAAGATGGCTACTATTTCTATGAAAGACAATCTCAGGGTTTGGGAATCTACTTTCTTGATTCTCTCTATTCGGATATTGATTCGCTTTTATTTTTCCCGACTTCACCAGTTGAAACCTGTAAGTGCTGAATTTATAAAGAGGAGAAAAAAAATTTGGGCACTACAAAGCAGTGGAATAAACGAAAAATCAAAAAAAACATCCAATTAATTTATACAAAAAAACACGATCAATATTACTGCAAGAAAACAAATCTATGCTTTATTATAGACATTTGAGGCATTCACTTTCAATTTAAGACTGGAAAAACAATCTACCAAAGCAAAAAAAGATAGTAAAAAGGATGCGTATTATTTTTGTAATAGGCACTACAACCGCAAAAGCGAAAATGACCCTTGATTTTATTGACGTTGCGGATGGTTTCTGTCAGTTTATTGGTGAAGTCAGGAGATGGCTACTATTTCTATGAAAGACAATCTCAGGGTTTGGGAATCTACTTTCTTGATTCTCTCTATTCGGATATTGATTCGCTTTTATTTTTTGCGGGTATACATCGTAAAGTCTTTGGGCATTATCGTCTTCTTGCCAGACGTTTTCCTTTTGCCGTTTATTACGAAATCGTCGAAACCGAGATTTTAGTGATTGCTGTACTCGATTGCCGAAGAAATCCTTACTGGATCAGGGCAAGATTGCGCGGCTGACTACAGTGAAGTTAGTTACTTCCTCTACGCCCCAAACTGCCGCAACATCCTCAAATCATTCTCAAACAGCAGCCTGATATCGTCAATCTTGTACCTCAGCAGCACCGTGCGGTCAACGCCCATGCCAAAGGCGTAGCCTGACCACTCTTCGGGGTCTATGCCGCAGTTGCGCATGACGTTGGGGTGTACCATGCCGCAGCCCATGATTTCGAGCCAGCCTGATTTTTTGCAGACTTTACATCCCTTGCCGCCGCAGAGGTAGCAGGTGACGTCGACCTCGGCTGAAGGTTCGGTGAAGGGGAAAAAGCTTGGGCGGAACCGGAGTTTGACGTCGGTGCCGAACATCTGTTTGGCGAAGGAGTAGATGGTGGCCTTGAGGTCGGCAAAGGAGACTTTCTTGTCGATATAGAGCCCTTCGAGCTGGTGGAAGACGCAGTAGCTTCGGGAGCTGATGGCTTCGTTGCGATAGACCTTGCCTGGGCAGATCACCCGTATGGGCGGTTTCTGATCGAGCATGACTCGTACCTGCACCGGGGAGGTGTGGGTTCTGAGGAGCACGTCGGAGCCGGGGTTGCCGCTGGTGACGAAAAAGGTGTCCTGCATGTCGCGAGCCGGGTGGTCAGGCGGAAAGTTCAGCATGTCGAAATTGTAGCTGTCAAGCTCCAGTTCGGGGCCGGTTGCTATGCCGAAGCCCATGGCTGAAAAAATCTGCTTCATCTCGCCAAGCACCTTCTGTACCGGATGTTCGCTGCCCGTAAAGTAACGTCGTCCGGGGAGGGTGAGGTCAATGCCTTTGTTACTGCTGCTGCTTTCGGTTGATGCAAGTCTCTCCTCGGCTTCGGTTAGCTTTGCATCAGCCGTCTGCTTGAGCTGGTTGAGCAATTGGCCAATTCGCGGTTTGTCAGCAGGGTCAACCATCTTGAGCTGGCCGAAAAGAGCTGCAATGAGCCCTTTTCGAACAGTGTATTTGAGTCGGAAGGCTTCAAGGTCGGCCTGCGCTTGTATCTCAAACTCCAGAATCTCCTGCTGTAAACTGCGAATGCTCTCTTCCATTATGGTACCGGGTGTAACTCTTATTCGAAAAGGCTTTTGACAATCACGGTGAAGGCTGCCGGATCCTTGACGGCAATCTCGGCGAGCGCCTTGCGGTCGATTTCGACATTCTTCTTCAGCATGGCGTTAACCAGGCGGGAGTAGGTGGTGCCGTTCAGACGAGCTGCGGCGTTGATACGCATGATCCAGAGCGAACGGAAGGTGCGTTTTTTAACGCGACGGTCACGGTAGGCGTACTGTTCTGCTTTATCGACCGCGTGCTTGACGACGGTCAGAATATTGCCGCGTGATCCCCAGAACCCTTTGGCTTTTTTAAGTACTCTTTTTCTCCGTGCTTTTGAGGCAACGGCGTTATTTGCTTTAGGCATCGTTGTGTCGAGTTAATGTTAAAAATTTAAGCCTGAATCATCCGTTTGATCTGCTTCGCCTTGGTGCCTTCAAGCAGCGTAGACTGATGAAGACGGCGTGAGCGCTTTCTGTTCTTCTTCTCAAGGTTGTGCGATCCATTCATGCGCTCACGCTTGATTTTTCCGGATGCTGTCGTCTTAAACCGTTTGCATGCTCCACGGTGGGATTTCATTTTAGGCATGATCGTCCTTTATTTTTTGATATAAAAATGGTTCAAATTCCTGTGATTACTCCTCTTCTATCAGATCCTCAGGAGCCAGAGGCGCAAGCGGTGCTGCCGGTGGCTGGTTTGTTTTTGCCCTGATGCGATCATAAGCGTCGATCTTCTTCTTGTCGGGCTCAAAATAGACGAAGAGCTTTTTACCCTCAAACTTTGGATCACCGTCACGGGTGCTCACCACGCTCAGCCGCTCGGTCAGGCGCTCGGCCAGCTCCAGCCCCTTATCCTTGTAGATAATGGAGCGTCCCAGAAAGACGATGGTGGCCCTGACGCGGTTGCCTTTGCGCAGAAACTCTTCAAGATGTGCGCTCTTGAAGTCAAAGTCGTGCTTGTCGGTGTTCGGATGAAAGCGCAGCTCCTTGAGGGTGGTGGTCTTCTGCTTTTTCTTCAGATCCTTGTCCCTCTTGTCCATCTTGTAGAGCAGCCTGCCGAGGTTGTCGAACTTGCACACCGGTGGATCAGCGTTTGGCTGTACTTCAATGAGATCCTGATTTCGCTCTTCCGCAATTCGCTTCGCGTCAATGGTTTGCATCACCTCCTGTGTTCCATCCGGAAAAATCATACGGACTTGCGGAACACGAATCTGCTCATTGACCCGATAGGTGAGTTTTGGCTTTTGAGTCGTAACCTTTTGTTTCTTCATGCGTTCAGGTTTTGTTTAGATAGTCAGGATTTTCCGGGTGATCTCTTGTTTTAGTTTCTTGATGTACCATAAAATTTGGTAAATGCGATTTGACGAGTTAGCTTCAACGACTAGGTTTCCTATAGGTTGTTGGTGATTGAACACTGTATAAAAAAGACAACAGCAGATAATCAATCCGTAATTTTATGCTCGTGTGATGGCAATCAGTGATGAAAATATGCGTCAGTTGAAGCTCCATTTTGAGGGGACGGCGACGCACGCACATACCTTGCCAGCATCTGCACTGGTGCAAGCACTCTCCCACTTTCAAAGGGTTGTTCATCTTCTTGCTATGGCCGAAGAGGGCAGAGAGGTTCAGCAACGAGCCCGGGTTACACGCGATATAGAGCGGCGCTTTCCTGTCATGTGCCGACCGCCTGAAGAGGGTGGATATGCCCAGCCTGTCGAGATCGGAGATACCTCCCATCAGCTTTTTGATGAGCAGTCCGTTGAGGTCATTGCTCGAAAGACTTGCCAAACTCTTGACGCAGTTAATTCCGGCGAAGCAAAAATACTGGCGCAAATTGTCCCTGATACTTTTTACCGTCGCAGCATTCTGTCTGAATTAGATGCAATGCAACCCGTCCGACACTCTGGAGTGGTTATAAGCATTGAGGATTTCAGACAAAAGAAAATTCTTGATGGAGGAACGGCGCAGGAGAGAATTAAACATCTTTTAGCGCCTCAAAGCAGCGAAATATCTCCAGCGGATTTGGGCTATGTCACCGGCACCTTGATTGAGATGAAATTTAATGAGCGTCGCCTGAGCTTGAAGCTACTCGAATCGAACCGCTCACTTACTGCCACTTATGGTGAAGATTTTGAACTGGTTCTGCTCGCTCATCCGCGTGAACTCATTCAGGTTCATGGCAATATTGTCTGGAATGAGGATGGAAGCCCCCATTCCATTTCAGATGTCGATGAGGTGCTTGAAATTGATGAGAGCCTGATTGATATTCTTTTTGTCGAACTGGACGGAGCAGTTCTTAAGCCAAAGGTCGCGCTCTCATCCTCTGTTTCTTATGACCGGGACACCCTGTTGTATGAAGCGAATGGCCCCTTCGATATTCTTTTGAATTCAGTTACCCGGCCAGATCTTGAAGCACAGCTTTACGAAGAACTTGCAATGCTCTGGAGTGAGTATGCAAAGGTGGAGCCAGGGACGTTGACCAAAGATGCACAGCAATTGCGTCAGGAACTTCTCGATAGCTTTGAGGAGGAATCCTGTGCCAGTTAAAAAACGAGATGTTGAAGCATCCCTTGAACTCAAAGGATTCAAAAGGGTCGAGGGCGATCACTCATTTTTCATCTACTATTCCGAGGCTCATCAGAAAAGTCGTGTCAGAACAAGAACGTCTCATGGAACGGGACACAAGGATATTTCCGATAATCTTGTGTCGAGCATGGCCAAACAATGTAAGCTGAGCAACAAGCAATTTCGTGATCTGATTGAGTGCCCACTCAGCAGGGCTGAATTTGAGAAAATTCTTGTTGAAAAAGGTTTTGTTGAGCCTGATTGAACTATAGTCAGAAATCACAGGGCATTGCGAATGGTGTATTTGTTCGGGTGGGATCCACCAATCGGCAAGCTGATGGTCCGTTGACAGCGGAAATGCGGCATTCAGCCCTGAACCTCCGGCTTGCCTCCGGGTTGTTTGCCGGGTTGCGAGAATGGAATGAGAGTATGCCGGAAACCTTGCGTTTGGTTCTTCGCAATCAAGGCAGGTTAGCTCCAACTGTAGGAGGGGTACTCCTTTTTGGCATTGATCGCGAACGCTATTTTCCGGATGCATTGATATGCCGGGTACTTGAACGAGTGCACGTCGTCTGGCTCAGACATGTTGATAGATCTATAAATTCTCTGTAAAAATGAGTTATTTTTCAACGTTTAATGCTGCTTAAAAAGGGACTGACGTTATTTGATCTTTGCCAATAATTGGCATAAATTGCCAGTAGCAGAGTTATTGCAAGGTATCCGAGATAGCTTGAGAACCTAAAAATGAAGCCATGCCGATTAATGTTAATCTGACCCCGCACCTCGAAGAGATGGTTCGGCAGAAAGTGAAGTCAGGACTTTATATTTCTGCAAGCGAGGTTATACGTGAAGCTTTGCGCCTTATGGGAGAGCAGGACTCTCTTCGTCAAGCAAAGTTTGACCAGTTACGGCAGGATATACATGCAGGAATAGAGAGCGGGCCAGCCACAGTTTGGGATGCTGACGAGATAAAGAGAGTTGCCCGAAAAAGAAAAACCACAGGCAAAACAGTTGGATGATATGCCAGAAATCATCATCCGTCCACTTGCGTTAGAAGATCTCGCTGATATATGGGATTATATAGCTGAAGACAGTCAAGCTCGTGCAGATGCCTTTATAGACTCTATTGATATGAAAATTAATGAGTTGGCAGGCTCTCCCCATGCAGGGCGATCACGTATGGAGCTTTTGCCAGGTTTATTAAGCGTTCCTTTTGGTCGGTATATGATTTTTTATCTCAGTATTCCAGATGGAATAGAGATTGTCAGGGTGTTGCACGGTGCCCGCGATATAGAGCGCCTTTTTACTCTGCAAGAGTGAATGTACTATGATGACAATCCATAACATAATCTAATGCTTACTACAATGCTCGTGAGCGTTGAAGTGAGCATTAAGTTGGGTTTAATGCTCACTTCACCAACAATACAACCCGGACACCCAACAGCACCTTGAAAAGCCACCATACCATAATCCACGGCGACAGCCGCTAAAACCGATGGGCAGGATCAACTATCTGTATCTCTCGATGAGGTGATCAAGGAACTAAAGAAAGGCTGATATGCTTGTCTGTGGAGAGTGGCGAACTGTTACGCACTTACGTTTATTATCCTGAAGGAGAACAACCATCATGGCAAAAATTGAATTACCCTTGTCGCAGTTTACTTATGCTGAAAAACTGGATTTGCTGGAGACAATCTGGGATGATCTTTCAAGGGATGAGGCGGTATTTGAATCTCCGGCATGGCATGAGAACATTCTAAACGAACGGAGAGAAGCCTTGTCTGCCGGAACGGTGCAACACTCCGACTGGGCAGAAGCTAAAGAGCGCATAAAAAGGAATCTGTCATGCAGTTGAGGATTTTTGACTTTGCCGAGAGAGATCTTGAAGATGGCTACCATTTCTATGAAAGACAATCTTCAGGTTTGGGAATCCGAACGCGAAGATCCTGGAGGTATTTCGCCAATCGCCCGACCCTCATCATTGTCTATTAACCCTGCCTCCGGTAGTTGACTCCCCAAGCTCAGTGATTATGGGATTAACTCGATTTCATAACGAGGGATGAACGTCTTGCTCGTGACCCGTACACCTCCAATGCGGTCAATGTGCACAGTGTTGTCCACGTTCTTCTCAACATCGTAGACGTACAGAAGGATAGCGCCTGCAGTGGTTTGGCGCAATGAATACGGCTCGATAATTTTTGTGGTGCGCCGCCCATTTTCGTCACGATAATCCAGTTCTACAGAATGACGATTGAATGCCGCAAAGCGAATGACTTCAATACATGAACTGACGGAAGCGGTTACCGATAGTTTCAGGAATCGATCGCGCAGAACTGTTTCGTCCGAACCAACAGCGAAAGCGGGGGGCATGTTGGGATCAGCTCCGCCTTCCAGCCAGGCAAAGAAGGCTGGCAGTTCGTTCCAGAAAGATTCTACTGGCAGAAGTGCACAGGCAATTGGTGAGCCAGCATGTTTTGCCAGCTTGCGTCGAGATTGGCACGATGCGGTGCCAGATCAGCAAGTGAGGGGATCGCAATATTTTTGAATGCGCATTTCTGGCAAAGAATATCCAGCAACAGAGAAGCCGCAGGTCGTGCGCTTGCATTTCGGAAGAGGTTGATTACGTCATATAAATCACGAGGTCTCGTCCGCTCAGCAAGTGCCCTGATTTTTTCGCCAAACGCCTCAGCATAGCTATAGGTCAGAGCCTGAATGCCATCGTGAGGAGCGTCACTGTAAGGATGAAAAACAGCCGTGCGGACAGGAGTACCAGTAGCTCATCACTGGTCAGATCGATTTTTATGCGCGGGATATTTTTACCCTGAGGTGAAATTGGGCCACGATACCCTATTTTCCCCTGGCAAGAAAGTCCTCCCCTCGGATTTTCATAAATGTCAAAGTTCTGGATGTTTGTTGGCGTGTCGATGCCGCTCTCTTCATAAACCCATTGCCCGATCTCCGAAAAAACGCGCTTCAAAAATTTTTCATCAATATGTGCGGGGTTTAAGAGCGTGAAATCGAGATCTTCGGAAAAGCGCCAGGTTTCAAAAAAGCATTTTTTCAGGCAGGTTCCTCCCTTGAACACCCAGGAGTCCTTTAATTCTGCATGGGCCTCTATGCCAGCAAGCATCCAGCCGAGCACATAATCTTTCTCTACGACATGCGCATTGAGCGACACGAGTGAAGCAGTGTCAAGAATTTCACGGCGGTCAATCATGACTACCTCGCTCTACCCAAGCAGGCGGAATCCAGAGATGCCACCGCGAAACCAGCTTGCTGCATGCAAACGTGGGATCTAGCTTGGCATTCCCTTTGGTGATGCGTTTCAAACAATCTGCCACCAATTCTCCTGCTTCTTTATTGCCATCAAGAAGAAATCCAAGTCTTTTGAAAATCGCCCCATTGCCGAGCCGCTCCGCGTATTCAATGAGTGTTGTGTCATGACGATCCGGTCTATCAAGATAAGCCGCAAGGCAGTCAGCAACGTGCTGAATACCGCCACCGAGAGCAGGATCATCCAGTAAATCAATGATTGTGCGGTGCACATCGGATATCATGATTTTTGTCTGATGCCGCCATACCGGATTGAGACCGAAAATCTTCTTCTCCTGAATATGCTTTACCGTAAAGTGGGCACCATGATGCTGCTGGTTTCTGGTACGAACAGGGCGTGCTGTGATGACGACAATATCCTTGAACAATTGCTCTGTCAAGTCCCAGTACTCGGTTGCTGTTCGTCCGCCAATATAGGCTGGTGAATAAAGTGGAGGCACCAGAATCCATGGATCGTCCAGAACATGCTCGCTGGCAAGGGAGTCAAGAGGAACAGGCAGATAAGTCCCCTGACTGACACGCCGAAGCCAGCCTTGTGTTGTCAATCGGGCAAGACGTTTTGAAGCATTTGTTCTCGATAATCCCAGAATTCGGGCAGCGTTCTCAATGTCTATAACGTCACCTGATTCACGGATGAGCTGCGACAGTTGAGATCGTCCTTCCGGGAGTTCGGTTTCTGCAAATTTGAATTTTGTCTGCATGAATTCTCAGTTTATGTGAATTTATGCGGTCGTCGTAAAGATAAACGTACCAAATTATTTGATGATTAACTACTATGCCCTGTTTGAAATTCCTTTTTTATGGGAATTATTGCGCATATAGTATACTTATTCCAAGGCAGAGCCGGTAAGTTCAGCGCCTTTTTCCAAAGTGCTGCTGACGTTATTTCCCCTGCCCACATTCAGTGTAAATCAAAAGAAATTCTCTATACTTCACTCAAGCATCCAAAACCGCTCCACCAACAATACAACCCAAACACCCAACAGCACCTTGAAGAGCCATCACACCATAATCCACGGCGACAGCCGAGAGATGAACCTCCTCGCTGACAGGTCGGTGCATCTTGTTGTCACCTCGCCACCCTACTGGCAGCTCAAGGACTACGGGACAGAGAACCAGATCGGCTTTCACGAGAGTTACGAGAGCTACATCAATAACCTGAACCTTGTCTGGAACGAATGCGAGAGGGTGCTGCTCCAAAGCCCACCAAAGAGCAGAAAGAGAGTTCAGCCATGACCACCGAAGAGTGGAACACCTACTTCTCGGGCCACTGGAACTTTGCCGGGGCAAAACAGGAGGGGCATCTCGCCTATCTGACTGAAAAAATCAAAGGAAAGCGTATCTTCCCGAAGTATGTCAAGCTGAAACTTCACGAAGAAAACAGGCTGCTCTGCTACCTCTATCTGGAGAGCAAGACCTTTGTCAATGCGCATCTGATCAAAAGCGGGCTGGTCGGGATCGACAGCAGCTATGAGTACAGGTACAGGGGGAAGTTTTTGGAGATGGGTGAGCTTGTTCAGAGTTGAAATGGGCAGCGTTTATTGCATAAAGCAGTAAAAATGGGTGCCACGATTTGTGTTTATGGAAGCGCCAGCAAAGAGAGTAATCAAACCATAAGGCTATATTTTGGGGTATATCAGCCCATTATAAAATGGATGTCGCTCTCTCAATCTGGTCAAGATTGCTTCGTCATCACCAGGAGTGATACCTTGAAATGTGGATTTAAAGGTTTCTATCGATTGTAACTCAGAAGTGTGTAATTGATCTGTATCTATGCTTGGAGCACCCCTCACCTCGATCAAGTATTGTGATCCATAGATCAAGGAAAATATTTGTTTAGTGCGCTCTACATGATAGCGACTTGTAACGACCAAAATAGATGTCCATCGGTTAGGTACGGCATGATTACGTTTGGTGAAAAACGCGTCACCAACAGTGTCTCGCGAATCTCTGTCGGTTATTATCGAATCGAACGGAATGCCACAATTTACTGCGTATGCACTCATGGCATCAGCAACGGAAATAAGGGAATCCGCTCGGTAAGCCCATCCGCATGTTACAAGAAAAGGCGCTTCGTTGTTCAGGAATGCATTAATACCGGTGTCCATGCGTGCACGTGACTCCTCATTCAGGTTCCCTTGTGCATCCATAAGATTAGCAAGTACTATAACAGCATTGTATTCTTTGGTATGATGACTTTTTGATAAATTATCTTCGGTGCGTGTCAATGTGTTCACTTTATCTTTTTACGCTATGAGAATCCTTTTTTTAACAAATAACCCTGCCAGCCTGCCACTATCCGATTGGCTAGCGAACAGAACGGAACGAAGTCATCCTATGGCATGAAAAGCTAAACAAAAATAATATAATTGATATCCAGCCAACTATTGTTATTAGCTATTCTTACTCGCATATTCTCAGAGCAGATGTCTTGGATTTACTTCCAAACAGATTCCTTAATTTATATATCTCATTGCTTCCATACAATCGAGGAGCGGATCCTAATGCTTGGTCATTTCTGGAAAATACGCCAAAAGGTGTTTCTATTCATTTGATTGATGCTGGGGTTGATACCGGGAAGCTTCTCATTCAAAAGGAGGTCATCTTTGATGAAAGCTCTGAGACTCTTGGGCACACATACCGTGTCTTACAGCAAGAAATTATTGCACTTTTTTGTGAGCATTGGGAAGAATTACGTGATGGAACAATAAGGCCAATTTCGCAGGTTGGAGATGGAACATTTCATTATGCGAAAGAGTTTGCGAAGATCAAAGATTGTTTGTTAGGCGAAGAGGGTTGGGATGTGACCATATCTTCATTTAAAGCGCGATATAATAATCTGATCGGTAATAAGAGTGAGCAGCGGCTTGAACGCGATTAAGGTTTTGGTGGCATGCTTGCCGGTAATGTTTTCAAATAATTGATTTATCTTTCTGAAAGATGTCTATACCGATTATCAGGTTGGTCTTGTAGTATGTTGCGATTTAAGGTCATATAATTTAATGCGTTATCGCTATTGAGAACCATGGCTATGCAACAAGATCAAGCACACAATATTCTGAGCAGTCATAAAACGGAATATCAGGCAATAGAAGAGTTGATAGAAGATTATATGGATCTGATTGATTTACGTGAAGCTAAAGCCGAAGGGCAGGATCAACCATCCGTGCCCCTCGATGAGGTGATTAAGGAACTCAAAAAAGGCTGATATCGTGGGTGCGGATATTCCCACTATCGGTGCTGAACATTTGTGCATTTGTGTGGCGAAGGAGTAGAGATGGTGGCCTTGAGGTCAACGAAGGAGATGTCCTTGACGATGTAGAGCAGATGATTACGGCTGGGATGACATAATAAGCTGATTAAGAGTGTCAGAGTATACAGACCTGATTATAACGATCAGCATCGCACTGATTTGAGCAATAGTCGCACCAATCAGGATCTGAAGAGTTGTTGCACTGATTTCTAATGTTTGGAAAGAGGCGAAAGCGATAATTATAAAAAGTGCAAGCGTTTCAACGGTCATGAAGACAAGAAGAAAATAAAAAAGAACTTTTCTAAATGCCACGACCTGATCCCGAAACCTCTGATCTGATGTTTTTTTCTGACGTGAAAAAAACTCATTTATCGGTTTGTTATAATCAGAATCCCCTGTCCTTGACGAGTATTCGTGTTCCGCAAGGGATACAGTATCAAAAAAAGGGCTTGTATTCGTTGTCATCAGATGTCAGCTTTGATTATCAAGCTTCTTGAAGCCATTATCAGTCTCTTAACATACCAGCCTTAGCGAAACTTTGCATATCCTGATTATTCGGATTTATGACCAGTCCTATATCAGGTAGTATTTTGACATAGCCATTACCAAGCAAATAGCCCAGCATAGCCATCGCTTCCTTGCCATCAATAGCCAAATCTTTTACAAGCTCACCCTGGAATGAATCAACATTCAGCAACACATCTGCCGGATATTTGAGATCCCGAATATTGTGTACAAGCTGCAAGAGTTTTTTTGAATCCATTGTAAACCCCCTTATCGTGTAACGACTATTTTATAACTGTGTACAAGGAGTACAAGCTCTCTGTCACATTAAGAGGGAAATTAATGTATTAATTGAACTAATCATAATCATATTTGCGGCATGGAGGGTTGTGCGGCTTTTGCCCTAAAAGAGAAAAAATCACTAAGCTTTTTATTTATAATCTACTATCAAGTCTCTTTCAATGACAAGAATCGAAAGAGCCTCCTTTCCTCTACGCCCCAAACTGCCGCAACATCCTCAAATCATTCTCAAACAGCAGCCTGATATCATCAATCTTGTACCTCAGCAGCACCGTGCGGTCAACGCCCATACCAAAGGCGTAGCCTGACCACTCTTCGGGGTCTATGCCGCAGTTGCGCATGACGTTGGGGTGTACCATACCGCAGCCCATGATTTCGAGCCAGCCTGATTTTTTGCAGACTTTACATCCCTTGCCGCCGCAGAGGTAGCAGGTGACGTCGACCTCGGCTGAAGGTTCGGTGAAGGGGAAAAAGCTTGGGCGGAACCGGAGTTTGACGTCGGTGCCGAACATCTGTTTGGCGAAGGAGTAGATGGTGGCCTTGAGGTCGGCAAAGGAGACTTTCTTGTCGATATAGAGCCCTTCGAGCTGGTGGAAGACGCAGTAGCTTCGGGAGCTGATGGCTTCGTTGCGATAGACCTTGCCTGGGCAGATCACCCGTATGGGCGGTTTCTGATCGAGCATGACTCGTACCTGCACCGGGGAGGTGTGGGTTCTGAGGAGCACGTCGGAGCCGGGGTTGCCGCTGGTGACGAAAAAGGTGTCCTGCATGTCGCGAGCCGGGTGGTCAGGCGGAAAGTTCAGCATGTCGAAATTGTAGCTGTCAAGCTCCAGTTCGGGGCCGGTTGCTATGCCGAAGCCCATGGCTGAAAAAATCTGCTTCATCTCGCCAAGCACCTTCTGTACCGGATGTTCGCTGCCCGTAAAGTAACGTCGTCCGGGGAGGGTGAGGTCAATGCCTTTGTTACTGCTGCTGCTTTCGGTTGATGCAAGTCTCTCCTCGGCTTCGGTTAGCTTTGCATCAGCCGTCTGCTTGAGCTGGTTGAGCAATTGGCCAATTCGCGGTTTGTCAGCAGGGTCAACCATCTTGAGCTGGCCGAAAAGAGCTGCAATGAGCCCTTTTCGAACAGTGTATTTGAGTCGGAAGGCTTCAAGGTCGGCCTGCGCTTGTATCTCAAACTCCAGAATCTCCTGCTGTAAACTGCGAATGCTCTCTTCCATTATGGTACCGGGTGTAACTCTTATTCGAAAAGGCTTTTGACAATCACGGTGAAGGCTGCCGGATCCTTGACGGCAATCTCGGCGAGCGCCTTGCGGTCGATTTCGACATTCTTCTTCAGCATGGCGTTAACCAGGCGGGAGTAGGTGGTGCCGTTCAGACGAGCTGCGGCGTTGATACGCATGATCCAGAGCGAACGGAAGGTGCGTTTTTTAACGCGACGGTCACGGTAGGCGTACTGTTCTGCTTTATCGACCGCGTGCTTGACGACGGTCAGAATATTGCCGCGTGATCCCCAGAACCCTTTGGCTTTTTTAAGTACTCTTTTTCTCCGTGCTTTTGAGGCAACGGCGTTATTTGCTTTAGGCATCGTTGTGTCGAGTTAATGTTAAAAATTTAAGCCTGAATCATCCGTTTGATCTGCTTCGCCTTGGTGCCTTCAAGCAGCGTAGACTGATGAAGACGGCGTGAGCGCTTTCTGTTCTTCTTCTCAAGGTTGTGCGATCCATTCATGCGCTCACGCTTGATTTTTCCGGATGCTGTCGTCTTAAACCGTTTGCATGCTCCACGGTGGGATTTCATTTTAGGCATGATCGTCCTTTATTTTTTGATATAAAAATGGTTCAAATTCCTGTGATTACTCCTCTTCTATCAGATCCTCAGGAGCCAGAGGCGCAAGCGGTGCTGCCGGTGGCTGGTTTGTTTTTGCCCTGATGCGATCATAAGCGTCGATCTTCTTCTTGTCGGGCTCAAAATAGACGAAGAGCTTTTTACCCTCAAACTTTGGATCACCGTCACGGGTGCTCACCACGCTCAGCCGCTCGGTCAGGCGCTCGGCCAGCTCCAGCCCCTTATCCTTGTAGATAATGGAGCGTCCCAGAAAGACGATGGTGGCCCTGACGCGGTTGCCCTTGCGCAGAAACTCTTCAAGATGTGCGCTCTTGAAGTCAAAGTCGTGCTTGTCGGTGTTCGGATGAAAGCGCAGCTCCTTGAGGGTGGTGGTCTTCTGCTTTTTCTTACCCCGGAGTTAAAATATTGTTCAACCCACGCAGAAGATTCGTAAATTGGCAGTGTCCGATGTCTCATTTTCCCAACCCGGTACTCAGTAATCAATTTTGCCATCATGACTATTCATGCCTTACCTGACATTATCAAAGATGGCTATGAAATTCATGAGTGGCAGCAAGCATCTTCACTTCATGCAGGGCTTCGTGGTTTATTCTCAATGTTGCTAATTACCGAAGTAATAGACGTTGACAGGTAAATTAAAAGCGATTTAACCACTCGAAATCATTCGGTTTATGAACTACCAACGCATACAGCCGTTTCCAACAAATCTTGGCTATGATCCTTCAGAATTGCGAGCGTTAGCCTCTGTATGGAACGACAAGAGGGAGCAACTACACTCTCATGGGGTCTATCAAGATTTTATCAAGAGTCTCAAACGTGAGTGGGCCATAGAGACAGGAATCATTGAACGATTGTACCTATGGGACAGAGGTGTCACTCAGGTGCTTATTGAGCAAGGAATTGAATCGTCCATCATTGCCCATCAAGGGAATATTTCCAGGCAGGATGCAGAACATATTAAAACATTGATTGACGATCATCTTGGAATCGTTGATCGTTTGTTTGGCTATGTGAAAGGTGAAGAACCGCTCTCAGAATATTTTATTCGTGGTCTTCATGCAGAATTTACAATGCATCAAGACTATGTTGAAGCAATGACCGAAAAGGGAGATTCTTTACAAATTGCCCTTAAAAAAGGCGAGTACAAGATTCTTCCTAATAACCCTCGCCGGCCTGACGGGGTAATACATGAGTACAGCCCCCCTGAATTCACGAAAGAGGAGATGGAAAATCTTGTCAAAATGTATCGGGAGGCCGATACTTCACACCCTGCGGAGGTGAAGTCTGCCTGGCTTCATCATCGCTTTACTCAAATCCATCCATTCCAGGATGGTAATGGCCGTGTTGCCAGAGCGCTTGCATCACTTGTGTTTTTGCATGAGGGACTGTTTCCTTTGGTTGTTCGTGAATCGGATAGAAAAGAATACATCGGCGCGCTTGAAACTGCAGATAAGGGAGATCTTATTGCTCTTGTTTCATTCTTTTCGCGACGGCAACGGGATGCGATTCTAAAAGCACTT
Organism: uncultured Chlorobiaceae bacterium; assembly: GCA_903994365.1. Lineage (GTDB taxonomy): Bacteria > Bacteroidota > Chlorobiia > Chlorobiales > Chlorobiaceae > Chlorobium. Next base: position 772 of record CAJEXL010000029.1, on the reverse strand, counting down.
GGTCTTGAACAGCAAGTACAACAAAATAAATATGCTGACCAGATAATTGTATCTGCAATTGAAATTCTCAAAACAAGATTCAGCGAGAAAAAACAACAACTATCTGTTGTTTATGAGCATGCCGAAAAGTTGTTTACACTGGCCGAAAATAAATTCAATAAACTTGTTAAAACGATTAATACACAACTGCGTGAAGTAACTCCACCAGAACGGCCAGCGCCATATAACGCAAGGGAGAACTCAGCCAACAACACTTCACCACAACGACACTACTTCCAAAAACAAATTGTCGATACAGCAAAGAGTTTTGAATATTTTGCAAATCTTGAGCGTTATCGATCATGGGTACGATTGACGATTACTACTGATCAGGAATTTGATTATGTCATTAGTTTTCATGGATATGGCTCACAAGATACAGGTATTCTTGCAGCATCTGCGTTTAGTTACTTCAAGGCTCAACGTGAAGACAACGTTACCGAAGCGGTCAATATCTATCCCGCAGCAATGGAACTTTTCCAGTTCAATTACATGGAATCTTTTGAGAGTACTTCAAAGCGGTTTGATGAGTGGCTTGAACATTCTGTCACTCTTGCGCTTGCTGAGTGGAAAAAAGCGCTTTAGCGGGGGTAATAATTGCGGATGCATTATATAATATTGACTGAATATCGTGATAATATAATAATATATGTGGTATTAAAAGTATCAAGTATTAGAGGAGTTGATAGAGGATTACTTGGATTTGCAGGATCTATAGTGTACCCCGATTTTT
>CAJEXL010000028.1 GCA_903994365.1 uncultured Chlorobiaceae bacterium | reverse complement strand
CTTTCCGAACAATCACTTTATTGTGGTAATGGAAATCTACATGCCATAAATTTGATAGCTGATCTTAATTGATAATATTTTTTTTCACATTTTCAAATCTCGAATTGCTGCTTAATTATTACCTTTGCTTCTTAAACTTGTAATCACATTTCTAAGATAATGATTTCTTGATAAGATTTTTTTAGTGTAACGCAGCAAGAAAACAAGTATTTGAATGCTAAATATTGTAAATACTTTTGCGGAATACACCCCTGATAAATAATATAATTCTTTGAACAAATACTTAGACTGATCTATTGAATAATATACTTGCCCAGCCATAGCTCGCGCCGTAATAACGTCAAAATTCCAGTGGATAAATGTTTGTACTGCGATTTTCGGCATTTGTCGACGTTGATATTTTATTATATTACTATCACAAGATTTTTCGATTTGATTTAAATAGTCAGACCAAGCTCTTTCAAAATTAAATTCCCCCCTACACTTCTGTATTGCTTTACGCTGCATTTCCTGGCGAATATCAGGATTTTCTAAATAGTAACTAACTTTCTGAATACACTCTTCAATTGTTTTAAATACATCAATTTCTTCTCCAACATCAAAATATGCACATAACTCTTCATCGTATTGGCTAAGCAAAAAACCACCGGCTAATATTATTTCAAATGCACGGCCCTTAAGTTGGGAACCCTTTTCTTGATTAATATTTTTAACAAAATTCAAGGATATTTTAACATCATGATATTTATTAATCATCTCAGTTTGTGACAAATACCCACTTTCCCAACCACAACCATAAACCGCAATATTAATACCTATATCTCTTAGTGCATTTATATATTCCCCCCTATCAGCAAATTTAGCCCCAACAAAAACGACCTCAGAACCAGCACTCTTATTTTCATCAGACTTACACAACAACTTTTGAAATAACATCCAACTTGCGTAACACGGAAAGAAAACAATTTTACCAGCATATCCTTTATATAATTCTAGTGCGCGCTTACTCTCGTGCGTTACAATATTATCGCATACATCCAAATACAAGCGATTAGTACTTTCAAATCTTGATGAATCATCAAAAAATACCATAACAAACCGAGCACCAAGCTTTTTTATTTTTTCTATAAAAGACGGCCCAATCTCATAATATATATTCGGAGCGACAACAACACTTATAGATTTATCATTGATTAAAGCAATAATCTTTTCCTCCATTTTCAATGGACCTTCCATCACAAAAGACTCGTAATAATCAAATACATACGCCTTTTGCACCAACCCTTTAGCTCCTTCAATCCAGTTTCCAAAGTCATAAGTGCGATGCAAATCAACAAACTTTGATAATGGGTTTTTCTGCTGGTCACTTACTGTAAGAAATAACACATTCATATCACCCATTACTTTTCTCATTATCAACTTCTATTTCTGGAATTATCAAGTAACTACTAAACGTTGGTCAAAGGGTATTCAGCACATGCACGAAGTATTAAGAGTACTCAATGACATAGTCCATTAGCAAGCATTTCTTTTTAATAAATTATTTCAATTTGCAACAAAGAGAGAACTATAATATATAATTAATATTTTTGCCCTTGAATTTGAGGTCAATAAATAACTCTTTCAAACATTACCATAAAGAGAGTTCTTGATCATAGTGTATCCCTTTATCAATTCTCCTATTCCTCGTTCAAGAGAAAATTCTGTTTTAAACCCTGTTGCTTCAATTTTAGCATTTGAAACGATGTAATTACGTTGATCAGGGTCTTTGCCTAAAGGAGCTTCAAGGAAGATGAAGTTTGGTATCTGCTTTTGAATTTGTTCACAAAGTTCTTTCTTTGAGACATTTGCATCAGAAAGACCCACATTGAATATCTGACCTTTCATAGTATCGTGGTTGAGAAGAGCGTGCTGAAATGCCCGCGAAACATCGCGCACATGAACATAGTTGCGCTTAAAGTGGCTTTCAAATAGAACAACAAAGCGATCGTTCACCGCACGATAGGTAAAATCGTTGACAAGCAGGTCAATACGCATACGAGGAGACATGCCAAATACTGTTGCAAGACGAAAACTAATAGCATTAGGGTGTTGCATCAGCTCCTTTTCAATCGCTACTTTTTCAATCGCATATTGGGATATTGGACGAAGAGGGGATTCCTCTGTGCAGTGATTATTTTCATCACCTGTTCCATAAGCACTGTTGGTTGTGGGCATGAGAACAATCTGCTCTTTAGAGAGATGCTTCAACATAAGTGTTATTGCATCATGGTTGATTGTCGTTGCGCCAACAGGATCCAGACTGCAAAGTGGGGCTCCAACCAAGGCTGCCAAAGGAATGATGACATCAGCCTTTTTCATAAGAGGTGCAATAACACTTTCAATACGAATATCCCCCTTTACTACTGAAAAGTTCGGATGATAACAGACGTGGTTGAGACTTGCCTGCTTGAAGGTAAAGTTGTCCAGCACTGTAACTTTGTAACCCGCATTGAGAAGATCAGGAACCATAGTGGAACCAAGATAGCCCGCACCACCAGTAACAAGAATATTGTAGTTCATTATTTTTTTATTGGTTTATCGATATTTTCATTCGCCAAACATAGCCACTTCAACGCACTCACAGAGTGTATGGGCCAAAGTGATATGAAGTTCCTGAATAGTTGCTGTCGCTATTCCTGGGGCAACAATGCAATAGTCTGCCATTTCTTTCGCTTGACCTCCATCTTTTCCGCAAAAAACAATACTCGGCACACCAAATACCCGGCATTGAGTTAACGCATTCAGTATGTTCTTTGAGTTTCCAGAAGTGGTTATGCCAAGAAAGACGTCCTTCGTTGTAACTTTACCAGCAATCTGACGAGAAAAGATCTGATCATAGCCAAAATCGTTTCCAATGGCAGTGAGTATTGAGCTATCCACGGTCAGGGCTTCGGCGGGCAACGGTGCCCTATCGCGAGCTAATTTACTGACAAACTCGGCTGCGAGGTGCTGGGCATCAGCGGCTGAACCACCGTTTCCTGCTATATAAATACGACCACCTTGCCTGTAGCAATCAATAACGGTTTCAACCGCATTAGAAAAAATCAGCAAGCTTTCGGAATCATTGAGTAACTGTTGCTTAGCTTTTATGGAAGCTTCTATATTTTTCTTGAGACACGCAATTGTATCCATATAACCTCTTGTTTATAATGCTAACAAGTTTTGTGCCCGATGGTAATCGGAAGGAACTCCAATATCAATGAAGGTGCCAGAGCATTCAAGACCAAACAAACGTTGTTCTGAAAGCATGGCACCCAAAAAAATATCGTCCTCAAGGGATACCTTCTCGCCAGGAATAAACGTGACATCGCATAATACTCTTGGCTGAATCAAATATACACCACCATTCGCCAAGCTCCCCGGAAATGTTTGCCCGGATTTAAGTGAAGTAATTTCACCCAATTGTGAAACGCCCATGCCCATGTACCTTCCCTCTTCATTCGAACTAAAGAGAGAGAAACACCAGTCGGCATCGTTCATCAGGGAAAACTCGAGCAATTCAGCCAAGTTTACAGCAAAATAAGTATCGCCGTTTAAGAGTAAAAAAGGCTGCTCTTCAGTGATTTGTTTTGCGGCCAGCAAAAAACCACCACCGGTACCAAGCGGAGCCGTCTCAATAACATACTCAAGTTGAGCACCCTGATAACTGTTTCCAAAATAATCAATAATGATCTCGTGCCGATAACCGACGGAAAGTAAAAAGCGAGTGACCCCTTGTTTGATCCAGTAATCAAGCTGGTATTCTAAAAATGGACGCCCATTAATCGGAGCCATGGGTTTTGGCAGGTCGGGGACAGTTAGACGAAGCCGAGTTCCCAGACCACCGGCAAGAATAATTGCTGTTTTGACTGACACCTTAAACTGCGTTCAATATTGCGCATAGCTCATCTACTTCCTCATTTTTTAAATCCGGGAAATTGCCTATATAAAAACCGTAAAAATGAACATGCTCGGTTTGTGGAAAATCAAGATGGTGCCCCTCAGGAACAATCCCTTTTAGATATGGTTGGCGGATTTGATTGCCTCCACCTGCACTGCCTCTGCGAAATTCAACACCGGATTCACGCATCTTCTGCATAAGCCGTTCCACCAGCCGATCATCCGCATCTTTTAAAATGAGATTAAAGGCATAGTTGCTCGATCCTTCAATCTTAAAATCCGTGCGATACTTGCTCGAATCAATCTGGTTCAGGAATCGCAACAGATTTTCTGTTCTACGCTTAACTCCCTGATCAAGCCGTTTGAGCTGACTGCGACCCATTATACCACCAATCTCTGTATTACGAGTGTTATAGGCTGGAAAAGCAAAGATAAAATCGGGATTCAGCTCAGGATTTTCTGTCCGATATGCTTCACGAACCGAAAGATCAGTGGCTTCTCGAACCATACCGTGAGAGCGCAACATACGAGCCTGTTGATAAACTAACGGATCATTGGTACAGATCATACCACCTTCTATCGTACTCATGTGGTGAGCATAATAAAAGGAAAAGTTCGATATCCAGCCAAAATTACCCAGTTTGGTACCATGATGAGTCGCTCCGTGTGACTCGCAGACGTCTTCAATAAGAGGGATATTCCGGCGGTTAAGTTCATCGAGCAGTTTGTCGGTCAGACCATCAAAACCCTGGACATGAGTGAGAAAAACTGCTTTTGTCTTTTCAGTTATCTTGGCCAGAATCTGTTCCGAATCCATAGCAAGCGTCTGAGAGTCAATATCTGCAAAAACCGGAGTAAACCCATTTTGAAGAACTGAAGCCACGTCTGAAACCCAACCCAGTGGAGGAACAATAACTTCCCCGCCTTCTGGATGCCGGATTTTAAGAACCGCCATTGTTAAAAGATTGGCTGATGCACCTGAATTGACGAAAACACTGTATTTCACCCCAAGCCATTCGGACCACTCTGATTCGAATGCACGGACGTTGGCACCATGGGTAAGTATGGGATCATCCTGCTTGAGATGTTCAATCACTGCGTCAAGATCTTCACGCAGGATGTTGTTACGCATTAAGGGGAATTTCATCTTGTTACTACGAGTGTAAATTTGAAAATGATTGCAAAAAGGAGGTCACTTGTTGCTGTACAGTTTCTGGACCAATGCCGACCTGCTCGTGCAATTCTGTACGGCTACCGAGTTCAAAGCGATAAGCACCTTTAACACCGATATTGAGCATACGAGCATTCATTCCTTTACGGGCCATAAAGTCAAAGATCATAGAATCAAGACCACCTCGACCACGAAAACCTTCCTCAAGCGTGATGATACCGGAATAGGACGAAAGCACCTTCAGCAATTGTTCTTCTGAAAAGTTTGAAATATCAAATAAATCGATAACTCCAACTGATTGACCCATATCTGCAAGATTATTTGCAACGTTAATTGCTGTGTGTAGCATATAGCCGGTCGCGACGAGACAAACTGTTTTGGATGTGCGATGAATATAAAAACCTCTCTCAAAATCAGGAGGTGCGCCATGATAGATTACTGGCAGCACTTGTGCATCAAGGCGAATGTATTTTGGGCCCATGGTATTGATACAACGATCAAAAAGAGAAGCAGCGCAAACATGATCTGCCGGTGATAAAACCTGAACGTTAGGCATTGCACGCATCAAAGTGATATCTTCGTAACACTGATGCGTTGGGCCTGAAACGACATAACTATATCCAGCACCTACGCCAATCAAATTTACATTCATATCCCTTACTTCGGAGAGCAAGGCGAGATTAACCCGAATTTGCTCGTAACAACGCATGGTGATGAATGGCGCAATAGCATAAGCAAAGACTGTATACCCTTCGAGTGCCAAACCGGCCGAGACATTGATTAGGTTCTGCTCAGCAATGCCAACATTAAGAAATCGATCAGGAAAATCTGAACGAATTTTATCGAGAATTGGAGAGCCGAAATCCGCACTGGTAAAGAAGATGGTATGATCTTCTGCCATGGCCAACCAGATACGATTGAGCAAGACATCACGCATGGCAAGAGGCTTTTGACTCATAGAGTTTGCTCCAATAGAGTGTCGATGAGTTCCGGTTTTGGGTTCATAATATGCGAAAGGGGAGCGTTTTCTAACCCTGGAACTCCATGACCTTTTAAAGTCCTTGCTATCAATGCTTTTGGTTTACCAGTACAGGTTTTTTTCATTTGCAGCAGGGCCGACTGTACCTCTATGATATTATGACCATCAACATCAAGACACTCCCAACCAAAGGCTGACAAGCGTGCAGAAAGTGAACCATGGCTTACAATGTCATCAGTATAGCCGAGCATACTAATTTGGTTATCATCAACGATCAGGTTTAGATTGTCGAGCCGATGTTGTGAGGCAAACATGATTGCCTCCCAGTTTGCGCCTTCATGTAGTTCGCCATCACCAACAATAACAAAAACACTTTGCTGACTTTGCTTGCGCTTTAATGCTAAAGCGATACCTGAGCCGACACCCAAGCCATGCCCGAGCGAGCCATTAACCGTTTCATAACCAGGAATTACGGGATCAGGTATACCCCCAAGAAAACTGCCGGTTTTGCAAACCCGCTGTAGTTCCTCAAGAGGGAAATAACCCAGATCAGCCAAAATTGGATACATGCAAATAGAACCGTGCCCTTTACTAATAATAACCCTATCTCTGTTCTCTGCATAAGGGTTCACTGCATCGAATACTACTACCCCTCCATAATAGAGCGCTACGAAAATTTCGATTGGTGAGAGTGATGAAGCCAAGCGGGTTTCAGGAGCTCGGCGATGTATGGCAAGCGTTTGCCTCCATACCCAATGCGATTTTTCTTGCAGATTAACAGAATTTTCATTCATAAACAGCCATCCTGACATAATACCTTATCGAGATACCACTGGTAAGTATCTTTTATTCCATCTTCAAGATTTCCTTCGGGTTTCCATCCAAAAGATTGAATCCGGCTGCTGTCAAGAAGTTTCCTTGGAGCACCATCTGGCTTACTCCTATCCCACTCAATGATGCCTTTATAACCTACAATAGCAGCGATGATTTCTGCCAGTTCACTGATAGAACAATCCTTTCCAGTTCCAATGTTGATTGGTAAATTGGGAATATCAGCATCGCTATTTAGCAAAAGAATACATGCATCAGCAACGTCATCGGCTTGAATAAACTCTCTGCGTGGAGAACCACTACCCCAAAGAGTAAGAGTTGTTGCACCAGTTTGTACCGCCTCGTGAAAGCGACGGATCAATGATGAAAGAACATGCCCCGATTTTGGATCAAAATTGTCGTTAGGACCAAACGTACTGTTTGGAATTACTGGAATAAAGCGCTGTTGTCCATATTGCTGGTTATAGGCAAGACACATTTGCATTCCGGCCAGTTTTGAAATAGCATAAGCCAAGCTTGTCGGTTCCGGTTGTCCTGAGAGGAGAGCTGACTCTGGCATAGGTTGCGGACACTGGCGCGGGTACATGCAAGATGATGCAAAGAGGATTAGTTTACGCACACCTATTCTATGAGCAGCCTTAAGTATGTTCAACTGAATTGCCAGATTTTCGATCATGAAGTCGGCAGGATATAACTGGTTTTCGACTATGCCACCGACTCTACCTGCAGCAAGAACAACATATTCAGGGGCATGTGCATTAAAGAAAGCATCTACAACCCTCGCATCCGTCAATTCAAGTTCAGTATGATTTGCAAGAAGCAAGTTGCTAAAACCGCTACGCTGCAATCGTCGCACTACCGCTGAACCAATTAAGCCTGTATGCCCAGGAATGTAAATTTTATCTGTTTTATTCATGAATTATAAACCATTGGGTTGGTACAACACTACACGGCTACCTGCATTCTCAAAATTAAATGAAACATGCACAAGTCCTTTAAGCCTCTCACGAATTGCAGCATGTTTTTCAGGTTTAGCGAAAAGCAACATAAATCCTCCGCCGCCTGCGCCAAGAATCTTACCACCAATAGCTCCAGCACGCACGGCTTCATCGTATATGTGATCAATTTCCGGGGTTGATACCCGATCAGAGAGAGTGCGTTTGTACTTCCAGCTTTGGTCAAGCAGTCTTCCAAATTCTTCAATACTGATATGATTTCCGGCAAGAATTGAAATAGCCTCATCAACCATCTCTCTCATACACTTGAGTTCTATTTCTCGGTTTTTAAAGTTGTCTATCTGAGATTTTGCAATTTCATCGGCTATGCGTGAAAACCCTGTAAAGCAGAGCATAAGATGGGAACGAAGTTCATCTCGCCGATGCTCGGGTATGATTACCGGCGCGACCTCAAACGAGTCGTCCCGATAAAAATCAATACGGTTTAAGCCGCCGTATGCTGCAGATACCTGATCCTGCGACCCTACGTTTTCACCAATAATGTTTTGTTCAATATGGATTGCATCCTTAGCCAAACTTTCATGGCTAGCCATCTGGCCATGTAATCCTTTAATGGCATGCACAAGTCCGACAGTAAAAGCTGAACTGGAACCAAGACCAGACCTTGCTGGCAAATCTCCGTCATGATGAATTTCAAGACCATCAACAACCTTTGACCAGTTCAAAACCGCACGAACTGCAGGATGTTCAATTTCATCGATATGCTGCACACTCTCAATGCGTGAATACACTATACGATGTTTGTGCTCAAAAAATGGGGGTAAACGACGACAAGTTATATAACAATACTTGTTGATTGTCGTAGCCAATACAGCACCTTCATGTTCACGGTACCAACCAGGATAGTCTGTGCCACCACCAAAAAAAGAAATCCTATAGGGGGTTCGAGTAATAATCATCAGACTTTATTTAATCAACTAACAACCTGCGCTTAAGCGGAATACTTGCCATGTGTTCTACATTTTTTCTTTCTTGATCTCCGAATTTTTGCTCGACAAGACTTAGATATGCTGGGTTGGTAAAGTATGTCTGCCACGCATCATCACGAAATTGCAATACCTCAGCCGAAGAGATATACTTGGTAGGAAGTGGTTGGCTTTCATAGGATAAAAACGCATACCCCTCATAAGAATCGGGGAGAGCCCATCCAAGCCTCTTTGCTGTATTATAAATAGGGCTGCCTGGGAGAGCCTGACATGGGTACATATTTGCCATTTCCGTGTTGAGTTCCAGCGCGAGATCCAATGTTTCCTGCATTGTTAACAGTGTATCGTCCGGAAACCCAAATATGTAATTGCTTATGATATTGATGCCTGCGTTATTAATTGTACTGCAGATATCACGGATATTGACATCCTTGAATGATCCTTTGGATACCTCCTTTCTAACCAGTTGATTACCTGCTTCAACACCAAGTGCTAACCAATTGACCCCAGCTTTTTTGAAGAGATCCAAAGCACTACGACGAACCGTATCTACCCTTGAATAGGTCCACATATTAAAGCCATAATCTTCATTAATTACATCGTGAAGTATCGGCTCATAATATTTTTGATTGAAAAAAAACATTTCATCGCTAATCCGCAAAGTGCGGACACCCATGTTAGCAAGTTTTCGCATCTCTCGCCGCACCCATTCAGGACTCCAAAAGCGCATGCCTCGAGAGTCAGCAGCACTGATTGCATCACCGTTTTCAACTCGGTTGATGATGTTGATCATGCAAAAATCACATCCGAAATTACACCCTAAGGATGTGTAAATAGCTGCAAAAGGGGTACGCTTTGCATGGTCAAACTCGGCATGCCAGAAATGAGCACGATAAAGATCCAGTGGTTTTTCCCTATAAGGCAAAAGGTCCCATGCATAACCAGGTAAATCCTCGTCCATCCTTGCTTGAGGGACAATACTCTGTGGTGGATTGATAACAGGGAATTTGACACCACCCTCCCCCAGAACTTTATATCCAATCCCTTTTATGCGCTGCAAATCGTCGCTAAGATTGCTCATTAGAAGGTTATGCAGGGCATAAACGCCTTCATTCAGCAGAACAATATCAACGCAATCATAGGCGAGAACATCCTTTGGTAAGGCAGTTACATGTGATCCGACAAAACAGATAGGGATCTCTGGATGGTGATCTTTAAGCGCCTTTGCCAATGCTAATGCGCCGATCATACTTGTCGTTCCTGAGTTAGGGTTTTGACCGTAAAGAACAAAAACAAGGAGGCGAGGTTGCAACTCATTTACCCTTTTTATGGACTGCTCCAATGTCAATCGTTCAGCATCGCAATCGAGAATACCAACATCGAACCCTTTTGATCGGCAGGATTCTGCCAACAACAAGGACCATGTCGGGGGTTCAATAGCTGAATAGACTAATGCCAGTCCCTGATAAGCTTTTGATGACGAGTCCGGGTTTATAAATAATACATCCATTGGAGGCACCTATTATTTTATGAAAAAAACAGCAACGCTTTGTCAGCAATAGTTTTCCCTATTGCCAGTGACGCCGTAGCTGCGGGTGAGGGTGCATTGCAAACATGGATAATATTTTTGTTGACCCTGAAGTCAAAGTCGTCAAGCAGATTTCCCTCGCGGTCACAGGCTTGAGCACGAATGCCCGATCCGCCAACGTCAAGATGCTCTGCCTGAATCTCTGGAATGAGCTTCTGCAGTGCTTTGACAAATGCCTGCTTGCTGAATGAGCGATGATACTCCCCTATTGCGGTACGCCAGTGTTTGACTGCCACTTTATGAAAACCGGGCCAGTTCAGGGATTCCAAGGTATCTTTCCAATTAAAATCAGTTTTTTTATACGCCTCACGACCAAAAGCAAAGACTGCATTAGGTCCACACTCAATACCACCATTGATTATCCTCGTAAAGTGCACTCCAAGAAAGGGGAATGCTGGATCTGGAACAGGATAGATCAGATGATTGACAAGTTTGTGGGCTGTTGGCTTGAGCTGAAAGTATTCACCTCGAAAAGGAAGAATCTGGAGCCGCAGTGTTGGTTCTGTTTGGCGGGCCAGGCGGTCGGACTGGAGGCCAGCACAGGCAATGACTGAAGCTGCTTTCCAGGTTCGGGACTGACCAATGACTTCGACCTGACTACCTTGTTGCTGAAGAGTGACAACACGCTCACCGTGAACAATTTCGCCACCCATGGCAACAATCTTTTCTGCATATTTTTTAGCAACAGCGGTGTAATCGACGATACCTGCCTGTGGTACTAAAAGCCCTTGAATACCTTGGCAATGGGGCTCTCTTTCAAGAATCTCATTTGGGTTTAAGAATTTAAGATCTTGCAGCCCATTTGCTACTCCCCTGCGATACAACTCCTGTAACCCGGGCAGCTCTTCTTTTGTGGTTGCAACAACGATTTTACCACATATTTCATGCGGTATGGATTCATTTTTGCAAAATTTAAGGAGCTGCTGATAACCTTCACGGCAGTTGATTGCCTTCAGGGATCCTGGTTTGTAGTAGAGACCTGAATGAATTACGCCACTGTTGTGACCTGTTTGGTGTTGGGCTATGTCTCCCTCTTTTTCGATGAGGACTAAGCGGGTTCCGCGGCGTGATTGTAGTATATGTAAGGCTGTGGAGAGGCCGAGAATGCCGCCGCCTATGACGATGACTGATTGCATAATATGATAGAGGGCGCGATGACCCTGCCCTTACAGGGTTAAAGGGGGTGGGATAACACCGCCATTACGGGGGATATGATCTCCTGGTAGGTACCGGTGCGCTTGATGCCGCCGTCGGCCAGTTCCACTATTTGTGTGCAGTTTTTCAGGGTTGTGAGCCGGTGGGCGATTATCAGCACAGTAAGATCGTTGCCGAGGCTTTCGATGGCCAGCATGACTGCCTGTTCGGTCTCGTTATCGAGGGCGCTGGTGGCTTCGTCAAAGATAATGACGTCTGCCTGCTTGTAGAGTGCACGGGCGATACCTATGCGCTGGCGCTGCCCACCGGAGAGGCGAATGCCGCGTTCGCCGACGTAGGTCTCGAACTTCTTCGGCCAGCTTTCAATAATGTCTGCTATTTGTGCCTTGCAGGCGGCTTCCTTGACCCGAGTGTGGTCGATTCTCGATTTTGACACACCAAAGGCTATGTTTTCTTCGATGGTGCTGTCGGCAAGAAAGATGGCTTGGGGTACGTGGGCGATGTGTGCCTTCCATGCGCGGTTGTTGGCAGGAGTCAAAGGTTGGGCGTCAATTTCGATGGTGCCGTCGGTTGGTTGCAAGAGGCCCATGATAAGGTCGAGCAGGGTGCTTTTGCCGCTGCCGGTAACACCAATGAAGCCGATGCGGCTACCTTTTGGGATGGCAAGGTTTATGCCGTTGAGTACCAAAGGCGTTTGCGCAGTGTACCGGAACGAGAGATTGTTAAGATTGACCTGTTTATGGAATGGGAGCGGCTTAGCTGGTGGCTGATCGACATAATCGGGGAGGGGCTGATCGAGCATGTCGAGAGTATCGTGCAGGGATACTTGACCAGCTTGTATGACGGACCAAGAGCTATAAGCACCTTGCAGAACGGGAAGCAGGCGCTGGGCGCCAAGTGCCAGTGCACCGAGAACAGGTATTGCTTTGGCGATGCCGTCTGGTTGACGGGCAAGCAAATAGGCTAGGAAGGCAATAAGCATCATACCAAGTGCTTCGATACCGAAACGGGGACTGGAACTGATAAAAGAGCTGTTCCCCTGGGCTTTACGCAGGGGATGGTCTGCGTTGCGGTAGATTTGGCAGTAGGCGGACTGACTACCGTCGATGAGGACATCGCGGATGCCGCCAAGCCCTTCCTGCAGGGATTTGATCACTTGTGTGGATTCGCGGGCGATGCACTGGCTGTTGAGCAACTGCTGGTTTTGTGTAAGTTTGATAATACCTGCATAGATAAGGCCAAATCCACCAAATGCAGCCAATGCAATAACGGGGTCGACCGTCAAGAGAGCTATGAGGATGGCAAACAGCATAATGGTGGAGCTGATGAGGGTCAAGAGCGGCACAATTATGTTGTAGATGACGCTGTTGGCCTTGCCTGATATGCCGTTGATTACTTCACTACTGTTGCGAGCGACATGCACTGCATAAGGCTGGTAAAGGGTTCGGCGGTAGATGCTGATGCTGAGATCAGCCCCTGTTGCAAAGGAGAGGCGTGTGCTTGCCCACAGGAGCAGAAGGCGCATGGCGCCGGACAGGAGTGCTGCAACGGCGAAGATGATGGTTAGGATTAGCAAGATATCTTGAGTGCTGAGGAAAAATAGTGCTGAGTGCTGAGTGCTTGGTGCTTGGTGCTGAGTGCTTGGTGCTTGGTGCTGAGTCGAAAATAATGAAGAGTTGCGAGTGGTATAGCCGAATGTATGGATTATGGATTGGGTTGTGGGGTGGTTTATTATTTTTTCGGGGGCTGTAAGCACGGCGAGAAATGGCAACACTGCGCCAATGCTGAGGATTTCGGCAAATGATGCGCTGACCATTAACACGAAGAGTAGGGCAAATTGGGCGCGGCGCCTTGGGCTGATATGGTGCCAGAGGCGGAGGAGAAGCGTTGTTATAGAGGGGGTTGCGTGCATATTTTTAGGGGCACGGAATGCCGTGCCCGTACTGTGTTTAGATTAGCCCCAGCGGAGGTGTTTTTTTAGGGTGTTGAGCTGGGTATTGCTTTCGATATCTCTTTTTGCGTTTTTCAAGGCTTCAGTAATAAATGCCCAGATGATAGCAAGAAAACCAACTGCAAGGGCAGCGATGAGCACCTTCTGACTTCGATTGGGTTTTGACTTCTGCTCTGGAACAACCGCCTTGTCGAGCACCTGGATTAATGAACTTTCTTTTGCTTCGTCAATTTTGGCCATTTCGAACTGTTGGGCGAGCAGTTCGTAGATGGTTTCGGCATATTTGAGGTCGCGGGTTTTACGAATGTATTCAAGGCTTGTTTCAGGCACCTTGCTTGTTGTAACCGTGCCGGTCTCTATTTTTGCTAGCTGGGCCTGCAACCCACCCAACATTTGCTGGGTACGAATATAATCGGGATTATTACCTGTAGCGAAGGTTCGTATTGCACCAAGCTCAACCTCTTTCATAGCAATCTGACCTTTAAGCCCGGCTGCAGTACTGATAATCTGTTGAGCCTGGGCATCAAGCTGAATAATACCGGTTTTTTCCTGTAACTGTTTCAAACCGACCTCTGCATCACCAAGATTTTTTTTTGCCCGCAGAAGTTGCTGCTCGAAAAAGAGGCGACGTTGAGATGCTTCAGTGACAGCAAATACCTGTGTCAACCGTTGTAGTTCATCAACATAGCCATTCGCAAGCATTGCGGCTCTTGAAGGATTCAGATCATCGACATAAATTCCGATGATACCATCTTTACCAAATTTAATAGTTGTTGCTCCTGTAAGTGCCCCACGAGTACTTCCCTGAGTAGTTGTTTTATAAATATCTTGAAGTTTAAAACGCCTAATCATGTTATCCTGTAGCGTCCTGCTTTTCAACATTGCTATGTAGGCATCGTTGGGATTTTTTATACCTCCGGTCATTCCGCCGAGAGCACCAAGCTGAGAGAGCATTGCTGAGGCGCTGGATTGTCGCTGGGGAGGAAATATTTGTGTGTCAGCGGTATATATGTTGGGGCTGAGGAGGCTGAAAATTGCAGCAATAATGGCTGCAACCAGTGGGGCTCCGATGATGATTTTTTTGTGCTTGGCGAGTGTGATGGCAAGATGGAGAAGGCTGATCTCGTCGTCCATTGGCTCTATTGAATTTATCGGAACTTGCTGATCGGGTGTAAGGTTTTCAGACATATTGATTGAGTGCTAAGTGCTAAGTGCTAAGGGACGCCGTCATTATAAAAATACCATTTTAGGCCTGATGCTTATATCCCACCAATGAAGGCTTGGTGAGCGCATCAGTCTTTTTTCCAGATTCTTTTTTTCCTTACCATAGAGCTTGATACCCTTCTCGTATACCGTCTCCACCAGTATTGACCTTGCGGCTATCCCTCGCCAAGTAAATTTACAGGCGCGTTTTATGACGGTTGCTACACTCTCAAGGAGATAACCATTCCATGATTTTTCTAGCCCTGCCCAGTAGCGTTCAATGTTGTTATACTTGCTGTGATAGGGCGGATAGTAGATTAATCGAATGCCAAGTCCGGTCATATCGGCAAAAGCGGTCATCCGGTACAGGAATTGACTTCTCCTCCCACTGCACTCTGGGCCATTATCCATGTTGAGTACTAACTCTTTGATATGAGAAAGTGCTTGTTTTCGCTCATTCCACCACAACTCAAGTCCATCAACCATAAAGTCACTGGTCTTGTTGCTTGTGCCAAAAAACAAGAACGATTTACCGCTGACTGGTTCAAGTATACCGCCAGGAACAAGTTTTTCCTTGGGTCGCATATCATGATCCCAGGCTGCTACGGCTTTGATTCCACGAGACTTACCGCCTCGTGAATAGAGGCCCACATGCACAGTTGCTTTGGTGTCAATGCTGAGTCTTAACGTTTCAGGGTCAGCATCTGCCTGCGCATTCATTTGCCAGACATTGTTGAAGATGGCATCTGTTTCTGCTGTTTTTTTTCAACCTTAGTTTTCTGAACCGTTCGTAGTCGATAGTTTTGACGGTTCAAAATATTGGAGATAGTACGAACCGCAGGCAGCGATTCTTCTGGCCATCCTTCACCAACAAGTGCATTATAGACGGATTGCGCTGTCATGTTCGTATAGAGCAAGGTTGTTCGAAAACGCGGTTCAGCCTGACTGTATGGCTCCATTATTTTCCGAATGGATTCAAGCAACTCGGGGTTTTTCTCTTCAGATTTTGGCTTGTGTCGTTCCGTCAAATCATTGACACAGACAATGCCACTCTCAAATTCCTTGATCCCTAAAGCTACCGCTGAGCGATTCCAGCCAAATTCATTTTCTGCAATTCGAGGCTTGCCGTCCAATATTGTCAGCACGACATCTCCCATAGCTTGGCGTCGTATTGGCCATGGTATTAAGGAAACCAGACGAGTAATCAGCCCTGCGACTTCAGGTGATATGCTGTTTCGATTCAATACAGATGTCTTCATGTGCAATTTCTCCGGCTAATATGTTGCTGTATGAAAACATAATAAAAGGTATTTTAGTAGTTACCAAATCCCTAAGTGCTAAAAAGATATCGGAATGTTCACAGGAAGCAAGAGCGAGTTAGGGGTTATTATTTGGTTCTATTTTTATCTACCGTTGCTCGTAGACCGCCAATAACTCGTTTTACTTTTTCAATTTGTAAATCGGGATAGGGGGACGACTAAAAATCCTGTTCGTTCCCACCGGGTCGCAGGGCCGGTCTCCCGGTACCTGCTCCCACACAACGTAGCGTGCGGATTTCCCGCACTACGCTCTTCAGAAGATAGCTCACAGAATTGCAAGTCCTTGCAGCTTTCCATAAGAAACGGATAGCTTTGGACGTAGCAAGCCAAACCGTGTTTTCAGGCTATGATAAGTTTCCCATGTCACATTCCCTTTTCGGCTTCGGTTGCTGAGCATTTTCTTCCAGCATCTTTCAACGCATCGATAGATCCTTGATATACCCATGAAATTTCCAGCTATACCAAAGTAGGCATAGTGCCCTCGTAAAACGCTATTCAGATTTTTCACCTGTTCCTGTATCGGCAGATGCATCATTCGTCTCATCAGGTCCCTTAGCCGTTGCATGCTACGATGCACGCGAGTATTTTCGGTGCACATACCCACCTTGAAGTTTCCTTTCAGGTTACGGGTACAACAGAAGGTAAAGCCCAGAAACTTAAGCGTCTCGGGACGCTTCCTCCCTCTTTTCCCTGCATACTTCTGCGCAAAGCGACCGAATTCCACGAGCTTTGTCTTACTCGGTTCCAGTGTCAGCGCCAATTTCTGTAAACGTTTCGACAGCACTTCTTGAAAGCTGACCGCATCCGACCGATATTTAACTTCCCTTTTGAACATATCCAGAAACTGATGAAACTCATTGTTTCGAATTTAGATCAAATCCTTTTGCCAGATTTGACTATTACAGAAACTGAAGCCCCACGAATTTGATCGCACAACCCGAAGTCTTTTGAAAATCTACCAGTTGATGTGGCTTGGTAAATAGCCTTCATCAGATCTCTTGCTTTTTGCCAAGCCAACAAATCTTCAAAGTGCTGAATTCCTGCCATATTTAATCTACAACGTATTAATGACTTACTGGCTAAGGTAGCATCAAAATTGAAGAAGATAGAAAAAAGTTATCTACGAATTATACGAACTGTCACGAAAAAGATTGGTGCTCATTCTTGAAAGATTCACTGAGCTTTGCTTGTAGCAATCTTCTCCTGAGTATTATCAATAATCGAAAGGCGCCAATAGAGTATTATGTACAGAGCAAAACTGCCGAACCATGCAGCAACAAGCACAGTGGTCTGTTCGTAAAAAATCACAGCCATGCCGGTAGAGAGCATTGCAAAAATCCAGCAAAATGGTGCCACCATACTATTTCGGATATGTGGCGATAAATAGGAAAATCGCCTTGATATAATTTTTACATTTATCAGACTATGCAAATGGGAGCTATCAGCATCTCCAGCACTGTTATTGTTCCAGAAACGACGCATTATACTGAAAATGGTTTCAATAATGGGATAGCTGCATACCAGACATGGCGCCCATACAGAGACCGATGGATTGCGCATTGGCAAAAGCACAGAAATCCATGCCAGTATATATCCAAGCAGGTATGCGCCACCGTCCCCAAGGAATATTTTACCGAGAGGAAAGTTTATTACGAAAAATCCAGCTACAACTACTATCATTAAGAAGCATAAACATGCCAAATCAACATCACCAACCTGCCAGGCAATCAGAGCTAATGCTGAAAAACAGATCATCAATATCCCTGATGCCAAACCGTTAAAGCCATCAATGATGTTGATAGCGTTAGCAACACCTCCTACGGAAAACGCAGTAAAAAAGATAGACACTGGCAGGTAAGCGAGTAACGTATCCAACCCGATTATTTTCAAATGATTCAGGCTGTACCCGGTAAGCAAACATGCCAGTGCTCCACTGATCATTGTTGCAAAAAGACGGATACTTATGCTGACTCGTTTGGTAAGATCTTCGATAACGCCCACAACGAATGCAAGCAAACCCGCCGCCAGCATAGGCAACAGCAGTTGTGACACCGGTAGCGGTGAAATTAACCACGCAACAATCAAACCGATAAATATGGCAACACCGCCAATACGAGGAGTAGGAAGAGAATGGAATTTTTGTACTCCATCTATGGGGTCAAACGTATGCTTTCCATGCCATCGTTTTGTCTGCACGATCAGGATTGACATAAACAAGGAAATGATTCCGGCAGTGATCGGAATTATGGAATGAGGAAATGCATTCTCCAACGTTGTGTATAAAATATACAAATAAGGTTCTTAATAAATTTATATGGATTTTCCAGATTTACTGGGGAGTAAAAGAAATTATAGCTGATGCTAGCAGCCTGTCGGACTAACGATAAAGACGCTGGGCGCAAAAAAGTCCTCAATCTTCCTTTTTACGTTCATTTTAGGTATAGAAAACAATATCAAGCGCATTTTAGAGCAAAACAGCCCCAATTGGCTGCCTTGTACTCCTAATTTTGCTTTACAAGCGGCCATTACTGCTGTTTTCGGGCGTGGCTTCGCCAAGACATGCAGTCTTTTCAGATTCCAGGCAAGACTTACGAGTGTCCATTCGTCGTCAACATTTTCCAATCCTCGGCGCATAAATTGTCGATACCCAAGCACTGATTTCATAATCCCGAATACCGGTTCGACCGTGCTCTTACGCACACCATAGAGTGCTTTCCCTTCCAGGGGTTTCAAACATTGCTTCATTTTGGTAACACTGTCTGCATCTTCCGCCAAGGGCTCCGGTTTACTGAATCGTTCTTCAATGTTTCGATTATGCTTGTCTCTGCCAACAGCTATCAGCGGATTGATG
>CAJEXL010000027.1 GCA_903994365.1 uncultured Chlorobiaceae bacterium | reverse complement strand
TTACGATGATGTGATTGTCTGGCATGAGCGTCAGCAGATCAGTGGCGACAAGATTCTTCTCCATCTCAAGGAGGTTGGTCGAAGGGGCAAGCGCAAGAGTATTGGTGAAGTTGAGGTACAGGGGAATGCCTTTTTTGCCGCTCAGGATACCCTTTCTGTTCCCCCTGTTGTGTATGACCAGTTCAGCGGAAAGAGTATGCTCATTCGGCTGAACGACAGCTCAAAAATAACCGGAATAACGCTTGCCGAGCAGGCGGAAAGCCTCTATCACCTTTACGATGAGAAGCGAAAACCCTCCGGTATCAACTTTTCGAGCGGTGATCTGATCCTGATGTTTTTCAAGGCAGGTGTTCTTAACCGGGTAAAGGTTGTGGGTGGTGTTGAGGGGAAGCAGTATCCGGAGAGTTTCCGGGGCAACAAGGAGATCAATCTTTCGCGGTTTGAGTGGCGGGAGAGGGAAAATCCCTTTAAACAGCTGAAACGCCTTCCGTGAGAGGGGAAGGCGTTTCAGAGCGTGGGCTCATGTTTTGATGATGGGTATCAGGTTATGCAAAAGATCGTGCACTGCCAGCATAACGCTCCTGTGGAGCTGGTTCTATGAGGCCATGGGGCAGGAGCCGCCCGAGCATGCACCGGAAGCGCAAGGGCTTGGGACTGCGGGAGGTTTGCTGCTGTTGTAGTCTGTTTTATAAAACCCTGAGCCCTTCAGCACAAATCCGCCCTCGGCGGTTATGACCCGCTCAAAGCTCTCTTTTTCACACTTGGGGCAGATCGTGAGTGAGTTATCGCTCATTTTCTGGACTATTTCAAGCTCATTTCCACAACTTTTACATCGATATTGATAGGTCGGCATCTCTCTGTTCCTCCTTGATTAATCCTGTTCTGACTGCTGTTTTTCTTCATCAGTCCATTGTTTAAAAAGTCTATAGCCGCAGAGTGGCTATGTTTTCGTATATAAATATATTTCCCAACATATAAAAGTTCAGGCAGTGATCGTCAAAACCCGTGCGGTAATTTTACGGGAAACCAGGTACCGCGACCAGTCCAAGATCTGTTTGCTCTACACCCGTGAGTTTGGCAAAATGTCGGTTATTGTCAAAGGGGCTCGCAATCCCAAAAACAGGCTCTCCTCGTTATTCAGCCCTGGTAATGTTGTGGATATTGTTCTCTATAAACGAGATGGCAGAGAGATTCAGCTTGTCAGTGATGGAAACCTTGTTTTAAGTCCAATGGTTCCTGCGTCGGATCTTGAGCGATTTGCTATTCTCTACCGGATTATTGAGCTGGTAAAGCAGACCTCTGACGGTGATGAAAAGAATGTGCCATTGTTTACTCTGCTGGCTGGCTCCCTTGAACAGCTCTATCGTCCCGATACCAATTTCAGGAAGCTTTATATCTGGTTTCTTTTACGGTATGTCTCCCTGCTTGGCTTTCAGCCCTCTCTCAAAAGGTGTGTGTTCAGCGGTGAAGAGCTTGTGCTGGCAATAAGCGCAATGAAGCTCAATGAACTCTATTTTGTGATGAATCCTGGTGGACTTGCACTGCCAGCAGCGGCGGGAGCAGGCTTCGGCAAAAAACGGCTCATTCCGGTGCGTCTTGCCCTGCAGCTCAGCGCTATGGCGGCAACAGCGGTTTCGGCAACCGATTCCATTCAGGCCGATGTGGCTGATATTGAGGTACTCTGTGATTTATTGCATGAGTATAGTGCTCTCCATCTGGAACATACCCGGTCGCGCAAGAACATGGTCATCGTTTCACAAATCCTTCAGCAATAGCTCTGCTCCTCTTTTTTTGGGGTTTTATATCTTCTGGAGTATTTCTATCTTGACCCGACATTTTATTTCATTTTGTAATCTCTTGATTCAATCCTAAACTGCATTTTCCGACATGCCTCAACTCACCAAATCAATTGAACTCTTTGAAAAAGCAAAGAAGTTTATCCCCGGCGGCGTAAACTCTCCGGTGCGAGCATTCAAATCGGTTGGCGGAACTCCAATCTACATGGCGAAAGGGTCGGGAGCATACATGACCGATGTTGACGGTAATACCTACCTTGACTATGTTGGTTCGTGGGGGCCCTTTATTCTTGGCAGCATGCATCCGAGAATCACCGCAGCGCTTGAGTATACGCTGAAAAATATCGGCACCAGTTTTGGCACTCCGATTGAGATGGAGATCGAAATTGCCGAGCTTCTCTGCAAAATTGTTCCTTCGCTTGAGATGGTGCGCATGGTCAACAGTGGTACCGAGGCCACCATGTCGGCTGTCCGTCTCGCACGAGGCTACACTGGGCGCGATAAAATCATCAAATTTGAAGGCTGCTACCATGGTCATGGAGACAGCTTCCTCATCAAGGCTGGTTCAGGTGCTCTGACGCTTGGCGCTCCCGACAGCCCTGGTGTTACCAAAGGCACCGCGCAGGATACGCTCAACGCAACCTACAACGATATTGAGTCGGTAAAACTGCTCGTTCAGGAGAACAAGGGCCAGGTTGCTGCTATCATTATTGAGCCAGTAGCAGGCAACACCGGTGTTATTCCTGCCCAGCCAGGCTTTCTTGCAGCACTTCGTGAGCTCTGCACCGCAGAAGGCATAGTACTGATTTTTGATGAGGTGATGTGCGGATTCCGCGTAGCACTTGGTGGCGCGCAGAGTCTCTACGGTGTTACACCTGACTTGACCACCATGGGCAAAATCATCGGCGGTGGTCTGCCTGTAGGCGCATTCGGCGGCAAACGCGAAATTATGGAGCGTGTTGCTCCGCTTGGCGATGTCTATCAGGCGGGCACCCTTTCAGGCAATCCGCTTGCGCTGACCGCAGGTCTGGAAACCCTGAAAATTCTTATCGATGAGAATCCCTATCCGGAGCTCGAAAGAAAAGCAAAAATCATTGAAGAGGGCTTCAGCGATAACCTGAAAAAACTGGGTCTGAACTATGTGCAGAACCGTGTTGGCTCTATGTCCTGCCTTTTCTTTACCGGAACACCGGTGGTGAACTATTCGACCGCCATTACCGCCAATGTGAAAAAGCACGGCAAGTATTTCCACTCCTTGCTCGATCAGGGAATCTACACCGCTCCGTCCCAGTTCGAGGCAATGTTTATCAGCGCAGTGCATACTGACGAAGATCTGGAAAAAACCATCAAGGCAAACTACAACGCCCTTGTGGTTTCAGAGAAATAATTATTGGAAGAGTGACCACAAAAAAGGGAGGCACGGAGCCTCCCTTTTTTATGCTATTCAATGATACCTGTGCGCACCAGTTCTCTGGTAATCATTACTCGTGCGGAGGCATCCCTGACCATCTTTTCAAGGATCGGCAGGAAGCCGTCAATCTTTTCGGCGGAGTCCACAATTTCAATAACCATTGGCAGGTTTGTGCCCAACTCCATGATTTTCGATGCCTTGATTGTCATATCGTGGCCGTAGGAGAGCACCCCTTTCAGTGCAGTTGCTCCAGATATCTCCTGTGTTCGGGCTTCACGGACAATCTCTTCATAGAGTGGCCGATGGCCGAACCGGGCCTGTTCTCCAACAAAAATCCGCAGCAGTTCTGAATTCTGTAATTCCATAATTCACTCCGTTATGTCCAAAGTTTAGCAAGAAGTGTTCCTGTAGAGAGCGCAATAAATCCTCCTGCGATACTGCCAGCAAGATAGATGGAGGCATAAAAAAGCTGGCCATCCTTAAGAAGGGCTGTATTTTCAAACATATAGGCGGAAAAGGTGGTAAATCCTCCGCAGAAGCCGGTGACCAGAAACAGCCTTGCTTCGGGGGAAACAAGAGTGGTTGAGATGGCCAGTTCACCCAAAAAGCCGATCAGAAAACAGCCGAGAATATTGACCGCCAACGTGGAAAAGGGAAAGCTTGTGGCTACAGGAGCAAGAAGCAGCGCCACGACGTAGCGTGCCACAGAGCCGAGGAAGCCGCCTGCACCAACAAGCGCTATTGCACCGGCATGTTTCATAATCAGAGCCTCCCTGACTGTGAGCCTGGAGAGAACATGATCTTAACGGTTGTGACCGCAAGCCTGCCCATCCTCTATCCGCTTGTGAGCACAACACATTTCGTCGAGAATGCCGAGTAGTGTATTGAAAATACCTACGCAGATAATGGTCGGGGCCCACAACCCTATAAAAATGGCCACCAGCTCATGATGTACTCCGGTACCAAAAATAAAAAGATAGATGGAGAGGAGTATCGAAAAGGTAGCCCCGATAAAATAGAAATGCGGCTTCATGGTGCTTTTGATTAAATGAACCGTGCATCAAAATGTAAGCAATAATAATGGCAGGAAAAAATCAGCTCACGGTACCGGTGAGAAGATGTACATTGTACAATTGGTAGCGTAACACAATGGTGAGAGTGTTACAGGGAGTTTTGTCAATATTGTTTTTCATTTCATGAGGCCAAAAAAGAGAATAGTTGCCATTGACTATGGCACCAAGCGCATTGGTCTTGCCAAGAGCGATCCTCTCTGGCTCTTTGCCCAGCCTGTCGGCACCTTTGATCGCTCGGCTCTCTCTGTTGCCCTTGCGACAATGGTGAAGCAGGATGATATTGCCTTGCTTCTTGTGGGATATCCACTGAGTGACGGAGATGAGCGCAATGCCATGACCGGCGTCGTTGATCGCTTTATTGAGGAGCTTCGTGCAGAGTTTCCCCAATTGGCGATAGAGACTGTTGATGAGCACCACTCTTCGATGAGTGCGAGCCAGATTCTGATTGCTTCCGGAAGGTCAAGAAAGGAGCGCCAGCAGAAAGGTCGGCTCGACAGTGCGGCGGCATGTGTTCTGCTCAGCGAGTATCTTGAACTTTGCGACAGGAACGGGTAGAGAAAAGCGTTACTATTATTAAATTGGCGTATAATACTTTCGTCTCTCGTTGATAAATGAACACTCACCAAGGATTAGATAAAAACGGAGTACCTCTATGGAATCAACTCTACCACAAGGGAAATATGTTATTAATATGCAAGGAAAAAAGACAGGGGTACTGTTATCCTTGAAACAATACCAGCAAATAGTAGAGGATTTACATGATCTGACGATACTTGCATCCCGCAGGGATGAAACTCCGGTGACTCTTGATGAGATGA
This sequence comes from uncultured Chlorobiaceae bacterium, assembly GCA_903994365.1. GTDB lineage: Bacteria > Bacteroidota > Chlorobiia > Chlorobiales > Chlorobiaceae > Chlorobium. The sequence continues at coordinate 16,386 of CAJEXL010000027.1, read as the reverse complement.
GACGGAGGTTACAATGCCATGGGCAAGTATAGTGTCATCGTTAAGCCCTCTGTCGAAAAAGATTTACGAAAAATACCAGCAGCGGTGGTTGATCGTCTTTTTCAGCGCATTGAGGGGCTGACAGCCGATCCATTTCCGTCGCAATCTCTAAAACTTGCTGGAGGAGAGCTGTTTTATCGGATTCGGGTGGGTGATTATCGCATTGTCTATCAAGTCGACACGGAGGAAAAGCAGGTTGTTATCCAGTATATCCGTCATCGTCGCGATGTGTATCGAGATTTGTAGCGTAACATGATGTATCTGCTTCATTCCACTGCTTGGTGAAAAGTTTTCCTTTAGCTTTTGGGAGCTGCTTCTTTATCTTTACGATCATTGACCTATAACATTCACCAGCCACACGTTTTTTTATGAGTACTTCAACAATGCTTGATGTTTTCAAATCAACCGGCGCGCTGCTCGATGGTCACTTCAAACTGACATCGGGTCGTCACAGCAATGCCTACTTTCAGTGTGCAAAGGTTTTGCAGTATCCAGAGCACTTGTCTGCGGTTTGCAGCAGTATTGCAGGGCATTTTGCCGATAAAGGTATTGAAACGGTTATCTCCCCTGCCATTGGCGGTATTGTTGTCGGGACAGAGGTTGGTCGTCAGCTCAATGTAAAAACTATTTTTGCCGAGCGTAAGGATGGAGTGATGACGATTCGCCGAGGCTTCAGCCTTGAACCTGGTGAGAGGGTGCTGGTGATTGAGGATGTGATAACCACCGGTGGTTCGGTTGCTGAAGTTATTGCCCTTATCAACGCTGCCGGAGCATCGCTGGTTGGAGTTGGCTCCGTAGTTGACCGCAGCAATGGGCGCGTGAAACTTGCTGATGACCAGTTTTCGGTTCTTTCGATGGAGGTGATCAGCTATGCTCCCGAAGAGTGTCCACTCTGTAAGGCGGGTTTGCCGATAGATGCTCCGGGAAGCCGGGCAAACAAGCAAAACTGAAGGGGATGATGGTGGAGCCACCGATCAGGAGTATCTCATTTATTGGCCTTGGGTTGATTGGTATGTCACTCTTGCGGGCAATAAAAGGCTCACCGCTTGCCAGAGAGCACTCAATTCTTTTTCAGGGGTTTGATCCCAATTTTACCGAGTCTGACCGTTGCGATGTCAAAGGGCTGGGGCTGGACTCTTTTATCGAAGACAAGCAACGACTGTACAGCGCAGATTTGCTGATTCTTTCAGCTCCTGTTGAGGTTAATATTGCTCTTCTGGAGGAGATTAAGCAGTTTGCGCCACCCTCAACACTGGTGAGCGACGTGTCGAGCACCAAGTCACTGATTGCCCGGAAAGCCCGTGAACTTGATCTTCCTTTTATAGGAATGCACCCCATGGCAGGCAAGGAGCAGAGAGGCTACCGGGAGAGCCACGAAGAGCTTCTGCTGAACAAGCGCGTGATTTTTTGTGACGATAATGGTCTGCTTGCAACTGAAAAAGGGCGGTTTCTTGTCAGGTTGCTTGAATCGGCAGGATGTATAACTCTCTCCATGACCCCCGATGATCATGACCGAGTGATTGCCCAGGTTAGTCATCTGCCTCAACTGCTTTCGACGCTGTTGATGGGCTACTGTGCTGAATCGATCAGTAAGTCAGGCCCCGGTTTTGCCACACTGGCAAGGCTTGCGGGCAGTTCATGGGATATCTGGCGAGATATTGTTGCCACAAACAGCGATAATATTGCTGATGAGCTTGACAATTTTTCAAAAGAACTATCCCTGCTCTCCAAAGAGGTCAGGCAACTCAGGCTTGAGCAGCTTGAAACGCGTTTCAGCGAGGCAAATCGGCTCTATCAAACCCTTAAAGAGATGAACCGCTCATGAAATTCGGGATTGTTATCAATGTTTCAAGAGAACATGCGCTGGTTTTGGCCCGTCAGCTTGCCGAATGGCTGGACGCCAGGCGTGTTGATTACGTGTTTGAGGCGCTCTCGGCAGAGCATCTGCATATCGACAATTCGGCACCTATTGAGCAACTCAGCCAACAGTGTGACGCATTTATCTCACTTGGCGGTGATGGAACCCTGCTTTTTACTTCGCATTACGCGGTAACAAAGCCGGTTATCGGTGTCAATGTTGGCTATCTTGGCTTTCTGACGGAGTTTACCCAAGAGGAAATGTTTGCGGCTATCGAAAAGGTGCTCAATGGAACCAATACCATTCATACCCGTTCACAACTTGAAGCGACGGTGCATATCGACAACGAAGTTCACTCTTTTCGAGCGCTGAATGATGTGGTCATCGAAAAAGGCGCTTATCCACGTATACCGACTTTTATCATAAAGCTGGATGGAGAGTTGCTCAGCTCGTACAGGGCGGATGGTATCATTATTGCCACATCGACCGGCTCAACAGCATACTCCATGTCTGCCGGTGGACCGATTATTGCGCCAAAATCAAACGTTTTTGTTATCACGCCAATATGTCCGCACATGTTGACGGTGCGGCCTATTGTTATCAGCGATGAGAAGATGATTGAGGTCTCTGTTGATGCCCCCCGACGGATTTTTCCCGCTCAATTGCGACGGGAATCTTAAAAAAATGCTCTTGCCACACGAGAATATTGTGGTCAAAAAATCACCTGTCGAGATTAATCTTGTTGCCAACGAAAGCAGGAATTACAGTGAAATTCTGCGCACAAAACTGCTCTGGGGACGCGAGCATAACTTCGGCCAGTAACTGTCCGATTATCTTTTCTGAATGTGAATCCGCCTGAAAGAGTTTTATGAATAATAGCATCAATTCCAGCTCGCTGCATGACCTGCTTGGTATCCCTCTGGATACTCCGCTGAGCATTGATGAGATGTGCGGGCGGCTCCATCCGGTTCTTTATCCCGCGCCAGCTCTTTCCGTGCGGCTCGAGCAGTTTTGCAACGCCCTTGTTACTGTCATGCAGTCGCTTGGCATACCGGTTCTTTCAGCCGAAGAGGCTTCAGGCGAAGATGGAAGATTTTCACCGGGTACTGTTATTCTTGCCCCCGGCTATTTTCCTGACGATATGCTGGCGATCAACAGGGTTACAACACTCTACAACAACATTATTGTTGGCATTTACGATGAGCCAGCGCCGCTTACCATGGACTCCTCTCCCCAGCAGCGTCTGGATGCCATTGTGGGCAGACTTGCCCGTGATATGGTTCATATTCTTGTCTATGTGACCGATCAATCGTGGACCATCTGTACCATGAATGGTGGTGTTGTAATCTTTAATACCTCGTATCCACTGATGGTGGATGTGCGCAACACTCTGGTGCCTAAACTGACAGCACAGGTTGTGCCGCCAAGGGCGGAAGAGCTTGATATCATGCCTGGAGCGCTGCAGACCGGGACAGAGGAGTTTGACGCTGTTGCCGCAGATTTTATGCAGTGCAGCGCTCTGTGGAGCAATAATGCCTCACTGTTGACCCATACCTCAACCAAAGGCCTTGACTATCGAAGTGCTTTTTATCAACGGATTGTTGCCCGCTATCTCGATCAGCGGAGCGGCATGAGCTATGGATTTTTTGCCAGCCAGCGGCCGGTCGCTGTAAAGCCCGCTCTTTTTTTCCCCGGGGCAGGGTTGCTTCCTCTCCGTCTGCAAGGGGCTGATTTATTTGTGCCTGTTCCGCAGATACGTGTTATCACCACGAGGTCGGGGTGCAGAAAAAATCATCTTGATCCAAGGAGAGATCTTGTTGAGATAGGGCTGGTACAACGTAACGGAAAGGGGCGGGCCTACCTGAAGACTCCGGCAGGGAGCTCTGCCGAGATTGTTGCAAAGCCCTCTTTTGACACCCTGACGATTCTTGCTCATGCACTTGGAAATGCCCTGGCGGCAAGCATGCTGATGACGTTGAAACCGGAGTCGGGCTTTCCTCTCCATCTGGCCCGTTTTGGCGCTTCAATGACACACTGGCATGACTATCCTGACCTCTCCCAGCTTCCTGAGGGCTATTATCTGCATGGAGAGAGCAATCCCCCTGTCGCCTGTTCAACGCCGCAATCTGCGGCATACAGTCTGCTTGGCAAAATAGCCGCGCTTGAGGCTGCCCTCGAACAGGGGAGAGAGTATCGCGGAGATGTGCATGTTGAGCCGAACCATGGCACAAATATTGTCGGTATTCTCTCACTTGCCGAAACAGCATTGCTCCTCAATCCGTCACTCTCAGTGGAGCTCATTACTGAAGAGCGATAACCGGTTTATCTCTCCTCCTCCTCTTCCACCTGCTCAATGTAGGGCCATTTGCCCTGCCGGATGAGAATCATCTCAACCAGCTCTCTTATGCACCCTTTTCCCCCTTCATATCCCGAGATGTAACCGACCCGGTTCCGAAGATAATTTACCCCGTCAATGGCGGTCGCAGGCAAGCCAACTTTTGAGAGTACCGCTATGTCGCCAATATCATCGCCGATATAGGCACACTCCTCATCTTCAAGATTGTGGCGCAGACGGAAAGCGTCATAGGAGTAGAGCGGATTTTCGCCATTGAGGTACAGATCGTGTACGCCGATCGCCTCAAGCAAAGGGCGGTACCCTTCAGCATCTCTTTCCGACACAACAGCGATACGTATCCCCTGCTTCATGGCCTCTTTTATAGCAACGGCATCCCTCACCGAAATTGAGCAGAGCTCTCCGCCATTGCTGTCGAAGGTAATTCTGCTGCCGTTCAGTACGCCGTCTACCGGAAAAACAAGGGCGCGGACGGCTTTGAGCGCCTGATCGATTTTTGATGATGGATCAGCCTGTGAGGGCTGCATCCCGAAATATTGAAAACCTTCCAAAAGCGTATGATGTTTTAGAGTGAATGAAGCGAGTGCACGCACCGGTGGAGGTGGAGCAGTTGTTTGACAATTTTTCCAAAAATCAGCCAATGCCACCTGTGTAGCGGCATCGGAAAGCGCCCTGGAGGGATTTGGATGGATCTCAAAAAAGAGGCCATCCACACCGGCGGCAACTGCGGCGCGGGCAAGGGGCATCACATATTGACGCTCTCCACCTGAAACTCCCTGACCAGCCCCGGGAAGCTGAAGGCTGTGTGTGGCATCGTACAGTACAGGATAGCCTGATTCAGCCATCTTGACCAATCCTCTGAAATCGACAACGAGATTGTGATAGCCGAAACTTGAGCCTCTCTCGGTCAGCATGACCCGGTTATTTCCCGTCTGTACCACTTTCGCTGCGGCCAGCGCCATATCATCCGGTGCCATAAACTGCCCTTTCTTGATATTGACCGCAAGACCGCTCTCGCCTGCGGCGACAAGAAGCTCAGTCTGCCGGCAGAGAAATGCCGGGATTTGAAGAACATCAACATAACGGGCGGCATGAGTCACATCTTTTGTCTCGTGAACATCGGTAATAACCGGCATGTTATAGCTCTCGCGAATCTCGGCAAGCACTTCGAGCGCCTCTGTATCTCCAATACCGGTGAAGGAGCTACCGGAGGTGCGATTAGCTTTGCGGTAGGAGCCCTTGAAAATAAAATGGACACCCAGCTCCTGTCTGATACGCTGCAGCTCTTCTGCTGTCTCAATGGCCATGGCGCGGTTTTCAATCAAACAGGGACCCGCAATAAACAGCGGGCTGTTGTCGTCAGGAACGGAGAGTGAACCGATTGAGAACTTTTGCATGCTGCCCATTGTTTATGTTTCGGGGTCAAGTTTAAATTCCAGTGGTGGATTTAATGTTTTAAGGGTTAAATTTACAACAATATTTCTTATTCACACTTTGTAATCAAATGCCGAAAATAATGAGTACTGTCGATACAAAACAAAGGTTGGAGGAGATCGAAAAACAGCTCGCAAATCTTATTGAGGAGCAGACGGTTATCAAGGTGAAGTGGGAGGGTGAGAAGGAGCTGGTGCAGTCCTCACGAAGCCTGAAATCGCAGCTTGAGGAGCTCCGCGTGCAGGCTGAGGAGTTTGAGCGACAGGGTGATTATGGCAAAGTTGCCGAGATTCGCTATGGGAAGATAGTGGCCATTGAACGAGAGCTGGAGGGGAATCGTCTGAAAATGGAGGAGAAAAAATCTTCCGGCACTCTGATCATGAAAGAGGAGATTGATGCTGAGGATATTGCTGATATTGTCTCAAAATGGACGGGGATACCTCTAAGCAAGATGCTGCAGTCGGATCGGCAGAAGCTGTTATTGATTGAAGATGAGCTGCATAAGCGGGTGATAGGGCAGGAAGAGGCGGTCACTGCCGTCAGTGACGCGGTCAAGCGTTCACGGGCAGGCATGGGTGACGACAAGCGTCCCATAGGTTCCTTTATCTTTCTTGGGCCGACCGGAGTGGGCAAAACTGAGCTGGCCCGCACACTTGCAGACTATCTTTTTGATGATGAGGATTCCATGATTCGTATTGATATGAGCGAATATATGGAGTCGCATAATGTCAGTCGCCTGGTTGGTGCCCCTCCCGGCTATGTTGGCTATGAGGAGGGCGGACAGCTAACCGAAGCGGTGAGGCGCAAGCCATTCTCTGTTGTATTGCTCGATGAAATTGAGAAAGCGCATCCCGATGTTTTCAATATTCTTTTGCAGATTCTTGATGATGGGCGTCTGACCGACAGCAAGGGGCGAACGGTGAATTTCAAAAACACCATCATCATCATGACGAGCAACATCGGAGCCCAGCTTATTCAGTCAGAAATGGCGAAGATCGATGGGGCGAACCGTGAATCGGTACTCTCAAGTTTGCAGGAAAAACTCCTTCAGGCGCTGAAGCAGAAGGTGAGGCCTGAGTTTCTCAACCGCATAGATGAGGTCATTCTCTTTACCCCCCTGACCAGAGATGATCTGAAAAAAATAGTTCTGATTCAGTTCGACCATATCAAGGCGGCGGCGCTCCGCCAGCATATTACCCTCACAATTTCAGATGCGGCGATTGTGTGGCTCTCAGATGCCGGTTTTGATCCGGCTTTTGGCGCTCGACCTCTCAAGAGGGTGATGCAGCGCAAGATTACCAACAAAATTTCGGAACTCATTCTTTCCGGAAAAGTGCAGGAGGGTGAGGGAGTTGTTGTTGATCTGTCGGGGAGTGAATTGAGTGTTGTGAAGGGGTCTGCATAATTGGGTTTGCCCATAAAGAGACAGTTGTTGTTGTCTGCGGCGTTGCTGCTCTTTTTCTGCCTTTTTGCACTGCCTTGTTCTGGCGCGGTGCAACCCGACAGTCTCACGATTAAAGTTGGCCAGATGCTGATGGTTGGTTTCAGAGGGCTCACTGTTGCCGATGCTCCGGAGATTGCCGCAGATATCACAGAGCGTCGGCCAGGCGGTGTGGTGCTGTTTGAGTATGATGTTCCTTCGCGTATTCCGCTGAGGAATATCAGCACACCTGGGCAGCTCTCCCGTTTGACACAGGAGTTGCAGAAGTTGTCGGCGATACCGCTTTTTATTGCCATCGACCAGGAGGGGGGAAAGGTTAATCGCCTTAAACCTGCCAGAGGATTTCCCGCCAGTGTCTCGGCACAATATCTCGGGCAGCTCAACAATCCCGACAGCACCAGATCAGCCGCATTGCAGACCGCAAGAACTCTGCGAGAGCTGCATATCGGGATGAATCTTGCGCCGGTGGCTGATCTCAACAGCAATCCAGATAATCCGGTTATCGGCAAACTTGAGAGAAGTTTTTCGGCTGACCCCTCTGTTGTCACCGCCACTATTCGGCTGACCTGCAATGCATATCGGAGCGAGGGAATTATTCCCGTCCTCAAACATTTTCCCGGCCATGGCAGCTCAACCACCGATACGCATCGCGATTTTACCGATATTACCTCAAGCTGGTCTGAAAAAGAGCTTGAACCCTATCGCGCCATGATCGCCTCTGGCTCTTGCGATGCTATCATGACTGCCCATGTGTTCAACGGGAACCTTGACCCGATCTACCCTGCTACGCTTTCAAAAGCGACAATCGACGGGCTGCTCAGGGGGAAGCTTGGCTTCAACGGGGTGATTATCAGTGATGATCTGCAGATGCGTGCCATTGCCGACCACTATGGTCTTGAGACAGCCATCCGTTTGGCGATTGAGGCGGGCGTTGATATTCTGCTCTTTGGCAATAACACGGCTTATGATCCCGCCATAACCAAAAAAGCAACTGAAGTTATCAAGTCGCTGCTGGCAAGAAAGATCATCAGCCCGGAGCGTATTGAACAGTCATACCGTCGAATCATGGAACTTAAAAAACGTTATCGTCTCGACTCATTATGAAAACACTTTACATTGTTCGCCACGCTAAAGCCGGAAGCTCACATTCTGGTGATTTTGACCGAATGCTTAACGAAGCAGGGAGGAAAGCTGCTTATCTTATGGGTGAACTGCTGGATGAGAGGGGCGTTGTGCCGGATTACGTTCTTGCCAGCCCGGCTAACCGTGCGTTGACCACGGCGGAGATATTTTGTAAAATTCTCGGATTTCCCGTGGAGCATATCGAGCAGCGGATGGAGATATACGAGGGCGGCGCTCAACGACTTTTGAGTATGCTGCAGCAGGTTGGCGCTAACCATAGCACGGTGTTGCTGTTTGGGCATAATCCCACGGTGACCTTCTTGGTCGACCTGCTAGCGGGCAGCGCTCACGAGGGCATTGCAACCTGTGGCGTGGCGCGGCTTGAGTGTGAATGTGATTCATGGAGCGAGTTGCGTGCGGGAAGTTGCAAGCTGGTGTGGTACGACTATCCCAAAAAGTATCAGTAGAGGTTAATCGCGCTCAGGTTTCGGTTCTCGGGTCATCAGCTCTAAAATAGCCTGTTGAGCAGGTTTTCCTTCAAAGAGCATCTGATAGACCGCGTTGGTAATTGGCATGTCAACGCTAACTGAACGACTCAGCTCATAAACGGCCTTGGTGCTGTGTACCCCCTCAGCAATCATGTTCATTGAGCTGATAACATCGTCGAGGGAGCGCCCTCGGCCAATCTCCTCTCCCACAAAACGGTTGCGGCTGTGGCGGCTTAAACAGGTGACCACCAAATCGCCAATTCCGGCAAGACCGGAGATGGTAACGGCCTCTCCACCGAGTTTGCGCCCAAGTCGTGATATTTCGGCCATTCCACGGGTAATGATGGCTGCCTTGGCATTGTCGCCGAAGCCGACACCATCAGAAATTCCGGCGGCAATGGCGATGATGTTTTTGACTGAGCCTGCTATTTCAACGCCAATAATGTCGGTATTGACATAAACGCGGAAGCGCTTGGTATGGAAAACCTCCTGAACTTTTTGGGCGGTCGAGAGTGACGGAGAGGAGGCGACGACGGTTGTTGGTTGATCTTGTGAGACCTCCTCTGCATGGCTTGGGCCGTACAGGGCGGCAACCTGGGATGGCAGAAGATCAGGAAGCACTTCAAGCAGCACTTCCGACATCCGTTTTCCGGTACCAATCTCAATGCCTTTGGCAACATTGACCACTATTTTACCTCGCATGGAGAGGTTGTTAAACCCCTGTACGGTCTCCCGTAGCGCCTGTGAGGGAACGGCAGTAACAATCATCTCTGCCCAGGTGATCAACAGCGGCAGATGATGGGTCACCTGTAATGTCTCCGGAAAAGTTATTCCTTTGAGGTATCGCAAGTTCTGACGTTCAGCATCAAGCATGAAGGCAAATTCAGGGCGATGAGCCCAAAGCCGAACCTGATACCCTTTTCTGGCAAGAAGCACTGCCAGAGTGGTACCCCAGCTTCCAGCCCCAAGAACAGCAATATTCATCAGGATTTGTTGTGCCTCATGAGTGCTTGCCGAATGTCACCCGGCTCTCTGTACCAGAAAGCAACCTTCTGATATTCGCCCGGTGGGTGTAGATAATGGCAATAGCCACAATAAGCCCAAAAATCATGAGGTGATAGTCGAGGCTGTCATGAAAGAAGAGTTTTGAGCCAAAGAGTTTAATGTAATAGTCGAGTCCACCGCCAAGCTCAAAGATATATTTGCGTATGGCAATAATCAGGGGAAAAGCAACTGCCGCAAGCATTGAGGCAACTGAAACATGGCGTGAAATATAAACCGTCAAAAGAAAAACTGCAATGACCATCAACATGCTTACTGGCGCAATGCCGATCAGCATACCTGCCGCTGTGCTGACACCTTTGCCACCCTTGAAACCTGCAAACAGTGTAAAGACGTGACCGATCACGGCGCTTATACCAGCCAGAAGCCGAAGGGCAACATCATTAAGATCAGGAAAGACATCAATCGGATGATGGCGAAAAAAAGCTACAACAGAAACAGCCGCGACAACACCCTTGACAATATCAATCAGGGTGACGGTAAGACCAACTTTCCACCCAAGTACCCTGAAGGCATTGGTACCTCCGGCATTCCCGCTGCCAAAGTTTCGGATATCAATCCCCTTGAGCATCTTTCCCGCCATGAGGCTGGTAGGAATGGAGCCGATAATATAGCTCACCGTTAAAATGGCCAGCAACGTCAACATAACCTTTCAGGATTATCAGATTCCGGATACCTTTCCAATAATGTACGCATTTTCTCCCTGAGATTTCAAGCTGGCGAGTACCCCATCTACCGCATTTTTGTCAACAATCATCACTAAACCAACCCCAAGATTGAATGTTCTGCGCATATCCTCTTCGGGAACACTTCCCTCTTTGCGGATAATATCGAAAATCACCGGTTCCGGCCAGGAATTCCACTCAACATCGAGCTTCAGACCAGCGGGCACAATGCGCATGGTGTTTCCCATAAGTCCGCCACCTGTAATGTGTGACAAACCATGAATAGCTGCCGATCCGAAGAGAGGCTCAATGACAGAGAGATAGGAGCGGTGAATTTTCAGGAGAGCCTCACCGGTCGTACCCTCAAGCCCCGAAAAAGTCTGCTGCATCCTGCCCTCCAGCACTTTTCTGGCGAGGGAGTAGCCATTGGTATGAAGGCCGGTCGATGGCAGTCCAATCAGGATGTCATCAGCGTGGACTGCCGAGCCATTGATGATTTTTTCATGGTCAGCCACGCCGACAATCGAACCGGCGAGATCAAAATCCCTCTCCTGATAAAGGCCCGGCATCTCGGCGGTTTCGCCACCAATAAGCGCACAACCATTTTCCCGGCAGGCATTGACCATGCCAGTCACCACAGAGGCGGCAATCGCTGGTGTCAGTTTGCCGCAGGCATAGTAGTCAAGAAAGAAGAGAGGCTTTGCCCCACAGACAAGGATATCGTTGACGCAATGGTTGACCAGGCATGAGCCGACTGTGTCGTACTGGCCAAGCTCAATGGCAATCTTGAGTTTCGTGCCAACCCCGTCAATGCTGCTGACGAGCACCGGCTTTTTATAGTGAGAGAAATCAGGCAGAAAAAAACCTCCAAAGGCTCCGATATCGGTGATAACTCCGGGGGTAAAGGTCTGCCGTACCTGTGGCTTGATCAAACGAACAAACTCTTCACCTGCACTGATATCAACGCCAGCTTTTTTATAATCCATATTTGCGACCTCTTTTATTTTTTTATGGTTCAAGCCGTTGTTGTTCTCTTATTTCCCTGCCGGTTTTTCAAAAATAGCATGATCCTGGGGAGCAGAGAAAAACTCCCTGTGGAGATTGTTGACGGCTGTGGCAACCTCAGGCTCTTCAACGACAACGCCGACATTAATCTCTGATGCTCCCTGGGAGATCATTCTGAGATTGACATTTTTCAATGCACTGAAAATTCTGCCGGCAACACCACGCGACATGCGGAGATTGTCGCCGACGACACTGATGGTTGCGACATTATGCTCAATCTCAACCTCGCCAAGAGTTTTCAGATCCTGAATCAGTTCGTCGTTGAAGCTTTTGTCGTCAACGGTAAGCGATACCGAAACTTCACTGGTTGAGATCATCTCCACTGAGACTCCATAACGGGCGAAGAGGTCGAAGAGCTCGTTCATAAATCCGTGTCGTCCCATCATCCGGTTTGAGCGCACATTAATGATGCACTGGTTCTTTTTCACGGCAATGGATTTGACAAGCCCCTCATAACTCATACCGGAAAGCCGTTCGGGATCATTGGTAATAATGGTGCCCTTGGCATCGGGATGTAATGAGTTCAGGACATAGACCGGAATATTCTTCTGCACGGCCGGTGCGATGGTGTCGGGATGGAGCACCTTGGCACCGAGATAGGCGAGTTCTGCTGCCTCAGAGAAGGTCATCACCCTGATGCTTCTTGCTTCAGGCACAAGGCGGGGATCGCAGGTCATGACACCGTCAACATCTGTCCAAATCTGTATTGAGGTGTCGTCAAGCCATGCGCCGAGCAGTGCGGCTGAATAGTCGGAACCGCCACGGCCAAGTGTTGTTGTCCGGCCATCTTTTGTGGCACCGATGTACCCTTGGGTAACAACGGTGGTTCCTGCTGCAAGCAGTGGTGTTATTATTTTGCTGACATTGGCTGTGCATATCTCGTCAAGTGGGCGGGCAAAACCAAAATTTTCGTCGGTAATCATGACGGTGCGAACATCTACCCAGGCAACGTTATGCCCCAGCTCCTTCATCGCTGCGGCGAAGACGGTGGTCGAAAGCAGTTCTCCGAATGAGCAGAACATATCTTTCGATCTTTCGGTCAGTTCTCCTACAATATCAACACCCTTGATCAGCATCTCAAGACGATTGGCAAGTGCCTCTATTGTTGTTGCAAGCTCTGCCTTCAGTTCAGCTCCCTTGATCAGCTCATCAAGCAGATTGAGATGAAAGCCGCGCACCTCACCGGCAAGCGTCATTGCCTCATCCAGTGCGCTACGCCCTGCGGCACCAGCAATCTGAACAAGTTTATTGGTAATTCCGCTGCACGCGCTCAACACGACAAGCGGAGTACCCCTCCCCTCTTCCCTGGCAACAATGGAGATAGCCTGCTGCATAGCCTGGGCAGTCCCTACTGAGGTTCCGCCGAATTTCATTACCGCCATATATCTTTTAAACCTGTGAGTTAACTATTATCTTTTTCTCATGAAGCAAAAAGCTCCTTTTACCTCTTTACGGCAGATCAGGATCACGTTGTCCAGAACCGCCATCCTTCTCTGTGTCGCTATCGGGCCAGTGCTCTCCACGAGCAGTTGCCAGATGGTCCGTACAGGTTCAGGATATGATAAAGAGTGGAAATATAGTTTAAAAAAGAGAAAATCGCATATCTCCTGTGCGCTGGAAGAGGGTGCCCTGCCGGTTATCAGGCCTCTTCCGATGAGGGTATCAGGAGAGTCGTTTGATCGTCTCTTTTTATCTCTTGACGAACTTCTCGGTACTCCCTATCGTTCCGGCGGAAGCGCCCCTGATGGTTTTGATTGCTCGGGTCTGGTGCAGTATCTCTATAAACAACAGTTTTTGATGATTCTCCCGCGAACAGCAGAAGAGCTGGCTGCGCTCGGCAGTGTGGTGCCGGAGATGACGCAGAGGAGAGGCGATCTTGTTTTTTTCAGTATTGAGGGGCAGAGAATCGACCATGTCGGCATCTTTCTCGGAGGTAACCGTTTTGCCCATGCCGCAAATAATGGCATCAGGATTGATAATCTCCTTGACACCTATTATGGCCGTCGCTACGCGTTTAGTTCACGTATCATCACGCTTGATTGATCTTCTTTGCCACTGGAAATGGTTATATTCCACCATCTATTTCTTGACACCCTTCATTCTCCTTCTATGCCGCAAACCGGATTGAACAATTACTTTGAACTGGCCTTTGACCTTGAAGCCGACCTTCACGAACTCTGCATCGCCCTGCTTGCAGGAGAGGGAGTAGAATCTTTTCTTGAAGAGGATCACCAATTGCTCGCCTATCTGCCTGAAGCGGAATGGACGGCAGAAAAAGAGCAGGCCATCCGCACCACGCTGCAAGAGAGGCTGGGGAGTGTTCCCGACTATCAGGCAACGCTGATTGCCGACAGGAACTGGAATGAGGAGTGGGAGGCAACCCTTGAGCCGATCGAAATATCCGACCGGCTGCTGATTGTGCAGAAAAACAAGGGAACCCAGGGGAAACCTGGTCAGATCGTCATCGAGATCAATCCGAAGATGTCTTTCGGTACCGGCTACCACGCCACGACGCGCCTGATGCTGCGCCAAATGGAACTGCTTGACCTGAAAGACAAAAAGATCATGGATATTGGCACCGGCACCGGTGTTCTTGCCATTGCCGCCCGCAAGCTTGGCAACAAGCTGCCCATTCTCGCTTTCGACAACAACTCGTGGGCGGCAGAAAACGCGGCAGAGAATATCGAAGAGAACAACGCGCCGGATATTCACATCAAACTCCTTGATGCTGAAGAGGATCTTGTGGCAAATCTAAAAGAGGGGTACGACCTGATTCTGGCCAACATCAACAAAAATGTCATCGACCGAATTCTTCCGGCAATACGCAAATACGCTCCTTCCGCTCCGGTGCTTCTCTCCGGTGTGCTCGTCTATGACGAACCATGGCTGAAAAAGCTGAGCAAACAGCTTGGCTACGAGATGGTAAAGACTATTTATGAGGATGAGTGGCTTTCAGCTTATATTCGACCGCTATGAAAAAGAGAATCTCCTGTATTGATATCGGCACCAATACCGCTTTGCTGCTGATAGCCGACCTTGAACCGGAGAGTGGTGCCATTTTGCCGGTGTTCCACAAACAGACCATTCTGCGGCTGGGGAAAAATGTTGATGCAGAGAAAATTATTGATCAGCCAGCCCGCCAGCGCCTCATCGGCTGCATGGTTGATTATCGCCGGATAAGCGTGGAATATGCCGCCGAAACCATCATTGCCGCAGGCACCAGTGCCCTGAGAGATGCAAAAAACCGCATTGAGGTTATTGATGCGGTTGAACGTGCATCAGGAGTTCCCATTCAATGTATCTCAGGCAAGGAGGAGGCAGAGCTCACCTTTTGCGGTGCCGTTGCAGGAATGAACGAGCTGCCGGAGCTTTTCACCGTTATCGACATCGGTGGAGGCAGTACCGAAATTTCCATGGGCTCGCTTGAAACTGCAGAAGAGAGTGTCAGTATTGACATTGGCTCAGTGCGGTTGACTGAACGATTCTTTTCAACATTGCCGCCATCGCAAGGGGAGTTTGCCGCTGCCAAAGCGCACATCAATCAGCTCTTTACCTCGAATATTATCCCCTTTTTTGCGGGACGTGAAAGGGTTTACGGCGTGGCCGGAACGCTGACCACCATTGCGCAGGTGAGCCAGGGGCTGAAACACTTCGATGCCTTGAAAGTGCATAATTATCCGCTCCACTATCAGGATGTGCACGACTTTCTCGAAAAGCTTAAAGTAAGCACCCTTGAGGAGATCATAGAGTTCGGCATTCCCGATGGGCGCGCTGACGTTATTACCATGGGTACCCTGATTCTGCACCAGTTCATGCGTCTGCTTGGTGTCGGAGAGATCCGCGTCAGCATTCAGGGGCTGCGCTTTGGTCTGGCACAAAAAGAGCTGCTTCGTCTGCAGGAAAGCATCTGAGCGCATAGATGCAGATGGGATGGTCCGCAGCATCCCTGGTAAAAAAGAGAAAAGCTCTCTCGCTCTCAAGAAGCCGGTATTTTTTCCGAAGCTCTTCCGCTGAAAGGGGAAAATCGCGCCGCTGGATGCTTGCCCCTGCAATGGCATTGCGCTCCAAAAAAGCCCTGAAGCTTTTCGGTTTGTAGGGGACGCACTCAACCACCCGAAACGTCCTGCCGGGGAAGGCCTTAATTTTACGGTCAGCGGTGAGATAATCAACGCTCCTGTTCACAAACTGTAGACCAGAATCCCTCGCAAGCACCGCCGAAAGTCTCGCCTTTATAATGGCTGGATCAGGCTCATAAAGATACTCCTTCACCGCTGGCCCAACCACTCTCGGCACCTTACCATTCCCCCCGGCAACCTCTGTTATCTCCTCCCATTCAGTGTTCAGACAGACCGCTTTTACCTGCACGGGCCCATCCGGGGTGTAGCTACGCTCAAGCAGCAGCAGAATCTCCTTGCATTCACGATCGACAGATACCACAACAATGGTGTGCAAGGCGGGCAACAGCTTTTTTCAGCCCGCTGATTTCGAGTGCCGGAGAGGCCTTGATGCAGACACTCTGCGCATGATGGAGCAGCAGATCATGAGAGGCCACAACATCCGGACTTGCCGCCTCCAGCGCTATTGAGCGACACCCACCCTCTCGGCGAGCAGGATCAACAAAGATCCAGTCAAAAGAGTTGACCGGGTACTCCGCAAGCAGGCTGATGCCGTCACCGTTCTTTATTGCCACATTGGTAATTCTGCTCATCTTCAGGTTATGCTCAACCACTGCGCAAAGCAGCGGATCACGTTCGCAGTAAACAACCTCGTGAAACACCCGTGCCAAAAACATTGTATCAACACCAAGACCGCCACTCAAATCTATTACCCTCTTGCCCGACATCAACGAAGCCTTGTAT
>CAJEXL010000026.1 GCA_903994365.1 uncultured Chlorobiaceae bacterium | reverse complement strand
CGCCGCCTCATCCAGAATTTTTATTGCCTGACGAATTTCATAATCGTCATCAGCATCATCCTTTGCTCTCTCCATCCGTTTTTTTGCATCCTGAATCGCATCTGCCGCAAGTTGCAGTTTTGAACCAATAGCCATAAGACTCTCCTCTTTTTGATAATGGTGTTGTCTCATCAGCACTCTTTCCCCAATCTACCACCGATTGAGGAAAAGTTATAATCCTGCTACAAAAAATTATCTATCTGCTCCCGGATCCAAAAAGCCCTTTGCGCAGAAACCATTTGAGCAGCTCAATAACAGGGACAACGGTTATGGCTGATGCAATTACAATTACCCAGTCTTCACCAGTCAGAAGAAAAGTTCCAAATGGTACCTGAAAAAATGGAACAAAAATAATGGCAGCAAGCATCACCAGCTCCCAGCCTATAGCAAGATTCAGCCACTTGTTGGCAAATGGACGATTGAATATTGAGTTTCGTTCAGAACGAAAATTGTAGGCCTTAAAAAACTGAATAAGCACAAGCGAGACAAAGGTCATGGTCATCGCCTCTTTAAGTGGACGCCCTGAAGCGATCGCCCACTGGAAGAGTGATACATTCACGATCGTTGACCAGATACCACCAGTAAGCATCAGGGCAACAACCGGTCGTGAAAAAATCCCCTTTGATGGATCGCTGGGACGCCGCAGCATAATATCACGTTCAGCAGGATCCACCGCAAGCGCAAGAGCTGGCAACCCGTCAGTAGCCAGATTTACATAGAGAATCTGAACAGCGGTGAGCGGCAGAGGAATACCCATAAGGGTTGCAAAAACCATCAGACCAAGTTCGCCAATATTCGATGAGAGCAGATAGGTGAGATATTTTTTGATGTTGTCATAGATTCCCCGCCCCTCCTCCACCGCTGCCACAATGGATGCAAAGTTGTCGTCGGTCAACATCATGGCAGAGGCCTCCTTGGCAACATCAGTACCAGTAATACCCATGGATATCCCGATATCAGCTTTTTTAAGTGCAGGAGCATCATTCACCCCGTCTCCCGTCATGGCCACAACTTCACCATTCCGCTGCAAGGCATCGACAATGCGCAACTTGTGTTCAGGCGCAACCCGTGCAAAAACAGAGATGGAGCTGGCGGTGCGGCGCAGCTCTTCATCACTCATCCCCTGCAGCATCACGCCGGTGACCACTCTGCCGTCTCTGAGAATCCCAAGCTCACGGGCGATAGCCTCTGCAGTCAAGGGATGGTCGCCGGTAATCATGACGGGTCGAATCCCGGCTTCAAGACAACGGCGCACCGCCTCTCCAGCTTCAGCCCTCGGAGGATCAATCATCCCGACAAATCCGAGAAAGGTCATCCCCGCATCAGCTCCCCGAATCTCCGCACACTCCTTGACGGCAAGAGCCAACACCCGTAATGCCTTTTTGCCAAGGGCATCTGCCTCAGCAAGCAGAGCGGCTCTCATGGCTTCATCAAGCGGCTGCACCCCTGCGCCAACACGCAAGGCATCGCAGCCTGCGAGCAGCACCTCCGGCGCACCCTTGATCACAGCGCTCCTTGCCTCACCACTTCTGTGCAGGGTGATCATCCGTTTGGTTTCAGATGAGAATGGCTGCTCATCAAGCCGTTCATGCTCCTGCTGCAACAGGGCCTCATCCAGCCCTGCCTTGCGAGCAACAACAAGCAGCGCTCCTTCGGTAGGATCACCAGCAATAGACCATGCACCCTCCCCGTTTTTTTCCAACCGGGCATCATTGCAGAGCACTCCGGAAACAAGAAGCTCCCGCACACTTTCAGGCAGAACCCCGCCTCCCTCAACGGTGAGAGAACCTTCAGGCAGATAGCCAGAACCGGTCACCTCAATCAACGTTCCTGAGGTGTAGAGTGCTCGCACGGTCATCTCATCCCGCGTAAGCGTGCCGGTTTTATCCGAGCAGATTACCGTGGTGCTTCCAAGGGTCTCCACCACAGGCAGCCGCCTCATGAGAGCATGACGCTTTACCATGCGCTGAACGCCAAGAGCAAGAGAGATGGTCACCACGGCGGGAAGCGCTTCAGGCACAACGGCTACAGCGAGCGCAATGCCAAAAATCAGCATTTCAATAAAAGACTGGCCACGAAACACCCCGAAAGCCACAATAACCAACACAATCACAAAGGCGGCTCGCGCCAAGAGCGAGCCCACTTTATCGAGATTTTTCTGAAGCGGTGTTTTTTCGGTTTTAACCCCTTGCAGCATCGTGGCAATTCGACCGAATTCACTCTGCATACCAGTCGCAACCACAAGCGCTGTTGCACGACCGTAACTGATAGCTGTACCGGCAAAAACCATATTTTTACGATCGCCCGGCGTTGCCTCTGCAGAAAAAATCGCTCCAGCCTCCTTTTCAGAGGGCAACGACTCCCCCGTCAGCGACGCTTCGTCGGCACGCAGGTTCATCGCCTGCAGCAGCCTTGCATCGGCAGGCACACGATCTCCGGCGGCCAGCATCACCACATCACCAGGCACAATCTCAGAAGCATCGATCATGATCTCCTTTCCATCACGCAGCACCTTTGCGAGTGGAGCCGCCATTGCCCTGAGCGCCTCAATAGCCCGTTCAGCCTTGAACTCCTGAACAAAACCGAGCAGCACAGCAAAGACGACAATCACGGCAATGGCAACGGCCTCAACACCGTGGCCAAGAAAAGCCGAGAGAATCGTTGCAAAAAGAAGGGTAAGAATCAGAACATTTTTAAACTGTTCAAGCAACAAAAGCCAGGGACTTGCCCGACGCTCAGCTTCAAGACGATTAGGGCCATAAACCCCAAGGCGACTGGTTGCCTCCGCATGAGTGAGGCCAGCAGCAGAAGAACCTGTTTTTTCAAGCGCCTCCTGTGCAGACAACGTATGCCACTGTTCCAAAGCCATCAACTCACTCCTGTTAAATTTTTACCTGCAAAATCACCCGGAACATCACATCCCTGTTGCTGAAGGTTCATCAGTTGCCTCACTCCCTGCCAAATGAAGAAAAAACCATAATCTTTCCTGCGCTGATAACATCGGCCACTCCACCGGCAATATCGCCTTCGAAGAATTTTGCGGTTGCTCTGGCAGAATATGCCGTTGCTGATTTGGGATCCAGTTCAACAGCCTTCGTAAGGTCAGTAATGGCCCCCTTGTTGTCTCCTGCAGTATATTTAACGGCGGCTCTGCCAACATAGACCTTGGCCGACGTGGAGTCAAGTTTTAGTGCTTTTGAAAACTCGGCAATCGAACCATCAAGCGCGCCAGTGCCAATCTTTGCTCCCGTACTCAGTACACTGTTTTTTGACTCATCTGACACGTTGTCGCAAGCTGAAACAGTCATACCCATGAGAGCGATAAACGAAATGGAGAGTATTCGTAATGCTTTTTTCACTGATGGCCT
Organism: uncultured Chlorobiaceae bacterium; assembly: GCA_903994365.1. GTDB lineage: Bacteria > Bacteroidota > Chlorobiia > Chlorobiales > Chlorobiaceae > Chlorobium. The sequence goes on along the minus strand of CAJEXL010000026.1, from coordinate 19,202 downwards.
CTATTTAATTGAGAGTTAATGATGCGTTGTGCTTGTGATTATTCGAAACATTTTCAACCGTCCACTCTACTCTGCGCCTGAATTCTGCCTTACGAACAGTGCAGCCCTCTTTTTGACATATTTCACACGAAAAGTCAAGACAGCCATCCGTATGGACAGATAACTCGATAGTTTCACCAAAACTTTCGTTGACCAGTTGGCTGAGTTTGTCGATTTCCCGATGAGCTTCGTGAACATTGAGGTACCAGGGAACCGTCAGATGGCAGTCAAGATGGAGTGTGCTGCCGTACTTGATAATGCGCATATTGTGCAGATCAATCCACTCCTGAGGACGATGAGCCTCCAGCAGGTCAACCATTTTTTTCAGTAACTCTTCGTCTGCTTCATCCATAATTCCCCTGAGCGAGTCACGAATAATCTTGTATCCGGTATAGACGATGAGCAGGGCAAACAGCAGGGCAACAACGCTGTCCAGCCAGAGCATTTTTGTAAAATAGAGGAGAATCAGGCCGAGGATGATACCAATAGTGGAATAGGTGTCTGACTGGAGATGTTTGCCGCTGGCAACAAGGGCAAGAGAGTTATTCTGGCCTCCTTTTTTGATGGCAATCGCGCCAACGACATAGTTTATTACAGCGGTTGCCGTTATCAAAAGTATGCCATAATCAAGCTTGCCGATCGGCGCAGGAGTGCCAAGAAGGTTTTTGATCGCCTCATAGATAATGAGCAAGCCAGCGCAGGCAATCAATGTGCCCTCAATTGCAGCTGAAATAAACTCTACCTTCCCATGCCCGTAAGGGTGGTGACTATCTTTTGGCTTTGCCGAGATATAGAGGCTGTATAATCCTATAAAGGCGCTGGTAACATTGACCGTACTCTCGAGTGCATCGGTAAGAATAGCTACTGAATTGGTCAGGTACCATGCGCCCATTTTAATGACAAAAAGCACAACACCGGTAACCGCGACAATCTTCTGAAAATTATAATTTTGTTGTGCTTTTGTCATTATGCTGCCAAGTTTACATCACTAAATAGGTAAGAATAGCCAGGAGAAGCCGTCAAAACAACTCTCTCCTGGCAAATCAAGTCACAAAGATCAATCCTTGATGCAACGCACAGACATTCCATCAATTTTTTGTTCCCCACTTCGAACAAGCGTTGTCAGATGAAAATTAAGGGCACTGTACCATGCGACTGTGGGAGTATACTCAGAATCGGACCAATAATAAGCGCTCTCACCAGCAAAGTAAAACCCTCCGTCTATCCCTCTCATGCCGCCCGGTAATGCACTAAAATAGCTGCTGTTGTCAGCCCCGACATTGGGAGTAACCCAGATTGACAATTCTGTGGACTTCATTTTGCCACCAGCTACATTTGTGCCGCCCAGAGTTTTTGCCAAAACCATCCACTCCTGGTCGCTTGGCACATGCCAACCGGCAGGAGCAAGACCACGAGGATCATGTACTGCAAACCAGTTATAGAGACGACCATACTTTTCACTTTTAACCGAATCATTATTATAGTAGCACCACGCGCCTTCACCTTTTGCGCCAGCATCAAGCCACTCTTTATTCGAACCGGCATATCGAATCGGATCTCCGTTTCGATAACGACTTACGTTAAGATTTTCATGCATCCAAACCTGATTTCCTATGGGTACTGTAGTTACAGCATGTCCATCAATATCAAGTCCTGCAGCACGAAGCTCTGAGGTCGAAGTCAACAGGGTTAACAAAAGAAAAAGTAACCCAAACATGATACTCTGTTTTTTTTTCACAGGTTGCTCCCTATTTAAAAGTTTATGGTTTTCGATGAAATCATGTACTCTTTAACTAATCAAACAGTTCGCCAAGAAATCCAAGCGCTCCCCCTTTTCTCTTTCTCTTTCCCGTTCGAGGATCAATGTAATAATCGTGATCATCGTCATGGTGACCATGATGCGACTCCTCTTTACGATATTCTTGAGCATAATCCGCAGTGCGCGGCTGAGGAGCAGCCCGTTCTATGATTTTATCCAGCTCACCCCGGTCAAGCCAGACTCCACGGCATGATGGACAATAATCAATTTCAATCCCCTGACGTTCAGAAAGTAGCAGATCAACTTGACAAGCGGGACATTTCATGACACTCTCCTTAAGTTATTAGACAATAGTTCACTCTTCTCTCTCTCTTTGTGAACAAAATATATCTGACAGAACCTTAAAGAAGTCGAAAGCCAAGCTTAAGAAATGCTTAAAACGGATATCATGGCATCTGCTGAGGTCTCAAAATATTTTTTTCGCACAGTGAAATTCTCCTTTAAAAGATACTTCTCCTGAAGGCGATAGTACAAATGGATTGCAAGAAAGTATCCAACCATACGATGACAACGCCCCGAAAAATACCACCGGTCAAAACAATCTTATGAGAAATTTTCTCTTTCAATGAAGGATAGTCTTCTGAAAAGAATATTTTATGCTTGCAGAAAGTGATTTTATCTCACAAAACAGACCTCTTGTGTTAATCAATTTCTCTCTTGAAAACTGGGCATCCTTCATGGAGCCAGCCTCCTTCTCCATGATTGCCAGCCGCGAACGGCAGCATAGCGATCGCGTTCCAAAGGTAGCAAAATACTCGACACGGATACTGCCGATCGCGGCAATTTACGGCGGCAATGCCTCGGGAAAGACAAACTTTTTCAAGGCGCTGAGTTTTGCCAAAAATCTGGTGGTCAGAGGAACCCTGCCCGATACCCTGATTCCCGTCGAGACCTTCCGCCTCGATACGCAAAGCACGTCAAAGCCTTCCAGTTTTTCATTTGAACTCCTCATTGATGAATCGATTTATGAATTCAGTTTTACCCTTACCCGAAAAGCTGTTCTGGAAGAGAAGCTGATCGAAATTACATCGGGAAGTGAAAAAACACTCTACCACCGGCACCATGGGGCGATAGATTTTGGCTCTGGCCTTGAACAGCGCCCATTCCTTGAGTTTGCCTTTCAGGGTACACGCGATAATCAGTTATTTCTCACCAACTCGGTTTCACAAAAAGTTGAAACCTTCCGTCCGGTCTACAACTGGTTCAGGAATATTCTGGAACTGGTTGCTCCCGATTCAAGATTTGAACCATTCGAGCAGTTTCTGGATGAAGGGCATCCCTTGTATGCCACCATGAACAACATGCTGCCAAAACTTGACACCGGAATCACTCATCTCGGTGGTGAGAAAATCCCGTTTGACAATTTGCCATTTCCTGATACCATAAAAAACCTGATACAGGAAGAGGTCAAAGAGGGGAAAGCGATACGACTGGAGCCTGATCTTGACCGCTATGTGGTCACACGAAAAGAGGGTGAACTCATTGCCTGGAAGCTGGTAACCTTTCATCAAAAAGCAGACGGAACCGAGGCAAAATTTGAGTTACAACAGGAGTCAGATGGCTCCCGGCGGGTGATTGATCTCTTGCCAGCTTTTCTGGAACTCTCCGCCCCCTCATCAAAAAAGGTCTATATCATTGATGAACTTGATCGCAGTCTGCACACCCTGCTGACCCGCTCACTTCTGGAAGGCTATCTTGAAAACTGTTCGCAGGAGAGTCGTTGCCAGCTCTTGTTCACCACCCATGACGTGCTGCTGATGGATCAGCAACTGTTCCGGCGTGATGAAACGTGGGTCGCTGAACGCAATGCGTCAGGCTCATCCTGCCTGTTGTCATTCAGCGACTATAAAGATGTCCGCTACGACAAAGATATCCGGAAAAGTTATCTCCAGGGCCGACTCGGAGGCATACCAAGAATGCGTACCAGCGTTATGCCAATGATGATGAACCCCTACTGCGAAAATCAAACTACAGTGGGAGAGTAATGGCCATACCAAGAAGAGACTTTCAACGGCGCATTGGCGAGCGAAGATACCGGAAACTTTTTTTATAAAAGATAATGCACTTATCAGGAATTATCCCCCGCCAAAGCGGTCAACCGCCTTTGCTCCCTAACGTCCATCACCACCACCAAGCAAAGCGCACTTGAGTAAAAGAGCATCACAAGGGGGGGCTATAGTATGTTGCGGGTTATCTTATATTTTTTTTCACTGATTTCATATGTTAGCATATCAATAGCAACAGCTATTTTATGGAGTTGCTGATCCTTTTCCCCGTGTGCGCCAAAATTCGGTCCGAGCTGTTTCCCTTCGTCAATGGTGAATTGTGCATGATATTCATGATTTGCAAGGTCATTGTATTTGACTTGTAAGCAAAAAATTTTATCTGGTTTCTGAGAAAAATTCAACCGATCAAAGTCAAAGAAAAAATGACTCTCTTTTGAAATTACAGGAACAACAAGTGGAAAGTTTATTTCCCATTGCTTCAGTGAGGGAGGAAAAGGGTTCAGAGTAATCTCCACGTTAAGCGCTGGCGAATCATTTAAGCAGACGATACCAATCTGCAAGGTATTAACGTCTTCTGGCTTTTGTCGGATAACATGCCGTAGCAAAGGCGAACAAAAAGCCCGTCGAGCGTAGATTGCATCAACAAGAAATTGCGAAGCAGGAACAGTATGAGCGCCAGCTCGCAAATAATATCGGTTATCAAACATGTGTGGTCCATGTTGGCTGGAAGCAAAGCCAATCAAAATCACTGCTTTTTCATTCCCGATGTTTAAGCCCGCCTTATCATTTTTTATACACTGTACTTCATAAGAAGCTCGTGGCTCAACTTTTATAAGCACCTTATCAATCCAGTCTTTTCTTGACTGGTTGCCAATCTTCAAGGAGATTCCACCATCAGGTTGACCATGATCATTAACACCGATAACGAAGAGACCTCCGCCACTATTCCAGAACCCAGACGCTGCTTTACATATCTTTTTACCAAGATCATCATCTTTTGTCATACTGCTTTTGAACTCGCAGCGGTCATCTTCCTCTGTGGGAAGATTCAATAAATCTGTATCGTCCAGATTAAGAATTGCCTCAAAATTTTCAGGGTCGAACATGGCGTCAATAGTTACGTCAATTTTTTAATTCAGCAGAGTATTATCAATTTTAACACTACTATTACCCCTCCACCGTCCGTTCAAAATCATCACAAAGCTTGTTAACCAAATCCTCCGTCTCCTTGAAGAAATAATCCCCGATGGTTTGGCGGTGGAGTGCTTTGTAGCGGCGATAGATGATGGCGAAGTCGTTGTAAATCTCTTCTTCGGAGACGTGTGATTTGATTTTGACGATGAACCGTTCGCACTCCTTTGAGTCGCGGATGTAGCGGAAAAAGTCGGCGATTTTGGCTTCAAAATCTTTGATCAGGGAACCTGTTCTTGCCTCTTGTTCGTTGCGGGCGGCAATGATGGCCAGTATATCAAACTGACTTCCTAACCAGGGTAGTGAGCCCTCTGCAAGCACTGTGGGCCTCTTTCCTGTCTTTGGTGAATCCTTCGCTACCACCTCAACCATGCCGATCTGGTTGTCGAAGTAGACCTCAATCGGGTCTTTGATCTCTTCGGGTCGATGCAGTATGTTGTAGAGTGTGTTGAATTTGCGCCAGAAGAACAAGAATCCGGGCTCACTGAACTTGGCATCGAGCTCAATGACATATTCGATGCGGTTGAGAATGGTGAAATACTGCGTCGCTTTGGCTTTGGTATCGGCGGTATGCTTCGGGTTGGCATCGAGGTATTTCTTCAGGCTGCTTTCGAAATCGAGATAGTTTTCGGGCTCATCACGCAGGGCGGCATCGCGGTAAATGGCCATGAATGGGATGAAAAATTTGTCGAAGGTATCGGAGCGTTTCAGCTCTGTCAGCAGTACTTCAAGTACCTTTTTATCGCCAAAGGGATCGAAGTCACTGACGACCACATCCGAGTAATGCTCGAAGGCATCTTTGATGTTCTGGACGTTCACGTTGTTGTAGGAAAAGTCAACAATCTTGCAGTCATACTTGTATTTCGTGGTGCGGTCAACGCGGGAGATGATCTGTATGGCGCTGATTCCCCTGATCTCCTTGTCGAGAAACAGGGTGTGCAGTTTCTTTTCGTCAAAGCCGGTTTGCAGTTTGGCAACCACAATCATCAGACCGTTTTTATTCAGAGCAAAACTCTCCAGCACCTTCTCTTCCGTTAATCCGCCATTCAGTCCGCTGGCACTCTGCTCCTCCTGGTTGCTTGAATAAACCACATGGATTGGAGCGTCAGCATATTTTTCATACTTCGACTCTTTCACCAATGCCCTGAAGTGCTCGGTTACCCGCTCTTTATAGGCAATAGCCGCTTTGATTGAATAGACCGCAAGCATCGCCTTGCCTGTTCCCCGGATTTGCCGGTAGACATCCTTTACCAGCAAGTCGGCGACATATTTGGCAATGGCATCTATGCGGTCACGGTTTTCATAGATTTGCTTTTTCTGCGCATCCCTGTAGTCTTGTTCTGTAAAACCTTCGAGCGGATGCTTTGGCAAATCAAACAACATTTTGGAGGCAACAGGCACAATGTTTTTGAGTGGATTGAGGATAAAGCCATCTTCAATGGCCTCTTTCATGGTGTAGCTGTCGAAGGGGCGCCACAATTTTTCGCTCTCGGCATAGCCGCTGAACTCGCCAAAGCGGGCGAGGGCGTGGTCGTCAGGGGTGGCGGTAAAGCCGATAATCAGATTTTTCTTGATTGCTTTCCCTGAATAGGCAGCACCATCAAAGGGGCTTTGCAACTCGTCAAAAATGCTGATCATCTCTTCGTGTTGTTCGCCGCTGTTTGAGCGGTGAATTTCATCAATCAGAAAGACAATGCGCAACCCTGCAAGCTTTTTCAGCACCTCAGCATCAAGCATTTCCTTGACTGACCCGAACTTCTGCAGATTCACAATCACCAACCGCACGTCGGAGGCCAGCGCATCCTGAAACGTCTTTTTGTTGGTCGCCTCGATCACCATGCGCTTATCGACATTCATGTTGAGCATGAGCGAATCAATCTGGCTCCGCAACTGCAGGCGATCGACCACAATCATGATTTTGTCGTAGACATAGTGCATCTTGCCGGCGCTGTCAGGACGGCGCAAATCTTTCAATTGCAGGGCAGACCAGCCGATAATGTTCGATTTGCCAAACCCGGCAGCGTACTGCATCAAGAGGGAGTAGACATTCTTGTTGTTTGAGTAAGCCTTGCGCTTTTCCAGCAGCTCTTTTCTTTTTGCCTCGGAGACCCCGGCCAATTGGCGTTCAAGAAGCTTTTCAAAATAGTCTGGCTCCTGTTCGTGCGCCAAGAACTCGTCGATTTTGGCAAGAATTTTGTCGGTACCAAACTTCTGTTTCGGACGGGGGGAGATCAAGTGGCCAAGCTCGTTTTTAACCTCTTTGACACCGTTGTTGACATAAACATCACGCTCGATGAAGTTGTAGTACAAAATCTCTTTCTCAATCATCAGCTTGCCATACAATGCAGCAAACAGCTCCTTGAGCTTTTCCTTTTTATCGGCTTCAGGGTTCAGTAATGGATAGTGCTTGAACACTGCTGTAGCGTTTTTTTCAACCTCTTCGCGGTCAAATTTACCCTGGCGGCATGTTTCCATGATCTCCTCGAAATAGTCGGAGATGGAGCGGATAACATAGGTTTCGCCAATATCAGTGGTCGTGATATGAATGGCACTTTCAAAGATTTTCAGAAAATCTCGTCGGTATGCCTGCTTCTCCTTGTCACCGAGAAAGCTGTTGCTTTCGATGTGCAGATGATAGGCCTTTACCGCCTCAAAGTAATCCTTCAGCACTTTGCCCCGCCCGTTCTTGCTGGCGCTCTGGCTGGTATAATTGCTTTTCAGCTCGCTGTAGCCGAGGTAGATTCCGTTCACAAAGAGCACCAGATCAGGCCGGAAGGCATAAATCTGCGCACCCTGAACGTTGAATTTGTAGGGCAGCTCCTGCACCACCGAAAAGATATTCTCATCAAAGAGGGCATTGCCATGAATCACACTGTCGCTGGTGTAGAAGAGATAGAGCTTCACCCCTTGCAGCGAAATTGACTTGTTCGCATTGATAAAGAGCGCCATGTTGCGGCTGCTCGCCATGCGATCTGCAATCAAAGCCATCACTTCATGCAGCAACGCCTTTTTGTTGCCCTTGAACTTTTTCAGCAGCGTTTCGTAGGGCTTCCGGTTAAAAGAACTCTCTTCAAGAAAGGCCTGCAAGTCCTCCTCAATAATCAGCGATTGGGTAACCGTGTTGGCCTTGACCTCCCTGTAACCCAGCCCCTCCCGAAAAAAGGGAATGAGAAAGCGGTCTTGCAGGTGCAGTTCATTCATGCCAGTTCTCCTTCAGTGATAACCTTGATTTTGCCAGTGACAACGTCATTGATCAGCGTCTTGCGCAACTCTTTCAGCTTGTCGATCTGGGTATTGATGGTAGAAACGATTCGGTCAATCTGCGCGGTTTTCTCGTCGAGGAATGCAGCGATGGCGGTTTGTTCTGTTATTGGCGGAACTGGAAGTTGTAATTGCGAAAATAAATCATAGGTCATTGTTGAGCGCAACGTTTTACTATTTGCTAATAAAGACCCATTACGATTTTGCTCAAGATAGTAATAGAGAAAATATTTCATGTCCACATTTTTCAACCCTCTAAGGACAGTATAGGCGCTTGTAATTATACCCAACTGGTTCACAAAACCGACTATTCTTGGCGTTACATCCATGTCAAAAAGACATAAAACTAAGTTACCGGGATTAGCAATTTGATAACCGTCAAATGATGCTGGGATTTTCCCCTTCATATTATCAAGATCTCGTTTTATCACTCCCTTGAGTGTTAATGAAAGCACGTCATATGAAGAGCTAACCAGACCAGCTTTATTCTTGGTTTGTTCAAATATGTCTTTACCGCGTAAAATCTCCCAATGGGATGGCACCTGCCCAATCCACTCGACCCCGCTCTCTTTCATCGGAACAGAGCTGTCTAATCCACGGGTAACGGTTTCATTGATCAGTGACTGCTTCAGCTTGCCATACTGCACCACCTTTTTGTTGAGCAGTTCTACTTGCCGGTCAATCTGTGCTGTTTTCTTGTCGAGGTATGCAGCAATGGCTGTTTGTTCTGGAAGTGGTGGAACTGCAATCTGAAGTGCTTCTATAACGCCCATACCAATATTCGGCTGGGTACCGAATGACCAAAACCTTTCAACTTGTTGTTGAAAATATGAGGAGGAAAAAAACAGAAAAACATAGCGCGGGTAAAAATTTTTCCCGCACCTTACCAAGGCTAAAGGCGACCAAATATTAAAATTTTCATCAGTTGATACATAACCAACCTTTCCTGTTGTTGATCCAGACTTTACAATAAAAATATCGTTTCTTTTTGGTTTGCATTTCAAGGAAAACAGTCGATCATCCGCCTCAGAAATATATCCTCTTTTGGACGCAAAATTCAGACCACCATCCTGTACCGCCTCTACGGATAAAAATGGCACCCCGTCATCTATAAAATTTGGTGTGACATGTGGGCCATCAGTAATTTTCTTCCGAACACAATTCTTTAAATGCAAAATCTTCCACGAATCAGGGATAATATCAATCCACTCAACCCCGCTCTCTTTATACGCCGCATAGCGCGTCACGTGACTGCCACTCATAACGCCAACTCCTCTTCAAGAGCTTTCAACTCTTCATCAAGCGTGGCAATTTCCGCCACAATCTCATGTACAGGGCGGAGCTTTCCGGGCTGATAAAATATCTTGTTGAAATTCAGTTCAACGCCAACAACATTTTCCAGATAGACAAAGGGTTTGGTGATGTACCGCGCCATAAAAGCCTCGATAGCCGCCAGATTGGCCTCCACATCCTTGTGGAATGGAATAATCTCATAATCTTTCTGGTAATCAGGGGTCAGTTCCACCGTGACCAGAATGCGCTCCGTCAGCTTTTTTGTTGCCTTTTTGAAGGTGGCCGTAACGATAATCTTCCCGCAGCCAAGCGCCTCTTTTACACCATTCACCTCTTTTATCAGGCTCTCTTGCTCATTGTCGTAGTAATAGCTGGCGTCATCTGTGGTGATTACCAGAGGCTCTTCCTTGTAGTCAAGCTGCCCAAAGAGCGGCTTGATGGTATCAAAGCAATACTCCTCCAGCGACATGTACTCGGTCGCATCATAGTCGGTCATGCAAAATTCACTCAGTTCAAGATCACCCTGCTTTATCTTCAGCGGTGCAAGCTCCAATGAACTGGCCCGCTTCATTTCACCCTGTTTATCTTCCTTCCATGGCAAATGTTCTTCAAAGCTTTTCCCTTCTGCATCCACATTGGTGAGCATGATGGCCTGCTTGTTGAAGTAAAAATACTCTTTGTCGAAAAGGCGGGCGTAGTCGGTATTCTGGAAAGCGGTGAGGGTGGCCACAATTTCAAGACGGCTTGCTTCGTCAATCTCTTTGCGCTTGGAGCCCTTGCACTTTTTTAACGGCTTGAACTTGTCGCTGGCGTTGATGAGCATCACTTTGCCCCGGTGATGCGGCTGCTTGTTTTTATTGAGCACCCAGAGGTAGGTGTAAATGCCGGTGTTGAAAAATTCATCGGTCGGCAACTGAATCACCGCTTCAACAATATCGCTGTCGAGCATCCATTTCCGGATATTGCTTTCAGCGGAACCGGCATCACCACTGAAGAGGGTTGAACCGTTATGAACCACCACTCCCATGCCCACGCTGTCGAGCTTGGAGATGAGGTGCTGCATGAAGAGCAACTGCCCATCTGAAATGGAGGGCAGGAATTTGAAGCGGCCTGTTTTATCGTTGGTAATGTCTTTTTGGTAACCTGCCCAGCTCACACCGTAAGGGGGATTGGCAATCACCACATCAAACTCTTCATTATCAAATTTATCCTCTACCAGCGTATTGCCATGCGCAATTTTGGAATCGGGCCGGAAGCGGCTCTCAATTTTGGCCAGGGCGTAAAGCGCATCGTTCCAGTCCTGCCCGTAGGTCTGGGTGAGACGGCGGAATTTCTGGTTGATCCGATCTTCAACACCAAAGAGCAGGTTGCCGCCTCCGCAGGTGCAGTCGTAGAGTTTGAGCAGGGTGTCGGACTCCTCAATCTTTGAAGCTATGATTTCAGCAATGAGCGCAATCACATCGTCAGGGGTGTACTGCTCTCCGGCAGTTTCGGCAGAAATATCGGCCCACTTCCGCTTGATGTGCTCTTCCAGCGTGGTGATTTCAGAGTTGTTGAAGGGTTTGAGATCAATCGCTGCCCACAAGGTGGTATAACCGAGCAAGACCTTCTTGGCTTTCAGCTTGGTAATGACTCCCTTGATGTCGAGAAACTTCTCACCGTCGCCACTGTCAACGCCGAGAAGGTCTTTGGTTTCACCATCAAAACCTTTCAGATAAGCATCAAAATCTATCTCAAATGATTTGTCATTTTTACAGATATCCGTCAGGGTCTGGCCTTTCTCAAAAATGAAGATGTTGTAACCCTGCCCCTTGTCGCGGATCAGGTCGTAGAGATCGTTTTTTTGAATGCGCTCAAAAGCCTCTTTGCCAATCTCCTTTTTCAGCTCATCGAACATGCGCACCAACCGGCTTTCGATCATGGTCAATGCAAAAAACGGCATCATAAATGAGGGCCATTCTGATTCTTTGATTCCACTGCCGCGAAGGAGGTCGGCGGTTGCCCATATTTTTGATTCGTACTGAAGGATGTTCATGAAGCGTTGTGTGTTAGGTAAAAATGGGTTGAGTATTTAGTTCATTGTGCAAGGGAATTGGGACATTGTTACTTGTTCAATCAGCCATCAGAATGGAACATCTGCTTTCGGCAGAGAGGCAATCTCATGGAGCAAAATTATTTGTGATGCCGCTACAGCCATTGCATATTCGGCAATTGCAGGAGTTGCTTTTCCTCCATCTGCACCGCCATGACTCACTCCGTCGCCCGCATTTCGATAAGCATAAAGGCCCGTTATTGAGTCAGCGAGAGGTTTTGGTAATTGACCTTCGCCAGAACCTTGAATTTGCTTGACGACTTCACCCAAGGTTTTTGCTTTGACGTGAGGAAAAAGATTTCGCGCAGCCGCTTCAACCGCGCAAACGGCTTCTTTCACCGTATTTTCATAATCAGGTCTGGTACGATTATTAAAATACTGCACTGCTTTTGTGAAGTGCTCACGTGCGTTATCCAGACGTGGGTCACCAAGCGTTGGCTCTGCTTTTGCGATCTGCTGTAACGTATGCCCTCTTCCTCTGCGCTGAATTTCACCTTGCTCCTGATCGAAAGAAAATGCCAAGTTTTCTTCGAGGAAGATTCGTTGCAGTTCATCACCAATGTATAACTGCGCTTCTCCACGGTCAATTTCTACATGTCCATTCCAATCGTCGATTGAGGATGCAAGATGAGATTGCAGACGTTCACAAAAGTCAAAAATCTTTTGCCACTCTGATGTTCTCAAAAGTTGTTCTACAGAATGGCAGGCATCCAAATAAGACTCATCGCCTTGCCGATCATATATCCGCAGTTCTACCCTATTAATGCGTCGCATCTCTCTATCAATTTCAATCCATCCCTTGACATACCTTCGGTCAACCAGATCATCCAGGAGGTGTAAAAGTGCTGTGCGTGCAGAATCCGGGAAATCGTCCTGTACCCATGGGGAACAAACATTTCTTCGACTGAATGGTGGTTTAACTGGCATAAATAAAACATCTAATCTTTCTATACACAATTTTCTTTTGGCTGAGAATAAATCCATGTTCGAGATAACACCTTATTAATCAAGGGCATGTCGGTTTGATCAATAACCTGAATAAGTTCAAGAGTAATCGCATGCTCATTACCATCGGACAGGATTTCCATCAAGTCATCATATTCCTTAGAATCACGTTTTACATATCCATGGAGAGATTCAAAACTTGGCCCCCCCGTTTCAAGACTGATTGACTGAAAGCGATTCTTTTGTGATGCAAAATCCAAGTTATAGTATGTATCCAGCTTTGCTTTAATCCTCGCCACAACGGGTTCTCTTGTACCTAATGCGAGATATGTCCTTATTGGAATACTCCAAAGACCAACGCTGGCTTCCCACTCAACGAACACACTTCTGTTCCTGATACAAACATAAATCACCCGTAATTCCGCTCCAGAAACTTCAACACACCAATGCTCATCAGTAATGGGTTTAATACTAATCACACTTACTTTATTAACATTTCGATGCATTCTATCCCCATAGTATGTTTTAATTGCGGGACGTAATGACTCTCCAGTTGTTGTAAAACTGGCACGTTCAAAAAAAGGCGTATTAAAATACGAATAAAGAACCCTCTCTATTTCCGGTACATGAGCTGAATAAGAGAGCACAGTTGAAGAAAGATGCGAACCCGTCATAAAAACAGGAACGTCCGTGTCAGGCAGTTGGCTAAGATCAAGTGCTGAACAACCCAAATCAAAAGCAACTCGGAAATCAGTACCCGCAAACACCGCATCATAGAATGCAACAGCAAATTTAATGGCGGACTTGTCACCCACCGCTGCGTTCATTCCAATGACATAGTCAACCTCTTGCTGAATCACCTTACCCTGTACATCAGAATAGCAAGCATTTAGAAAAACGCACTTTAGCTCTTCTTTAAAATGATGAAATAACTTGGTTAGAGGAACTGCGTCTATCAACTTGGTGTTACCATCAGCATCCTCAAAACATAGACCAGCATCACCACCGCCATGTCCACAAAAATGTACCACGGTTGGTCGACAATCAAGTAATGCTCTGCGTAGATCGTCAACCGTCACGGCTTCATTACTTTCAATCTTCCACTCTTCTCGATTGCGTGATCGCTGTAATGCCTGGCGAATATCACGAACCTCTGCATTAAGCCGGAGACGGTCTTGATCATGTGGACTTGCGGCAAGAATTAGAACGGTTGGCATATCAAAAAAAAGTAAACGTTAGAAGCGCCAAGAGGGAGATAAATTTTGCATTTCCAGAGGCAATGCTTTCTCTTCTTTCCTGAAGTATATTCTCATGCCATTCAGGAGTTTCGACTTTCTCATTCTTATAGCAAAAGCTATCACAAAATTGGATTCGAACGAAAAAAATCTCTGCACATCAATTCAGCCATTGTCCAATTTTTCCCTAGCATTGACTTGGGGTATCCCCTTGCCTTCCAGAATCTCTTGTTCGCTATGTGAAAATTTGATAGACACGTAAAGTGCATGAATTATTTCATCCAGTGAAACATTATTTGGCAAAGAATCAATCACTTGTTTTGCTTATAACCATCGCTTTATCCTATTACCAACATCATGCTCGGGGAGCCTGGCATTAATGCCTTGCAACACCTTCAGTTTTTGAGCTGCTGAAGCAGAAGTGATGATGCCAGACTCAACAAGTTGATCAAACAGCCACAAGCAGCCATGAACTTCTATCTTTTCTTTTTCAATAACCTTACGCAATTTTCTGTCGCCGGTGATCACCATAGCATTTTCCCGTTTTGCAGCAACCAGTAAGGAGCAATCTTCAAATGAAACCCCACGATACTTTCTGGTGTTGGCAGCAATTTCAACTACTTCAACAGCACTGAACCGTTCTATACCCAGAAGCCCATTATCAATAAACGGCTGTAGCACCACTTGCTGCAAAGCATCAATCTCCTGCCACACAACATCGGTCGTACGAATGTCCATATTGAGCTGAAACAGAAGATCCGCCAGACCAATTTTAACCAAGTCAATCAGAATATTGGCATCTTGGAGAGCTACAATCACCATTCAGTGCTTGTTGAGAAATTATATAAAGGACATCTCCTGTTGCAGCTCAGTGAGCGACATCCCGGAAAGCTCAGCGGCTTTGCTCATCGTTATAATCTCCTCTGCTACAGCTCTGTCGAGCAGTTGCCGAAACCGCGATGGCTCCTCTTTTGAGCGGTATTCACCCGGTTCTTCGATCCGATAGGGGGCCCATGCAATACAAAAGCGCTTGTAGACACTATCAGTAATAATTCCAAGGCTTTTCGCGCGAGCCATCAAGGCCTGTACCGAAATACCGAAATACTCTTTCATCTCCAGCAGCTCTCTTACGGTAAAATGCGTGCGCGTTGTGCCAAATGCTTTTATAAAGGAGTCTTTCGGGAACAAAAACGCACCAGCAAACGCATGGGCAAGCTTCTCGTTCTCCTTCGCACTCCCCGCCTGAAATACAAGCAACAGATGAGCCAGCTCGTGCAAAACGGTAAACCGCCGGCGCACCGTATCACGCGCCTTGTTGAACACAACAAGAGGCACCACACCTGACCAAGCAGACAGACCATCGAAGGCGGGATGAGTTCTGAGCATCACCACCTTGATATTGAAATTTTCAACCATCTCGACAACATCAGGGATAGGATCAACACCAAGGTGCCACTCTTGCCTGAGCCGATCCGCAACCGCTTCAATCTCATCTACTGACGACACCCGAATACCAGCAAGCGGATTGTTGAACGAAGAATCAACACCAAGAGACGACTCAAGATCCATATAGCGCTCGAGCATGTCGCTGCTCTGAGCCAAAACTTTCTCCTTCTCCTTTTCAGGCAACACTGCATGTTTTCTGAACTCAATCGAATCAAGAGGAACACTTTCCCTGAAAAGATAATCTGGCCTGACCTTTAAGGCCGAGGCAAGAGAGAGCAGAATTTCACTATCAGGCATCATTTTGCCCTGCTCATATTTATTGATAGCCTGCCTGGAAACCGGCTTGATCATGGTATCAGCAAGCTCCTGGAGCGATAATCCAGCCATCTTTCGGGCTGATTTAAGCCGCTCCCCGAAATGATACGGCATACCTGAAGACATGGTTGTTCTTGTTCATCGCTGGTTGACAAATAGTGCAGATAATATATAGAATGTCAACCAATAACTGCAAATAAGTTCCGAAAGAATGAAATACGTTCTTCAATCTATCATGGTTGAATTCCAGACCGCTTGCGGTGAAGCATGTTAAGCTTTTTCTAAAACCAGATACCACCGGTACCTGTGGCGGGGAGTCTTCATTCGCTCAGGATGGAAGTAAGCCGCTGCGTTCAAAGCTCACTGCAAAAGTAAAGCAAATCGCCATGCAGTGCACCACATTGTTTTTACGATACCACACGCACGGTAACCGGTGCCCTGCAAAAAGGCGAATTTCATTTTCTGCGCACTCCGCTTGCCAGCAGGCCATAAATGGCTCTGCATGCGTTCTTTCGCCTGCGCGCTGCGAATTTGCATGCTGAATGCGATGAAAAGTATGTATAAGCGAAGTTTATTCCCTATTCGCTGAATTATTTTCAACACGCTGTAAATTTCATAACTTTGAGGACTTTGGTTTTCATTTGAGCCTCTTCATGATTTAGAAATCTGTCTCTTCCCGTGCTATAAGCCAAAGGAAATAGTATAAAAGAGGCTTTGTTGCTTTTCTCATGTCAGCTTTAGGCTGATCAATCAATGCGATCAGGTGGACAGCGAAGCACTGCGCGTGCTTCAGCACTTGGTTTCCTTCATGTTGATCTCCGACCATCTGCCGCCTACTCCAGCACCGAAGCAATCATAACTCTGACGATCCTGTCAGACCGAATTGCCACCGCCCGGCTGTGCTTGCCCCCCTCGCCGCCAAAACGGCGTTGTAAGCTCAAGAAGCTCACGCAATGTAAAATGATAAAGGAGAGCCGGTTGAGTAATATTATTGTCCCTGCCAACGCGTATTCATTGAGGTGAGGAGCTGTACCAGCTTTCCAACAGAAGTATAGGGATTCGCAGTATTTTTTTCGCTTCCCAGCGGATCATTGGCTGTCAACAAATCAGCATGCTGATAAGCAACCTCCAGCAGGAGTCTGGTCGTTTCAAAGTATCCACGCCCCCCTTTTGCATAGTCGGGGAGCTTGTCAGAGTCACTCAATTGCCGTTGAATCTCATACCTGTGCGTATAGCTGCGTACAGGAACAAAATGCAGCAAGAGCCACAATTCAAAACAAGGGATAGAGGGAGTCGCATAAAAATTGATCCGCTCTTTGTTGTCATTTTTATGTTTCCTGTGTTGCGCCTTGACGCTATAGAGAGCATTCAAAAAATTCGGATGATCATCTCTGTCAAAAACGCAATACACGGTTTCATATTCTTTTGTCTCGTTACATTTATCCACAGCAAAATCGACGACCTGTTGAGGTGTCGTCCCGTATTTACTCTGCATTATTTCCACTCTGGCAGTACTCAGGCGATAGTGCGACCTGATCTCGCCAAAATAATAAGGCTCTGTTTTTTCCCCCTCTGTAACAATCAGGAGACGATCAGACCCTGTCTTCAAGGCCTTCTTCCGTTGTAATTTGTTGTCCTGCCGAATCTTCGGATGGTTATCTCGAGCCATAGCTTCCCTTAAAATATCGTGTCATTGATAAAAGGAATCGCTCCATATCGTCCAACGAGATACCCTTTTTCAAGAGCTTCGTTTGTTCTCGGACTGAAATCTGTCAAAGGATAAAGGTGTGTTGCATGAAACTTATCTTTTTCAACAAACCAAATCTGGTCTCTACGAAATAATTTTGCATCCATGACGGATGTATCATGTGTTGTAAAAATAAGCTGCGCTCCTTTCGTGTTACGCATCGATGAATTGATGACACTCAGCAGGAAACGAACAATTTTGGTATGTAAACTGCCATCCAATTCATCAACAATCAAGACACTTCCTTTGAGTAACACATCAAGAATTGGCCCGGCAAAAGCGAAAAGACGCTGTGTTCCCGTTGACTCATCATGAAATTCAAATTTCGCAGCTCCTTCGGCTCCAGTATGTAAAAAAATGGGCATCAGAGCTTCTGAATCAATCACTTGATGAACAGGAGGTTTCTCCCCCTCAACCCTGACTGAAACCTCTCGCTGTTGACGAAGCTCCAGTGATAATTCTGAAATACTTAAGTCAGCAGCAGTTAAAAAATCGAGCAACTGTTTCTTGCCTTCAGGCAACTGAGCAAATGCGGTTGAAAATTCTATCATTGGCTGTTCTCCTGCGCCAATAATATGGAGCTGCTGCACAATCCATAAAAAGACAGGCCGTAAAGCATTACTGTTAAGATCGACAGCCTTGGAGAGAAATAATGAGTTTGAACGGGTCGATTTCTGCCACAGCTTTTTTTCGCCGCTTAAAAAAGTACTGAAGGTATACTCATCTTCATTGGTCTCGGGATTGTACCGACGATCAAACCAGACTTGCGGCTTCGATGTTTTGTACACTAGCAACCACTCGGAAGTAATCCTGTCAGGAAGCAGTGAAAAGCCATATTGATACCGGACTCCACCCATAATGAAGGTAATTTCAAACTCACTCGGTTTTGATGATGAAATTTCATCAAGTTTGAATGGCTGAAAAAGAAATTTCTGACCCTCCTTGATATGCGTAGCCGACTCAGCAACAACCATCTTCATAAATGACATCGCCATGATAAGGTTCGACTTACCACTGGCATTAGCACCATAGATAACAGCAGATTTTAACAGAGAAATGCCCGATTTCGCATCGCTTCGAATAACATGAGTATCCGAATGACTCTTGTCACTATTCGCAACAAGGCTCAAGCGCTGCTCTTCCCGGATCGAGCGAAAATTTGAAACGCGGAACTCTACAAGCATGGGGTATCTATTAATATTTATCTTAAATTTGCACAAAAAAAGCAAAAATGCAAATAATATCAGCACCAAGTGTGATTATGTTTCATGTAATTGCTTGCCTCGAACAAAAATATTCAGCCCTCCGCCCCCGCGAAAGCGATCTACCGCCTACGCTTCAACATGCCCCGACGCATCACCCACCATGCCGCCCTTGAGTACAAAAGCGCCAAGAGAAGGCAAGTCCAGATAATCTGCTACCATCATTTCGTATAGACCCAATAGCTCATTACACTGCACGTGGGTACGAATCTCTCGTCATGTCGAATATGCTGATTCCGCTTCAAAAAATTATATGGCCTTGTCCCGGAAATATCCATCTCAATGCATGAACTCTTCTAAAATAAAGCTTGACAGCAAAGGCTCAATTGCTTACATTATAGCCAATAATACCTGCCACGCTTCCCACTTGAACAGCGCACCCGGGCAGGTTTTCGCTTTTTACGGGATTTTCTCTTTTAATCTCAGAAGCTGAAAAGCCCATGTTATACAGTAAACCCGCAGTATCAATCCCCGACCAAATAACGAAATTGAAAGCAAGGGGTGTTGAAGTTTCTGGAGCGGAATTACGGGTGATTTATGTTTGTATCAGG
>CAJEXL010000025.1 GCA_903994365.1 uncultured Chlorobiaceae bacterium | reverse complement strand
AGAAAAGGGACCTGTCGGTGTCACCAGATGGCGTTTCTCCCATGGCGGTTCAGGTATTGTTGATTCTATCGCACGATGGGCGGAACTTTTCCCTGCCGACAAGCTGACCAGACCTGCGTCAGTTGAAGCTGCCTTCCGTTCCGATTCACAGGGTATTGAAGTCAAAGTTGATGGTGAATTCCCGGGCGTTTCAGTCGATGCTGGCGGTGGACTCCGCAGAATCCTGAACCATCCCCTTATTCCTCTTGTACACCACGGTATGGTTGGGAAACTGAACGACTTTACTGTAGACTCGCAGTTGAGGATTGTCGTGCCAAAAGGCTACAAAGTTCGTTATGCTGCACCTCAGTTCCGTTCACAAAACCTTGAAGAGTATCGCTGGAGCGGTGGCGCTTATGGCCGCTGGGTCGAGCACGTCTGCAAGGGCGGTACCGGACAGTTTGAAGTGTTGTACGCTCAGTAAGCAAGCAACAGATTTGTTTCAACAAAAAACCGGTGAAAGCCGGTTTTTTGTTTTTTATCCCTTTAAAACTCTTTTACCCCAGCAACTGGAGAATATCCTCAATCTCCACCTTTATCTCCCTCAAAAGCAACGTACGACGTTCATCAACCACGCTCTGACGACTCTTCTCATGGCCTATCTGCTTCTGTAGCTTGAGAATCTCTGTGGTTTTATGATCATCTTCACTATTGCGGGGTTTGCCCTTGACAATTTCACTCGCCTTGCCAAGTTTATACCCTTTCTCATAGACCAGATCCTTGATATTGAGCACCATGGCAATATCACGGTTCGTGTACCGCCTGTTCCCCCGCGTATCCCTTGCAGGTGTGAGCTCATTAAAAAAACCCTCCCAATAACGAAGCAGATAAGCAGGTATCCCGGCAATTTTAGTCACCTCACTGATCGAGTAATAACTCTTCGTAGAATCAAATGCCATAACAGTGCCGCCAGTATGAAATTTTGTTTTCCCTATTCTTATTATACATTGCTACCGTCACTTCAAAAACTAATGATGGATGAAAAATCTTCTCAGCCTCAAACCTTATCTGTTAAGGTATAAAAAAAATCTCTGGTCAGGCTTTCTCTTTATCATTCTGACCAACCTCTTCGCTGTCATAGCCCCAAAATATATCGGACTTGCCATTGACACCATGAGTCACAAGTTTGAACTGGCGGACGTTCTCCAGGACACCGGCCTCTATTTTCTTTTCGCCCTGCTGAGCGGCTACTTTCTTTTTCTTGTCCGCCAGAACATTATTGTCGCCTCACGAAACATCGAATTTGACCTTAAAAACGACTATTACCAGCACCTTCAGAGCCTGCCAAGAGAGTTTTACAATACCACCAGCACTGGCGAGCTCATCTCAAGAGGCACGAATGACCTGAACGCCATCAGAGAGTTTCTTGGTCCCGGCATCATGTACTCCCTCAACACCTTTTTCAGGCTCGTGTTTGCGCTTGTGGCAATGATTGCCATCTCCCCGAAACTCACCCTCTTCGCCCTGCTGCCCGCTCCCATTCTGAGCTATTCAGTCTATAAAATCGGCAGCTCCATGCAGAAACGATCGAAAAGCATTCAGGAGAGCTATGCAGCCATAACCAATCTGGTACAGGAAAACCTCTCCGGCATCAGGGTTGTAAAAAGCTATACCCGCGAATCCTTTGAGATCGAGCGGTTTGCAACCATCAACAAAGAGTACTATCACAAAAACCTCTCACTCGGAAAACTACAAGCGCTCTTTTTCGCCTTTCTCACCTCGATGACCGCATTCTCACTGCTCCCTGTTGTCTGGGTAGGAGGTATCAGCGTTATTGAAGGAAGCATGAGCGTAGGAGGTATCGCAGAATTTATTGTCTATGTTTCCATGTTGAGCTGGCCGATCATCTCCATTGGCTGGGTCACCTCTATTATCCAGAGAGCAGCATCTGCACAGATACGACTGAACGAAATATTCAACATCAAGCCAGATATCACCCAAAAGAAAAATAACTATAGTGAAAATAAAAACTTTACCGGCACACTTTCATTTCGGAACATAAGGTTTCACTACCCCGGGCAGGAGAAAAATCCTGTCTTGAACAACATTACGCTCGACATTGCCGCTGGCTCGAAAGTGGCAATCGTCGGGGCAACAGGATCAGGAAAAACCACACTGGTCAACCTGATACCGCGACTCTATGAACCGGTCGAAGGATCAATCCTGCTTGATGGCCGGGACATCCGAAGCTATCCACTCACCACCTTGCGAGAACTCATCGGCTTTGTCCCCCAGGTTAACTTTCTCTTTTCCGACACTATCTCCCACAACATCAACTGGGGAAATCGGAATGATGATGCCGAAGCTGTCATTGAAGCAAGCAAAATAGCCATGCTCCATGACGATGTTGAGGATTTCCCCGATGGATTCGAGACCATGCTTGGAGAGAAAGGAATCAACCTCTCTGGAGGACAGAAGCAGAGAGCATGTATTGCCAGAGCCATTGCCTGGAAACCCCGTCTCCTCGTGCTCGACGATGCCCTTTCAGCCGTTGACACCGACACCGAAGCACGCATCTTTGAAGCACTATTGCAGAAGCTCCCCGACACCACCATCCTGCTGATCAGCCACCGTATCTCTACAGTGAAAAATTGCGACCGCATTGTGGTGCTGAAGGAGGGCGCCATTGTTGAGAGTGGCACACACGAGGAGCTACTGCAGCAGAAACATCTCTACGCAGAACTCTACAACCAGCAGTTGCTGGAGGAGGAGATACTCTCTATTTCATAGAAGGAGGATTGCCGGGAGCAATAAGTTTCTTTTCTCCTGTCGACGGTTTTGGAACAATGGCTGACAACACGTTCTGCAATATCTGGAGTAACGCATTAAAAAAAGAGTTAGTAAGCTCAATAGAGGCTTTGCTCAAGGGTAAAAAAACATCCGTAGCAGATTTAATCCCATTAGTAATCATTTCAACCTGCTGCTGGTTAATTTTACCCAAGGTCTCAACCAGATTGGCGGAGAGAGCGGACAAATCATTGTTTTTTGTTGTTTCGTTTGACATGGTTGTTAGGGTTTGTAGTTATCAAGATACAGCGATCAAATTATAGACCTCCCCTTGCAGAAAATATAAGTAAAAATTACTCAAACCCTACAACCAGCAGTTGCTGGAAGAGGAGATACTCTCTTTTTCACCGATGGAGAATTTCCGGGAGCACCAAGTTCCTCATCTCCTGTAGTCTGTTTACGAGTAATCGCCGTTCCCGAAAACTAAAACGCCCGAATAGCCCGAACGCGATTGTTGTTCCTCCTCTTGTCGTCGTAATGCCCGCCATCGACGAAGAACTGTACCCAAGCAGTATCCGCATCGCCCGCCGAGGAACACCTACTCGCTGACCACCCTCACCTTCTTTGCATTGGCGATGGCTTTCTCTTTCACAACATTGATGTCGCTCCCCAACTGGTCCGAGGCAAGCGCAACGGCCATTCGGCGATAAGGACGAGTCGTTGGTTTTCCGAAGATGCGAATGTCGGTACGAGGTTCCTTGAGAGCCTCTTCTACACCGATATATTGAGGATTCTTTCCTGCTGTATCGGCTAACACCACAGCACTGGCACCCACCTGCAACAAGGTGATTTCAGGAATAGGCAGACCAAGCACCGCCCGCGCATGAAGCTCAAACTCCGAGAGGTTTTGTGTGCCTGCAAGCGTCACCATGCCGGTGTCGTGCGGGCGAGGAGAGAGTTCCAAAAAATAGATACCATCATCAGCAAGAAAAAATTCCACACCCCAGATACCTGCGCCGGTCAGCGAACGGGTCACCTTATCGGCAATCTCCTGAGCCTCCTGCAACTGCTCATCGCCGATAAAGCAGGGTTGCCAGCTCTCCTGATAATCACCCCGCTCCTGGCGATGGCCGATGGGCGGGCAAAAGAGCGTTGTGCCGTTTTTTTGTGTCACGGTGAGCAGCGTACTCGGTATGAAAGTTGACAAACGACTCAACAATCACCTCAGCAATATCGCCACGCTTGCCACTCTGCGAATAGCTCCCGGCCCTCTCAATATCCTCCTCGCTTTTCACCGTTGACTGCCCCTTGCCGGAGGAACTCATCAGCGGTTTGACTACGCAGGGAGTGCCAGCCTCCGCCACCGCTGCCCGCAGCTCTTCAATACAACCGATCCTCCTCATCCGGCTCAACCTCTTTCACCCTGGAGAGTGCCTTCAAAAACTTTTCACGGCTACCCCGTGCAGCTCTTTGGTGCAGGTACTCTTCAGCCGTCAGCGCAGAGATCTTTTCGGCCAGCGCAGTGCTGATCAACTGATTCACCGAAATATGCTCCAGAACCGCCAGCTCTTTTGCCTTTTTATGTAACGATTCCGGTAATCTGACACTTAACGTGCTCATTATCCCTCCCCTATAAAGTGTAAAAATTCTTTTGGTGTGGCAAGTTTGATCCCGAACGTTTCACATCCCTTAAAGTCACGCTTGTTGAAGGTGACAACCCAGTTACTCTCCGATTCTACGGCAAGCTCCAGCACCATGTCATCTTTGGGATCCCTGAGCAACGGCCTCCAAAGGTAAAATATATGCCGTTTATCTCCAGCCAAACAGAGGTAATCAAGTATGTCATCTATATCCGATGAATCCAGCCCCGACACCATAAGCTCTCTTTTAGCGACAGATTCATACTCCAAAACCAGCGGAACCGAAAGAGCAATGTCAAATTTTTCAGTCCCAACCATTGAGAGCAAACGAAACGAAGCCCCCTTTTTTGACCGGAGTGCACTGATAAAAACGTTGGTATCAATGACAATTTTATCCATGGTGGTATTATAGGTAATACCACGTTTTTCTGCAAATTTTATCTAATGTTGCGCTTTAACGATTGATGGGTACTGCCTCCTGGAGGGTGCGAGAATCAATACTCTTGAGATTCCCATTCTCTTGTCTCCAGCTTAAAAACTGGACGTATAATATAAATCGTTGCTTATCTTTGTCGGCTATAACCCTTTGCTGACCTGCTAAAGGGAAGGGGTTGGGCTGATTCGAAAAAACTATTTGTTTGACATCAGGAGGAGTGAAGACTATGCCGCTTTTGCACTGGCTTACCCGCGACACGGATATTCATGCAGCATCGGAGACGCCATACCGGCTGCTGGAGGAGATGCGGGAGCTCTCCTGCGGGGAGCGCGATACGGCCAATATGCTGATTCAGGGCGACAATCTTGATGCGCTGAAGGCATTGCTGCCCTATTATGCCGGAAAGGTGAAGTGCATTTTTATTGATCCGCCCTACAACACCCGCAGCGCTTTTGAGCATTACGACGACAATCTGGAGCACACCAAGTGGCTGGCGATGATCTATCCCCGTCTTGAACTTTTGCGCGAGTTGCTGTCGGAGGAGGGGAGTATCTGGGTGACGATTGACGACAATGAGGCGCATTATCTGAAGGTGATTATGGATGAGATTTTTGGGAGGAAGAATTTTATTGGTGCAGTCTCTTGGGAAAAATCTGACAGTCCAAGGATGGACGCTGTTTTTTTTTCTTATCGCCATGACAATGTTTTAGTTTTTGCAAAAAACCTTGCTGCCGTTCTTTTCAAAAAAATTCCTTCCAATGAAATTCCAGAACATTATAACCGGACAGATGAAAAAGACAGACGCTACTACACCAAGCCATTAAGAGCTATGGGTGGACAAGGTGAAACAAGAGATGCTCGCCCAACTTTATACTATTCGATCAAGGCACCTGATGGGTCAGAAATCTACCCCCGAAAGCAGGATGGAACGGATGGCGCATGGCGTTGGAATAAAGAAAAAGTTGAATCGGAAATTGATCGAATTGATTGGGTAAATGGTAAAAATGGATGGACGCCCTATTACCGTATTTATGCAGAAAATATCAAGGATAGACCTGCAGAAACCATCTGGGGGCATTCGGAGGTTGGAACAAATCGGACATCAAAAGCTGAAATTAAGTTGTTGGCTCTACCTGAGAGAACTTTTGAAACCCCCAAACCCGAGCGCCTGATCCAGCGAATTCTGCAAATCGCCACGAATGAAAACGACCTCGTCCTCGACTCCTTCCTCGGCTCCGGCACCACCGCTGCTGTTGCGCATAAAATGGGACGGCGATATATCGGCATCGAGATGGGCGACCACGCCATGACCCATTGCGCCCCCCGCCTGCAAAAGGTTATCGAAGGCGAGCAGGGCGGCATCTCTGAAGCCGTTGGATGGAAAGGCGGAGGCGGCTTTCGCTTCTATCGTCTTGGAGTTCCGGTGTTCGACGAAAGCGGCCATGTAGCTCCAGAAATCCGCTTTGCCCCTCTCGCGGCCCATATCTGGTTTCTCGAAACCGGCATTCCCTACTCCGGCAACGCCGACTCCCCTCTCCTCGGAAGCCATGAGGGCACCGGCTACTATCTGCTCTATAACGGCATTTTGGGCGACAACCGGCCAGAGGGGGGCAATGTGCTGACCACAAAAGTGCTTGCCTGCCTGCCGCCTCACGACGGGCCAAAAGTGATCTTCGGCGAAGGGTGCCTTTTGAGCGACGAGCGGCTGAAGAGCAGAGAGATTATGTTCCGCCAGATTCCCTACGATATTAAAGCGCGATAAGAGCATCAATTTATGGAACTCAAAGACTTTCAAAAGAGCGCCCTCGATACTCTTGCCACCTGTCTCAACCGCACCCGCATCACCGGGAACCCTGAGCAGGCATTTCGTGAGAGCTTGCGAACAGAAAATCCGCGCCCTTATCGCACCATTCCACAACTTGCGGGAGTGCCCAACCTCTGCCTTCGCCTGCCGACCGGTGCGGGCAAAACGCTGCTGGCCGCGCATACCATCGCCGTTGCCGGACGCAACTACCTTGAGCGAGATTACCCCGTTGTGCTCTGGCTGGTGCCGACCAGCACCATCCGAAAACAGACTGCCGAAGCGCTGAAAAAGCCGTCGCACCCTTACCGCGCCGCCATTGACAACGCTTTTGACGGGCGAGTCTCCGTCTTCGACATCAGCGACATTGAGCAGATCAGGCCGCAAGATTTGACCGAGCGCGTCTGCATTATTGTGGTCACCATACAGAGCCTGCGCACCAGCAACCCCGATGGTCGCCGCGCCTATTCTCATTCGGAACACTTCGAGCCGCACTTCACCCATATTCCCGCCAACGCGCCGGAGCTTGAACGCAACGAAGAGGGGAAACTGAAATTCTCCTTTGTCAATCTGATGGCCTTTCACCGTCCGCTGGTGCTGGTGGACGAAGCGCACAAGGCTGGCACCAATCTTTCGTTCGAGATGCTGGCCTCCCTGCGCCCCTCCTGCATTGTCGAGTTTACCGCCACGCCCAACACTGATCCGAAAAACGGCAGCAATATCCTCTTTCGCGCCTCTGCCGCCGAGGTGAAAGCGGCGGAGATGATCAAGCTGCCCATCATCCTCACGGAGCACCCCGACTGGCGGGCTGCCGTGCACGATGCCCTCGAAACACGCGGCCAACTGGCAGAAACAGCCAAAAGTGACCCGAGCTATATCCGCCCGCTGGTGCTTTTTCAGGCGCAGGACAAAGGGCAGGAGGTGACGGTTGAGGTGCTGAAACAGTACCTGATCGAGAACGAAAATATTCTGCCGGAAAAAATTGCCGTGGCCACCGGTGAGCAGCGCGAGCTTGACACCATCAACCTCTTCGATCCACTCTGCCCGGTTGAGTGCATCATCACCATCGAAGCGCTCAAGGAGGGGTGGGATTGCTCCTTCGCCTACGTGCTCTGCTCCGTGGCAAACATCGGCAGCGCAACCGATATTGAGCAACTGCTGGGCCGAATCCTGCGGATGCCCTACGCAAAAAGCCGCCCCAACGAAGCGCTGAACCGCGCCTATACGCACGTCTCCAGCCCCCGATTTGGCGAAGGTGCCCGCGCCCTGACCGACACACTGGTGCAGAAAATGGGCTTTGAGCCGGATGAAGCGGCCACTCTGGTGATATCGCGACAACTGCCGTTGCCGGGTCTGGAGAGCACAACCAAGGGCTACAACAGCGAACCGGTGTTGCTGATGATGATGGAGAGTTCGCCCGACTTGACCGGCCTGCCACTCCTTGTGGCCGAGCGCATTCAGGTTGCAACACAACCGGATGGCAGCGTAACCGTCACTCTGCAAGGCGATATTTCACAAGAGGTTGAAGAACGCCTGCTTGCTGCTGCGCACCCTGAACAGCGTGAAGCGTATCGTGTATCGGTGAACCGCCACCGCAACAGCCTGGCACCCGTTGAGCGGGGAGAAAAATTTGCCGTGCCGCGCCTGCTGCTCAACATTCAGGGCGAACTGGAGTTCCCCGAAGAGAAGCTGATTCTTGAACTTGGCGGCTGGCGACTGACCGATTATCCGGCAGAGCTGACACCGGCGGAGTTTTCAGTCAAGGAGACGGCTGAACGCTGGGAGGTTGACGTGCAGGGCGAGCAGGTGGTCTACAAGCATCTCGACCAAAGCCGACAACTTGAAATCGGCACCCTCAAGCTCAACTGGACAGAGCTGACCCTCTCGCGCTGGCTCGAAAAACAGTGCCGCAAAATCGACATCACCCAGCCTGTGCTGCTGGAGTATTGCCGCAAACTGGTTGCCTCGCTGGTTGAACAACGCAACATACCCTTGCACGATTTGCTGCGCTTCAAATTCCAGCTCGCCAAAGTGACTGCACAAAAAATCACAGACTGCCGCCAGCAAGCATACTCCCGTGGCTACCAGAGCCTGCTGTTCGCGCCTGACACTGCCGATCTCTCCATTGAAACCAGTTTTGCTGACGGCATCTCCTTCGATGCACTCCCCTACCCTGCCGCATGGGCCTACACTGGCCGCTACCAGTTCAAAAAACACTTTTTCAGCGCCGTCGGCGAGCTGAAGAGCGAGGGCGAAGAGTTCGACTGCGCCCAACTGCTCGACCATCTGGCGCAGGTACACTTCTGGATTAGGAACCTCTCGGGTCGCCCAAAATCATCCTTCTGGCTGCCAACCTCAACCGACCGCTTCTACCCCGACTTTGTCGCCCAACTCAACGATGGACGAATTCTGGTGGTCGAGTACAAAGGGGCTGATCGAGTCACCACCGACGACACCAAAGAGAAACGCAACATCGGCGAACTCTGGGCAGCCAAGAGCGGCGGCAAAGGGCTGTTTGTTATGGGTGAAAAGAGGAATGCTGAGGGGTTGAGCCTTGCGGAGCAGATTGCAAGAGTGGTTGGGTGAGCTATACAGCCTCTTCTGCCAACTCCAACATTTTATCCAACAGCTCTTTAAGCCTCGGGCATTTTTTATATGCAATCTCAGGATCGAGCTTACCAAAAAGCTCTCTGCCATGTACAACCTTTTTGTATGAACGAGTTGTGTACTGCAAATAAAGACGCTCAAGTAATTTTGCCGGTGGGTCAGTAAAGTTTACGGTTTCAGGTTTCTCAATCTTTTTTGGCAAAGCACTTTTAACTTTTTGCGGGAAAATTTCAGGATCACTCAAAAGCCATGCTTCAATTTCATGAACAGCAAAAAATTGAAAAAACTTCCGATGATCAACCATCTTTTCCAAATATTGCTTTCCCCACTCATAACGTTCTTTACTGTCGCTTGACTTATCTGGATAAAAGGTTGGCCCATAGAGATCAAGCAACGCAATTACTGCGATAACATCGTCTTTGCGGGGACCATTCAAGTGCATCTCTGCTTTTCTGGCAACATCTTTAACCAACTCAGGCCATCCTTCAAAACGAACAACCGTAATCCCGACTGGCTTCATTAACCTTGCATCAAGCCACCTTTTCAAGAAGGCTGGCAACACATTCTCTTCCGTATAGCCCTCGACAAAAAGAATAAATCTCATCCCATCGCCTCCAGTTCACCGGATTTGAACAGGGAGCCAAGTGAATACTCCTTGATCCAGTAGTTCAGCTCATCCCCACGTATGGTTTTCAGTTGCGTCTCCCCATTTTCCCATTTTGCTACCGTTGTTGTTGGTATGGTTCCTGCAAAAGCATTCAAAAAATTGGGAGAATGGGTCGTCAAAATAACCTGTGATCTTGTCGCTGCATCTATGGCATATTCGGCAATCAGGGGAAGCATGGAAGGATGAAGCCCGGTCTCTGGCTCATCAATGGCAATAACCGGAGCGGGAGATGGACTTGCAAGAACGGTCAGCAAAAAAAGAAAACGGAGTGTTCCATCCGAAAGTTCAGCCGCCGATTGCTCCCGTTTCAATGATTTCCAGCGAATCCGCATTTGTATTCTCTGATCCGATGCGGGCGGAAAAACCAGCTCCTCAAAATCATCACCAAAGGCAGCCCGCATGGCTGAATTAATATCTCTCTTGAAATCACGATCGCCGGTATAGAGCGTATGCAGCACACTGACAAGATTTTGCCCATCAGGATCAACCCGTTTTTCCAGCCTCGCAATTGCAGGCTGACGAATGGGGGCATCCTTACCAGTCGTTACATCATGATATACCGCTATGGAGGAGAGCCATTTCTGGAATGGTGGAATCAGGTGATTATGAAATGGTCCCGATAATTCAGAAAGAAAGCTCTCCTCCTCAGCAAGAAAATCATCCGGTGTCGAAACAATTTGCTCTGTTTCGCCAAAAATAACAGCCTGCTTTCCCGTTCTTTCCAATAATTTGACTGTTGGTGATTCCAAACCATCCTGAACCTTTTGCGATTGCGTTAACCGCTCTTTTTCGACACGGAACGAACTGCCCATTCCAACTCTTGCCAATGAAAGCTCATACTGTTTACCCCCTGAATAGAGCTCATCTTCCGTTGTTTCCAGAGAAAACTTGATGGATGATGCCACACCATCCCAAACGATTGAGTCCATTCCACCTGACGACTGAATATATTTTCCAAGCCTTCCTTGAGCAGAAATTGCAATCAACTCCAAAAAACGCAAAAGATTAGACTTGCCGGTTCCGTTGGGGCCGATAATCACATTGAGATCACCGGGCCTCCATGATACGTTTCGGAAAGAACGAAAGCCTTCAATATCCAGTTGTTTGATTTTCACTTTTTATCTCCATATATGGCAAAATTGTACACTCTCGGGCGATCTTGCTTGAGTTCCTGACCAAGAATGGATTTGTACTCTCACGAAAAATCTTTGGTGTACTCAACAATTTTCAGGATCAGACAACAGATGACGGGGAGATCATGGTAAAGCGCCATAATCCAAAATATTTTCGACTGGGGGCTTTGCCCCCGGTACCCCCTTAATTGTTGAAGGGATAAATAGTTAAAAAGCCCGCACAGCCCGAACACGATTATTGTTGCTCTTGAAGTAGTAGTTCTGGTAGCCAGTGACGAAGTACTGGCTCCATGCGTTATTTGCATCGTTCTCCGTAGAACTCCAGTAGTGGAAGTCGGAAAAACCGCCAACAGCACTTTTAGCATGATAAAGGTCATTGAGCTCACTTTGGCTCGGCAAACGCCACCCACCACCGAGGGCTGCGCATTTTGCTTTCGCATCTTCCCATGTAAACCGCCCTTCAGATTTACCCTCAGAGTGACCTGATAAATCCGCTTTTGCTGCAATCAGTCCGTGTTGGCCTGTAGCATCAAGCGAGAAAATTTTTCCTCCGCCATATTCGTCACCGATTTTCAGCGTTTTTTTCGGTTCCGCTTCTTGTCGAGCCTTTACCACTGCCGCTTCGCGACGAGCAGCCTCTTTATCTGCTATCAATTTTGCAACTTTTGCTTCGCGACGGGCATCTGCATCCAGCTTTTCCTTTGCTTTCGCCTCGCGACGAGCCACATCTTTCTCTGCCTTCAACCGAGCTTCTTCTTTTCGAAGAGCTTCTGCTTCCTGCTTTGCCTTTGCAGCTTCTGCTGCACGATGAGATACAGCATCTTTCGCCGCAACCAAACGCGCATCCTCCGCTTTTCGACGAGCATCTGCATCTTGCCTTGCCTTTGCGGCTTCAGCTTCACGACGAGTGGCCGCATCTTGCTCTGCCTTCAACCGTGCCGCATCCGCTTTTCGACGGGTATCGGCCTCCATATTTCCTTTTACGACCTCAGCGCTGGGCGCAGATATATTTTCAACTTTTGACGGTTGCTGCTTCATACTCCAGACAACGCCAAGTATAACCAGCATAACAACCGCGACAGCTATTGCAAGCTGGTTTTTTTGAACCCAGTTTACGTTTCCAACCGGTTGCCGCTCTGATTTACGTTGTGGTGATGTGTGCCCGGCACCCCCTAATGAAACCGTGTCCGGCTTTGACACCGGACGTGAGTCTGTAACAGGCTGTGTTGCAGGAAAAATTTTGGATTCAATCGCGTCAATGAGTAACTGAAATCCCTGATGAGCGTTGTTGTTTTGCCAGTCAGAGAGATCCGCTGCATGAATCCGCCGAAATCCCATTGGCGGTTCAACCATATCAAGAAAAAGAGGCACAAAAGTATCCCTTTTCTTGGCCACGTCTGCCTCTTCTTTAACCCAATCAGACTTTACAGAAGAGTGCGACCATACAACAAGAACACAGGCCGACTCTTCCAACGCTTTGCCAATGGAGTCCTCCCATGTTTTCCCTGGCGGAATCTTTTTATCCCAAAAAACACTCCAACGTTTTTCAAGCTCTTGAACTATTGGCCTGACACGCTCCTGATCCTCATGGGCGTAGCTGATAAAAATATCGGGCATGAATCGGTATCAATTTTTTATCGGGCAGGAAACCTGTGAACAGTTGCACGGAATATAGTCATTTACCTTATTTTTATGCCATCACGCTGCTCTTGTAGCGAAGGATAGAATGTATTGAGTCTCTCTTGATCTGCATCCCCTCCTCAAGGTCATAATCATCTTGCAGACCCAGCCAGAACTTTGCGGAATTGCCGAAATATTGTGAAAGGCGCAATGCCGTGTCGGCGGTGACACGTCGCTTCCCTTTCACTATCCCGGATATCCGTGTCTGAGGAATCCCGATATCTTTGGAAAGCCTGTAAGCCGAGATCTCCAGCGGAATTAAAAACTCTTCCATCAAAACCTCTCCGGGATGAATATTTCTGAGTTCGTTCATTTCAGTGATAGTCAATAATTTCTGCTTCGGCGGCATTTCCATCTGCCCATTTAAAAATGATTCTCCATTGATCGTTAATCCCTATGCTGTAAAAATCTTTGTTTTTACCCGAGAGCTTTTCAAGACGATTTGCCGGAGGAATCCTTAAATCAATGATATGTGATGAGTTGTTAATCATTCTTAACTTTCTCCTCGCAGTCTCCTGGATTTCATGTGGCAAACCCCTTACTCGTTGCCCTTGCCAAATCTTCTCTGTCTCTTTGGAACCAAACGAAACAATCATACTCTCGTTTTAAGTTACTAACGCCAATGATAAGTATATCATTCCAAAAAGCCAAGGCGCTGAGGATGACCAATTGTGGTATCGAATGGTATCACCTTAACCATCGGGCGCCCTCCCTTGCTGATAATAAATGCTTCACCGCGAGCAGCATGCTCAACCAGTTGGGGAAGTTGGGTTTCCGCATCATGAAGCGTGACGGTGTGCATATCCTGTATCATTATTGTCATTCATGTTCAATTGTTCACCTCCACATCTCCGAGGATTGAGTGTCGAGCAATGTCATCAAGCAAAGAGTTTTATCAGTATACTGAACACACATTATTCTACAAAATTTTTAACCGCTCAGCAACCATTGGAGTGAACTGAACGACCGAAAAAGCCTCTTGCTTGTTGGTGAAAGGAAGAATGAGCTAAAAACTTATTGGATTGTAGCTGCGTTATGGTATACGTGCTATCATGCAAGAATAAAACAAGTGAACGTGTGCCCTATGGAAAATGATCTAACAAACTATCAGAAGCGGGATGAGGATTTATCTCAACTGCTTATTTTACGTATCGATACACAGCACAAGGGGTTTGCCGATGAGTGCAAGAGACAATCAACGCTGCTCAATAACGACCATCAGGAAGATGAAATCCTCTGCTTTTTGGATGCATCCGCAGACCGTACAGGCTGGAAAGCATGAAAGAAAGCACTCAGCAAACAACAGAAAAGAGCTTCTGGTCACTCACACCGGAACAGGCCCTCCTCAATCTTGACAGTACCACGCAAGGCTTGTCAGAAAAAACTGCCCAGGAACGATTGAAGCAGTACGGCCCAAACTCGCTGAAAAGAGGCTCCAGAACTTCAGCTCTCATGCTGTTTCTGCTGCAATTCAAAAGCCCGGTGACGTTACTGCTGATCTTTGCTGCTGCACTCTCTTTTGCCCTGCATGACAAAACTGATGCTTCCATTATTCTGGTCATCGTGCTGGTGAGTGGTTTGCTGGGCTGGTGGCAGGAGAAGGGGGCGGCCAGTGCGATTGATCAACTGATGAAAATGGTGCAGATCAAGTGCCGGGTGCTTCGTAACAGCGAGGAGAAAGAGATTCACATTGAAGAGGTGGTGCCGGGAGATGTTGTTTTACTCTCGGCTGGAGATGTAATTCCGGGCGACAGCCTTATCCTCGAATCAAAAGAGTTGTTTGTTGACGAAGCAGCCTTTACCGGTGAAACCTATCCTGTCGAAAAAAACAGCGGTATTATCCCTGCCGACACCCCATTAGCCAAGAGGAGCAACACCCTGTTTATGGGCGCACATGTTATCAGTGGAAAAGCGAAAGCGCTGGTAATGCAAACCGCATTGCAGACTGAGTTTGGAAAAATTTCTAACTCTCTTCGACTGAAAGTTCCTGAAACAGATTTTGAACGGGGCGTGCGCAGGTTCGGGTATATGCTTATGGAGATCACCATGGTGCTGGTTGTCATCATTTTTGCCGTCAATGTGCTGCTGCATAAACCAATTCTGGACTCTTTTCTCTTCTCCATGGCGCTTGCCGTCGGCCTTACCCCACAGTTGCTGCCAGCCATTATCAGTGTCAATCTTGCCTCCGGTGCCCGCAACATGGCGAAGCAGCAGGTGATTGTGAAACGGCTCTCCTCCATCGAAAACTTTGGGAGCATGAACATCCTCTGTTCCGACAAGACGGGCACCATCACCGAGGGTAAGGTGAAGTTACACAAAGCATTATCCGCCTCAGGCAACCCATCCGACAAGGTGCTTGAATATGCCTGGCTGAATGCCTCACTGCAACAGGGATTTCAGAACCCCATTGATGAGGCAATTATCACCAATCAGCCTCTCAACAAACGTCTCTTTGAGGTACAAAGTGAAGTTCCTTATGATTTTATCCGCAAACGCCTGACCGTGCAGCTTCGGAATGCCTCCGAGAATATTGTTATCACAAAAGGTGCGCTGAACCAGGTGCTTGAGGTGTGTAACCGGGCTGAGAGCGAAGAGGGAACACTGACCGCTCTGGATGAAAAACGGGCAAAAATTATGGAGCGCTATGAGCAGCTCAGCGCTGAAGAATACCGAACACTTGGCGTTGCCTGGAAGGTCGGAAATAACCAGCAGAACTTTACCCGCAAGGATGAAGCGGAGAGCTTCGGATTTGCACAGTTGCCGCTGCTCTTCTACGGCTGGATGCTGCTGATTGTATTGCTGTACATTGTGTCAGCAGAGGTGACGAAGCATTTTTTCTACAAGCGGCTGGAGAATATGGGGTGAGGGGTCGCCCTCCTCAATACTCAATTGGCCCCCTCAAAGCCTTGACCGAGCTCCGCCTCACCTTGCCCTCAATGCGCCGCACCTTCGAGCTTTTCGTTGGAGCTGTGGCTTTGCGCTTTATTGCTGGCTGAGCGGCACGCTGAAGCAGCCCTTGCAGGCGCAAGAAGGCATCTGAGCGGTTCTTCTCCTGTGAACGGTACCGTTGCGCCTTGATGATGATCACTCCATCCTTCGTCATGCGATGATCTTTCAGGAGCAGAAGCTTTTCCCGGAAATCCTCCGGCAACGACGACGCTCTGATGTCGAAACGGAGATGAACGGCAGTTTCAACCTTGTTGACATTCTGACCACCAGCCCCCTGTGCCCGCATGGTCTGAAGCTCGATCTCGTCGTCAGGGATAGCAATGGTTCTGGTAATCTGTAACATGGTCGCTCCCTATTTTCTCAAAGTAATGCAAGGGTATCCTGCCAGTTCTGGAACTGTATGCTTCTGATTCCAGCTTGTGAGGCGGAGGCGCAATTGACCGCCTTGTCGTCAATTAAAAGAAACTCATCCGCGCTTCGCCCTGAACTTTGAAGAATAGAGGTAAAAGCGTCAACCGTGGTTTTCATCTTCCCCTGCTCAAAAGAGAGGTAGTAGCGGTCAACGCTTCGCAGTAACGGGTAATTGTTGAGCAGAAAAGTAAAATGAAGTGGATCCGTATCGCTCATTATCCAGAGAGAATGGCTCTCCTTGAGCAAGCTGACGGCCTCAACCGCGCCCTCCAGCAGCTCAAAAATATCCTGCCAGTACTGCCTGATCTCTTGCAGCGACATCACTCTGGAGAGCGGATCGCCAGCAATAATGGCAAGATATTCAAGTGGCGCAACCCAGCCGGTTTCAAGCTGGTTTTTGAGTTCACCACCACAGTACTTCCGGAAAAGCTCATCAGCGCCAGCAACCGGCTCAACTGCCACTGCACGGCAGAACCTCATAAAATTTACAGATACCAGCACGTTACCCACATCAAGAAGAATAATCCTCATAGGCCCAACTCCTTAATGGCAAATATTTCTCATTGCCCGTTCATGGGAATAAAAGCCTTCGCAAACCTCCCTCCCTCATCACATCCAGGAGGACTTTTGGCTTTTCAGCTTGGCGATTGGCTACGAGTAAAAAATAAAGGTAGCAACAACGGGCAAAGCCGAAATAAAGATAATTAATAACGAAACTTCGCAATAACATCATCAACGTCAGAAGCCCCTATCCGCACCAGTTCTCATACCCCTGAGGATCGGATGAATACGGTCCACTTCCCCCTTTGTAGGCCTGCATCAAATACTCCCATTCAGCTTTCCTCACCTCCTCTATCGAACACAAAAAACCCTCTTTATGAATTACTTCCGTCATATAATCACGAAACTCACCATCAGAACGCAACTTTCCAAGAAACTCTCTTGCATATTCAATCGACATGATCCACCCCCTCTCTCATAAAAAATTAGAAGAATAAACTAACCAACCCTGCACATAGCTCATTGAAAACAAATTCACAGGAGAAAACGTTTCTTTAAACAACTTTTTTGCACAAAATGTCGAGATTTACGGGCTTGGAAGTGATGCATTGAGACAAATAGGGACTCATAAAAAATGAGTGTCATTGTGCGTACATTAAAATTAGCGTTCAGCGACATGAATTCTGTTCACTAACTCCAGCTTCTCTCCTTCGAAAAAATGTTGACGTTCGAAACCACTTCAATCCTTCAAACCAGAGCACACTTCCAGCTCCGGCAGAGAAAGAGAGCAGCAGGTCAGTGAGATGCAGGGGCGAAAATCTGAACAGAGAGACAAAAAAAGGAACATAGAGCACCACTCCCAAAAACAGGAGCGCACCGGCAACCACCGGCAGCAGTGCCATATTCGGATACCGCATGGTAGCAACAAAAGTGCGGCTCCAGGAGCGATTGGTGAGAATCAGGCCGAGATTTGAAATCATCAGTGTGGTAAAGGTTAAGGCGCGCACCTCCTTCTCGCTCTCCCCCCAGGAACGGGCCAAAAGGAAAACCCCCAGAACAACAACAAGAACCACGATGCCCTGCATCAGACTGAGCAGAACAGTCTGGCGGCTGAATAACGGCTCTCGGGAGTTCCGGGGCGAGCGGTTCATAACGTCTCTCTCCTCCCCCTCGGCTTCAAAGACGATTGAGCATGCAGGATCAATGATAAGTTGCAAAAAAGCGATATGGGCAGGCAGCAAGAGAAGCGGCCACTGAAAAAGCACCGGAAAGAGGGAAAGCCCGGCGATGGGAACATGAATAGCAAGGATATAGGCAATGGCTTTGCGGATATTATCAAAGATCCGGCGCCCAAGTTTAATCGCCTGCACAATCGAGGAAAAATCGTCATCAAGCAACACCAGTGAGGCCGACTCACGGGCCACATCGGTGCCGCGTCCACCCATTGCTATACCGATGTTTGCGGCTTTCAGCGCCGGAGCATCATTCACCCCGTCACCAGTCATGGCAACAATTTCCCCATTGGCCTTGAGCGCCGTCACCAGACGCAATTTCTGTTCCGGCACAACCCGTGCAAAAATATTTACCTCGTTGACGCTCTCCTGCAGCTCCTTATCCGTCATACGCTGCATTTCAGTGCCTGTGATACAGGCGTCAGCTTTTTTCAGGCCAATTTGGCGAGCAATCGTGCGTGCCGTACCCGGATAATCGCCGGTTATCATCACCACACGAATTCCGGCACTGTAGCATTCGGCTATGGCTGATGGCACGGTTGGACGCACCGGATCAGCGAGGCCGATCAAACCAAGAAACTCAAAATCAAAGTCATGCTGCTCACCCGGTAATAACGGCTGCTGAAACAATGCCCGTGACACACCCAATACCCGCAATCCCTGATCAGCCATTTCAGCTATATGAAGGGAAAGGCGAACTCTCTCCAGCTCATCACAATGGCAAAGATCAAGAATTGCTTCAGGCGCACCCTTGGCGGCAATGATATACTCTTCCCTTTCCAAGGCTTTCCAGACGCGAGAGATAGAGAGCAGCTCTTTGGAGAGGGGATATTCATGCACCAGATTCCAGTCCTTGTGCAGGTGCTCCGTCTCCATCAAAAAGTGATCACCAGACTCTTTGAGAGCTTTTTCCATCGGATCAAAGGGATCAAGCTGGCTGGCGAGAAGAGTGAATTCGAGCAGGTTATGAAAGTTTTCCGGAACCACATGCCCTGAAGCTGACGAGACATCAAAAAACTCTTCTCCGGCAAAAAGCTTGCTGACCGTCATACGATTCATGGTCAGTGTGCCGGTTTTGTCCACGCAAAGAACCGTCGCAGAGCCAAGTGTCTCTATGGCAGGCATCCGGCGGGTAAGCACCTGTTTTTTTGAAATGCGCCAGGCGCCCAAGGCAAGAAAGATGGTTAACACAACCGGCAACTCTTCAGGGAGTGTTGCCATGGCAAGGGTAACACCGGCCAGCAATCCATTGAGCCAGTCGCCGTGAGTAAGACTGTAGAAAATAACCACAAAAAGACACAACGAGAGGCCGACAATCGCAAGATGATGCACCCATCGATTCGTCTCTCTCTGCAAAAGAGTCACTTCAGGTTCAACGCTCTGCAACACCTTGCCAATCTTTCCGATTTCCGTCTTGATGCCAGTAGCAATAACCCTCGCCACCCCCTGGCCTTGAACCACCAGAGTGCCCGAAAAGATAAAGGGCTGATCATCTCCACCCGGACGAGGCTCTGCTCCCACCTGATCATCATCAGATTTTCGGACTGGCACCGATTCCCCAGTCAAGAGAGATTCATCGACCGAAAGATTCAGGCACGAAAGAAGCACAGCATCCGCAGGAACACGGTCGCCCTCACTGATAACAAGAATATCACCCGGTACCACCTCCCGCCCGGCAATTCGCCGCTCACCGCCATCCCTGACAACCAGCGCACGAGGGCTCGAAAGATCACGCAACGCATCCAGCGCATGCTCTGTTTTCCGCTCCTGATAGAGGGTCAGTCCCATGACAAAAAGAACAAAACCGAGAAGCATCAACGACTCACCGAGATCGCCAAGCACCAGATAGAGCACCCCGCAAGCAACCAGCAACAGAAACATCGGCTCACGGACAACCCCAAATGCCAGAGAAAAAATACCACGCTCCCTCGAAGAAGGCAACTCATTATACCCTTCAGATGCCAGACACTCCGCCGCATCTTTTTCCGAAAGGCCTGTAACTCCTTTCGTATCAATAGCCTGTTTCATACCAGGTGACCATTAGCTCATTGAACAACTGTTCGTGTCATAAAATAGATTCACAACGCTTTCACCAAACTGATGGCAATCTCCTCTCTCCGCTTTGCTATCGACCGCTGACTGTTCCCGCCCTGCAGATATGATTTGTCCCCTGATTCTGGGGGGATATTGAGGTCCTATTCCGATTTGTTATCTGCGGACTACAGGATGAATCATCCACAGCAGTTTTTATATTTGATACCGCTTCCGCAAGGGCATGGCTCGTTGCGACCTGTTTTGGATGAACTGACGGGTTGTGGCGGGTTCAGCAGTTTTACGAGGTCTGATACATTCTCCGCTTTGTCCGGCTCTAACCCAATGATATACTTCCAGCCATATTGCTCAA
The DNA here is from genome assembly GCA_903994365.1 of uncultured Chlorobiaceae bacterium. Taxonomy (GTDB): domain Bacteria; phylum Bacteroidota; class Chlorobiia; order Chlorobiales; family Chlorobiaceae; genus Chlorobium. The sequence continues at coordinate 3,614 of CAJEXL010000025.1, read as the reverse complement.
ATATTTCAGCAACCTCATTCATCCGATCTAAATCCTGAACATGTACTACTGCCGGATTTTTTTCTGTACCTAATTTTGCCATGGTTGATAATAAGTCGTCTCTGTGTTAAAGAAATTAGTTATAAAATACACCTGCTGCTTAAAAAGCAGAAAAGAAAATCCTGCAAGCAGTGGGGAATTCAACCCTGAGAGATTAAATGCTGTCATTTGGGAGATATTACTGTTTTATCTCTGCCGAAAATCTTCTGCAGTGGTTATCTCTTTTGACGAATACAACAAGGCAATCAATGTTCGCAAGCCGGGTGAGCCCCTCTCAAGTTTTTTTCATAACTCACCTCTCCAAAATTCAGGGATAGAACTCAAGCAATCAAAAGATTCTGGCAGAAATGAGGTGATTCTGTGAAGTCAGGGGGAGGCTACCTGTTGAATACATGCGTGATCTCTGAGCTGATCAGAGCGGAGCCGTCACCGAAAGTTATGACGTAGATTGATGGTCAGGATGAGAACCTGTATCTGTGTGTCATTACGCTTGGTGAAGTTGAAAAAGGAATATCAATGCTGGCGGAAGGCAGGAAAAAAATGCAATTGCAGCGTGGCTTGCTGATGAATTAATGGAACGGTTCAATGGCCGGATTTTTGGCATCACCACTGAAGTTGCACGTTGTTGGGGCACAATGCTTGGTGAATCGGAAAAACAAGGTCGATCAATCCCCGTCATCGATGCGCTCATTGCTGCGACGGCCATAACAAACGACTTGATCGTGGTTACCCGAAACACAGCCGACATGAGCGGTTCTGGCGCAACACTTCTTGATCCCTGGGAATAATCAGCAGAAAGGTTCGGAGATGATTCTTCATTGCCTTCAAGCAGATCCAACGCTGTCAGTCAAAAAACCGGATTCAGCTCAATACCCCCCAATGACCGCCCTTTGCTGGACCAACATAGCGCAAGCGCCCCTCTTTCACTAATTTTGCACTTGCTCGTTCCACCGCTCTCACCGATTTATGGATTGCTTTAGCGACCTCCGCCAGTGTCAGTTCAGGGTTTGCCGCAAGCAGTTCAAGAATCCGCTCAGGCGTTTTGACCGGCGTTTTGACCGGCGTTTTGACCGGCGTTTTGACCGGCGTTTTGACCGGCGTTTTGACCGGCGTTTTGACCGGCGTTTTGACCGGCGTTTTGACCGGCGTTTTACCAATAACATGTTTAGATGAAACATGAACCCCGCTGACTTCCCCGGCGGGCAACAAAATATTCTCTATTGCTGCTCCAACCAGCGCACTCTCCTTTCTCCAGATAGTGACGACAAACCCGTCCGTCAGGCTGAACTCCGGTTCACGCAGACCTGCGTTGCCGCAAAAAGTGATCATGTCACCAGTTCCCGTGCCCATACGTTCAATGTATTTGGCAAGATAGAGTGACTCCGCCATAAGCGGATTGGCAGGAAACGATCCATGAGGTTTTCTGAGCTTTTCAAGGGTCAGTGATGGCGAAAGAGTACCGGGGTTCCACACCTCCAGTCGATCAGCAAACAACATGACCTGAACACTGCCGGTACTGGTATAATCGCGATGCGCAACAGCATTGACAATTGCCTCCCGCACCACTTCAGGAGGGATTTCGTAGGTGACAGGAACCTCCGCACTTTCGGCACGAGTACCAACAGCAAGGTCGATTTTCGAGAGAACAAAGTCAACGGCCTGATCGACAAGCTCAAAGGCCCGCCCCTTGTATACCTGATATGATGGTATCGGCTTGGCAACCCTTGTACCATGAAAATGAGCACACTTGATCTCCGAAGAGATAAGAAAACGCTGGGGATAGAAGCCGAACAACAGCACCGCAGCATGAGAAGGCCGACCCTTGTTCAGCAAATTGAGATGAGTCAACAGCTCAAAAGCGGAGGCATCTTCCTGAAGGGGAAACCCGCGCAACAGTCGCGCCCGGCGGATAAAGCGAACCATCGCCTCTGCATCAAGGTCAGCCAGCGAAGCATCAGGACATACTGCCGCATCAAACGGGCCTGGAATATGTAAACATTCACTGCAGTGAAAGACTCCGCCAAAACTCGCTGAACAGTTGTGCACATTTGAGATCATTGCGGATGGCCATGGGGAGATGTAGTCCTGCTCTGTTGATGAGTTCCTCCTTGATCACCTCAATATCAGCCGAGGATATGCCATGCGCAGTAGCATACACGCAACACGACCGCATCCGTTCACCATTACCCCGATCAGGGAAAAGCAATTCAATATTTTGGCGATGAAATGCAAAACCGAGAAACACGATTCGTTTGGCTGTAGAAAAAGCTGTCTGTATTGCTGAAATATCGCTCTTCGTGGGATCAATTCCTTCGGTGAAGGTCCGAAGTTCACCTGCCAGAGACAATAGTTGCTGAAAAGAAGGTGTATCACCGAATTCAAATCTTTCATGCACTCCTTGTTGCCAAGGAAGTTTCCCAACCATTCCATACGGATGATGTATCTCCAAATGAGTCAAAACATCACTTGCTTCTTTGTCCGTCATACCATAATAATTTTGGAATGACCAAAACAAAAAGTGTTCGATGCATCTATCGTAGTTGAAGGATATTATCGCGACTCTTGATAGTCTCTGAGGTAAATTTTCTCGCTGACAGTTCTCTGTCAAAAGCTGAAAAAACGCATTAAACCACGTTGGTTCAAGAACCGAGAAATCAGGTTTGTTATAAATGTTACGACGATCAATTTTCAACAAACTTTTGTACTCAGCCGAAAGAATACATCGAGCAATAGCTAACTTTCCACAAATTGTGATTTTTTCATCCGACTGGTGTGAATCAATAAAATTGTCAATAGAAATTGCTTGAGGCATGGCATCGCGGACCCTCCATGCTGCTCCTAAATATGGATTGATATCATGATCAGTTGCAAGATTCCTGAAAGAATCATTGATGATAACATCGCCACTTTTTTGCTGGAAGTGATCGTATTGTATGTCCAACACCTTTGCTATTTGCTTTTTCAATTCCGAACCAACAGGTAGATTCACCTCGTTGCTTGCCCCTGCGCCAACAACCAAGACAAGGGATTTTTCGGTAATGTTGCTGTTCATACCAATCGAATATTTCCGGTTAAGAGATTGTGCATCATGCCCTGCTTGATCTGGCGCATTTTTTTCAGCTTTATCTCCAACGCTGCAATTTCGGCATCCATGTCGATCAGTATTTCAACGATGGCGATTTGTTCAGGAGAATGGGAAACTGGCACAATAAATGCCTCAATATCGCTTGGCCGTAAGTTATTGATGCTTGAACCTGCTAATAGAATTGAAATGTGAGTTCTGTATTTATAAGTCTGAAATAAATAAAACGCATAATCAGGGATTGTTGTTTGTTCATTTGGTCGAAAACATCCCATAAACGCTCCAAAAGTATAGGCATAACCATCATCCGAAAAATAATGCCCTGCTTTTCCTACAAGGTCTTTGCTTCCATTGGCCATGCAAATCAAAATATCGTTATCTCGCAGCAATTCGAGATTTGAAAATGTGAAAAAAAATATTATCAATTAAGATCAGCTATCAAATTTATGGCATGTAGATTTCCATTACCACAATAAAGTGATTGTTCGGAAAG
>CAJEXL010000024.1 GCA_903994365.1 uncultured Chlorobiaceae bacterium | reverse complement strand
GAAACTTGCGGGTATGTGGATATACGCAACGTTGAGAGTTATGTGGTGGAGAGGGTTTTTCAGGAGCTTGGTCTGAACATTTCTCTTACACCGGAAGAACTCAAGGTTGCGGCATACAACAGCCTCGCTAAAGGACGGGAGTACTGGGAGGAGCTTTGCCGCAAGGGTGGTGAGCGGCTTTTTGATATTGGCAGTGACATACTTCCGTTTCTCCATGATCCGGAGGGGTTCTGCGCTACCCGAGATGCGGTGGTGGTTGCGGCATTTTTTGAAAAAATCAATAGCTGGCTTGGGCGCGGCAATATCAGCCAGCCCCCCGAAACCCTTGCGAAGGAGGTTGCGGAGCAGATTCTTGGGTCACTGCTGACAGGCAAACCGAAGAAGAGGTATCTCGATGTGTACAAAAAGTGGGGCGACTCCAAAGCGATGGAGGGTTCGTTGCTGGGCTATTGCCAGGAGCATCCTGCCCGGTTGGAGCAGCCGGAACTTTGGAAAGTTTATGCCGCCCATCCGTTCGATTCAGTGGATCTTCAGTGGCTGAAAGACCTGGTAGCGCACTTGTCGGACAGCGTCTCCATTAAGGATAAACTCCCGCACATACGTGCCCGCTTCAAGAGCAGCCACGGCAGACAGTGGCGTAAGGGGCTGTGGGGTCATCTACTGCAACTGCTGGAGTTTGATCGCTCCGGAATCAAGGGGATTGCGTCGCTTGAGGAGGCTACGACCTTTTACACGACTGAACTCTACCGGGTTGACACGGCGATCCGCATCATCTACGAGGAGTTCTGGGGAGATGAAACAGTTGTTCGCCCTTTTCAGGAGTATTACAACCAGTTGGTTTCACCCTTTCTCCACAAGTGGTTTCAGTACTTCGACGACTACCGGGAGAACCAGAAGGGACTTTTGATAGAGAGAATCCGTTCCGCTCAAGGGCGAATAGCAATTATTGTGGGTGATGGTATCTCTTTTGAAATTGCGCAGAGAGTCATTGCAAAAACTGGTGATACGGTCAAGGTAAAAAACCAATATCGCTGCTGCGGTATTCCGTCGATTACCGAAAACAATATGAGCCTGCTCTATCGTGACGATGGAGTTGTCGAGCCTTTGCAGTCCAGGCGAGAGGCATATCTTGCAGCTCAGGTTTCAAAGTGGATTGCGTTTGTTCAACTGGAGGAGGTCAACTTTCAACATGCTGAAGTGGATGTGCTCATCTGCTCCTGCAAGGATATTGATGACATAGCCGAGAAGATGCAGCACAAAGCGCTGAAGTTCATCGGCGAAATTGAGAATATGCTCGTTGAAAAGATAAGGTTTCTGCTCAATAACGGCTTTCAGGAGGTTGTACTGACCTCCGACCACGGATTTGTGCTGACAGGCATTCTTGATGAGTCGGACAAGGCGGAAGTGCAGTTTCACGGTGAGGTGTCGAAAGCTGAGCGTTATATCCGCACTGTCGAAAAGCAGAGTGTGTCGGCAGAGCTGATTGAGTATCGGCAAAGTTACGGGGAGTACCGCTTTCTCTACTTTGCAAAACATAACAAGCCCTTTAAAACGCCGGGCAGGTACGGCTATGCCCACGGCGGTCTTGCGCCCCAGGAGCTGATTATTCCGTTTGTCACCTTCAGCCCCAAAGCCTCTTCTCTTCAGGAGCTGCTCGTCAGTGTGGCAAACCGGAGCCAGTTGAGCGGTGTTGTGGGCGACTATTTTTCACTCCACCTCAAAGCTGATGATGGAGCGGGTGATATCTTTACCCAGGAGCGGAAGGTGCAGCTCCTCTTTATCGACAACGGAAAGGAGTTCAGCAAGAGTGACATTGTCACCATCAAAGCGGGTGAACTCATCAAAAAGGAGTTCTCGTTTGACCGCCATCTCAACATTGAGGTGATTGTGGTGGACGCTTCATCAAAGCAGTCCTTGACGAAAGTGTCCGTAAAGCAAACTATTGCCCGCGACCTTGGCGGACTTTAAGAATCGTGCGTTGAAACCAGAGAGAAACCTATGAGCATTGTTTTAGACCAACTGGATGAAAAGCTTCTCGAACATTTTCGGGGTTTTGTAGTAAAAAAAGATCTGGTGCAGTTGCTCAAGGTCGGCGAAAATGTCCCTGTGTTCGTTCTGGAATATCTGATTGCTAATTCATGTTCCACGAATGACGAAGAGGCTATCAAAAAGGGGCTTGATAATGTCAAGCGCATCCTCAGCGACCACTATGTCAACCCCGAAGAGAGCGCCCTTATCCATTCCCGAATCAAAAATGAGGGGCGCTACAAAATTATCGACAAGATCAGTGTTGAGCTTGATACCGGCAAAGATGTTTACTGGGCAAAATTGCAGAACAGCAATATCAAGCACGCCAACATCAGCGAAAGCCTGGTAAACCAGCACGAAAAGATGATGCTTGGTGGTATCTGGGCAATCATTGAGATGCGATACGATCCCGGTATCATGATTGGGTCAACCATCTACCCGTTTGTGGTGGAAGAGATCAAACCGATTCAGCTCTCCAATTTCGAGAACGCCCACTTTGTGCGCAACCGCTCACACTTCACTACGGAAGAGTGGATTGACATTCTTTTGCGCAGCTCAGGGATTGAGCCATCTGCGGAAGGAATCACCCGGCGCATCAAGTTGCTCCTGATATCTCGCCTCATTCCGTTGGTGGAGGCGAACTTCAATTTTCTGGAAATAGGGCCGCGATCAACAGGAAAAACCTACGTGTTCAAGGAGCTTACCCCCTATGCCGTGGTTATTTCCGGCGGGCAGGGAACTGTTGCCAAGCTCTTCGTGCACGGCTCAACCGGCAAGGTTGGCGCTGTCGGGCAGTGGGATGCCATCACTTTTGACGAAGCAACCGACAAGCTCTTCAAGGAGCGGGACGCCATACCGCTGATGAAGGATTATATGGAATCAGGCTCATTCTCCCGTGCAGGTGCCGGTGGCGAAATTACAGGCAGCGCTTCAATTGTGCTGAACGGCAATATCAATCAACCGATTGAAACCGTGTTGCAGAACTCAAACCTCTTAAGCCCGCTCTCTCCGGAAATAAACACCGATACCGCCTTTCTTGACCGTATACACTTCTATCTGCCCGGCTGGGAGATGCCCAAGTTCGCGCCAAAGCATTTCACCAAAAACTTCGGTTTCAGTACGGACTTCTTTTCGGAGTGCCTCAAGTCGCAACGCAAGATAAACCATACCGATGTTGTAGAGGAGTTCTTTGCCCTCGGCTCTCACCTCAAGCAGCGCGACACCAAGCCGGTCAAGAAGGCTGTTTCAGGCTTTATCAAGCTGATTCATCCTGACGGGAAGTACACCCGGGAGGAGGTGCAGGAATATTTGACTCTTGCCCTCGAGATGCGCCGTCGTGTAAAGGAGCAGCTCAAGCGGATTGGAGGCATGGAGTTCTGGGATACCAACTTCTCTTACATCGACAAAAACACACAGGAAGAGAGCTTTGTCTCCCTGCCCGAAGAGCGAAGCTCTCACCTCATCGAAAATACTCCGCTTCAGCCAGGCGTCTGCTACACCGCAACAAGCGATGGAGAGAACCTTACTCTGGTGAGAATCGAGACCGCCGTTGTTACCGGAAGCGGAAAACTGAACATATCCGGAACCAACAGCACAGCACCAAAGGAAGACATCAAAAACAGCTATCAATACATCAAGGCCAACGAGAAAACCATTCTCAACGAGCAGCACTCCCTCAAGAACTACGATATCTCCATTCAAGTGACCTCACTTCTTGGCTCAACGATTGCGTCAGGGATAGGGGCTGCCGCCTACGTCGCCATCATCTCCGCGATCTACAAAAGAAACCTCAAACCAGCATTGTCAATCCTTGGCAACATCTCCATCGGCGGTGCCATCGAGCGGGCACTGAACTTCTCAGATAAGGTCTCAATGCTCTCTGAAAACGGTGCCAGGCTTGTGCTGGTGCCCATGAGCAACCTCAACGAGTTGCAGGATCTGCCGCCTTCTGTGCTCGGCGCAACGGATGTGCCCTTTTATGCTAATAACCAGATGCTGATGCAGAAGGTGATTTTGGGAGAATGATGAGGATTTTTAATTTTTTTTTAGATGATGAAATATCAGAAGGTAGATAGTGATTGGTTACCAACAAGGGAGACGCAGATAAACGGATGTCCGCTACCGCGACTGAAGAGATTGGGAAAAATCGGCTTTTTATCGGCCTCATCAATTTTATAGACCCCGGGCTCAAGCGAGATATCCCGCTTCTCATCCTGATCAAGGGTTGTGTAGACAGAACCGGTTTGCGAAATAAACTGATGCAGCTTGTAGGGCAGAACGGTATACCGCTCTCCCGACTCTTGCTGTCGAACATTGGAGGTACTGATCCAGAGAAGTAAATCCACCAGATAAAGGCGGCACCTCTCTTCGGGCATACCTGCATCAGTCGCCAATTCAGCCGCAATCTCTCTCAGCCGTTTTGGTTTGCCCCTCACGAGATCATCTCCCCGTTCTTCCAGTGCAATTTTGTTCTCCAGCCATACGGCTATCGGGTTCTTTTTGAGCGCATCAATATCGGCCTCCTGATGAATGGCTGACTCAATGGCCGCCGCAAGAAAATGTTTTGCAGGAATTGTGCCATTGGGAGAAAGTGAACGGGCCAGCTTTTCGTTGATAACCTGCTCTGAGGTGAAGGTACATCCAAACAGTTTTGTGGCAACTTTGGCAACCGCTGCTTTCTGTTGCACAATATCACCAGCACTGTCAGAAACCATGGTGGCTGAGGTGCCGATACTCACAATCTGCTGGACGCAGTTAGATCGAATCCGGCGAATCAGCATGGAGACATCGGCACCCTGACGACCTCTATAGGTGTGCAGTTCATCAAAGACCAGAAACCGGAGATTCAGGTAAATACTCTCTCGAATGTTGCGTTCGCGCACCCGGGTCAGCAACAGCTCCAGCATCATGTAGTTGGTCAGCAAAATATGTGGCGGGTTTTCCCGCATTTTTGCCCTTGCCTCCTCACCCTCCTGACCCGTATATTGGCCGAAAATGATCGGAAACTCTTTTCCTGTGGCATCCTCATAATTTTTTTTGTATCGGCTAAACTCCTCGAACTGCGAGTTAATGAGGGCATTCATGGGATAGACGACAAGCGCTGTTACCCCTTTTGCTCCCGGGTTGGAGAGCAGATGGTGAAAAATAGAGCCGATGTAGGTCAATGACTTGCCCGAGCCGGTGCCGGAGGTAACGATAAAATCCTTGCCGCTGGTGCCTAATTGTATGGCTTCAACCTGATGGTGATAGAGTTTGTACCCTTTGAAGATGTCACCAATGGCCTCATGCAAAGTTTTCGATTCGATCAGCTTTTCGAGCCCCCCAAACATCTCAAACGAAGGGTTAAACTGCAAGAGTGGTTCCGGCCACAGTTTGCCCGTATTTAATGCACGATCAACAACCTGGCGGATGTCGGGGTCAGCAATGGAGATGAAACTGCGGATGTAGGAGGAATAATCCTCTATAATGCTGGCATGAGTGTGGAAAACATTCATTCTGCGAAACTTCCCCCTCTCAGATTATTTGTAGTGAGCAAAATGATTGTAACTTTAAAGCATGCTGCAATATAGAAAAGGATTACAGGAGCGGGAAGTTTTCTCTGGAGTCATGCATCTGCATGTGCAGGCTGAACAGGCCTGGAGATCTCCAGAGTGGATCAGAGAGAGCGGAGTATGGCACCAATTTGTTGAAAAAATTGCGGCTCAGTTGATGATCAAGGCTCTATCATAGCTTTACCAGCTCCACTGGCAGATTAAGAGCGTATTTTTCAACACAAACGCTGCCTTGAAAGATACTTCTTGTTCCCGCTGCTGAAGGGTCGTTTTGCCAATCCCGAGCATCATAGCAAAATCAGGCTGGCTGAGATGATCTTCTGTTCTTTCAATATTCCGAGAACTGCAAAAAAGCTTCGTAATCTCCCGACATAACTACCATCACTCCCACTCAATCGTTGCCGGTGGCTTCGACGAAATATCATAAGCCACCCGGTTAATCCCGCGTACCTCGTTGATGATACGGTTTGAGACTCGCGCAAGAAAGTCGTGTGGCAGGGGTGCCCAGTCGGCAGTCATGCCATCGGTTGATTCGACCGCCCGTAGTGCCAGCACGTTTTCGTAGGTGCGTTTGTCGCCCATGACGCCAACTGACTGGACTGGAAGAAGCACGGCAAATGCTTGCCACACCTGGCTGTAAAGGCCGCTGGATTTCAGCTCTTCGATATAGATTTGGTCAGCTTCCCGCAATATATCAAGCCTCTCCTTGTTCACTGACCCAAGCACCCGGACGGCAAGCCCTGGGCCGGGGAAGGGGTGGCGCATCAGAATATCTTCGGCAATGCCGAGCTCGCGGCCTACGGCGCGAACTTCATCCTTGAAGAGCTCACGAAGCGGCTCAATCAGTTTGAGCTTCATCCGTTTTGGTAGCCCGCCCACATTATGGTGCGACTTGATGGTTTCCGATGGGCCTTTGACGCTCACACTCTCAATAACATCAGGATAGAGTGTGCCTTGTACCAGAAACTTCTCATGAGCCATCTGCTCTTCAAAAACCTGTATAAAGCTTTTTCCTATGATTTTGCGCTTCTTTTCAGGTGAGGCAACATTCTTCAGCCGTTTCAAAAAAAGATCGGAAGCATCAACGAGAGATACTCTGAGACCGAGTGTCGAGAGAAAGCTCATAACCTTTTCAGCCTCATTTTTTCGCAGCAGGCCGTTATCGACAAAGACGCAGTGCAGTTGTTTGCCTATCGCCTTGCCTACCAGAACAGCCGCAACGGTTGAGTCAACTCCGCCGCTGATGCCGCAGATAACCGTCTCTTTGCCTGCTCTGCGCCGAATCTCTTCAATCTGGTGGTCGATAAAGCTTTTCGACGACCAGTCGGGCGTGATGCCAGCAATAGTGAGCAGAAAGTTTGAGAAGAGTTGTTTGCCGTAGAGGGTGTGCTGCACTTCGGGGTGAAACTGCAGGCCATAAACTTTCAGGGCGCCTTTGCTACCAAAGCTTTCAATAGCGCATATTTCAGAATTATCGCTGCTGGCCGTTGCCCTGAACCCTTCGGGAAGTCGTACCACCTTGTCGCCATGGCTCATCCAGACATCCGAATCTGGAATATTCTGAAAAAGCATGCTCTCGTTCTCATCAAGGTGGTCTACCATAATTTTTGAGCGGCCGAACTCATGCTTTGACGCAGAGGCCACCTCTCCGCCAAAGTGGTTGGTAATTGCCTGCAAACCATAGCAGATGCCGAGCACGGGAATGCCGAGAGAAAAAATGGCGGCATCGGGCATAAAGGCATTCTGATCATAAACGCTGTTCGGCCCCCCCGAAAGGATGATCGCTTTGGGCTGGTGTTCCCTGACTTTGTCTGCCGGAGTGTTATAGGGAAGAATCTCGGAATAGATACCCAGTTCGCGGATACGACGGGCGATCAACTGGGTGTATTGCGAACCAAAATCAAGGACTACTACCGATTGCATAACAAGAGTGTTGTGAGGTTAACTGATCAAAAGCTTCAAGGGGCTTGCACCGGTTTTGGCTTTGGTTTTGGCGCAGGGAGTGGTAGTTGTGCCGGTGCCTGAGCTGGTGGTTTTGGTGCACTAATGGTGCTATTGCTCTCAACGGGTGGCTCCGTTAGTTCTGGAGATTTCACCGCATGGCCTTGATAGTACTGAAAGCCTTTTGGAGTGTAGTATTCAATATAGACATCGCTGCCAAGCAGATCAGACGGGGTATTGGTCTGGCTGGACATTGGGACAGCAATAACGGTTTGAGGAATATGGAAGTACTTGTTCTCAAGTTTCAGTGTTGGATCGCTGTAGCAGCGTTTCATAAAACCAGCCCATACCGGAAGAGCAGCTCGTGCGCCCTGGCCATACTCCATGGAGGTAAATTTGATGCGCTCGTCATCAAATCCGGTCCAGACAACCGCGACAAGTTGAGGAGTAAATCCGGCGAACCAGGCATCACGCATACTTTGTGTTGTTCCTGTTTTTCCTGCGGCCTCAACATTAAAGCCGTAACGGGCTCGAACTGCAATGCCGGTACCTTTGTTGATCACATCTTTCAGCATTGAGACCATCACAAAGTTTGAGGTGGAGTCGATGGCAAAGCGCCGGTTAGGGGTGTACTCTGACAAAACCCGGCGGTGTTTGTCCTCAACTTTCAGGATGGAGATTGGTTCATTCCAGAAGCCGTTGTTGGCAAATGTTGAAAACGCTCCGGCCAGTTCAAGCGGTGAGACCTCTGCGGTTCCAAGGGCTATTGAGAGGTTCGAGGGCATGGGAGAGCTGATGCCCATTTTCCTCGCATAGCTGATAATTTCCGCCGTGCTGAGGTGCTCGTAGGCAAGCCGTACGGTAACCTGGTTCAGTGAACGGCTTAATGCTGTGCGGAGCGTGGTAAATCCTCCCGATGAGCCGTCGGAGTTCCTTGGCGACCAGATTCCACTGCCGCTGTTGAGTGCAAGGGGCTGGTCAAGCACCTGGAAGTTTGCCGGCAGTCCTTTGTCGATAGCCGTTGTATAGACGAATGGTTTGAAGGTGGAACCGGGCTGCCGTTTGGCTTGCCAGACATGGTCGAACTGATACTTGTAGTCATCGGACGAGAATCTGTTGCCGCCAACCCAGGCCTTGACATGTCCATTGGCCGGGTCGATAGCAACCAGTGCAACCTGAATCCGGGTCTTCTCCTGTAGCAGATCGTTCAGCCACACCTTGTCAGCCTTGAGTCGTGCCACGGCCTGCTGATCGGAAAATCCACTATCCTTCAGCTCCTTGAACCGCTCACTCTCCATGATGATCTGGTTCTTCAGTGACTCCGGCCATCTCCATGCACGGTCAAATGAAGCCTGTAAATCTGCAAGATGTTCTGCGGCAGCTTGCTGGGCGTAGTTTTGCATGCGGCTGTCGAGCGTTGTCTGGATGGTGAGACCATCGCGGTACAGGTCAACATTGCCAAGCAGCGCGGCAGGCTTGACCGTCTGCCGGATATATTCGGTAAAATAAGGTGCCAGCCCTTGATGGCTGACCGGTGTGTATTTCAGTACTAATGGAGTTCTTTTTGCGGCGGAGGCCTGTTTGGGTGTTATAAATGCCTCTTTTTCCATCAGTGAAAGGATAAGATTTCTTCTGCTGATGGAGCTGGCAGGGTTTTTTGCCGGATTGTAGGCGGTCGGGTTTTTCAGTGTTGCAATAAGCGTCGCGCTTTCAGGCAGTGTCAGCAGATATGCTGGTTTGCCAAAGTAGGTGCGAGCAGCGGCTTCAACGCCATAAGCGCCTGATCCAAAATAGACCGTATTGAGATAGAGCGCCAGAATCTCATCTTTCGTATAGGTTTTTTCCAGCTCAATTGCGGTCACCAACTCTTTCACTTTTCTGGTGACAGTGCGCTCCTGGGTCAGATAGAGATTTTTTGCAAGTTGCTGGGTAATGGTGCTTGCCCCTTGCCAGCGACTGCGCATCTTGATGATATTTTCACCCATTGCCAGAACCAGCCGACGCATATCGACGCCCCAGTGGCTGTAAAAAGCGACATCTTCAGTGGCAATAAGGGCATATCGGGTGGAGCGCGGAATAGACTTGAGGGGGATAAAGGTGCGATTTTTCAGAAAAAATTTATGCAAAAGCACGCCATCTTCTGAATAGACAAGAGAGGCAAGATCGGGGTTTGGATTTTCGAGTTCCTCCATGCTTGGAAGTCCAAGAAAAGATTTTGCGGCATAACCTTCCACAGAAGTTCCCAGTGTCAGGCCTATAAGCGATGCTATAAGAAAAAGTTTGGCTTTGGAAATTTTTTTACTCACGATGAACTCTTAAGGTTGAAGCTTGTAATAGTGTTCTGCACGTTCAAAATGTTGCTTAAGCTCTTTGGCAAATTGAGCGGTCTCTTCGAGCATGGGAAGGTGACCAAGCTCCATGAATTTTGCCAGGTGTGTTGGTGCCGCAGATTTTGCTTTGCGTCTTTCATAGAGCGTAATAGTGCCTTCAGGCGGAATGGTGTTATCGGCCATACCAACACTGCACAGCAGGGGAGAGGCGATAGCGAGTACATGACGGGTATATGCTCTGAGCACATCTCGGTCAATCGAAAACTTTCCAACGGCATTCGTGGCATCTTTGTCTGATTGCGTGAAGTCCTCAATCAGCACATCCTGATATTCACGGGTGATCTCTTTCGTGGCAGCCCGTTTGATGAACATGCTTCGCAATGGTTCAACCTGAAAAACAGTGCGGAAATTCAGGGAAATATCAATCAGTCCCCCAAGCATAAAGAGGCCGAATGATGTCCAGGCAGTCTCTTCAAAAATTCCACAAGCGATGATGGTGCAAGAAACTACCGCATCGGCGTACCGGAGGCTGAGTTCTGTTGCAACCATACCACCCATTGAGTGGCCAACGATATGCAGCGTTCTTGAGCTGTTGAGCCCCAGGTGCTCAATGAGCTCACTTGCTTCATCGGCAAAACCCTGAATGGTAAATGCTGGATTATAACCCTTGATGACTGTTTTTCCGGTGCCACTCTGGTCATAAATAACACACCGGTACTCTGCAGAGAGAGCTTTGAGCAGTGGTTTCCAGTATCGGGAAGAGATTGCCCAGCCATTTACAAACAGCACCACTGGCTTGTTCTGCGCTGAAGGATCTGCATCCGCAGTGTCTTCGTAGTAGAGCTTGCAGCGGGCTGAGGCTAAATAACTCATGAGAAATGACGTATGGTCTTTTGTTGAAAAAGAATGGGGATAATATAAACATATAATAACGTTTCTTCACTCCTCACTCATCCGGAAGGGTTCGGCCAGGTTTTGCGACTCTGCTGCTCAATGACTACATTATGTTCCCAAAAAAGAAAAGAGGATGTTTTTCATGTTTCAGCAGCCACTATAATGGACTATTCACTTACCGCTCTGCTCTCTTCCCTTGTTGACTTTATTCTCCATATTGATACTCACCTTCAGCTTTTGGCTGCTGAGTACGGTCTCTGGCTTTATGCTATTCTTTTCATTATTATTTTCTGCGAAACCGGCCTGGTTGTTACCCCTTTTTTGCCGGGCGACTCCCTTCTCTTTGCTGCAGGCTCACTTGCCTCCATGCCTGGTTCGTCACTGAATCCCCATCTTCTTTTTTTACTCTTTTTTATTGCGGCGGTGCTGGGTGATACGCTTAACTATCAGATTGGACACAAGATTGGTCCCAAAGTATTTCAGTACGAGAGTTCCCGTTTTTTTAACACGGGGCACCTTGTCAAGACCAATGCGTTTTTTGCAAAATATGGAGGCAAGACCGTTATCATAGCTCGTTTTGTGCCGATTATCAGAACATTTGCCCCGTTCGTTGCCGGTATTGGCGCCATGAGCTACAGTAAATTTATTATGTTCAATGTTGTTGGCGCGCTGCTTTGGGTTGGTTTTTTTAGTTACAGTGGTTACTTCTTTGGACAATTTCCCTTTGTGCAGCATAATTTCAAGCTCTTGATCTTTGCCATTATTGGACTCTCCCTTTTACCGCCCGTTATTGAGTATCTGAAGCACCGGTTTGGTCAGAAGCTGGATGTTTGAAAATGTTTGCGGATTGTTGATAACTTGTTGAATCATTGCCTGAAGTGGTTAGTTTCAGGTGCAATGCCTGTCTTGTTCGTGTTCGTTTTTTTCTGTCTAACTTGTTTTATAAAAAATAGTTGTAAGCCTTTTTCAGAGAATTGTGGCATCTTGTTGTTCACTGACAGGGGCTTGTCGTTTGCTGTTTATTAACAGGGTGAATGTGGATAACCTCTAATCTGTCAAAAGGATGAGCTGGAATAGATTTTCAGGAAGGGAGTGATAAAAGTCTGAATCCTGAAAAAAGATTAGCTATATATCCGTAGATTTTTTTATAATCACTACCTTTTCAGCTTGTTTCGGCGTATAGCGCAGCCTGGTAGCGCACTTCCTTGGGGTGGAAGGGGTCGTGGGTTCGAATCCCGCTACGCCGACTCTCTTGCCTGCTTTTTATTCTTCCCGGTTCTGTATATTTGCTCATGGATACTTTGACCAAATTACAGATTCTTTCAGGCGCTGCCCGTTATGATGCCTCCTGCGCTTCAAGTGGCAGCAAGCGTGAAGCTTCCTCCGGTGGCATCGGCAACACCTCGCAGAGCGGGATATGCCACTCTTGGTCGGATGATGGCCGCTGTATCTCTCTCCTGAAAATTCTGCTCTCCAACGATTGCCGTTACGATTGCGCCTATTGTGTGAACCGTTCATCCAATGCTGTTGAGCGCGCCTCCTTTACGGCACGGGAGGTGGTAGACCTTACCCTTGAGTTTTATCGTCGCAACTATATTGAAGGTCTTTTTTTAAGCTCGGCGGTCATGCAGAGCCCCGACAGTACCATGGAGCGAATGGTCAGGGTTGTTGAAACGCTGCGGCTCGAAGAGCAGTTTGGTGGCTATATTCATCTTAAAATTATTCCTGGTTGCAGTAGCGAACTGGTTCGGAAAGCTGGGCTCTATGCCGATCGCATCAGTGTTAATATTGAACTGCCCTCGCAGGTATCGTTGCAGCGTCTTGCTCCGCAAAAGCACAAGGATGCTATTCTGGAGCCTATGGCGCTTATTGGCCGGGAGATAACATCAAGCCTGGTTGAGCGCAAAGCTGACCGTCGAGCCCCCCGGTTTGCCCCCGCAGGGCAGAGCACCCAGATGATTATCGGTGCCAGTCCTGAAAATGATTTTCAGATCCTTCGTCTCTCTCAGGGGCTCTATAAAAAAATGAATCTCAAGCGGGTTTACTACTCGGCCTATGTGCCGGTGAGTGATGATAACCGTCTTCCTGTATTGGCATCTCCCCCTCTTCTAAGAGAGCATCGTCTCTATCAGGCCGACTGGCTCCTGCGCTTTTACGGGTTTTCAGCAGAAGAGATTCTCTCTGACGATCTCCCTTTTCTTGACGAAACGTTTGATCCCAAGACGGCATGGGCTCTCCGTCATCCCGAGTTCTTTCCGGTCGAGATCAACCGGGCAGATTATGCGACACTGCTGCGTGTACCGGGTATTGGAGTTACCTCTGCCAAACGCATTATTGCGGCACGTCGGTTTTCATCGGTTACTCCTGAAGGGATGAAAAAAATCGGAGTGGTGATGAAGCGAGCAAAATATTTTATTACCAGTTCAGGCATGAGCTTCGAAAAGGCTGGTCGGGCGCCAGCGCTTATTCGTCAGCAACTTCTTCTTGGTGAAGCAACGGCAACGTTGCCCTCCCGGCAGCTTCTTCTTCCCGGTCTCTTCTTATGAAAGCCATGAAACGATACCTCTACGACGGAACTGCCGACGGACTCTTCTCAGCCATTTCATGGATTCTTGAGGAGGAGGCTGAACCGGAAAATGTTGTTCTTGCTGAGCGTGAGCAGACGCTCTTTGAAGATGGCTTTTTTATCGCGACCAATGTTACTCAGGCGGAATCACTTTTTGTACGGCTTCGCAATCGTGCGCCTGATGCAGCATACAGCATCTCTCTGTTCATGCTGGCCGAAAAGGGTGGAATGGAGAGCAGCTTGCTCAACTATATCGCGCTTGTTTTTACCCATGGCGACAAGGTCAGTGGTTACCTGACCCATCCGGCAGTGCGCGATATTGTTTCTCTTGCCAAAAAAGCCGGTCGGGAGCTGCATCGTATGAAAGGGCTCCTCCGGTTTGAAAAGCTCCAGGATGGCGCTTACCTTGCCAAAATGGAGCCCAACCATAATATTATTCAGCCGCTTGCCTCATATTTTTGTACCAGGCTGAGGGCACAACACTGGTTTCTCTATGATGTCAAGCGTCGTATTGCCGCTCAATGGAGCAACGGTGGGCTGCAGTTTGGTACCATCGAACAATTTATCACCCCGGCGCTCTCAGAGGATGAAAAAAAGGTGCAGCTTCTGTGGCAGACCTTTTTTAAAACTATCGCCATCTCCGACCGAAAAAACCCTCGCCTCCAGAAGTCGAACATGCCCATGAAGTACTGGAAATATCTCACGGAGAAGCAGGGGGAGTGAGTGCGGGGTAGGCTGATTATGCAGTAAGAAAGATCGGGAAGCCCGCAAACAGAGTTTCCGGATTTTCTTGTTCTCATGGATAAAACAAAAAGAACCGGCAGGGGAGTCGGTTCTTTTTATGGCAATTATGGGGTAATTCAGTTCGTTTTGGTGTTCATCAGTTTCTCATGAATGGCCGCTGCTGCAGTTCGTCCTGCTCCCATGGCAAGAATAACTGTTGCGCCTCCGGTTACAATATCTCCGCCTGCATAGACATTCTCTTTTGACGTTGCCATGGTCTTCATATCAACAACAATGGTGTCGCGCTTGCTCACATCAATATCGGGCGTTGTCTGCTTGATGAGCGGGTTTGAACCGTTGCCGATTGATATGATTGCCATGTCAATCGGGAGAGTGAACTCTGAATCTTTAATCGGCACCGGGCGTCTTCTCCCTGAATCATCCGGTTCACCAAGCTCCATTCTGATGCACTTGACTCCGGTGAGCCACTGCTGATCATTACCGATAAACTCTACAGGGTTCATCAGCAGCATAAATTCAATTCCCTCTTTTTGGGCGTGGTGAAGCTCTTCCAGGCGGGCAGGCATTTCAGCCTCGGAACGGCGATAAACAATATAGGCATGTTCTGCACCAAGTCTTTTTGCGGTTCTGACAGCATCCATCGCAGTATTGCCACCACCAAACACGGCTACATTTTTCCCCTGGCAATTGAATACCGGGGTATCATTTTCAGGGAATTGATATGACTTCATCAGGTTTACCCTGGTCAGAAATTCATTGGCGGAGTAAACTCCGAGCAAATTTTCTCCGGGGATGCCCATGAACCATGGCAGGCCGGCGCCAACACCAATAAATACGGCATCGAAATGCTCCTCTTGCAGGAGCTCGTCCACGGTAATAGAACGGCCAGCCACCGCATTGGTGACAAAGAGCACGCCGAGTTTTTTCAGTCCATCTATCTCTCCCTTCACGATCTCTTTTGGAAGGCGAAATTCTGGAATACCGTAAACAAGAACACCACCCAGCTCATGCAGCGCCTCAAACACCGTGACGGCATGGCCAAGTTGAACAAGATCGTTTGCGCAACTCAGCCCAGCAGGCCCGCTGCCGATAACCGCAACTTTTTTGCCTGTTGATGGTTTTACGAAAGGCAGTTCCACATTTCCGGTTTCACGCTCGTAATCAGCGGCAAAGCGTTCCAGATTACCTATAGCGACCGATTCATGTTTTTTGGTGAGAATGCACATTTTTTCGCACTGATCTTCCTGTGGACAGACCCTGCCGCAGACCGCCGGAAGCACGTTGTCCTCCTTGATTTTTTTTGCTGCGCCAAGAAAGTTTCCCTCGGCAATCAGCTTGATGAACTGGTCTATTTTGATATTGACCGGGCATCCTTTCACACAGGTCGGGTTTTTACACTGAATACATCGCAGCGCCTCTCTCTGTGCCAGTTCCGGCGTGTAGCCGAGATGCACTTCATTGAAATTATGGATCCGTACCTCTGGTAACTGGGCGGGCATCTCCTGGCGAGGAATGGCAAGGCGTTCTTTGGTTGTGATATGTTGTGCGTCCATAGTAATTCTGACTTTAAAAAAAAGAGAGTGGGGTTATCCGAAAAAATCCCTGCCCGACAAAGAAAGAAGGGCATAAACGTATGGTAATGGCATTATAGTGCCGAAAGGTGCTCAGAACTGCTTTTGGAGGTTGCACTGGTGGGCATAAGCCTCAGCCGATTGTTTCTCTTCATGCAGGTAGAGCTTGTTGCGATCGGTCAGGTTTTTAAAATCAACCAGATGCGCATCAAATTCAGGGCCGTCAACACAGGCGAATTTGATTTCGTTGTTGACCGTTACCCTGCAACCTCCGCACATGCCTGTGCCATCAACCATAATCGGGTTCAGGCTGACGACTGTCTGGATGTTGTATGGTCGGGTAACCTCTGCAACAGCCTTCATCATCGGGATTGGTCCGATAGCAAGCACATAGTCGATTTTTTTGCCTGCATCAATCAGTTGCTGCAGTTTTTGGGTGACAAAGCCATGAAAGCCGTAAGATCCGTCATCAGTGGTAATATAGGCTTCATCGCTTACCGCACTCATCTCCTCTTCAAGGATGACAAGATCTTTCGAGCGAGCGCCATTGATGGTAATAACGTAGTTGCCAGCCTCTTTCAGGGCCACAGCGGTTGGATAGGCTATGGCTGTACCCACCCCTCCTCCGATACTGACAGCAGTACCAAAGTTCTCAATATGTGATGGTGCACCAAGCGGTCCTACAATATCGTTGATGGTGTCGCCAGCCTCCTTGAGGTTCAGCTCTTTTGTTGACTTGCCCATTCCCTGGACGATGAGAGTAATGGTTCCCTTTTCAGGGTCAGAGCCAGCAATGGTTAATGGTATTCGTTCACCTCTCTGGCCGACCCTGATCATCACAAACTGACCAGCTTTCCTCTTTTTGGCAATACGAGGGGCCTCAATTTCAATTTTTTTGATATTTTCAGCTAAAAATTGTGCGGAAACAATTTTATACATTGGTTCTTCGATTTCGTATGATGATGGAGACGCGCTGGATTTTTCGGTAAGGTGAAAACCTTTGATAGATAAGCAATAAATAGTCAATAAAAAAATTGGCGATAGAAGTGGACGGTCTGCGCTCTTGTGCTTTTAATGGTTGATTTTTCATACAACTAAAGTCTGATACATGGTTTTTATTGCCGATTATGGTGCAGGAAATCTTCGTTCTGTCCTCAAGGCATTTGAGTATCTCGGTGTCAAGGCTATTGTCAGCAACGATCCGGCAAAGCTCACCGGATACAGAAAAGTTATTCTTCCGGGAGTTGGCGCTTTCGGTCAGGCTATTGAATCACTCAATGCCTCAGGTTTTACCGAGGCGGTGCTGGAGCATGTTGACAAGGGTGGGCAACTCCTTGGAATCTGCCTTGGTATGCAGTTGCTGCTGGCCGAGAGTGAGGAAATGGGAGCATGGAAGGGGATGAACCTGGTTCCGGGCAAGGTGCGCCACTTCAAAAGTGCCACGGACAAGATTCCCCAGATAGGGTGGAACTCTGTGGATCAGCAGAAAGAGAGCATCCTGTTCAGGGGAATTCCGGATCACTCGTTCTTCTATTTTGTACACTCTTATTACTGTGAGCCGGAGGCGCCTGATGCCGTTGCCGCAACAACCTGGTTTGCCGGAAAAAACTTTTGTTCAGCCATTGAAAAAAATGGTATTTTTGCCGTTCAGTTTCATCCGGAAAAGAGCTCGGATGCAGGTTTGCTGGTTCTCAAAAATTTTGCCGGATGTTAAAACCCTTTTTTGTTATTGCTACCTATTATGTTGATTATTCCCGCTATTGATATCAAGGACGGAAAGTGCGTCAGATTGACCAGGGGCGACTTCAGCCAGAAAAAGATATATCTCGATAATCCCTCTGATATGGCCATTATATGGCGCAAGCAGAATGCAAAACTGCTTCATATTGTGGATCTTGATGCTGCGCTTACCGGAGAGTTGGTCAATTTTGAGAAAATCAGGGAGATCGTGACCAATCTTGATATTCCTGTACAGGTCGGCGGAGGTATTCGCTCTGCTGATGTTGTGAAGAGATATCTTGATATTGGTGTTGGTCGTGTGGTTATCGGTTCTGCGGCGGTTATTAACCCGAAGCTTATCGAAGAACTGTTGAAAATATACAAGCCATCGAAAATTGTTGTCGGTATTGATGCAGAAAATGGTATACCAAAGATAAAAGGCTGGACTGAAAGCAGCAAACTCAAGGATTATGAGCTTGCACTGCAGATGAAGGGGATGGGTATAGAGCGGATTATTTATACCGATATTACCTGCGATGGAATGATGCAGGGGTTTGGCTATGAGAGCACCAAAAGGTTTGCGGAAAAGGCAGAGATGAAGATTACTGCATCGGGCGGTGTTACCAACTCAGGGGATTTGAAAAGGCTCAATGATCTCAAAGCTTATGGGGTGGATTCAGTCATTGTCGGCAAAGCCCTCTACGAATGCAATTTTCCCTGCCAGGAGTTGTGGTATAGTTTTGAAGAGGAGCTTACTCTGGATCATAATTTTTCGACAGCACGGAAAAAATAGAGGATTCATCACTCACGGAGTTGCCCAAACTTTGCGAGATAAAGGAGATTCTTCAGGAACAGGAACAGGAACAGGAACAGGAAGAGCAGGAGTACCTGCCCCGAAGGAGGGGATGGATTGAACTTTATCCTGTAACAACCAAGTGGAGACGATGGACAAGTATGAAAAATAGCAGCAAGGAAGATGAGGTCAGAATTAACCGTTATCTGGCATCGTGCGGTATAGCATCACGGCGGGCGGCAGATCAACTGGTTCTGGATGGGCGCGTTATGGTCAACGGTACAGTGATTACAACACCGGGGATAAAGGTCAGCCCTTCGCGTGATGAGGTTATTGTTGATGGTGAGCGTTTTGCCCAGCCGGAGCATCGAAAGGTGTACATTCTTTTCAACAAACCCAGAAACGTTATCACAACCAACAGTGATGAAAAGAATCGCGAGATGGTGCTCGATTATATTGATGTTGAGGAGCGCGTTTTTCCTGTTGGCCGACTCGACCGAAAAACAACCGGCGTTATGTTGTTGACCAACGATGGAACTCTTGCGCATAAATTAATGCATCCATCGTCAAATGTAAAAAAAGAGTATATTGCCGAGCTTTCTGAAAAATTTACACCAAATCTTCTTGGTCAGTTGACAGGAGGTATGCGTTTGAAGGATACCGGGGAAAAAGTCAGTCCCTGCAGGGCCAAGATACTTGATGAAGGGATGCAGGTGCTGGTGAGCATTCATGAAGGAAAGAACCACCAGGTGAGAAGAATGTTCGAAACCCTCGGTTTTGAGGTGAAACGGCTTGAAAGGGTTGCTTATGCTGGCCTTCTTGCCGGAGAGCTCCGGCGGGGCGAATGGCGATACCTGAGCCGCAATGAGGTTCAGGAGCTCTACAAGTTAACGGAGAGCCCATAAGCGATCAGCCGGTTTTGTAAACGTACAAAACCATTACGGCTTTATGAGACAGCTTCCCTTTTTTTTAAAACGTCATGCCTCCTCGTGGTTCATGACGTTTTTTCTTGTTTTGGCCCCATCTTTTTTTTCTTCTCCAGCGCTCTGTGGTGAAGACGATACTCTTCAGGATCTGCTCAATACTGTGGAATCCAGTGCGACCAGTGAGCGGCTGATTGAGCTGCTTGAGGAGTTGAGAAAAAATAAGATTGTGCTTAATGATGCTGATGTTGACGAACTTCGCCAGCTTCCATGGCTGAACAGTGCTGATGCCCAGGCAATCCTTCGTTATCGCAGGGAAAAAGGGGTGATTTACTCTCCGCAGGTGCTCCGTACCATTATAGGAGAGGAGAAAACTGCAAGTATTGGACCCTATATTCGTTATAAAAAAGAGCTGCTTGTCCGTAAAACCTTAACGCCAAAAGCTGTTGAGGTTGCAGGGTCGTTCTATAACCGTCTCTTCTGGGAGACACCGCCTCGAGAGGGTATTCTGAACGGCAACTATGCCGGAAAAAACTTTAAACTCTATCACCGGGCAGAGTTCTCTGCTCCTCATGTCTCTATCATTCTGGTACAGGAAAAGGATATTGGAGAGCCGGTTATTGATGATTTTACCTCATTGAGTATTTCTGCCTCTGATCTTGGTATCCTGAAAAGCGCGGTTCTTGGCAACTATAAGCTTTCGCTCGCTCAAGGGCTGCTTATTGGACAGGGGCGATATTTTTCCAAAGGTACCGATCCATCCGGCAGTGCCCGACTCTCTTCAAAGCGGTTGCTGCCTTCCGGCTCAAGCTCTGAATTTGGTTTTCTGCAGGGTGCGGCGACAACCCTGAAGCTTGCCCCTTTTGAGGTGACGGCCTTTTATTCTGCCAATCATCTTGATGCTGTCATCAATGATGATGGAGTCATTACCAGTTTTGGCACATCGGGCTACCATCGTACAGAGCTTGAAATTGGCCGGAAGGATACTGTTGCTGAAACTATTTCCGGTGCCAATCTTCTCTACCATTATCAGGTCGGCCTTTTCAGTGGAAGAGCCGGGGGGAGCGTGCTTCGCTACAGTTATCCCAACCCTTTCGATGCCCTTGAGCCGGGGGTGCCCTTGAGTACAATCTCCTCTGCGACGCTCTACAGTGTTGAGAGCGATCTCTCGGTTGGTCGGCTCAATTTTTTTGCAGAGACGGCATTTTCGCAACATCCTGAAGGTGTTTCATGGATTGCCGGAGCTGAATATCAGGTTACGCGTGGTGTCAATACCGTTGTAGCCCGAAGAAGCTATGGTGTGGATTATTTTTCCCCCTTTGCGGGGGCTTTTGCTGAACGGGGAGATGGAGCGTCGAATGAGGATGGATACTATTTTGGTGTTAATGCAAAGCTCCATGATCGGCTTTTGGTTGGTGCCTATTATGACCTGTTTACCTTTCCGGTGCTGGGCAGCCACTGCCAATATCCCTCTGACGGCAACGATGAGCGGCTCTTCATGAATTGGAAACAGTCATCGTGGCTTGCATGGAACCTGCAGCTTCAGCATAAATACAAGGAGGAGCAAAAAAATCAGGGTACTCTCTGGTCAGCCCTTCCTCTTGTTACGAATCGGGTTCAGCTCGATTGTGATGTGACTCTTTTCGACAGGCTTCGTTTGAGAACTCGCGGGGAGGTGAAAGAGGTGGTCAAAAAGTATCTTGCAGGAGATCAAACCTTTTATGGGAGGCTGCTCTATCAACAGGTGGGGTACACTACCGGAAGCTATGGCGTGAAGGGGCGTTTCACCGTTTTTAACACCAGCGATTATGATGCAGCCATCTATGCCTATGAGGATGATCTTCCCTTGACCTCGAGTCTTGGAGTCTATGATGGACGTGGCAAATCACTCTTTCTTGTGGCAACATGGCAGGCCATGAAGCAGATGAAACTTGCCGGGCGATACGAAACAACCTGGTATGGTGATCGTCAGGTCTACAGCAGTGGTAATGACGAGCGGGCAACCAGCTCTCCCGGCTCATTCCACCTCGGCTGCCTGTTATCGTTCTGATTGATAGGGCAGTGTCACTTTTTTTCGGCGGCTCTCATCAGCCTGTCACGGATTGCCCTGCCGAGTCCCTCATCTGATGGCAGTTCGCAGTAGATGATGTGTACGCCGTTTGCATCACAATGCCGGAAAAAGCTGAAGAGCTCCCGACCATACTCTTCGAGACTGTTGCAGAGCTTGAGCAGTGAAACACCCTGTGGAGGTTCCGAAAGGCCGATATAGGCTGATGATGGTTCGATAACCATCTTTTCATGAGCATGACAAAGGACAATTGCAGCTTTGGGGGCATAGTGCGGGTACTTCAGTCCGGGGCTTTTCGGGGGCGCCTCTTTATCGGTGGGTGCCTCTGTTGCAATGGCTGGAACAATGGCCTGTAATTGTTCCAGGGTGATAGCGCCAGCTCTCAGCAGGAGAGGCTGTGATCCGGAACAGTCAACAATGGTCGACTCCAGGCCGATTGCGCTCGGGGTGCCGCGAAGCACGCAGTCAATTTTTCCGTCAAGATCTTCATAGACGGCCTCCCAACTGGTGGCGCTGGGTAGTCCGGAAAGATTCGCCGAGGGTGCGGCTACCGGGCAGTCACAGAGACGGAGAAACTCACGGGCAACTGGATTGAGCGGGCATCGGATGCCAACGGTTTGCAGGCCAGCGGTGACGGTATCGGGTACACGAGGATTTTTTTTCAGTACCAGCGTCAGCGGCCCGGGGAAAAAGTGTTCAATCAGCCTCTTTGCGTCGCCGTTGATCTCATCAGCAACAGCAGCGAGCTGCTCAATATTGTAGATATGAACAATGAGCGGGTTATCTCCCGGACGCCCCTTTGCCTTAAAAATCTGACTGATTGCCTGAGGATGGCAGATGCTGGCTCCAAGTCCGTAAACAGTTTCAGTAGGAAAGGCCACCACTCCGCCAGAGTTGAGAATGGCTGCGGCCTCTTCGGGTGAACTGGTAATAGTGGTCTGCATGAAAAGTATCGTGGAGGTAATGACGCTTAAAGAAAGAGGAGCGTACCGAGGAGACCGACGGCAGCGCTGATGAGAGGTATGGCAAGATTATCATCAATTTTGAAGTCGCCGATACGCACCACAAACGCTTCGGTTATGGTTGCGGCAATCGCCATGGCAACCCCGATAAACAGATTCAGACCCGGCACCACGGTAACGATGCATAACGCCGAGAGGAGAAACGCCGCACTACCTTCCAGGCTTTTTTGGCCGAAGCGGTGTTTCCCAAAAATTTTTCCCACAATAGCCGCCAGGGTATCGGAAATCGCAACCAGCGTAAATGCTGTGACTGCAATGATTTTTGGGAAAAAGAGTACCAGAAGCAGAGCGGCCATAACAATATGGGTTGCGCCATTCAGATACGCTTTGTTCCCTTGCAGCTCATGCGTCCTCAACATGGAGCCAAACGTTTTATGATACCATGCGGAAACCGGGCTGGAAAAATTTTTCAGCAGGTCAATCAAAAAAAATCCGCAAAAAAGCGGCGAAAGCAGAAGAAGGGCCAGCTCCCTGCTGATAAACCAGTAAATCACCGGAATCGACAGGGAGGAGAGGTGAATCGCCTTGCGTGCAACCTCATAGCGGAGTTCCAGTCTGTCGGTCTCTTCCATAGTTCAAGTACAATACGCAGTGAAACGTCGAAAAATGTTTGTTGCAGAACGCGTTTGCAGATTATTCTGCATGAACCCAAATATACACTGAAATCTTGGTAAGAGAAAATGCACACTTCTCTTGACTCTTCTTCCTTTTCCCTTCTAAAACATGTATTTTGAGACCCATTTAAAAATCGGTTTGAGACCATATCTATGACGACTGAAAAATTACGGGTAGCTGCTATTGACCTTGGCACCAACTCTTTTCATATGATTATTGTTGAAGAGAGCAAGGAGAAGGGGCTTGTTGAGATAGATCGTGTCAAGGATATGATCTGCATTGGCCGAGGCAGCATTTCAACGAAAATGCTTGATGAAGAGGCGATGCAATCGGGCATTGCCGCTCTGAAAAACTTTTTGATTCTTGCCGCACAGCATGGTGTTGCCCAGGAAAATGTGATTGCTTTTGCCACCAGTGCTATTCGGGAAGCAAAAAACCGGGGTGATTTTCTCCGCAGGGTCAGGCAGGAAACCGCTCTTAAAGTGAAGGTTATCTCAGGAAAAGAGGAGGCTGAGTTTATCTATTACGGAGTTCGTAATGCCGTGAAGATTGGTAAAACCGCAGATCTTCTTTTCGATATTGGAGGGGGCTCTGTCGAGTTTGTTCTCGCGGATAACAAAGGCGTGCAGTTGCTTGAGAGCCGTAAAATAGGAGTGGCAAGAATGCGTGAACGGTTTGTCACCACTGAACCAATTGATCGCAATGAGATAAAGATGCTCGAACAGTTTTTTGCGGCAGAGATGGTCTCTGCCGTTGAAAAAGCCTCTGAACTCAAGGTGACCCGTGCAATAGCCTCTTCTGGTACTGCACAGAATATTGCTCGTATGATCCGCTCCATGAATGGTCGTGAGAGTGACGTTTCACTCAATAACAGCGCGTTTACCCGAAAAGAGTTTCAGGCTCTTTACAAGGTTGTTCTGCCACTTGGCGTGGCTGAGAGGAAGAAGGTGACAGGTCTTGATGAAAAAAGGGTCGATTTTATTGTGCCGGGGTTGATTCTTGTTGACATGATTTTCAGACTTTTCAAGCTTGAGCAGATTGTGATTTCGGATTCAGCCCTGAGGGAGGGGATGGTGCTTCACTATCTGAAGCACCAGAGTAGTTCAGCCGGTAAACAAGAGGATTCGCTTGATATCAGGAGAGAGAGCGTTAACGAACTGGGGTTCCGTTGCGACTGGGATCGTGAGCATGGAGAGTATATTGCATGGCTCAGCCTGCAGTTGTTTGACAAGCTGGCAACGCAGCACCAGCTTGAACAGCCTTACCGCGAATTGCTGGAGTATGCCTCCTTGCTGCATAATATCGGAGCATTTATCTCGATCTCCTCTCATCACAAACATGGCCAGTATATCATCCTTAACGGGGAGCTTCGTGGATTTTCGCCCTCGGAAATCGAGATCATGGGCCACGTTGTTCGTTATCACCGAAAATCTTCTCCGTCGGAGAAGCATACAGCCTATAGTTTGCTCAAGCCAGCCCACAAACGGGCGGTTGATCTGCTTTCCGGTATTCTTCGTCTTGCCAATGGTCTTGAGCGTGGTCATCGTAAAAATATTCAAGACATTAACGTAGAGGTCAGAGGGAGTGCTATTATTCTCCACCTGAAAACGCATTTTGAACCTGATATCGAGATTTGGGCCGCCGACCTGCTGAAATCGTGGCTTGAAGCTGTTCTGCAAAAAACAATCTTGATCGAATCGGTTTGAGATGAGGGGTGTGGCATCCTTTGAACGGATTGCAGCGACTCTTTCCAGGGAGGGATCGCTCTGGTTTGAGTCTGCTTTCTGTAAAGCGCATGGTGGCGGAGCTTTGCTTTTTTCGGAGCCTTTAGAGGTGTTGACGCTCTCCTCACTCTTTGATCTTGAGACCTTTTTTCGTGCGCTCGAAGAGAGGCGTGAGCAGGGTTTTTTTCTTGCTGGATGGCTCTCTTATGAGGCTGGTTATGGGTTTGAGCCAACACTGCTCAATGGTTATACCGAACGATGGGGTAATTATCCATTGGCATGGTTCGGTGTTTACCATGAGCCAGAGCGTTTTTCCGCCAGTGAGGTGGAGCAGCTCTTTTCTGAGGCAGCTTTGTGCAATAGTGGTGTGGCGGTATTCAACCTTTCGGAGAGTGAGTATGCTCTCAATATAGCTGCAATCAAGGAGCAGATTGCAGCGGGTAATGTCTATCAGGTTAATTTTACCGGACGTTACCATTTCACCGTCAATGGTTCTGCTCAAGCTCTCTTTTCTGCTTTGCGAGGTGCGCAACCCTCATCCTACACCGCATTGCTCAATTGCGGTGCGCGTACCATTCTCTCGTTTTCGCCAGAGCTTTTTTTTGCGAAGCGTGGTTCGCTCATTGAAACCATGCCGATGAAGGGCACTGCTCCACGAGGCGAGAGCATTGATGAGGATAGCCGATTGAAAGAGACGCTTGGCCAGTGTCCCAAAAATCTGGCCGAAAATCTGATGATTGTCGATCTGCTGCGCAACGATCTCGGCAGGATATGCGAGCCGGGTTCTGTCGAGGCTGAAAAGTTGTTTACCACCGAGACATGGCCGACGCTTCACCAGATGGTCTCAACTATTCGTGGTGAGCAACGCGAGGATGTCGGGTTGTACGGCCTG
>CAJEXL010000023.1 GCA_903994365.1 uncultured Chlorobiaceae bacterium | reverse complement strand
GATATAAAAAGCGACTTTTGAGGGATCAACTTCAGAACCATTGATATCTTCAGCACGCAAGAATGGAATGCCTTCGTTTACATACGAGAAACCAAGTGAAGACGGAGTTGTCCCCTTACTCACAATCGCGCAAACATCCCCCAGCTTGGCCCATCTCCAGCCATCGGGAAGTGGTTGACCGGGATCGGGAAATATCTGACGAAGGAATGCTGCGGGAAGAGCTTTGATTGCTCTCAGGCGATCCTGAGCGGCCGTGCGGGCTTTCTCCACTGCAGCCATCTGCGCTTTGAGGATTGCTGCAATACGCTGTTGTTCGGGTAGTGGCGGGAGAGGAATGTGAAGCGTTAAAAGACTGTCCATATCAGCTCTTGGCATTCGAGAGCCTGTCTTTCCCTGCATTGCAAACTCAACCGTTTCTTGTCGTCGGAGAAGCCATGCCAGGAATATGCGATCCAAACCATCAGATGGTAATAAAGGAATCATCTCCGTTGTGCAACGACCGGAAGAAAATGGTAACGCAACCTTGTTGAGGTACGGCCGCAATTTTCCATAAAGCACATGACGCTGATCAAACAGGAAGGTCATACTTTTTCCTTCGAGTTCAAGCGGGTCAGTTGGTGTTTTCAGAATCCGTCCAGTCTCACTTTCAATATGTTCGAGACTGTAATAAGCGAGCGACTCGGCATGAGATGTATTCGGTTCAACAATTTGCCGATCTGGTAAACACACCTCCCCCAGCTTGACCCATCGCCACCCTTCCGGAAGTTCTTTTCTCTCTGATCGTTGATCAATATCCCTGGTAGTACTACTCATGCAGCGAACATCCTTGCTTTGGTTTCGTTATAGAGTTCGCGGGGGTTGCCTGCTGTTTTCAGGGCTGCCACTCCGCCAGCGGCTTTTACTTCCGGCGTCTGGAAGATATGTGAATTTTCGAGACCATCAATTCCGCCTCGCTCAAACTGGCTGGCAAGGGCGCGGAGTGTTGCGGCAGCGGGCTTTGGCATGGCGTTGAGCCACTCTTCGTTTTTATAGGTGAAGGCGAGCGTGCGGTCGTGACGGGTGCGGGGGTTGAGGCCCCAGCCAAGTTCGGCAAGCACGTCGTAGAGGTCGTATTCTCCTTTGCCGTCAACCATCCGGACTACATTTGGATTGTATCCGCCGGTTACGAGTGTATCGAGCAGTTCGCGGCGGGTAGGGGGCGCTATCCAGCGGTTACGGAAATCTTCGATGGTGTGTACCTCCTGCACCAGACGGGCGGCGAGGCTGGCTTTGTATTCTTCGAGCGGGACAGGCATTGCCCGACCATCAACATCGACCACAATAAAACGCCCGGCATCGGTGACGTGCACGTCAAAGCCTTCGACAACAATGGTCGGCTCAGGCGGCAGAGGCGGCTGCGGGCCTTCTCCCCCGCTCCCTGTGTGGGGTGGTTTGGTGATGAACTCTTCGCCAAAGAGGCGCGAAGCGTCGGTATAGTCGTAGACGCAGAACATCAGTTTTGCCGTTGGCACATCAATGCGGGTGCCGCGTCCGATCATCTGGTAGAAGCTGATAGGGCTTTTGAGGTATTTGAAGAAGACGATGTTGCGCACGCAGGGAACATCAACGCCGGTGGAGAGGAGATCAACCGTTGTGGCGATAAAGTGGCTGCGGGATGAGGCGCGCAGATCGGGGAGCTGGTCGTTACCGCTGCTGGCGGCGGTGCATTTGAAGGCGTAATTTTCAAGCCGCTGCTGGTTGTTCGAGATACACCACTGGGCATAAAGGTTGTTCATGCAGACTGCAACGGCATCGGCATGGCTGTCGCGGGCACAGAAAATAATGCTCTTTTGTTCGGGGCCTCCGCTGTCGAGAAGGTAGCGGAAGAGGTCCTGACACATGGCCTGGACCCGATCAGGCAAAAGAAGCTGCTGTTCGTACTGGGTTTTTCGGTAGAGTTCATCAATCTCCTCTTCCAATATGGGTTGACCGGTGAGAGCGTCCACTGGCGATCGGGCAATGATTTGCTCTTTTGTGATGCCGGTATCGTCAAGATTGACTCGCCCCTTCCGGATTTCGCAGGCTGCGAGGTAGCCGTCTTCGATGGCTTGTGCTATTTCGTATTCGTAAACCGGCTCACCGAAGTAGGCAATATTGTTGGCCGTGATTTCGTTGTCTTTGATGGCCTCACGGCTCTCTTCTTTGCTCTTGAGCTGTCGCGGTGTTGCGGTGAGGCCTATCTGGGTGGCGGTACTGTTTCGGGTGAGTACCTGTGACCATTTTCCCCAGGCAGAGCGGTGGCATTCGTCAATGACGATATGGGTAAAATGGTTTTCAGGGTAAAAGGTGGTGAGAAAGGAGGCATCACCATTTTCAGTCTCTATACCAAGGGTCTGGTAGGTGGCAATATGGATTCGTGCGTTCCTGGCATTGTTCACGCCGTCTGCGTTGCGATAGACCTCTGCCGCATCGGAGCCGAAAATGTTCTGAAAGGCGGTGAGTGCCTGGGAACGAAGTTCGTCACGGTCGCAGACGAAAAGCGCACGGGTAAGCTGCCCGGCGTCTGAGAGGCGTTTGAGCAGGTTGACGGCAATGAAGGTTTTGCCTGCACCTGTAGCAAGCGAAAGAAGGGCTCGTTTGGATTGTCCGGTTTCGGCGCACTGGGCAATTTTTTCCATGACGGCACGGATGGCGGCGTCCTGGTAGTATCGACGGGTTCCTTCACCACCGGGGTATTGCTGGAGCAGCGGGCTTGCGGCTGGTGAGTTGAGCGTGAAGCCCATGCCTTGTTCATAACGGGTACGGAGTTCATCCGGAGCGGGAAACTGGCTGATTGGTTTTGGCGTTTTGGTCAGGCCGGTGAAGCAGTCGAATTCAACGAAAAGATGGCCGTTGGAGGAGAAAACAAATTTGACGTTATGGCGGCGGCATTCGGCGTAGCCTTTGGCTTGATCGAGTCCGTGACCGGGGGGAAGGCTCTCTTTTTTTGCTTCGAGAAGAGCAAGTGCAACAGGTTGGGTATGAACATTGACTTTCAGACGAAGGACATAGTCAATCTTTCCTCGTGAGCGGCGGCGGGCCTTGCCGTTAATGATCTCAACGGCTCCGGCGGTCTCTTCGCGCTTAAT
Source organism: uncultured Chlorobiaceae bacterium (assembly GCA_903994365.1). Lineage (GTDB taxonomy): Bacteria > Bacteroidota > Chlorobiia > Chlorobiales > Chlorobiaceae > Chlorobium. The sequence goes on along the minus strand of CAJEXL010000023.1, from coordinate 23,228 downwards.
GAAGTCTTCGGACCAGCCTCGTTTGTGTATGGCCGGGTCGATGAGCTTGGCCCGGGTATCGGATTCGTTGAGGGTCATGGGGTGGTTTGTGCCTATACAGATTCGTGAATCAAAGTGCGAGCTGGCCGTGACTATAACCGGAAATGCAAGTTGCACAATATAGGTAAGGGATTTCTATTTTTTTAGTTAGAGGCAGGGATACTCTCTTTCTTTTATGGCAAGGCACGGAAACTATGATGATATGGAGCGACCTGCATTATCAAGCCTCCTGACTTCATACATGAAATGCGTGAGTGAGCCCGAAAAGCCAATAAAATCAAGGAGGATTTTGGGTTTTGAGTTTGTAGTGCCTATTGCGTAAATAATACACCATCATATTTTTATTAATTTTTGCTTTGGCAGATTATTTTTTCAGTTATAAATTCTCCAAAAGCGGCTCAAATGACAGTAACAAAACAAATAAAGAATATCTTACAACAGTATTACGCATAATTATAGAATATAGGGTTGATATTTGTGTTATCTGATTTCTCGTTTTCTTATCGCACTGTAGTGCCTAAATTTTTTGCGCCCCTCTTATTATATATACACTTACAGCGATTCATGTATGAAGTCAGGATATAGGTAAGGGATTTCTATTTTTTTAGTTAGAGGCAGGGATACTCTCTTTCTTTTATGGCAAGGCACGGAAACTATGATGATATGGAGCGACCTGCATTATCAAGCCTCTTTTATAGGCATTTCCCTCTATGTAATAGGTGATCTCAGTACACTTTACTTGATAGTTCTATCTATACACTTAAACTGCATGTGGCATGAGCGGTCCGGTGCGGGTGGTTATGCTGAGGGGACTGAGCCGGTTGTTCAGTCCGCGGGAGGTTGATTTTTCAGAACCACGGTTAATATGGGCTAACGCTACCCTTGAAGAGCAGCGCCAGCTTCTTTTCACTATCCAGAATAGTATCACTCGCAACCAGCACAACAGATAAACGGCACTTCGGTAAGCGGTGAAGTGCGCAAGATTCTGAAAAGCCCGAGATTGCTTCCAAGAGGATCGGGAGTATTCTGCGCGCCGTTCTCTCCAATTCTATGCATACCATGATTCATCTCCTGTGCAATGGGGCTGCCAAAGAGAGCGGCAGCTTCATTCAGCAGACTATCCCTCTTCTTCATTGAGTAGTTATTGATATGTTCATTGATCTTTGTGATCTGGCCGTAGACTTCCACACAGAGTATACTTAATGATGAGTCGAGAGGAAGGCCGTAGAGCTCGAGCATCGTCACCACATCCATATTGTAAAAGCAGCTCCTGGCATAACGAACGCTCTCTTTTTCTCTCATCTGTAACTGGCTTAGCTCAAGCTGAAGGGTTTTGACAAGAACGGCATTCTTTCTCCTCTTTGCATTAACTATCTTTCTCCTGAACTCAACATCAAAACGATGCGGCGACAACGGTGGCAACTCGATTTCATCAAGCAAAATATTCCGGTAGTCGAGACCGTCAGCCTGTTTTACCTGCGCATAAAGCAGGCACCAGATTGAGGTGCGCGGTGGATCGGAGGTGACGTTTTTACCGTTGTAGATGGCTGAGGCGTAAGGTGCGCTGACACAGATCTTCTTTTCATCTCGTGTAACCATGCACAACATATTGGGTGCGGGATGCTGCAATCCGCTAACCCGCAACTGCCTGCCGAAGCGGCCTTGAGCGGTACTCCAGACTCTGTCGGAGTGCCCATAGCGGAATTCGCAGGTGAAGAGTCCGAACAGTTCCGGGCTTTCGGGATGGAGTCCGGGAGGGGTGGGCAAGAGATAAAAGTGCCTCTCCTTGTCGATGGATTTTTCAAGCTTCTGCATGGCTCCCAGCCCGGAATGTTCGTGCCCGGAAGAGGAGGTTACTGTCCTGACATATTCGGGATCAATTGGCAGAGGTGACTCATCCGGAATATTCATAAGCTCCGGATTGTTATTGCTCAACAGTTGATCCGGCGCATAGGCAAGCACCCGGCAGAAAATATCGTCGTGGTCATCGTCAGGTAACTTGTCAAATTCCAGCCAAAGGAAACGCTGGCGAGGTTCAGTTGCGGAGTAGGGGAGATTCCGAACGTAGGGGGACAAGGCAATGCCTGCCCCAACGAGCCTGGGAACCTGCACAGGATTGATCGTTGTGGGAAGCAACAGGGGCTCTGTCTGAAAATCCGGATCGGTGAGGGGTTTGTCGCCAAGCGAATCAGACCGAAGCTGTGGCTGGAAAGAGTATTGCACTTCAGCCTCATCCGGCAGTGCATCCCCGGCGGGATGCATATCGATGAGATCGATAAAAATCAGTCTGGTATAATCGCGATTGACCGTTCCTGCCTCGTCCTCCTGGATGGCCTGGAAAGAGGCGATCCGGCGCATGTCAAGATCACCGATAGTCTCATAAGTTTTTTTCTCCAGTTTCTCACCATCACGTCCCCAGCGGCGGCGGCGCTGCACAATAACGCTGCTTGTCTCCAGCCCGTCCCATGTCCAGTCACGCTCTACACGGAGATTGGTACAGACAAACCAGTGTCCTTCAAGTTCTTTCTTGTTTGCAAAGGTAAGACTGCTATTGTCGGGCGCCATGGTATGACGGGCCATGTTACTACACCAGAACTGCACACGCTCACCGTTTTTGGCGAGCAGTGTACTCTCCTTGCACTCCAGGTCGAGCTGCCTGGCAAGCCGCTGCACAATATCCGGCATACCATCTTTTGCACCCTGCAGTGTCCTGAAAACAATAGGATTGAGTTTGACGCTTACCGGGTCAGGCTGCAGATAGATGCCTTGCAGAACCGGTGGATCGATAGTTCCGGTAAAAAGATCAACCTCGTTTTTGGAGGGCATGAAAATCTTGAGAACAGTAGTTTTTCCATAGCGGGAGTCCAGATCGGAGTTGTCGTTGAGGTTGCCCCAGTAGGAGTCGTCACCTACACAAACAGCACGGAGGGTGAGACGAATGTGACGAGCAGTCGGCAGAATGATCGTGCCTGTCGATTCTGCGATAGTTTTGTTATGGAGCTTTTTTGTGAAAGGTTCGGCACTTTCCGTCAAGTTCAGTTTCTGCTCATCGACATATTCAACAGGAATCTCCACCGCATCGTTGAAAGCTTCGGGGAAAGTGCGATACGTTTTGTAGAGCGTGATATAGTGCTCCTGTCCATCGTCGCTGGAAAGGTTGTCGAGTTGCAGCGTCTCCACCTCTACCTTGATCTCCACCTTCACAACATCAGGATCGGCAATACCAAACGCTTCCGATTTGTTCTTGAGAATGATATCCTGCGAAGCTTTCAGTAACTCCGAGACAGGATCATGATCAGGATCAGTATATTTGCCGGTATAGACCACAGCGGGAAATCCAAGCAAGGGGCGTGCAATCCTCAGCATATCCGACTCGAAATTCACGCTGTCGGTATTGAACCGGACAGCGTCACTGTTGAGTATGCGCAGGGTGTTCGGCGCAACATAACGCTTGAAGGCGATGGTTGCAATATGGCTTTGCAACTTATTGAGCGGATCGGCACCAGGTTGAGGGCCACCTCCACTGATATCGCTCATGCGCACACGAAAATCGTAGCTGGTGCCGTACACAAGTTTCGTGACGGTATTGATTGCCCGGTAGGTATTGCTGACGGTCACCGGTTTGTTCTTGTCCTGCTCGTTGGCATATAACTGGGCGGCCACGTTGTCAGGCAGAACCATCGAGGCGTTGTTCCAGCTTCCAAAGTAGAGGGGAAGCCAGTAATTGGTTCCGCCTGCACTATCGAGCTTTGTTGGATAGACCTGAAAGGGCAACTCTCCCTTCCAAGGCCCGAATTCGATATCTTCAAGCTTCATGCTGCCATTGCTTTCCACCGCCGTCAAGCTTTCCCAGGAAGCTGGAGCACCACCCGATATTTCATTTATCCTGACGTCAATATGAAATCCGTTGACACCAAGCGGTGCATCAAGCCGATCGCCCTGCGGGGCATCAGGCCGAGGGGCAACCGTTTCATCAATGGCGAGCTGGCGAAGATACCAGACCAGAATCTGCTCATCTTCCCAGCCAAGGCGGATACCCATCTCTTTCTGGGGATGAAAACCATCCTGCTCCTCCTTCAGCAAATTGTGACTCACCGGCTGGTTGGCATGGACGATGGAGGCAAACCCGTCATTGAAACGTGCGGCTTCGATAAAAAGCTCATCAAAACTGCCATCGGGATCTGCCCCTTGCTTTAACACGGGAAAAAGCACCGGCGCAAAGAGGGGATGTGCTTCACCCTTTTTCAGGATCGGCATGCGTGCAGCATAGCGGGCAATAAAGGGGCCATCATCATCAGACAAAGAGGTCGCCTGCTCATTGGCGTAGGGTGATGAGGGTGTGCCTGGCTTGATATCGATATAGAGCCATCCCCCCTTGGCAAAATCATCGTCCGCAAGCTGAACCGTGGTTTTGTAAAGTAGTCCGCCGTTCTCAGCAAGCAAAGGCTGACGCAGCAAATGCGCATAGACCTTGCCCCAACTCACCTTATAGTCCGGAACAAACTTGGGAAGATCTTTCTGGCCCCTGATGGCACAGAGATAGCTGTCGTCAATGACCGCGTTTGGCGTTCGAGGAGCAGTAAAGTTGAATGCTTTACGGTAAGTCTGAGGCAAATATTTTTTCACCGCCAGAGAGGCCTCCACGGCGGCAGGAGCACCATGAACACTCTCATTTCCTTTTCCGGTACTCCTCTCTTCATCAATATCGAAATACTTCAACTTGTCGTCAGGGTATTTTGCCTCCTTCAGCGTCTTGTAAAGTTTTGATATCTCCGACGGATACAGCAGTGGTGCGGTATACGCCTCTTTTTCGTCTCCGGGAACTCTCCCTGGAAACTCGTCGGGATTGTTCACCACCTTCACAACAAATGAGGGTTGTACATCGGCAAACGCTTTCGCAGAAAGAGGATTGTACAGTGTCGTGATCTTTTCCAGGGGACTTATATTCCTTGGAATGAACACAATATTGAGCGAAAGCAGGCCTGCGTTATCCACGCCTTGCGGAAAGGCCATGAGTGTAAAGCGGGTATTTTTATAGGAAGGCATAGTATTGAATCCAATGGTTGTGATTAATTCAATGTTGAGACAAAAAACAGTTACGCAATCTGCCGTGTTTCTTCCCAGCTTTCGCTGAAACTGATATTGATAACCCAAAAAATACTGATATCGAGACCAAAGGTCACCTGCGCCCTGCAGTTGGTCGGAGGCGGTGGAGGTGGCAGGGCTGGAGGTGGCGGCGGTGGGGGGCTATCAGATTTTTCAATAGTCCCTTTTGCCTCTATGGTGATGGTGATGCCGACCAGACCGCCAAGAAGTTCAGCATGACCCCTGAACAGGATAAATGCTGAAACAGCTACTTTCTGGGTACTATCAACATAGATTTCGACACCTACCATGAAGAGAATGCTGACGTTGCCGATAACGGGTAGCCCGACACCTATCTGCGCACCAAAGCCGAATTTCATGTCGAGCGAGATGAGCGGACTGGTGTCGGCGCGAAGTATCAGGTCGGCACTGCCAACCGCATAGATGGTCGCGGCGGCAAGAGAGACACACATGACCTGCAAGCCACCATGAAACTTGAAGTATGCGCCCGCCGTCGGAAGCAGTTGTTTCGGGTCGCTCGTCACCTTCAGGGCAGCATTGAAAAAGACGCCAAGCCCAAGGCTGGCTTCAAGCTTCAAGGGGACTTGCGGAGAATCATATAATTCACGAGGGGGAAACTTGATGAGGGGAATATCTTTTGTGGCCTCAAATTTGTATTCCCAAAGGTTGGCACTGTTGCTCATCGCCACCTTGAGCCCCTTTTTCAGAACCGCTGCGTAATCCCCTGTTGAAAGTGCGGCCAGAACTTCGAGAATCTGAATCACCGGCTTCAGGTCGTCACTATATTCGATTTCCGGAGCAGGCAGATCAAGGGCGGAGTCGGATACGCTCTTGCTCCCGAAGTCGGTTTCCGTCCCCTTCTGCGAATTGAAGTTTCCCTTGATGGTAAGCAGCCTTTCCAGCGGCCCGAGATCAACCACCATCGCCATACTGTTTATCCTCCCCTTCCAGCTCTTCGACATATCTGCGGCAAAAGAGTCTACATCAAAATCAAACTTGCCGATGTAATCTTTTGGAGGATCTTCACCAGCTTTCTTCGTTGCCTTGTATTCGACATAAATCTTCAGACCAGTAACATCCACCAGCGGATATGCAAAGTTCGGCAAGTCAAACTTGAAGGCTTCATTGATGAGATTGTCGGCTTTGTTTTTGATGAGCTTGTAACCCTGATCAACCAGTTTTCCAGCCTCTTCCTTCGCATTCAGCTCCATTATTTCCCATACCTGCTTGCCGACATCTGTTACGCCGGGCAATTTACTGAAGGCCTCAAGCGGATTGCCATTGCGGTTGTCGATGCCTTTGAGGAGCTGCATTGCTGTCCCGAAGGTCGTTTCGGCATCGCTGATATTGGGAAAAATTCCTTTGCTGTTCATCAGACGATAGGCATCAGCCAACAATGGCGGTGTTTTGCTCAGCAGGGAATTAATTCCCGTTTTAAACGAAGGGGTAAGAAAGAGGACTTTTTGCGTGTTCATGTTCTGCAAAAGAGCAAAATTGATGGTCTCGGCTCCAGGTGCCCGAAGAATATCTGCCGGAGAGGCCAGACGAAGCAGTTCATCGGCAGAGGTGGCCGGAACAACCGTTACTGGATCCCATATTCCTGCACGAATGAGCGGAACGCTCAACTGTTCAGGAAGCGGTGTAACCTCGCCCGTACCACGATTGTGCTGCACCATGCTCCAGCTCCCATCCTTCGGCAGCACCACGGAGCCTCTTGCTGCACAAACGAAAATCGGCTTATTCGAAGCATCCACTGCGTTGTTGACGTCGAAACGGTTCAACCTCATATACTGCGGTGTCCCGGCAACTTTAATAGTGCAGTTGATTTCTGCGCCGATGGAGTTATTTTCCGACTGGAGCAGTTTGACAAAATCCTCTTTCTTTATCGGCTTCCCTTGCGGCCCGATCTGAACATATCCAACAACGCCCCTGGTTGGAACGCGGTTTGAGGTTCCACCCTCAACAACCTCCTCCAATTCAACGTCTGCGTCAAAGGTTACTGCGAGCAGTTCGCAGGTGAAATTTTTAAACTCTTTCGGCTTCTCCTGGATATTTCTGACATTAAGAATGCCGTGAATCATGCCCGGATGAAAGGTGAAGGGGTTGTCAATTTCGTCAAAATGATGAAACACATCGGCTTCGGTCATGACGGGGGTATCGTCCGCCTTTTTGGCAACCTTATAACTGAAATCAAACTTCCCGTCGCTTTCGGCTTTCCAGCCACTGTCGATGCGGCAAACGTAGCCGTTGGCAAGGCGGAACAGCGTAATGGTACGAACAACTTTTACACCCCACGGGTAAACCATGCTTTTGACCTGAACCACTTCGTGGGAAGTCCTTCCGGTCACGACATTAAAGAGCGCCTGGCTGGTCTGAGCAAAAGCAGCGTCTTTGTTATGCCAGTCGCTGAACATACTGGCGCCGTAGCCGCTGAGACCAGCTTTCGTGAGGGGCGAACCCGGCCTGCAGGGAAGACCCCACGTGTTACTGAAAAATTCCGAATTGAATATCCTTGTCGGCGAATGCGCCAGTGTGCTTGCATAGGTCGGCGATCCGTCAGGATTATTGATGTTGAAAAACTGAAAGGTGAATCCTTCGAACATGTCATCTTCACCCGGCAGCGATGACGATCCCGCCGTCAACTCCAGTTGAATGCCGCCGTTCACATAATTATTGAAAGCTGGCCTGATGTTTTCGATCCCGGGTGTTCGTGATTGCCCTGATTTGTTATTCAAAATGACAGCAGTAACCATCCCGAACGGCAAATTGAAGATCGCATACGTCCTGCTATCTTTTTTATTACGGTAGGTTTCCACAAGATATTTTGAAAGCGGAATAGGTGAGAGTGTCACGGATTCCGAACTGAGGTTGCCGATACGTGTCGGGAAACCATCATTCTGATAATAGTTGAATCCGGCAGGCGGATCAAAAGGAACTTCGACAGAATTACCCGGCTTGATTTGGGGGGGAGTAAGGTTGAAGACCGGTTCCCACGCAATCTGCGGCACTGTGAAGGCGTGAGCAAAAATACCTTTTGTCGTAACATCAAGTCCCCGCATCTGTATCGGGAAAACCGAGGCGTTGGCCTCATCATGAATATTGATGTCGAATTGCCGACCGAGATTATTATGGAAGGAAAAAGCCACACCCATCTGATTGGCTTTACTGCTGACATCAACCAGAGCAAAATCATCCTTGATGACACTGAACCTGCCAAGAGCCTCTGACTGCAACTGCAGTGAACTGCTTTCCGGTATTGAACCTCTTGCCGATGTCTCAAGCGACTGCTGAGAGTGTGTTTGCGCATAAACATTCTGGAAGGGACTCTCCATTGCCACCTGTGTAAAATCGGTCAGTGGATCAATTTTCTCTGCGTTGGTTTTGCTTTTAATTTTCTCAACAGGAAACGGAGCCTGCAATGGCGCAAAATGGAAGGAGACGCCGACACGGTCACTCCTGTCGCTCTTTTCTTCCCACTGCACCAGACCGATCAACCATAACCAGACAATGCTCTCTTTTTTCTCTGATGTCACAACAGCGACCGTCGTCGGGCGGCCCATTTCAAACTGTTTCCTTAAAACACCAAGGTTCGCGGCATAAGGATCGGGCAAGGTCGGCAGATAGGAAAACATGCCGAAGCTGAGATAGAGCTTCCCTTTTGTGACAGAGGTAAAATCTTCCGAACACGCTCCAAAAAGCACAACGCTGTTGGGGGGCGTAACGGTAAACAATGCATTGTGCATCGCCAGTGCGTAAGGCTTTACACCGGGTATTTTGTCTGGCTTCGAATTATCTGACAAAACATTGTTATCGATGATCGCTATTTGCCGTTTGGTTTTACCCGCGCTGAGAACATAGGCGCTGTTCCTTGTTTTCACGGTAACAGCAGCTCCGTCAACCTTCACCGGACGATCAACAAGCATCTCGCAATTTGCTGTACCTGCAACCATTTCGTCACCGGCTGCAACGGAATTGAAGATGAAGAGTGCATCCTTCTGCAGACGCCACTCCATTGTGGTGCCGAAGCGGTTCACCTCATCCTGCCAAAGTGCGAAAGTCTGGAGGGCTCCCGCCCCGTCACTCTTCAGTTCAGTGAGGCCGATTCGCCCTGGTTCACCGATAATAAAGGGGGCCGGCAACGAAATTCGTTTATTCTTGAGATTGATGGTGACGGCATCAAGCCCCGGCCCGCAACCAACGATAATGGCACCGTTTCCATCCGCTTCAGGAGAGAGTAAGATGTCAATTCTGGCAGCGGGAATGCTCCACCAACTCTTTTGAATTGTTGCCTCACCGTCAAAGGTGCACAGTGGCGAGTCGCACTTTTCGATCTTGAAAAGAGGAGTATCGCACTCAACAGGAATGAAAAGTCTGCTGAAAAACGGAAGAAAGGGGCTATTCTGATCACCCGTATAATTGAAAGAGGCTTTATGGCCATAAACTGACCAGGAGGATGACTGAACCTCAAGGATCTGCTTTGAGTTCCCTTTAAAGTTGAATTGAAAGCTCTCAGGAAGCTTGAACTCTGCCTTGCGTGCATCCACTCCATACTGGCTTGTCGGATCACTTGCAAAGCTCGTGTTTTGTTCAAGCTCCAGCTCACAGCGCACCGTCGTTGTTTCACTGACGGTCAATTTTCCATTAAGAAGTTCTGGAAGGGTATCAAGCATCAGTATGCCGCCCTTTACCCGAAGTCCGCAGAAGTATGCTGCGTCTGCTGTAGGATCAAACACTCTTGCATTGATCCATACGGAATCAGGAACAATGAAATACTTTTTTGTGAGTTCGATGGAAAGGGCATTGACGAGAACATTTGCTTTGAACAACATCGCTGGTTCTACCCAGCCATTGATATAAAGAGGAATAAGCTTCTCTGTACGAACGAAATCAAAATAGAGATCTTGTCCGGTATTGACCTTGAAAGGGCCTGATGTACTTACTCTTACACCTGCCGCTGCTACAGGGGTGCTTCCCTGTACCTGTGTGGTGCGAATGGGAAGTGTGCGCACAAATACCTGCAAGTTACCGGGTATACTGGATTTGATACGCCCGACAATCTTGTCGATCTTTTCAAGCCGACTCTTTTCAACATTTGTCGGGGCAAAAAGATCGCTCCGCTCAAAAATAAACTCCTGATTACGGATTGTCCCAGGATCCTGCTGAAGTGACGCCTGGGCAATTTTCTCCTGAACTTGTTCAAGAAATTTTTCTTCTTGAGTATTATTTGTCTGAATTTGCCCGGTCAAAGAGGCAAGCAGCGTAGAGAGAGTTGTTTCAGGCATAGTGGTTTGGCTTTCAAATGAAAAACATATTTTCTGAAAAATTCAGAAAATTATCTCTTGACAAACAGAAGGGTTACTCAACTTACTTGACAACCATGTAAAAAAACCTTTTTTGTAAAAGGCCTCATAAACATGTGTACAGGCTTTGAAAGGACGAGAACAACTACGATCAGCTCTTCGGGTAAGAATGATGTTTAAGAAATGAAGGATCCAAGTACTTTTATTTTAAATAAAATATCCAGAAATACCTCTCTTTTTTTATCGAACAGGATAAAAAGAGCAACTGCTCCATCCTGTTCAACCATTAACCACCAGTAATAACAGTAATGCCAATATTGGTTCATCCCCAGCTTTTTTTGCCTCCATGATCCGGCTTTTTTGTATGTTCACTGACAGGTTTTTCTGCTCTTCTGCAATCTTTTTGTGACAGATAATCCGTAACCCATTATAATAAAGGAACTCTCCTCCTAACACCATCTAAATTTACAAGTAACGTGGCAGACAAGATAACTTCACGAAGCGAGGACTACTCACAGTGGTATATTGACCTCGTACGCTCGGCAAAACTGGCCGATTATGCCGATGTCAAGGGGTGTATGGTCATACGTCCAAACGGCTATGCGATATGGGAAAAGATGCAGGCCGCACTTGACCGGATGTTCAAGGAGACGGGGCACGTCAATGCCTACTTCCCGCTCTTCATTCCCGAAAGTTTTATCGCAAAAGAGGCGCAGCATATTGAGGGATTTGCACCGGAGTGCGCTGTGGTCACTCACGGTGGAGGCCAGGAGCTTGCCGAAAAGCTCTATGTCCGCCCGACCTCGGAGACCATTATATGGTCATCCTATAAAAAGTGGATCCAGTCTTATCGGGACCTTCCTATCCTGATCAATCAGTGGGCCAATGTGGTACGCTGGGAGATGAGAACCCGTCTCTTTCTGAGAACCACGGAGTTTCTCTGGCAGGAGGGGCATACCGCCCATGCCACCCCCGAAGAGTCGCAGGAGGAGGTGCTCCGCATGATCAATGTCTACAAAACCTTTGCCGAAGAGTATATGGCAATGCCGGTGATCATGGGGAAAAAGAGCGACAGTGAAAAATTTGCCGGAGCCGTGGAGACCTACTGCATTGAGGCAATGATGCAGGATACCAAAGCGCTGCAGGCTGGCACCTCCCACAACCTCGGACAGAATTTTGCCAAAGCTTTCGACTGCCAGTTCCAGACAAAGGAGAGCACTCTGGACTACGTCTGGGCTACAAGCTGGGGGGTATCAACAAGGCTGATCGGCGCCCTCATCATGGCTCACTCGGACGATCGTGGTCTGGTTCTCCCCCCAAAACTTGCCACTCGTCAGGTAGTCATCATCCCTATTCTCAAAGGCGACAAAGCGGCGGTTATTGAAAAGGCCAACGCCATTGCCGAGACGCTGAACAGTGGTGGCATCTCAGCCTTTGTTGACAGCAGCGAGCAAAACTCTCCCGGCTGGAAGTTTGCTGAATATGAGCTGCAGGGCATTCCGATCCGTATTGAAATCGGCCCGAGAGATATCCAGAACAGCATCTGCATTGCCGCACGCCGCGACACCTTTGAGAAGACTGAGCTTGCCCTTGACGAGAGGCTGGCTGTTCATATCAGCGAGATACTCAACAATATTCAACAGAGTATGTTCGACAAGGCGCTGCAGTTCCGCAATGACAACACGTATGAAGTACAAAGTTATGAGGAGTTCAAGAGCGCTGTTGAGAAGGGATTTGTGATTGCCCATTGGGACGGCACCGCAGAGAGTGAGGCAAAAATCAAGGAGGAGACCAAAGCCACAATCAGAGTGCTGCCTCAGGAGGATGACTATATCGCACAATACCGCATCGATGAACCTGGTATCTGTATCTACTCAGGGAAACCTGCCGCACGAAAAGTGGTGTTTGCCAAGGCCTACTGATCAACGAAAACGCAGGGGGCGTATTGTGCAATACGCCCCTGCCATACAAAAACATAGATGTCTGACAAAACGCATAGGGTGAATCTGGCGAATCACCCTTCAAGACAAATACCAACGCCACCGACCCCGCCCTGTAATCAGGTCTCTTTGAAAAACTCCTTCAGCCCCTCATCATCCGGCTTCATCGTTTTATCACCTTTGTTCCAGTTCGCCGGACAAACTTCACCAAACTCTTCGGTAAACTGAAGAGCATCAACCAGACGGAGCGCCTCGTCAACATTACGGCCAAGAGGAAGATTGTTGACCACCTGATGCTGCACAACACCCTCTTTATCAATCAGGAACAACCCTCTCAGCGCAATCCCCGCGCCCTCAATCAAAACATCGTAATCGGCTGAAACAGTTTTGTTGATATCAGAAAGCAGTGTATAGGTGACACCCTCAATACCACCCTGGCTTCTTGGCGTACGAAGCCAGGAGAAATGAGAAAACTTTGAATCGACTGAGCAACCAATCACCTCAACATTTCTGCTTCGGAACTCCCCAAGCTTCTCCTGAAACGCATGGAGCTCGGTTGGACAGACAAAGGTAAAATCAAGCGGATAGAAAAAGAGCACCACATATTTCCCCCTGAAATCGGAGAGCTTGCATGAATCAACGAATTGCGAGCCGTTTACAACGGCGGCAACATCAAAATCAGGCGCTTTACGGCCTACAAGTACACTCATGGTATTTTTCTTTTTTATGGTTATGAAGTAATGCTATAAATTGGATAAATTTTATCCAGTATAAGGTATTTTCTGATATTTCGCAAGAAAAAAGGAATTGTACAGAACGGAATACTTATGATTTGGGGATAATAATGCACCTTGAGCCGATCGACCGATCATGGTCGATGGCTCAAGGTGCTGATCAAACTCTACTCGCCTTCACCAACAGGTTCACCGGCTGTGCCCAAAAAACCACGTCCCGCTGCAAAATAGACGTTTAACGGTGATTCGTTGCGAAGAACATCAACCACGCTTTGGAACATGGTTGAAGGCAGATGCATCTTGATGATTCCTCCGTCATTGGTATCGGCTTCAAACACCATAGCGGGATCATTAAATCGAATCCAGGCCAAGACTTTCCCTGCGGTGTCACTCAACTGAATCTGAGCGCGGTTGGTCTGGTAACCTTCCGGGCTACCATAAAACAGAATACTGTAACTTGATACTGCTGGCATGTCATTACCCTCCTTGATTGATATTAATTAAGGCAGTCGTCTCACTACCAGCCCCAGTCTGCTGCCCTTTGCACTGGAACCCTATTTCTTACTTTCTGTGATACACCTTCTCAACCATTTTTCTGACACTCTCAAAACTGAACATAATTTTTTTGACAGGTTGTACAGGAATATCTTCGCAGGTATCCTCGGGAATACCACTCTGAACAGGATAAATAAGGATAAAACTGTTTTTCTGGAAATACCTGTTGAGATAGGAGGGAATCTTGGCCATCTTGGGATGGTAAGAGTGATGATGTTTCCGGCTCATCACAATAATGAGATTATCATCATTTTTTATCTCACTTGAGAGCAGCATAAAATCATCCCACTCACGGAACACTTTATACTCAGTATTGAGAAGTGTTTTGGCATAACTCTCCTTCAGGCAGGCAATGCTCTCTTTTGAGGCATAAACCACCAGCTTGCTGCCGGTGTTTTTGACAATCATGATAGCTCGCTGCAACCAGAGCGGAAAGCCAATCTCATTTTCAGCCCCTTCAGGGATGACCATAATGGTGCGCCGAATTGTGGAGAGAGGCTGGAATGGCTTGTAAATAAAGGTTGTAACGTTACTCTTTCCAAGAATACTCCCCGACGAACTGCAGAGTAAACTCTCGGAGAGAGAGTTTTGGTGATTCAGTCCCAAAATCAGATCAGTGATTTTTTGCTCCCTGATAACACAGGATATACCGTTGGCCACATCGCAGTCATAACGAAGCTGCCCGATAAGAACCGTATCGGTTGACGACGCTGCAACCGCAGCTTTTTCAAGAATTTTGCTTGCATTTTTTTCAGCGGCCTCATCGGGCAAGCTGTTATCGGCAACATGCATCGCATAAATGACGTTGCTAACTTTATCTGATGTCACCGTCACGCTGAGATTAACCAACTCGTCGACGGTGCTGATGTCGTCAGTATGAATCAGTATCCTCTCTTCAGCGGCCAGAAGTCCAGACTCTGCAACATCATCGGTCGCTTCAGCAAGGGCGATATTATGCGCCCCTTTCTCCCCGATAACAGTTGCCAGTGTGCAGGTTACCAGAATAAAAAGAATGGTTCCATTCAGCACACTTTCGTCAAGTAATCTGATTGGAGCACCGGTAAGAGTGTAGCCAGTAACCGTATTATAACCGATAAGTACCGTGGCCAGCGCCACTGCAGCATGAGCACTGATAAGCCCAAATATCAACCTCCGCTGGTCGAGGGAAAAACCATACAGTTTCTGGGTTATCCACGCTGAAAGATATTTTGCCACGGTAGCCGCCATCGTGATAATCACAGCGACCTTTATGGTTTCATAATCCTTGACAAGGGCGCGAATATCGATAAGCATACCGACACCGATCAGAAAAAATGGAATAAATATAGCATTGCCAACGAACTTTATTCTGTTCATGAGCGGCGATGTCCTTGGAATCAGACTGTTCAGGACCAGCCCACCAAGAAATGCTCCGATAATGGCCTCAACACCCGCTGCTTCAGCAAGAAAGCCACTGAAAAATACCATCGCCAATACAAAAAGATATTGCAGCACACTGTCATCAAAGCGCTTGAAAAACCATCTGGCAATAATCGGAAAGAGCAAAAGGACAACCAGACTGAAGAGCGAGAGACCAATAATAAGCCTGATCCAGAAGCCACTCATCACCTCTCCTGTCGAAATTCCGGCAACAACAGCCAGCACCAGAAGAGCGAGAGTATCGGTAATGATGGTACCCCCAATGGCAATATTAACCGCCATGTTCTTGGCAATACCAAGTTTGCTGACAGCCGGGTAGACGATGAGCGTGTGGGAGGCAAAGATACTTCCAATAAGAATTGATGAAAGCAGCGAAAATTGCAGAATATAGAGGGCCACGACGACACCCAGAAAAAGGGAGATAAAAAAAGTATAGAGTCCAAAAAGGATGCTTTTCGTGCTGTTTTTACGAAAATCAGCAACATCAATCTCCAGACCGGCAAGAAACATGATGTACAAAAGCCCCACCGTCCCGAAAAGAATAATGCTGCTGTCGCGCAGCATCAGATTTAGTCCATAGGGGCCAATCACCGCTCCGGCAATGATAAGACTGACTAAACTGGGAATTTTTAACCTGCCAAGAAGAACGGGAGCAAACAGAATGATGAGGAGTAACAGGGAAAACTGTAACACCGGATTTTTCAGAGGCAGAGTGAGATCAAGCAAACTCATCAACAGCATAGCGTATCCTGTTTTGTTTCGCCAGATACCTTGTAAAAAGCAGCTTCAGTAATAAAGCATGCCAAGGCAAAAACGCGGTGGACTTCACTGGCAAATATGCAGATCTTTTCAGTCGAACACAAACCGGGGGAATGAATCCACCTCAGCCGCAAAGAGGTAAAGCGAACGAACAACTTCCATTCTGACGGAAGCCCAGTTGCAGCAAAGCTGAGTGCACGAAAAAATGCAGTACTTTTTATTTTGGTCGGGTTGGCAGTGTCAACCCGACCGAAACGAAAACTATTTATTTATATGCAAAACCTTTGCAGGCGGAAAGCCATTAAAGAAAGTCGATGATGCATGACTGTAGGCTCCAATATTTTCACTGTAGAGTAAATCCCCTATTGAAAGGTCTACGGGCAAAAGATTAGCCATAGTGATCGTGTCAAGTGCATCGCAGGTAGGGCCATAAACCGCACACATCTCCTCATTACCCTCCTTAAAGGATATTCCGCAGTGATCGAAGATAATCCCTGAAAAAGTATGATAAACCCCGTCATTAACGTAATAACATTTTTTCCCGTCACGATATGCTGTGCCAATAATTTCAACAACGACACTGGCGGCAGTTGCCACTAAAAATCTTCCGGGTTCGGCTATGATTTCAATATCGGACGGAAAGAGTCTGTCAAATTCGGAATTGAGCATTACTGCGAGTTCAGCAAACGGTTTTACATTTTTGTCATAAGGAGCAGGGAAACCGCCCCCAATATCAAGAATTTTCAGCTCTTTGTAACTTCAAGAGTTCGACAAGATACTCTCTCAGAAATTCAGAAGCAAAATCAGCCATCTTGTTCGATGAAAATGTGTGATGTACATATATGTTCGAGCATGAATCCCCTCATATTCACATCTTCTCCGTTTCAGACAAACGTCTTTGCCCGGCTTCTTCCTTCTCCTCATCCACCTGAAATGGATATCAGTCGTTCAACTCTTCTCAGGAGTTCCTTTGCAATAAGCATGGAGAAGCCGTATAGGTTACAGCTCTCAAGCGCCTGGTCGTATGCAAGCTTACTCTCGTGCAGTACCGCCTCTATTGGGACGGGGAGAGCCATTCCTGCAACGCAAGATTGGTGAACAGGCATACTGTTCTGCCCTCTTTCATCGATAACGGGATGAATGGTGACCAGAAGTTCGAGCATTTCTGCAGCCAACGTCACCATGTGATAAGAAAGATTTGTTCGCGTCATACCTCCAAACAATCCTGCATCAATATGGGAAGATGCAACGGTTGTGGAGTGAGATGGCAACTGCAGAAAATCATGACTGTATCCCGATCAGTAACAGACCCTGCATTTTCGCACATCAATGTCGCCCCCCCACACACATCAAGCCAATCCAATAATCCTTTCAATCGGGGTTCAAACAACCAGCAACTCCTTGATATACCGCCCCGTCAGCGACTCCTCGCAAAGTGCAATCTCTTCAGGCCTCCCTTCAGCAACAATAAAGCCACCTTTGTCGCCCGCACCAGGACCGAGATCAATAACCCAGTCAGCCTGTTTTATGATGTCG
This sequence comes from uncultured Chlorobiaceae bacterium, assembly GCA_903994365.1. Classification (GTDB taxonomy): domain Bacteria; phylum Bacteroidota; class Chlorobiia; order Chlorobiales; family Chlorobiaceae; genus Chlorobium. The sequence continues at coordinate 5,840 of CAJEXL010000023.1, read as the reverse complement.
GGGTTGTGCTCAATAACAACAAGGGTGTTTTTCTGTTCCAGAAGCTTTTCAAAACAGAGAATCAGTTTGTTGATATCTTCGAAATGGAGCCCTGTGGTGGGCTCATCAAAAATAAAAAGCGTGTGCGCTGTATCGGCATGGGCAATAAAACTGGCCAGCTTGAGGCGCTGCGCCTCTCCGCCTGAAAGCGTGCTTGACGACTGCCCAAGCCGGATATAGCCAAGCCCTACCTCATCGAGCACCTTCAGTTTTTTAACAATACTCTTCTCTCGATTGAAAAAGCTTATGGCCTCTTCCACCGTCATATCAAGTACCTCAGCAATGGACTTGCCCTCATACTTCACCGCAAGAGCCTCTGGCTTGTAGCGAAGACCACCACAATCCTCACACACCGCCTCAATGTCGGCAAGGAACTGCATCTCAATATGGACGGTGCCTTCGCCTGCACAGGTTTCACAACGGCCACCGGGAATATTGAACGAGAAATATCCCGCCTTCAATCTTCGCTGCTGGGCATCCTTCGTCTGTGCGAAAAGATTGCGGATGTCATCAAATATTTTAAGATAGGTTACCGGATTGCTGCGACTTGATTTTCCAATCGGCGACTGGTCAACATGCTCAACGCGATCAACAAGCCAGGCACCTGCAATGGAGCGGTGTGTTCCAACATTCTCTTTCAGCCCCACTTTTTCCTTCATAATCCCCTTGTTGAGAATATCGTTAACAAGGGTTGACTTCCCTGAGCCACTCACACCGGTCACGCAGGTCATGACGCGGAGGGGAAAGCGCACATTGATATTCTTCAGGTTGTTCTGCAAGGCACCGGTAATTTCAATGCAGGAGGAAAAATCGACTCTTCTGCGAAGCTGCGGCACAGCAATGCACTTCTCACCATTAAGGTATTGGGCAGTAAGCGACCTGCCCGACTCCCTCATCTCTGCAACCGAACCATGAAAGACCACATCACCACCCAAACGCCCGGCATAAGGGCCGAGATCAATCACCTCGTCAGCCGCTTCAATAATTTCGCGATCGTGCTCAACAACCACGACCGTATTACCAAGATCGCGCAGCTTCCTGAGCAGCGTAATGAGACGCGCTGAATCGCTTTGGTGGAGACCGATGCTTGGCTCATCGAGAATATAGATGGCGCCGACAAGCGGAGAGCCGAGAGAGGTGGAGAGATTGATGCGCTGGAACTCACCGCCACTCAGTGTGTGCGTCAGGCGGTCAAGGGAGAGATAGTTCAAGCCAACATCAAGCAGATAACCAAGGCGCTTGATGATCTCCTGCAAAATAACGTCAGCCACCTTGCGATCGAAGGGTGAAATTTCAAGATTTCGGAAAAACTCCGAAGCCTCGGCAATGTTCATGCGCGACACTTCGGCTATATCGCGACCAGAAACTCGCACAAGCCGCGCATCGGGATTAAGGCGACTTCCCTCACAATCAGGACAGGTTGCGTAGCCACGGTAACGGCTCAAAAACACACGATAGTGCATCTTGTAACCGGCATCCTTCTCAATCTCGGCAAAAAATGCCCGAACCCCCGCATAGCGTCCATCTGGCGTTCCTTTCCAGACTATCTCTTTCTGCACATAAGAGAGCTTTTCATAGGGCACATCAGTCGGCACGCCGATATCTGGAGCATATTCCAGCAGCTCCATGAGATTCCAGCGATACTTTTCGGAGTTCCAGCAAGCAATGGCTCCCTCCTCAAGGGTAAGTGACTTGTTCGGTACCACGGCGTCCTCATCAATACCGGCAAGACGCCCAAATCCCTGACAGGTGGTACATGCTCCGATTGGGGAATTAAAGGCAAAAAGCTGTGGGGATGGCTCCTGATATTCAATACCATTCAACTCAAGCCGGTCACTGAAAAGATATGATTTACCTCCAACAACTTTCAGAACAGCATAGCCTCCTGATTCATTGAAACAGCTCTCCGCTGCCTGCGATACACGGCTGAACACCTTCTCATCCTGCCGCGCCACGAAGCGGTCAACCAGCACCAAGAGGGTCGCACGCTCTGGAAGTGGCATATCGAGCACTCGTTTGCACGCAGCCTCCTGGTTCAGATCGAGAACCTCCTCTCCGGCAACGACCCTGAAAAAGCCCTTTTTCAGCAAACTTGCTATCTCATCCTGCACGGAGCAGCTATGATGTCCGGCATCCTGATGTGCAGGAAAGAAAAAAACCGGCATAAAATTTTGTGCCCTCCTCAAAAAAACCAGCCTGCAAACTCACATCGTCAGGGGTGTGCTTGAGCACAAGTTCATTGGTATCACGAGAGTAGATTTTGCCGATACGGGCGTATAACAGCCGGAGATAGTCATAGATTTCCGAAACTGTTCCAACCGTGGAGCGAGGATTTTTAGGGATGGATTTCTGCTCTATGGCAATGGCAGGAGCGATCCCTTCAACACTCTCGATATCAGGCCGAGGCATTCGTTCAAGGAACTGCCGGACATAAGCGGAGAGTGATTCGACATAGCGGCGATGGCCTTCAGCGTAGAGTGTATCGAAAGCGAGACTTGATTTACCCGACCCACTGACCCCCGTCAACACGACAAACTTGTTTCGGGGAATACGAACTGAGATATTATGAAGATTATGAGTATTAATTCCCTTAAAAACGATATCCGGCAAACTTGTTTCGGTGACTATAAAATTATCGAGTCTGTTACTGCTCATATAAATTGAAATGTCGTCTTGTTTTCTTTAAAAGATCAGATAATCACTTGCCCATCTGCTGCAAGAGAGAGTGAATGGTGGTCGATTCCAAAAGTTTTTGAATGGTATTCTGCAACGTACCCATATATCCCCTGTGGTGACAGGAGGAAAAAACTTCACAACGCTCCGCATTTACGCCGCAACGGACCAGATGAGGCCTACCCTCAATAGCGACAGCAATATCAGCTACAGTGATGTCGTGCGTCGTCCTGCACAACATATATCCTCCCTTGACACCCTGCACAGAGTGTGCAATGCCAGCACGTTTGAGGCTCTGTAAAGCCTTTGAGAGAAACTCCTGTGAAAAGCCAATATCGTCTGCCATCTCCTTGACGGTAACAACACGACCAAGACCCTTTGTTGCAAGGTAGGTGACTGCATGAAGCCCATATTCAAATTTTCTGGAAACCTGAAGCATTACACCACATTGAAATCTGTTATTAAAGTCGGATAAATTTAACCCTATTATTTATATTAACCAATATGTTTTATATTGACTTTGGTTACCTCGACAAGTTTTTATCCTCTCTGAACATTTCACGGATTTTCAAATCATGAGCGATGCTGTCAAAGATCAATATTTTCAATGGGAATTATCCCCTGAAACAAAGGCAAAAATCAGATATCAGGAATACGGAGAGGATAACCCCAAAAAAGCTCCAATCCTGTTTCTTCACGGCTATGGCGGAATGATAGAGCACTGGAATCTGAATATTCCCGAGTTTGCGCAAAGACATAAAATCTATGCGATGGATTTGATCGGATTCGGCAAATCAGAGAAGCCCAATGTGCGATATTGTCTTGAACTCTTTGCCTCACAAATTGAGACCTTTCTTTATCTCAAAAAGCTTGATTCGGTTATTATTGTCGGCCATTCAATGGGAGCTGCGAGCGCCATCTACTTTGCCCATCATCGACCCGAAAAAATAAAGGCGCTCATATTGGCAAATCCGTCCGGCCTTTTTGGTGATACGATGGATGGCATGACAAGTATCTTTTTTGGACTTGTTGCCTCCCCATTCATCGGAGAGATGCTCTTCGCTGCTTTTGCAAACCCCGTCGCTGTAGGCCAAAGCCTTACACCAACATATTTCAATCAGCAAAAGGTTAATGATGAATTAATCAGCCAGTTTACTCAGCCACTGCAAGACAGGGGCGCCCAATACTCTTATCTCTCACCATCAAAAAGACCTCTTGATTTCAGGCTTGATCATTTGGATAAACCATGCAACTACAAAGGGCCTGCATTTCTGGTCTGGGGCGCAGAGGATATTGCACTCCCTCCTCACAAAATAATCCCTGAATTTCAGGAGCTTTTGCCACAGGCGGGCGCATACATTATCCCAAAAGCATCACACTGCATTCACCATGATGCCGATGAAGAGTTTAACAAACGACTGACGATGATTCTTGAGCTGATTGATCAACAGGCGTGAAAATATTATTACTTCAGGGCTTTCAGCGCTAACTGAAATGTGTAGCCTTTGAATACACCGGAAGGCACCCACTGAAAGCCCATCTGCCAGCAATGCAGATCACGATAAAGCTGAATCATGGGGAAAAAAACTTTTCCGTTTTCAAGATCATACCCTGTATTCACTCCAGTCTGCCAGTTTTTTGACCAGGCGACTTTAGCCGCAACATTAAGCAGCTTGTCATAACTCCTCTCCAGAGGATTACTTTTATCGGTTTGCAGCAGAAGAGAAAAGCGGAGCTGCCAGTCACTGGTCGCAAAAGGCTCACGAAAAAGTGACTGATCAGCATAGGAGGCAAAAGGCGCTGCAAATGTGGATGCAAAAGCAGCCGCAGATCCGACTTGTCGACTACCCTGCATACTCAGACTCATGTTGATAAATCCTTTCACAAAACGCAACAGTGCGTGTCCATCATCGCTGTTGTATCGGTTCACCCTGTCGCCAGTCACCGGATCATAGCTGTAAAAATCATACATCGCGCCGCTACTCAAAAGGAAGTTCGGCGCCAGTACATTACTTGAGGTAACAAGAGTCAGTGGCGCAAAATGAAAAGTATCTGCGGCGCCGTTATAAGCGGTGGATGCTGTCAATGAAAGCAACTGTGCCGTATGCTCTCCATCAGCCACATTACCATCTTCAGAAGAGGATGAACCGTTGAATTTACCATGAAAAAGATTTTTCAGAGTAATACCGACCATACTTTGCCCTGTGGGAACACCAGTAAACCTTGCTGCTTCAAAGCTCTTGAAAGGCGTTGAATTTGGCCAGTCGTACACACTGCTTGATGCCGTATCATACCAATGACCGGAAAATGCAGGATTCCAGGTATAGCTGATGAGTGGAATAAAGGTATGACGCAGCGCCTTCAGCCCAACCATATTTTCAAGAAACCCTGACCCAAGAGTACCGTAAAGCCTTGTACCAGCATCTATCGAGAGAACCGTCGTTGAAAAAGGGCTCTCTTCACCATCCATCCGCAAAGAGCGAATATAGGTAGCGGATGAATTGATATTGAAATGATGAAACAGTGTGGATTGCATCCTCAACGGAAACAGCATTCTCGTACCGCTATACCCGCTCCCCAATACCGGATGTACACTCTGGAAACTTATTCCTTGGGTAAACAACGCCTTATAACCATCAGAAAACTCCCGATAATACCCAAGTTCTCCCTGTGCATAACCCGAATAGCCTGAAGATGAAACGCCGTTCAACGCAAGAGACTCAACGGCAAGAGATGCGCCGGTTGTTACCGAAATCGCCGATCTCCAACGCTCACCATCCTGGGAAAAACCTGAACGAAAAGGATAGAGGCGGTTCTGATAAAAGAGAGCCTCGGTACTTTGACGATCATTATGATTGCGAAGATCAGCAGATCGGTTATACGTCGCAGCAAGAAGGGTGTTTTCATCATGAAAGGTTTTTACCAGTGATGCACGGGAATTGGTTTGTTCAGTCAAAACAGTCTCTACCTTCATCGCATTCAGATCGTCATGACGCTCGCCACCCTGAAGCTGAAAAGCAACGTCAAGCTGTGACGAAGCATCAAAAGCCTGATGATAAGTGACGTTGGTATGCCACTCAGTGGAGACTGTTTTGACTGAACAAACCAATTCCCGTGCATCACTGGTA
>CAJEXL010000022.1 GCA_903994365.1 uncultured Chlorobiaceae bacterium | reverse complement strand
AATGGCGAGCTGGCGCTTGGTAAAACCGTTCTCGTAGCGTTTATGCCATGGCGTGGTTATAACTTTGAGGATGCTATTATTCTCAGTGAGCGTCTGGTTTATGATGATGTTTTTACTTCAATTCATATTCACGAGTTTGAGGCAAATGTACGTGATACCAAGCGAGGTGAGGAGCAGTTCACTCGTGATATCTATAATGTCAGTGATGAAGCGCTGAGAAACCTTGACGAAAATGGCATCGTTCGTATTGGTGCAGAGGTCAAGGAGCGTGATATTCTTGTTGGAAAAATAACTCCGAAAGGCGAAAGCGATCCTACCCCTGAAGAGAAACTTCTTCGAGCAATTTTTGGCGATAAATCCAGTGATGTAAAGGATGCATCCATGCATGTGCCCGCTGGCATGAAGGGTATAGTCATCAAGACAAAACTTTTCAGTCGCAAGAAAAAGGTCGGGTTGGATGTCAAAGAGAAGATAGAGCTGGTTGACAAGAAGTATGATGCAAAAGAGTTTGACTTGTGGAGGCGTTTCGCCAAATGGGTGCGGCAGCTCTTGGAGGGGAAAGTTTCAACTGGTCTTTACAATGATAAAGGCAAGCTGCTTTTTGCTGAAGGAGCAGTCTATGATGAGGCGATACTTGCAAAATTCAAGGCAATGCCATTTCTTGAGTCTCTTGACTTTTCAAAAGGTGTGACAGATTCAAAAAAGAGCAATGATAATGTTGTGCGCCTTGTCAAAGAGTTTCGTTTCATGCTCAAGGATATTGCTGACGAGCGTGATAATGAAAAATATAAGATCAATGTAGGCGATGAGCTTCCTCCGGGTATTGAGGAGCTTGCGAAGGTTTATATCGCTCAGAAAAGAAAGATACAGGTTGGCGACAAGATGGCTGGCCGACATGGAAATAAGGGTGTTGTCGGTAAAATTCTGCCGATTGAGGATATGCCGTTCATGGAAAACGGCACTCCGGTTGATATTGTTCTCAACCCTCTTGGCGTACCAAGCAGAATGAATATCGGCCAGCTCTATGAAACATCGCTTGGCTGGGCAGCCAAAACGCTTGGTGTCAAGTTCAAAACCCCGATTTTTAACGGTGCCACCTATCAGGAGGTACAGCATGAACTCGAAAGGGCTGGTCTGCCAGCACATGGCAAGGTGAGCCTTTATGATGGACGGACAGGTGAGCGGTTTCATGACGAAGTGACCGTTGGTTATATATATATGCTTAAGTTGAGCCATCTTGTCGATGACAAGATTCATGCCCGTTCGACAGGACCATACTCTCTTATTACCCAGCAGCCGCTTGGTGGTAAGGCACAGTTTGGTGGTCAGAGGTTTGGTGAAATGGAGGTCTGGGCACTTGAGGCTTATGGTGCTGCAAATATCCTTCGAGAGATGCTTACGGTCAAATCGGATGATGTGATCGGGCGTAACAAAACCTATGAGGCCATTGTTAAAGGTCAGAACCTGCCAGAGCCAGGAATACCAGAATCCTTCAATGTCCTCGTCAGGGAGTTGCAGGGTCTTGGACTTGAGATTCGTATTGACGACAAGGTTCCTTAGTAATGTGTTAGTTGGCGTGTACATCATTAACGAACGTTAACAAGAGTCGTTTAACAAGGATATAGACTATGATTTTTTCACAGGGAGCATCGCCTTTAAAAGGTGATTTTTCAAGAATAAAGTTTAGCATAGCGTCTCCTGAAAGTATTCTCGCCCATTCAAGGGGAGAGGTGCTGAAGCCGGAGACGATCAACTACCGTACATTCAAGCCGGAACGCGATGGTTTGATGTGCGAGAAGTTATTTGGTCCAACAAAGGACTGGGAGTGCTATTGCGGCAAGTACAAGCGAGTTCGCTATAAAGGAATCATCTGCGATCGCTGTGGAGTTGAGGTCACGACCAAAAGTGTTCGTCGGGAGCGTATGGGCCATATCTCTCTGGCCGTTCCTGTTGTCCACACATGGTTTTTCCGATCAGTTCCAAGCAAGATAGGTGCATTGCTTGATCTTTCGACCAAGGAGCTTGAGAGGATTATCTATTACGAGGTGTATGTCGTTATTAATCCTGGTGAACCTGGTGAAAAGCAGGGTATCAAGAAGCTTGATCGTTTGACCGAAGAGCAGTATTTCCAGATTATTACAGAGTATGAGGATAATCAGGATCTTGAGGATTCAGATCCTGTCAAGTTTGTTGCCAAGATGGGTGGTGAGGCGATTCATCTGTTGCTCAAGAGCATTGACCTTGATGCATCAGCGATACATCTCCGTAAAGTGTTGAAGGAGAGTAACTCTGAGCAAAAAAGAGCTGATGCGCTGAAGAGGCTCAAGGTTGTCGAGGCCTTCAGAAAAAGTTATGAGCCACAAAAGAAGAGTCGTAAAAAGCCACAGGGTCTTTTTCCAGAGGATGAGATTCCCGAGCCTTATGTCTATGAGGGTAACAAGCCTGAATATATGGTGATGGAGGTGGTTCCGGTTATTCCGCCTGAACTTCGTCCCTTGGTTCCCCTCGAAGGCGGGCGGTTTGCCACGTCGGATCTGAACGACCTCTATCGTCGTGTCATTATCCGTAACAACCGATTGAAAAAACTTATTGATATACGTGCTCCTGAGGTTATTCTCCGTAACGAAAAGCGGATGCTTCAGGAGGCTGTTGACGCTTTGTTTGATAATTCCAGAAAGGCTAATGCGGTTAAAACCGGTGAGTCAAACAGGCCGCTGAAATCTCTTTCCGATGCACTGAAAGGTAAACAGGGTCGTTTCCGCCAGAACCTTCTTGGAAAGAGGGTCGATTATTCCGGTCGTTCCGTTATTGTGGTTGGTCCGGAATTGAAGCTGCATGAGTGTGGTCTGCCGAAAAGTATGGCAATTGAACTCTTTCAGCCCTTTGTTATTCGTCGTCTGGTCGATCGTGGTATTGCTAAATCGGTGAAATCGGCCAAAAAGCTTATCGACAAGAAAGATCCGATTGTCTGGGATGTGCTTGAAAAGGTGATCGATGGTCGTCCGGTGCTGCTTAACAGGGCACCAACCCTCCATCGTCTTGGGATTCAGGCTTTCCAGCCGCTCCTGGTTGAAGGCAAGGCGATCCAGATACATCCACTTGTCTGTACAGCGTTTAACGCCGACTTTGACGGTGACCAGATGGCTGTGCATATTCCACTCTCGCAGGAGGCTCAGCTTGAGGCATCATTGCTCATGCTCTCTTCCCATAACCTTATTCTGCCGCAGTCAGGAAAGCCTGTTACAGTTCCTTCACAGGACATGGTACTCGGAATGTATTATCTGACGAAATCTCGCTCAAACGAACTCGGTGAGGGTCAAATATTCTATAGTTCTGAAGATGTTCTTATCGCCTTCAATGAAGAGCGAGTTGGTTTGCATGCACAGATATTCGTTCAGTACAGTGGTCAGATTGATCAGAAATTCGATCCCCTGCGAGTGCTCGACACCATGGTTGATCCAGCGACGGAAAAGTCTTTGTGGCTCAAATCACAGATTGAAAAGAGGACTATTATGCTGACTACGGTTGGCCGGGTCATCTTCAACCAGCACGTTCCTCATGAAATTGGCTTTATCAACAGGGTTATCGATAAAAAGGTAGCAAAAGAGCTGATAGGACGACTGAGCAGTGAGGTTGGTAACGTTGAAACAGCCAAGTTCCTTGACAATATCAAAGAGGTTGGCTTCCATTACGCCATGAAAGGAGGCCTTTCAGTAGGTCTGTCGGATGCCATTGTCCCTGAAACAAAGGTGAAGCATATCAAGAATGCCCAGAGGGACAGTACCAAAGTTGTTAAAGAGTACAATCGCGGCACATTGACGGACAATGAGCGCTATAACCAGATTGTAGATGTCTGGCAGAAAACCTCGAATATCGTAGCTGAAGAGTCCTATCAGAAGTTGAAGAGAGATCGAGAAGGCTTCAATCCGCTCTACATGATGCTTGATTCCGGAGCCCGTGGTTCCAGGGAGCAGGTGCGTCAGTTGACTGGAATGAGAGGTCTTATTGCCCGTCCGCAAAAGTCCATGTCGGGACAGCCGGGCGAAATTATTGAAAACCCGATTATCTCAAACCTCAAAGAGGGCCTTACTGTTCTTGAGTATTTTATCTCTACCCATGGTGCTCGTAAGGGTCTTTCCGATACATCGCTTAAAACAGCCGATGCAGGTTACCTCACCAGAAGACTCCATGATGTTGCACAGGATGTTATCGTGACTATTGATGACTGTGGAACCACACGAGGGCTCTATGTTCATCGAAATATCGAGGAGGAGACAAGCGGGCAGATCAAGTTCCGTGAAAAAATCAAGGGTCGTGTTGCGGCCAGAGAAATTGTTGATTCACTCAACAACAAAATTATTGTCAATTCCGGTGAGATAATTACTGAAGAGCTTGCCGAGCTTATTCAGGAGACACCAGGCGTGGAAGAGGCCGAAATTCGTTCAGTATTGACCTGCGAATCGAAAATTGGTATCTGTTCGAAATGCTATGGAACGAACCTCTCTGTTCATGGAATTGTCGAAATCGGTGAAGCGGTTGGTGTTATAGCAGCACAGTCGATTGGTGAGCCTGGAACGCAGCTAACGCTTCGTACCTTCCACCAGGGCGGTACTGCACAGGGTGGTATTACTGAAACAGAGACGAAAGCGTTCTATGACGGTCAGGTTCAGTTCGAGGATATCAAGACCGTAGATCATACCGCCATTAATGAGGATGGAGTTGAAGATTTCAGAATTATCGTTATTCAGAAAAACGGTAAAATCAACATAGCCGATCCAGAGTCGGGGAAGATCCTGAAACGCTATATTGTTCCTCATGGTGCGCACCTTCACTGCAAGAGTGGTTCGCTGGTCAAAAAAGATCAACTGCTGTTCAGCAGTGAACCAAACAGTACGCAGATTATTGCTGAGCTGCCAGGCATTATTAAATTCGCCGATATTGAAAAAGGTGTCACTTACAAGGAAGAGGTCGATCCCCAAACAGGATTTTCACAGCATACCATTATTAACTGGCGTACCAAGTTGAGATCGACTGAAACAAGGGAGCCGAGGCTGATTATTATTGATCCAAGCGGCGAAGTCAGAAAGACCTATCCCGTTCCTATCAAGTCGAATCTCTATGTGGAAGATGGACAGAAGGTTAATTCTGGCGATATTATCGCCAAGGTTCCACGAAACCTTGATCGAGTGGGAGGAGATATTACTGCCGGTCTTCCAAAGGTTACCGAGCTTTTTGAAGCACGTATCCCTACAGATCCAGCGATTGTTACTGAAATTGACGGTTATGTCAGCTTTGGATCACACCGCAGAAGCAGCAAGGAGATAAAGGTTAAAAATGACTTTGGTGAAGAGAAGATTTATTACGTCCAGGTTGGAAAGCATGTGCTTGCCAATGAGGGCGATGAAGTAAAGGCTGGCGATCCGCTTACTGATGGGGCGGTTTCACCGCAGGACATTCTTCGTATTCAGGGCCCAAATGCGGTTCAGCAGTATCTGGTTAATGAGATTCAGAAAGTCTACCAGATCAATGCTGGTGTAGAGATCAATGACAAGCATCTTGAAGTTATTGTACGTCAGATGCTTCAAAAGGTGCGGGTTGAGGAACCAGGGGATACTGAATTGCTTCCTGGTGACCTGATTGACCGAAGTGCTTTTGTTGAAGCGAATAGGGGGGTTGCCGAGAAGGTACGCATTACAGAGAAAGGTGATGCCCCTGCAAGAATTCAGGACACTCAGCTCCATACTCTTCGCGATATTACCAAGCTTAATCGTGAGCTTCGCAAGAACAGCAAGAATCTGATCGCGTTTGAACCAGCGCTTCAGGCAACCTCACATCCTGTGTTGCTTGGTATAACGAGTGCCGCTCTTCAGACCGAGAGTGTTATCTCAGCAGCCTCCTTCCAGGAGACCACTAAAGTGTTGACTGATGCCGCTGTTGCAGGAAAGATTGATTATCTTGCTGGCTTGAAAGAAAACGTTATCGTTGGAAAGCTGATACCGGCGGGTACTGGGCTCAAGAGATACAAGGCAATAAAATTGACCGGTGAGGGTCAGGAAACAGCTTCGTCGAGCGAGGTCAGTCAAGAGGTTGTGGTGGAAACCCGTGAAGGTTTTGCCAATGAACGGTAGCCTTTCCAGGCTAACAGATGAATAAAAAAAGCTGTCTCATAGTCAACATGAGGCAGCTTTTTTGTTTGTACCATGCGGCATTATCGATAGTTAACATCTTAAAATAAAAAGGGCTACCTCTTCAGATAGCCCTTTAGTCAAATTCCCGCTTTGGAGTCTTCTACTTTTTTTCAAATCGGAATGTATCCAGAAAACCGGTATCAAACTCCCCGCTTTGAAACACTGGCGAGTGCATCACCTGCTTGTGGAATGGAATGGTAGTTTTTACTCCGACGACAATGAACTCATCAAGTGCGCGAGACATTCTTGCAATGGCTTCATCCCTGGTGTGAGCCGTAACAATAAGTTTGGCAATCATCGAGTCGTAGTTGGATGGTACGACATAGCTTGCATAAGCATGTGAGTCAACTCTTACACCATGCCCGCCTGGAGTATGGAAGACCTGAAGCTGCCCTGGAGAGGGGCGGAACATGTGCTCAGGATCTTCCGCATTGATGCGGCATTCCATTGAGTGACCCTTTGGTGTGAAGGTACGATGCTCAATAGTCTCTCCAGCAGCAATAAGAATCTGCTCCTTGACGATATCAACATCATAACGCTCCTCCGTCACCGGGTGTTCGACCTGGATTCGCGTATTCATCTCCATAAAGTAAAAATTCTTGTGCTTGTCAAGCAGAAACTCAATAGTTCCAGCGCCTTCGTAGTTGATAGCACGCGCTGCGGCAACAGCAGCATCACCCATTTTTTTTCTTAATGCGTCATCAACAGCAGGGGATGGTGTCTCCTCAATCAGCTTCTGATGGCGTCTCTGAACAGTGCAGTCGCGCTCGCCAAGGTGAATAGTGTTACCATGCTGGTCTGAAAGGATCTGGATCTCCACATGGCGTGGATTCTCAAGGTATTTCTCAATGTAGACCCCGCTATTACCAAAGGCTTGCTCAGCTTCACTGCGAGCTGTATTCAAAGCTTTTTCAAGTTGACTCTCTTCGGTGACGACGCGCATACCCTTACCCCCGCCCCCGGCAGTTGGCTTGATAATAACCGGATAGCCAGTCTTTTTAGCTGTTTCCACTGCCTGTATCAGATCGGTGACCAATCCAGGACTTCCTGGAACGACCGGTACCCCTGCGGTGATCATTGTTGATTTCGCAGTGTTTTTGTCGCCCATCTGGTTTATCATTTTTGCAGTAGGGCCAATAAACTTGATATTTGCTGATTCGCAAACCTCTGCAAAATCTGCATTTTCAGCCAAAAATCCGTACCCCGGATGGATGGCATCTGAATTTGTTACTTCAGCAGCAGCAATGATGCGAGGGATGTTGAGATAGCTCTCTCTTGACAAAGCTGGTCCAATACAGACAGCTTCGTCGGCGTATTTTACATGGATGGATTCAGCGTCAACTGTAGAGTAGACAGCGACTGTCTTGATCCCCATTTCGCGGCATGTTTGCATAACACGCAAAGCAATTTCGCCGCGATTTGCAACAAGTATTTTCTTGAACAAAGCTTTATGTGATGAATGATTATGGTTTAATACGGAACAGAGGCTGATCATATTCAACCGCCTGTCCGTTATCAACAAGAATTTCAACGATAGTGCCCGAAACTTCAGCTTCAATTTCGTTCATCAGCTTCATGGCTTCGATAATACAGAGGACATCACCTTTTTTCACGATGTCATTGATTGCAACAAATGGCGGAGCATCAGGTGATGACGATTGATAGAATGTTCCAACAATAGGCGAACGTGAGTCGATAAGATTTGATACCGGTTCAGCCTTTACAGTCGGAGTTGCTGCAGCGACTTGAGCCTGCTGTTGTTGCGATACGGCTGACGCTGTTTGCACAGGAGCCGCCAGAGGAGTAGCTATAGAGAATCCACGCCTCAAGATAATCTTGAAGTTTCCTTCCTCAATGACTGCTTCCTGAAGGTCTGAGCCATTGACAATGTCAATAAGCTGTTTGATTTCGTTAAGGTTCATGATAATGTTACTTAGGTTATAAACAGGTGTTCTTGTCAATCGTCAGCATATAGCTACTTCTTTACTCTTTCGATGTACTCTCCGGTACGAGTGTCAACTCGAATAACGCTTTCAGTCTGAATAAACATTGGGACGCTAACCTCAGCTCCTGTTTCCACAATTGCTGGTTTTGTTCCGCTGGTTGCTCTGTCGTCTTTGGAGGCCGGGCTGGTTTCAGTTACCTCAAGTTCAACAAAAATTGGAAGTTCAACCTCAAGAATAGCACCGTCGTCAGAAAAGACTATTGTTACGGTGATTCCATCTTTGAGAAAACGGGCTGAAGAGCCGATGGCCAGTTCCGGAACATGAATCTGGTCAAAGGTATCATTGTCCATCATCACAAAGTCACTGCCATCACGGTAAAGGAACTGATATTGTTTGCGTTCAGTGACAATCAGATCAACCGACTCACTGGCGCTGAAGCGGTATTCGACGTTTCTGCCTGATTTAAGGTTTCTCATGTTTGCTTGATAAAATGCACGGAGGTTGCCTGGTGTTCGGTGCATCAGGCTCTCAATACTATGGGGTTCTCCTTTGAAACGGATAATTGAACCTTTCGAAACATTACTGATAGAAATCATAAGCCGGAAAAAAAGTCTGGTACCTTCGATTTAATAAATTCGTGAAGCCAAATATAACACAGTCTATGACTAATACCAATTACTGAGTACCCAATATGCATATCATACTGAATGGTAAAAAGCCATTGCATGTTTGTTCTCTACTGTTTAAATTAAACGGAGGTTGAGGGTATTCTTGAGAGCGTCTAACTACGTTGATAATGGTGTAAATTTCTCTGTTATCGGTTGAATGAGTAATTGAAATGTCGATCGTGCTTTCGGTGCTTTTCTCCCTGTTGTTACAGTATCATGAGGGGTGTATCTTGTGATGTGAAGTTTACTGCTGATGACAGAGCTGAACGACGGGATTTTAACTCCGGGCTAAAGGGTTATTAGCATTTCTGTCTAAAAAGTTCTCAATTCTAAACTTGGTAAAGCGTTAAAAGAAGATAGAGGGGTGGAGGGGTGATATTTTGTTTTTCTCTTTCAAAGCCCATCATGAGCTCAGGCCTGATGGGCTTTTTATAATTAATCTTGCAGCACTATGGCGATCAAAGTTGTCCTTGATTTCGAAAAACCACTCTTTGAGCTTGAGGCCAAGCTCGAAGAGATGCGGCAGTGTCTCAGGAGCAGCACGAGGGAGCAGACTCAGTCAGAAACTGAGGTACTCCATCATGAAATAGAGACATTTGAGCTTAAAGTCGACGCTCTTCGTCGCTCCATTTATAAAAATCTTACTCGCTGGCAGAGAGTTCAACTTGCGCGTCATCCTGAAAGGCCCTATACGCTCGATTACATCTGCATGATGACGAAAGAGTTTGTTGAACTTGCCGGTGACCGCCATTTCAGCGATGACAAAGCTATTGTCGGTGGTTTTGCGCGTCTTGAAGAGAGCTCTTCAGGGTTTTCACAACCAGTTATGATTATTGGCCATCAGAAAGGTCGCGACACCAAATCCAATCTCTTCAGGAACTTTGGTATGGCACAACCTGAAGGATATCGCAAGGCACTCAGATTGATGAAGCTCGCTGAAAAATTTCGAAAACCGGTTATTACCTTGATTGATACTCCGGGAGCATTTCCCGGTATAGATGCTGAGGAGCGTGGGCAGGCTGAGGCCATCGCCCGAAATCTCTTTGAAATGGCCAAGCTGACGGTGCCAATTATCTGTGTGATTATCGGTGAGGGTGCGAGCGGAGGAGCAATTGGTATTGGTGTTGGTGATCGAATCATCATGGCTGAAAATAGCTGGTATTCCGTGATTTCGCCAGAAAGCTGCTCATCGATTCTTTGGCGAAGCTGGACCTATAAAGAGCAGGCCGCTGAAGCTCTGAGGCTTACCGCAGAGGATCTTCTGGGGCAGGGAATTATTGACCGAATTATTCCTGAACCTCTGGGAGGAGCGCATACCGCCCCCGAAAAAATGGCGGCTACCCTGAAAACCATTCTTGTTGAGGAGTTGAAACTGCTTCTCTCAAAAGATCCGGCAGAGCTTGTGCATGACCGTATAGAGAAGTTTTCAGCTATGGGTGTCTGGAATGAAGAGGTGTAAGGAACTCTTCAACAAAAAAAGCTGGTGTTTCTGCCAGCTTTTTTTGTTTTGATTGCTTCAGGCTTGCTTGATTTCGTAAGATTGGTCACCTTTAAGCAGCTCTTCAAAGGTTCCAAATCCATTTTTCTGGGCTTCAGAGATTTGTGCTGTCAGAGCATCTTCATAGGTGATTCGCTCTTTGGCATAGAAGACGCCGAAAGGCCTTGGAAGAGATTCCTCATCAGCAAAATGAGCAAGAATTGACGCTTTGTTAATATCGGTCTCATCATGAATCCAGAGGTCACTGCTGGAAATGCCCTCTTTGTCCAGATCAACAACGATTGGCTGGAAGCCGTCAAGCAGAATACCCCGTTTTCCTTTTGCAAAAATAAGAGGTTTCGACTGTTCCAGATAGACCGTGTTATTGGCTTTATTGTCGGGAGAGGCGAATGCCTCAAATGCACCACCGTTAAAAATAGGGCAATTCTGATAAATTTCTACCAGCGATGTCCCCTTATGAAGGGCGGCACGTTTCAGTATTGATCGAAGGAATTTGCCGTCGCGGTCAAAAGCCCTTGCAAAGAATGAGCCACCAGACCCTATGGTGAGGGCTGCGGTATTAAATGGCTGATCTATAACTCCGGAAGGGGAGGTCACCGTTCGCAGGCCTATTTTTGATGTTGGAGAATACTGCCCTTTGGTGAGGCCGTAAATTTCGTTGTTGAAGAGCACCACGTTAAGGTCAGGATTTCTTCTCAAGGTATGGATAAAGTGATTGCCGCCAATAGAGAGCGCGTCGCCATCGCCGGTTCCAACCCATACACTCAATTCCGGTCGTGAAACTTTCAGCCCGGTTGCCATAGGGAGCGCCCTGCCGTGAATGCCGTGAACGCCGTATGTGGCAATATAATAAGGGAGGCGGGACGAGCATCCTATACCAGAAACAAATACAATGTTTTCGGGTGCAATACCAAGCTCAGGTAAAACATTTTTCAGTTGCTGCAGCACGGCATGATCCCCACAGCCGGGACACCATTTTGGCTCTTGATCCGAAGCAAAATCCTTTGCAATCAGTACTGGCAAGACTGGTATTGTTGTTGTATCGGTCATGATTGAAGCTCCTTTATGGTGTCTGTAATTTTAATCAATAATTCCATTTCATTGAACGGGACACCCTGTACCTTGGTAAATCCCTGTGGCGCTATCAGGAACGTGTCACGGATAATATGGATAAGCTGTCCGTTGTTGAGCTCGGGGATAAGTATTTTTTTGTAGTTGCCGAGAATCTCCCCGAGATTTTTCGGAAATGGATGAATATAGCGCAAGTGAGCATGGGCCACGCTGTAACCCTTTTCAATGGCTTGCTCAACAGCGGTTTTAATGGCGCCATAAGAGGAACCCCATCCAAGGATGAGCAGATCTCCTTTTTCTGGCCCATTATCAATAGACTGAAGAGGAATTGATTCAGCAATCCGTGCAATTTTTTCGGCACGAAGCTTCGTCATCAACTCATGATTTTGCGGGTCATGGGAGACATTGCCGGTTTCATTCTGCTTTTCGAGTCCGCCGATACGGTGTTCCAGCCCCTTTGTCCCGGGTATTGCCCAAGCGCGAACCAGGCGATCGTCACGCTTGTAAGGAAGGAACGGCGGATCTTCAGCTTTTCTTGGAAGGTGAAACCTCGGGGTTATTGGAGCAAGGTTATCCGGACTTTCGACTTTCCATGGCTCTGAGCTGAGAGCAAGATAGCCATCAGTTAAACAGATAACAGGAGTCATGTGCTCCACTGCAATTCTTGCGGCTTCATAGGTAGAATAGAAGCAGTCAACAGGAGAGCTGGCAGCAATAACCGGAAGGGGTGCCTCTCCATGCCTGCCGTACATGGCCATGAAAAGATCGGACTGCTCCGGCTTTGTTGGAAGGCCGGTTGACGGGCCGCCACGTTGTACATTGATCACCACCAGCGGCAGCTCAAGAATAACAGCAAGGCCGAGTGCTTCAGTTTTTAGCGCAAGTCCAGGGCCGGAGGTGTTTGTTGCGGCAAGGGCTCCACCATAAGCCGCGCCGATGCTGCTCACAATACCTGCGATTTCATCTTCAGCCTGAAACGTTTTGACACCATATTTTTTCTTTTTAGCCAAAGTCGAAAGAATCTCTGTCGCTGGCGTAATGGGGTATGAGCCAAGGAAAAGTTTCAGACCGGCCTTTTTGGATGCTGCGGTCAGAGCTATGGCACAGGCTTCGTTGCCTGTGACCCTGCGATAGATGCCATGCTGTTTTTGCGGTGCAATATCGAAACGACCCAGGTTTGCAAAAAGCTCAGTTTCATCACCAAAGAAGTAGCCAGCCTTTACAGCTCTGATGTTCGCTTCGGCCATGTGAACATTCTTCTGGAATTTGGCACGCAGTGTTTCAAATGTTCCCTCAAGCGGAAGAGTGTAGAGCCAGTAGAGCAGGCCAAGGACAAACATATTTTTGCAACGGTCAATCTCCTTGCTGCTGAGGCCGCTATCTTTGAGCGCTTCACGGGTAAGCTGCAGAATCGGGACAGGGAAAAGGATATAGTTGCTTAATGATCCGTCCTCAAGTGGATTTGCTCCTTCGGGATAGCCAGCAAGTTTCAGGTTTTTTTCATCAAAACCTTCAGTCCCTGCAATGATAATGCCTCCACGGTGCAGGTCTTTCAGATTCGCTTTCAGTGCTGCTGAGTTCATGGCAATCATGACATCAAAGCGTGCGCCTGGGGTATAGACCGGCTTGCTGCTGAACTGAAGCTGAAATCCTGATACACCGGCAATGGTACCGGCAGGGGCTCTTATTTCTGAAGGAAAATTTGGAAATGTATTGAGTTCAGTTCCATAAACTGCTACAGTGTTGGCGAACTGGGTTCCGGTCAATTGCATACCATCTCCTGAATCTCCTGCAAAAAGCACGGAGACGCTTGTTTTTGGTGTCACACTGACCTGTCTCGTTGATTTTTTTGTATCAGTCATTGTTCCCCTGTTAATTACTTTTCAAAGTTGGTAAAGGCCAAAAAAATCCCTGACAATAAGCATCTCAGCTCGATGCGTATTGATCTGTTCTTTGGTGAAATGTATGCTGGGTGAGTAGATGAGAAGACAAACTCATACACAAAGTCTTCTGCAACTAAGTTAATTTTAAGAAAAAAAGGGGACTAAAACAAGTTTTCGACTATTTTAGTCAGGACTTTTTTTCAATGACGATGTTGTTTTTCTTGAGATAATCCTGCCACTCCAACTCTTCTCTGGTTGGACAATCTGGAGAGAGGTCACAGAAATCACAGCGCTGGATAAGGTAGACCTGCTCCATCCAACAGTCGTTCTTGCTCTTGGCCACTTCATTGACGTGATTCGGGTTCTCCTGTATGATTTTGGAGGCAATATCCATCAGCTCCCGAATATCTTTTCGTTTTTGTTCACTTCCTACGCCCCAACTCATAGCACTGCTCCTGTTTTTTTCCGGAAAATTAGACACAGAAACCCAACCAAAACTCCATTGTTGAATATAATTTTTTTTGGTGAAAAAGAGTGCTATGCCCTTACCGCCTCTCCCGCTCTCTTCTTGTTTCTGATTGTAAAGATGGTGAAGGGAGCAGCGGTAAAATTAAGTTGGCAACAAGCCTCAAAAAAGAGTAAATTTAAGATCAGAAGCAGTCATATCGTCGTGCGGGCTGCGTGACAAAATGTGTTGTAACAAGATTATAATTTTTATGAAATCCCGAGAAGTCAGACAATCCTTTCTGGATTATTTTGCTCAAAAAGGTCATACTATCGTTCGTTCTGCTCCGGTTATTCCTGCCGATGATCCTACCTTACTGTTTACCAATGCGGGTATGAACCAGTTCAAGGACGTGTTTCTTGCCAAGGGAACAAGGCCATATCTTCGGGCGGCTGATACACAGAAATGTATCAGGGCATCAGGCAAGCATAACGATCTGGAGGATGTTGGTCGCGATACCTATCATCACACCTTTTTTGAGATGCTCGGCAACTGGTCGTTTGGCGACTACTATAAAAAAGAGGCAATCACTTGGGCGTGGGAGCTTTTGACCGAAGTCTGGACGTTGCCGAAAGAGCGCCTTTATGCAACTGTTTATCAGGATGACGACGAGAGCGTTGAGATCTGGAAGAGCCAGACTGATATCAATCCGGAGCATATTCTCCGATTTGGTGACAAGGATAATTTCTGGGAGATGGGGGAGAGCGGTCCCTGTGGTCCCTGTTCTGAAATTCATATCGATTTGACCCCGGATGGTTCCGGCAAGGAGTTGGTCAATGTCGGGGATTATCGGGTTATGGAACTGTGGAATCTTGTTTTTATCCAGTATGATCGAAAGAGCGATGGATCTCTTGAGCCACTGCCCATGAAGCACGTTGATACCGGCATGGGATTTGAGCGTGTTGTTGCGGTTCTGCAGGGGAAAGGCTCCAATTATGACAGTGATGTGTTTCAGCCGCTGTTCGATCGTCTTACTGAAATTACCGGTGTCCGTTACGGTGCCACGATGGATGATCCCCTCGACATAGCGATGAGAGTCATTGCCGATCATGCCCGTACGCTCACCTTTGCCCTCTCCGATGGCGCCATGCCTTCAAACGAAGGGCGTGGTTACGTGCTTCGCCGCATTCTTCGCCGAGCCTTGCGATATTCCAAAAATCTTGGTTATAACGAACCGATTCTGCATCAGCTTGTTGGAACACTTGCCATGTCGATGGGCGATGTTTTTCCTGAACTGCAAAAACAGCAGCAGACGGTCACCAACATCATTAAGGCAGAAGAGGAGAGTTTTATTGTTACCCTTGATCGTGGCATGGAGATTTTCAACGATGTTGTCGATAAAGTCCGTCTTGCGAAAGGGACGATTATCGACGGGCAGGATGCCTTCAAGCTCTACGATACCTATGGATTTCCTTTTGATTTGACCAGTTTGATGGCTGCTGATGTTGGCTTTCAGGTTGATGGAGAGGGTTTTGAACGCTGTATGCTCGAACAGAAGAGTCGTGCAAGAAGCGACCGCAAGGAGAAGCAGCATGTTGGAGACGATGGCACAACGTGGAGCTGGTTCAGTGATGTTCACGCGTCCCTGTTTGCCGGTTACGACCAGCTTGCAATGCCAGTTGTTATTACTGGTATCAAACATGCAAAGGACAAGCTGCTGATCGCGCTCGACCAAACGCCGTTTTATGCTGAAAGCGGTGGTCAGACTGGTGATAAAGGAGTGATAGAAACGGCTCGTTACCGCTTCCAGGTTGCCGATACAGTCAAGGATGGCGATACGATTATTCATGTTATTTCAGAAGCCTTCGACAAGACTCTCGATACTTTCGTTATTCTTGATGATCTTTTGCTGGACGAGCATGAGCTGACAGCGGAAGCTGCTGTCGATCGCTGCGTTCGTCAGGATGCCGAGCGCAATCACACCGCAACGCACCTCATGCATGCGTCGCTCCGCAGGATTCTGGGGCAACACGTGCAGCAAAAAGGCTCATTCGTGAGTTCCGAACGTCTTCGTTTTGACTTCAGCCACTTTTCAAAGCTCTCTGACGCGGAGATTGAGGCGGTTGAGGCCGAAGTGAACGAACAGATACGAAGGGCTGAGCAGGTGGTCAAGCACGCCGATGTTCCTTATGATGATGCGATTGCCAAAGGTGCCCTCGCCTTTTTTGGCGACAAGTATGCCGACCTTGTGAGGGTTGTCGAAGTGCCGGGCATTTCAGTTGAACTGTGCGGTGGCACCCATGTTGATAATATT
This sequence comes from uncultured Chlorobiaceae bacterium, assembly GCA_903994365.1. Taxonomy (GTDB): domain Bacteria; phylum Bacteroidota; class Chlorobiia; order Chlorobiales; family Chlorobiaceae; genus Chlorobium. The sequence goes on along the minus strand of CAJEXL010000022.1, from coordinate 10,911 downwards.
GGCCGGATCGGTCTCGTCAAAATCGTCAGTGAATCGTCTGTAGCATCCGGTGTCCGCCGTCTTGAGGCTGTGACCGGCAGCGCCGCCGAAAAGCTGTTGTGGAACGAGTATCGCGAGCTTCAGCAGGTGCGCCATTTGCTCAAAGCCAAAGGGGATGAAGCTGTGTCAGGGAGAGTGTCCGAGCTGATGGAGGCTAAAAAAGAGCTGGAAAAGCAGCTTCTTGAAGGCAAGATCACCGCTCTTCTCACCACATTAAGCGCTGAACTCGCGGCTTCACCCGATATCTCTTGCTGCCGGGTGATAACGAAGGTTGTTGACGGGGTGGATACTGAGACGTTGCGCCAGGCGGCTCTTGGCTTGCGTGAGAAGGTGCCTTGTGCGGCAGGTCTGCTCTGCACTGTTGATGACGGAAAGGTCTCGCTGGTGAGTTTTGCTTCCGACCAGGCCGTTCGCGCATGCGGCATCGATGCAGCGAAACTGATTCGTGAAGCTGCAAAGCAGGTGCAGGGTGGTGGTGGCGGCAAGCCTGAGTTTGCAACGGCGGGAGGTAAAAATATCGACGGAATACCGAAAGCGCTTGCAATCTATACCGAATCGCTCAATGCTTTACTGCGACAGGGATGCGTCAACAACAAATGATCGGTTATGCTGCTTCTTGACTGCTTTTTCGGGCGATGTGCAAAGCCCTCATGCGACGGTTGCGCCCTGGGGCTTGTTCGCTCACTGCGTCTTGCCCTCAAGTCACGCGCAATGCAGAGGCAGGAGAACTCCTCTGTTGCTCCGGTCGGTTCGTGGGAGAAACCGGAGACGGTGACTCAGCATGCCAGGACAACGCACCCTAAACAGGATACAACAAAAAGACGGAAGCGTCTGCTCGCTCCGAGGGAGGAGATTGCGTGGTATCCTGTCATCAAGCCGGAGCTTTGCAACGGTTGCGGCGACTGCAAGGTTCTTTGCAAGCCCGGTGTCTTTGAGTTGGGCGAGCCAGACCCAACGGGCATTTGCAGACCGAAACTGATTGTTGCGCATCCATACAAGTGCCTTGTGCTTTGCAACAGATGTGTGCCGATTTGCACCTCAGGCGCCATTGTTCTCCCTCCAAAAGAGAAATTTGAGCACTTCGTGGAGTATCTGGACTGACGGAAAGCCTGCCGGAGAGGGGATGACTTAATAAACCACAAAACGGAGAGGATGATGAGCGGCTCAGCAACACCAGCAAGGAAAAAACGCAGGCTGCTTGTTCCTCGCGAAGAGATTGCCTGGTTTCCGGAGATTGATACCGAGATCTGCAACGGCTGTGGCGATTGCGAAGAGATGTGCAAACCTGGAGTTTTTGCGCTTGGCGAGCCGGAAGGGGTCAAACGGGCAAGAATGACCGTTGCCAACCCCTACAACTGTGTTGTGCAGTGTACCAGATGTGAGCCCGTTTGTCCTTCCGGCGCTATCAGTCTGCCTGTCACAAAAGATTTTGACCAGTTTGTGGAATTTGTTGATTGACCAGCAGGTCGTCGCTATCCCTGAATCCCATCAGATAGAGAATAGCATCAAGCCCAAGGGTTGAGATAGCCTGCCTGTCGCTCTCCCGCACAATCGGCTTGGCCCTGAAGGCGATGCCGAGTCCCGCTTTTCCAAGCATCGGAAGGTCATTGGCGCCATCACCAACGGCAATAGTCTGTTCCAGCCGGATTTTTTCCTTTTTCGCAATAAGCTCAAGCAGTTTGTGGAGGAGTATGAGGGGTAGGGGAGAAAAGCTGAAAAAGAAAAAGTTTTTGCTTTTTTTGATTACTTTGTGAGGTATAAGGGAAGCAATTATCTGAAAATTTGAATTCTCTGTATCATCTGATAATTCCATTATAGGATATGAAATCATGCCTTTACTCCAAGTACGAGATATTCCTGAAGAGCTGTATGAAAAATTAACTCAAACAGCTAAAGCGGATAAGAGAACTATCGCACAGGAAACCATTTTTTTATTGAGAAAAGCGTTGAATTTTCAAGAGCAAAGAAGCGCTGAAAGAAAGCTGCTCCTCGAAGAAATCAAGAGATATAAAATCAATAATGTTGAAAAATTTCCTGCTGCGGCAGAACTCCTTATAGAAGATCGTGAAAGATGATTTACATTATGGATGCAAGTGCAGGAATTGAGATTGCATTAGATAAGGAAAGTGCTGCAAAATTTCATGCAAAACTGGAGAATGCAACAACTGTAATTTCATCTGACTTATATAAAGTCGAAACAGCAAATGTTATCTGGAAGTATTTTAAGGCAAATCTTTTAAACAAAGAAGAGGCCTTGAGGATATTACGGTTTTGTGATGAGTTAATTGATGAATATGTGGATATTGCTTCGAATAATGAAGAGGCACTGGTTGAATCAATGCGATTAAATCATCCCGCATACGATTTGTTATATCTGACGTTAGCCAGAAGACGGGGTGGAATTTTACTTACACTTGACAAGAAATTAATCAAGTTAGCTATAGAAAATGGAGTCGATGTTATAGGGTAAAAATCAACTCTTCCATATAGGCATCTTAATGGTTCTTTAGCATCAAAATTGTAGAAATGAAACAGAACCATTATTACTGTTGATGAAGCAATAAGTCGTCGCGATCCCTGAATCCCATTAGATAGAGAATAGCATCAAGCCCAAGGGTAGAGATAGCCTGCCTGGCGCTCTCCCGTACAATCGGTTTGGCCCTGAAGGCTATGCCGAGTCCCGCTTTCCCAAGCATGGGGAGGTCATTGGCGCCATCACCAACGGCGATGGTCTGTTCCAGCCGGATCTTCTCCTTTTTCGCAATAAGCTCAAGCAGTTCAGCTTTTCTTTTGCCGTCAACAATCGGCCCTATCACCTTGCCGGTTAACCGGTGATTGTCAATTTCAAGCGTGTTGGCATAGACGTAATCGATATTCAGCTTTTTCTGGAGGTAGTGGCCGAAATAGGTAAAGCCGCCCGAGAGAATGGCGGTCTTGAAGCCAAGGTTGTGCAGGTTATGAAAGAGCGTTTCAGCTCCCTCAGTCAGTTGCAGGCGTTGAGCAATTTTTTCCAGAACATGCTCATTCAGCCCTTTCAGCAGGGAGACTCTCCGCTGAAGGCTGCCCGAAAAGTCGATTTCACCGCGCATCGCCTGCTCGGTTATTGCTGCCACCTCAGCGCCGACTCCCGCCTCAATGGCAAGCTCATCAATCACTTCCGAGGTAATCACGGTCGAATCCATATCAAACACCACCAGACGACGATTGCGCCTGAAAATATTGTCCTCCTGAAATGCAATATCGACACCAAGCGTATCGGTAATGGCAAGCATCTGTTCGCGGAACCGGTTTTCACTCTGCAGCGTGCCCCGTATCGAAAACTCCACACAGGCCTTTGTGTGTCCACCGTTCTCGTTTTCAAGAGGAATACGACCCGAGAGGCGGTTGATGGTCTCAATATTGAGGTTGTGCCCGCTGATGATCGACGACACCCGTTCAAGCTGCTCAGCGGTAATCTTTCGCGCGAGCAGCGAGAGCAGATAACGGTGCTTGCCCTGCTCATGCACCCAGTCGTTGTATTCGGTATCGGTAACTGGCGTAAACGTGATCTGAATACCGAGCGTATGAGCGCAAAAGAGCAGATCCTTCAGCACCGGCGAAGAGGCCGACTCTTTCGGCACCTCCACCAGCATCCCCAGCGACAGATGATTATGAATAACCGCCTGTCCAATATCAAGCACCGGCACTTTATAACCAGCAAGGATTGAGGTGATTTTCGAGGTAAGGCCAGGTTTGTCGGGGCCTGTAATATTGATCAGCAGAAGCTCGCTCATAGTGGCTTGGTAAGGGTTTGGTAGTGCTGCTCAAGATATTACTAAAGTTGAAATTTACACAAGGTTCATGCGGAATATGCCGATGTTGTGGTTGCCTGTTTTTTTGATGGGGAGTATTTTATTTGTTATAATATTGCTGTGATTTTTTTGTGAGAAAGCAAATAATGGACTGACAAGATGATTGCAGATCTCCATGCAGATTTACGAGTACCTGTATCTTCTCAGGTATTGCGTCGTTCAACGAAACTTTCATGCACAATTGATAAAACGGGCAACTTGCCATACATTCCGGCACTCTTTTGCAACTCATTTACTTGAGGCAGGGTATGATATTCGCACTATTCAGGAATTAATGGGCCATAAAGATGTGAGCACCACGATGATTTATACCCATGTTTTGAACAAAGGTGGCCATGGTGTAAAAAGCCCTGTTGATGGCTTGTAAGCAACGTTGTTATGCCGATCCATATAAGACGCTAAAATAAAAAGTAATACAATGGTTAAGTGTTATTTATTAAAACGATTAACGGTATTCCGAGTAGTTTGTAATTTACGTCTTATATGGGTTATAATTCAAAAATCTGCGGTATAGGCGGATCAATCTAATTATTGTTAGGAGCAACACTCCAGTGTCGAAGGAATTGGCTGACTATGCGGAGTTGATTGGCAGAATGCCGGTGCGTGAGCACGCCTTCTGGGCCCGGCGCTCAAACTGGGAGTCGTTGATCCTGGGCGGTGGGACCGCCAGCAACGCCCTCCGAAAGCTATTCGATTCCGAAGGCGAACGCGACTGGCTTCAAATATCGCGCGGTGACCTTCGCGACTACGCTGAAGGCGAAGACTTGGGCGTCTTCTTGATGGCAACACATATCTGGGGATATCCGCGTACCATGCGCGGGGGCTACACCAAGAGCATCTGTGCACAGCTGGACTGGCTCATCGAGTTCATGGCGCCGCTTCGAGACGGCGACATTGAGGATTGGAAGGAGCACTACTCGTCGGCGAAGAGCGTCCACGGCTTGGGTCTGTCTACGTACTCCAAGTTCCTGGCCTTCTTTCCCGTGCGAATCTGCGGCTACGAGTCGCTCATCTTGGACGATGTGGTGGCAACAGTCGCGGGAGGAGACGGGTTCACAGAGCTGCATCCCCTCCACGGCCTCACCTACGAGAGCGCTCCAGCCAAGTACGTCGACTACCTTGCGTGCATGACCGAAGTCGCCAGACGCCTGACTGACGTTTGCGGACGGGCCGTACAGCCTGAACAGGTCGAGATGTTCCTGTTCACCTTCGGTCGCAATCTGAAGTCCGGGTGCTCCTAACAAGCGCATCGAGCGGACGCCGTCAGGTATTCTCGTCCCGATGAGCAGGAGCGCCGCTCATGCGCAACACGTTCGGCCCATTGAAGATCAACGCGCGGTTCGTTTGATAATCTCATTAACTGTAGCTACATTAAAATTATGACAGTTGAGTTCGATCCCGTCAAGGACGCAGCAAACCAGGCGAAGCACGGTGTGTCTCTGGCTATGGCAGGCGACCTTGACTGGGAAGCCGCACTGGTGTGGGTTGATGAACGGTTTGAGTACGGCGAGTCGCGAATGATTGCGCTCGCTCCGCAAACCGAAATCCTGTACTGCGTGGCATTTGTTGACCGAGGCGAAGTGCGAAGGGTCATCAGCCTGCGCCGTGCCAATCGTCGAGAGGTGAAACACTATATCGAAAATTATGTCGAAAATCTCTAAGCGTTCAACTATCCTCATGCCCACAGCGGAAGAGGACAAGGCCATTACTGCGGCAGCTAAAAGTGATCCTGACGCGCAGCCACTCACGCCAAAGCAACTGAAGGCGATGGTGCCAATCCGCGCCCTGCGTGGTCGTCCGAGGTCTGAAGACAAGAAGCTGCTTGTGTCTGTGCGTTATAGCCCCGAGGTCGTCGCCTACTTCAAGTCAACCGGTGAAGGTTGGCAATCGCGAATGGATGGTGTGCTTCGTGAGTACGTAACGTGCCATTCCCGTAACGCGTGAAATGTGACAGAACCCTACGGTCAACCCGACGCTGCGCGGACCCTGAGCTTGGGCGTTAGGCGGACTCTGCAGGGGCGATTATGATTGACAAAAGGCCCACATAGAGCCATATCGACTTTTTCTTGAAGACCCTCATTCCAAGCAGGAAGTACACAAAGCAATTCGATTTGGAGAAAAGAAATGAATAAGACTGAGGAAGCAGAACTTATCAACTCGGTCGAAGCTGGTGAATGGTCTTCAGTTGCCGACCTTACCTCTATGAAAGAGAGGCTTATGAAAGCCGCTTCAGAAACGGCTCTCAAAGACTATCGAATTAATGTGAGAATCTCCAAACGTGATGTGGAAGCCCTCAAGACCAAAGCACTTGAAGAAGGTATTCCCTACCAAACTCTTGTTACAAGTATCCTGCACAAATATGTTACGGGAAGAATCATCGAAAAAAAAGAGAAGACATCCGTCTGACATCAAGATCAATTTATTACCAAGGTTGGGGGACAACGCAACGGCAAAATGAGATGATACAGGTGGCAAGGGTCGCTGGGTGGTCTCGGGAAAGTCTGTATAAGGTTCTCTCCGGGGAAAGAAGTCTGCCACTCAAGGCAGATTTCCAGCAGTTTGTGGAGGAGTATGATGAGTTGGAGAGAAAAACTGAAATAGAAAAAGTTTTTGCTTTTTTGATTACTTTACGATGTATAAGCGGCGCAATTATCTGAAAATTTGAATTCTCTGTATCATCCATGATAATTCAATTATAGGATCTGAATTATGCCTTTTCTCCAAGTAAGAAATATTCCTGAAGAGCTGTATGAAAAATTAACTCAAACAGCTAAAGCGGATAAGAGAACTATCGCAGAGGAAACCATATTTTTATTGAGAAAAGCGTTGAATTTTCAAGAGCAAAGAAGCGCTGAACGAAAGCATCTCCTCAAAGAAATCAAGAATTAGATAAGGAAAGTGCTGCAACATTTCATGCAAAACTGGAGAATGCAACAACTGTAATTTCATCTGACTTCTATAAAGTCGAAACAGCAATTGTAATAGATTACGTTTTTATCTATGTTAACAGGAGGTAATTGCCATGAAACATATAACCGCTACGGACACCCTTGAGTTATCCGTCCCGGAGAGAATTCAGTTGGTAGAAGACATCTGGGATACGATATCTAACGAACCTGAAGCTGTCCAGTTATTGGACGAAGAAAAAAAAATAATTGATGAACGTTTGGAAGCATATCACAGAAACCCCACATTAGGTGCTCCGTGGGAAGATGTTTATAAGAGGATAGTATCTAAGCAATGAAGCATCAAATCATAATCAGACCTGAGGCTGAAAATGATTTAAGAGAATCATTCCTTTGGTATGAAGAAAAAAGGCCGGGGTTGGGACATGACTTCTTGCTTCAGATTGAGGCCGGTCTTAAATTTATCCAAAGGAATCCTGAGCTCACCCCAGTAGAATATAAAGAAGCAAGGAAGCGCATCATTAAAAAATTCCCTTATAAAATAATCTATCTAATAAAAAACCCCGCCGCAAGCAGCGGGGTATTTTGAAGACAACTCTATCATACTTTACGCCTCAAGAGGCGGGGAATATGACCCATAGAGATTCAAAAATGATGCAATTTTTGTTCTGGCAGTGCTTCATGGCAAAAGAAGTCCAGCCTTATTAAAAAACAGAATAGACTGCATCTAACAAAATCACTTCACTTGACTGTTGGCTTCGCCGCCAGCAGCTGACCTTTTCGTTAGCTGCCATTGTTATTGCGGCTACCAGCGTGTGCCTTTGGCTTCTCTTTAGCACCGTTCTCGTCCTGGTCGTCAACGGAGGCTATTATCTGGTGCGGGTCCGCACATTAATTGAGCGCGGCCAACTTGCCCTGATCTGATTTTCTCTGCTATTTTATCCCACTTTCGTACATTGATAGAGTATAGAACCAAGAAAACCGGTTAACAGAGTCGATGCAAAAATGTTAGCAGATGTCGCTGCATGAAAACCACATCTTATGTTCAATTAACGAGAAACCGGCCTGACCGTACAGGCATAAGAGATGAATGGATCTGTTTCGTTCTATAACACCCTGAGAAAACTGTTGTCCAATCTGATGGCAGAATCAAAAAATGGGCCCATATTCAAGATGCAGGTAAAGCTTTACGCGTCATTCTGCTTGAAGATGGCGAAACAGTTCATAATGCCTTTTTCGATCGATCATACAAGGAGAGCTAAACCATGAAGGTGAAGTATTTTGAGGATACCGATACCGCTTATGTTGAATTACTTGACAAGTCGGTGTTTGAAACTCGCGAGATTAGTGAAAACATCTTGATTGATGTTGATGAGAAGGGGAATCTTGTCAGTATGACCATTGAGCATGCTAAAGAAAATGCTGGCTTATGGGAATTTTCTTATCAGGAAATCCCTCACAGGGAGACTGCGTAAGCCTGTTTTTGGTTTGGGGGGATTATGGCCGCCCGATTAGCAACAAAGATTGAAAGGGAAATTTATGAAGAAGGGTAATTTTGATATGTCAGATGAGCCGAGACCAGAATATAAAAGGTCAGATTTAGGTGAAATTGTACGCGGCAAATATGCAGATCGCATAAAAGACGAAACAAATGTTGTTTTCCTGGAGCCTGATGTTGCACAGGCATTTCCTAACGATGAAGCCGTCAATAAAGCTCTTCGTTATTTATTGGAGGTCGCAGAAGCCTCAACCCGCCTGACGCAACGCTCCAGCGCACCCCGCTAACCCTCCGCTGCTGAGCTTTGTGTCAGGTGAACCCTGCGGGGGGCGCGATAGCAGATATGCCAGTATCAACATGCACGTGAAAACTCATGAGTAGCTCAACTTTTCTTGCATCTGCCACCAGCCTGACTGTAGGTTCACTGCGTATAAAAATGCTCCGCTTTTTTGCCGGTTAACTGGGCGTTCGGTGCCACAATAATTCTCGAGGAGAAAAAGAACGTGACTGACGAGCTTTCACTTGCCGGGGATAAGATCAAAATTGAGGTCAACCGGATGCTTCCTGGTTTCGTGGGGCGCTGATCGTGGGTGTTAGGCAAAAGGCCCCCCGAGCCTCTACCGAAGAGTATATCCATCATTGATTTTCAAAGACTTACCGTTCAATCTTTCGCTTTGCTTTTCTTTTGTACATAATTTATATTTACAATTATGGCTATCGAATTTCAATGGGATGACAACAAAGCCAAGATCAATTCTGAGAAACATGGCATAACTTTTCAAGAAGCAAAAACCGTGTTTTATGACGAATTAGCTGATCAATTTTTTGATAAAGAAAATTCTGACGAAGAGGATCGATTCCTTCTCCTTTGAAGAAGTATTCACGCCAGAATTTTGATGGTCTGCCACTGCTATAGAGAATCTGATGAAGTGATCAGAATCATCTCAGCTCGCAAAGCAACCAAAAGCGAAACCAAATTCTACAGGGGTAAATGATGAAAGAAGAATACGATCTCTCCAGGATGCAGCGTAGAAAAAATCCGTTCGCTGCAAAATTGAAAAAGCCTGTAACAATCAGACTTGGTGAAGATGTTGTTGACTACTTCAAGTCACTTTCTATTGAAATGGGCCTTCCCTACCAGTCATTGATAAATCTCTATCTAAAAGATTGTGTAACAACACACAGGAAGCCAAATTTTAATTGGACTGAGTGAGAGTTAGTCAAACCCTTTTTTTCTGATTACTACCATGCACTTCTGCTTTGCAGAGCGATGAGGCTATGGCTCGTTTTTTATCTTATTTCTTTAAAAACTTTTGCGTGCGCTATTTCAGGGAATAACAAAGTTTTATAAACTGGAATAACAAAGTTATATTACGGGAGAGCGGTGACGTAGCATGTCTTGGTAACTCGAATTATTAAGTGCAGATGGCAAAGCCGAATGAAAAGCTGGCTGACGCATTGCGGGCGCTGAAGCGGTTGCAGGGCAAGTATAATGGTGTGATCGAGTCTGGCGATATTACGGAGGCGCAGCGTGTGATTCTTGTCGAGGAGGGGTTCCTGCGACCGGTTATGAAAGGGTGGTACTTATGTTCCAATCCCCGAGATCATGAGGGGGACTCTACGGTGTGGTATGCCAATTTCTGGTCATTTTTATCCGGTTATCTGACCAGGCGCTTCAAGAAGAGATACTGCCTGAACGCAGACGCATCACTCATCCTCCATACCCGGAGCACCTGCATACCCCGGCAGGTAACCGTCATCACCACTGAAGGCGGCACCTCCGTGCTCGACCTCCCATACGGGAACTCCGTGTTGATCTATCCCGATAAAAAGAACATGCCCCGTCATCAAACAGAGGTGAACGGGCTGCAACTGCACTCCCTTCCGGAAACCCTCTGCAAGCTGAGTCCGCAAGCATTTATCACCAATCCGCGTGATGCCGAAATCGCACTCAACATGATTGGCGATCCCGGTGAACTGCTGGAAATATTACTCACCAAAGAGGGGTCAGTTGCCGCTGCCGGGCGGCTGGCAGGAGCGCTACGTTTTGTCGGGCGTGCCGATTATGCCGAGCGGATTATCCACACTATGAAACTCGGCAAATACGATGTTCGCGAAATAAACCCGTTTCTTATTCCTGTGCCAACTCTGGGAAATACCCGGGAGCGATCACCATACATCATGCGGTTACAATCCCTGTGGTCGGGATGGAGAGAAGAGGTACTGGCACTTTTTCCTCCAGCGCCTGGAGTGGCCCGAAATGCCGCTGCCTATCTGGCAAATGTTGATGAACGCTACGTTGTTGATGCCTATAACTCACTTTCCATAGAGGGCTATCAGGTCACTGATGCACTTATTGACAGAGTCGCACAAGAGGGGTGGAATCCAGATGCTAACCAGCAGGATAAAAAAGATCGGGATGCACTTGCAGCACGTGGCTACTATCAGGCATTTCAGTCCGTCAGAACAGATCTGGACGCAATTCTGAGGGGGCAAAATACCGGTGCCGTTGTCAGGAGTGCTCATCACCGCTGGTATGCCGAACTCTTTTCGCCATCAGTCGCTGCCGGTATACTGGAGCCGCACCAGCTTGCCGGTTATCGGAACGGTTCTGTCT
>CAJEXL010000021.1 GCA_903994365.1 uncultured Chlorobiaceae bacterium | reverse complement strand
TATGGAGGTGATGGGATGCAAAATTTTCGCCTTCCTGATTTACGACCTTTGGACGAGGCTGGTAAAAAACGCTCCTGGAATAATGATGAGCCGCGCTTTATAATTTGCGTAGAAGGTATTTATCCCTCTCGTGATTAATGCGCTCAAGGGAAAAACCAGTAGTGCTTTTAATCTCTCAGAACTGAATTCCCCACCGCTCGCAGTGAAGTTTGTTAAGATTATATACCCCGCTGCTTGCGGCGGGGAGCTTCGTTAACGTGTAATATACCGGAGAGTTGTTATGGCATTGAATGCTTATCTGAGATTGGAAGGTCAAAAAACGGGAGCCATCAAAGGTTCTGTAACCCAGAAAGGTCGTGAGGATTCAATCATGGTGATCGCTTTCAACCATGAAGTTCTATCCCCAAGAGACCCGGCTTCAGGCTTGCCCACAGGCCAACGCCAACACAAAGTGCTTACGATTACCAAGGAAATTGACAAGGCAACTCCAGTGTTGATGAATGTTCTGGTCACGAATGAGAACCTGAAAAAATGTGAATTACGATTCTGGCACCCCTCCTCGTCCGGTATTGAGAAGCAGTTTTTTACTATAAAACTTACCAATGCAAATATTTCCGATATCAAAATGGAGATGCTGAACAACATGTACCCTGAAAACGTCCGTCACAAGGAACGTGAGCATATCTCGTTCACCTATCAAAAGATTGAATGGACCTACGAAGAGGGGGCTCTTACCTGTGTGGATGACTGGGCCTCCAGGTTCTAACAATTTTATGAAGCTGTTCGATACGCCTGCGCGGCTTACCCAGGAATATCAAGCGGTATATTTTGGAGCGTTTCTACAAGAAACTCCCAGAATTTCGCGACAGAGGGAATGTTCACCTTTTCATCTGGAGAATGGGGATATCGGATAGTCGGGCCAAAAGAGATCATGTCAAGACCGGGATAGGTGCCGCCTAAAATCCCGCATTCCAGACCGGCATGAATAGCTGTTATCTGGGGAGCGTTGCCGAACTGCTTGGTATAGAGCGCCTGCATGGTCTTCAGGATCGGGGAACCCTGATTGGGTTTCCATCCTGGATAAGCTCCATCAAAGACCGAAGCTGCCCTTGCAGAATCACCCCTTGACGATTCTCCATGCCGGAAGTGGCGGACTTTCGGATAATAACATTGCCAACATCGTCAACAAGAGTTTCCAATCCGAGGTTTTTGCCGAAATCAGCAATGAACTCCCTGATTTGCTCCTCCTTCCCGGATGGACGTGGAATGCGCGTCAGGCTGTAAAAATGTTTCCATACCGCCGGTGGATTGAGCTGGGGAATATTGTGACTCATGCGCAATGCTGTTGATTTTTTGTTATTTACGGAATAATGAACCGCCTTTTGTCAATGCGTTTTTACTGCCTCTCAACAGACGGTGAACCACAAAGGATGGGGCTTTGGACTATTTCCGGGGCTTTTTTTGCCAAACTTGAGAAAATATACAGATCAACAGAAAAGTCTATACCCTGATTTTTTTTAAAATCTTCTTTTGTTATTATATTCAGGTAGCCTGTGTTGCATGAAGGTCGGCTTCACGCCGTTGAAGGGTATCCTTCTTAGTGTAATGATGGGCTTTTTTTATTTATTGTTTTTCAGGCAGTTATCGCTCGATAACTTTTTTTGCCGGTTATAGTAGTTTCCTCCATTTTTCCATTTTTCAAAGTCGTAGAGATCCTGCACCAACGCAATCTTGTCGCTAATATAATCGTAATATCTGATCTCGCCGCGTTCAAAGACACGTTGAACGGCCCAGCAAAAATAATCTGAAATGTTCAGTATGGGCTCTGCGGTTGGCTGCTGGACGTTGAAGACTACGTTGCAATCGTTTGCTTTATCGGGAGCTTTCGTTTGTGCCCTGGTGATAGCTTTGTTCAATCCTTTTTGAAGGTTCGTATGCGTGGTACACTTGCTCCGATGCGATATGTTTAAAACCAATTTACTGTATGCATTGAGTTTGTTTTTCAGTAAATGAGAAAGCAGGTCAGCATAAAATTCGGCCTCTTTACCGTTGTGCTTGCTTTCGTAAAGCGTTGGTATTTTTCTGCCAACGACGGCCTCAAAGCTGCAATCAATGTTTTTGATCAACTCAAAAGCCATTTTTTTTACTTCAGGGAGATCATTTTTTGCATGAAGAAAATAGCCGCAAGAGGCTTTCATTTTTTCAATGCTTGGAACACCGCGAAAGTATGAATCTTCGGCAATGGCTTGCTGCAGTTCAATAATTTTTTTTCTTACCGTATCAAGTGGCTCATTGATTTTCAGCATTCCAAGTATAAAGCTGTGCGATGAACCTTCATTGCCAATAACTGAAATTTTCCCTTTGCCGTAAAAAGTGGTATCACCAGCTTCATCCAAAAAGCGGTGATGGATAAATGAGTCCTTATTTCTATTCGTTACCTCAGACATAACTTTTCTGTTATTACCATTACAAGAGCTTCCTGGTCTTGAAAATCACCCTTTTGTTTGTTCTGCATCATTTATCGGCATCGCGGTCTTCGCGGAGGTAGATTTTCATGGTTCGGGGGTCGAGGCCGAAGTGTTCGAGAAGTTCTTTTATGTATTTGAGCAGGCTGTTTGCTGAGAGGTTGATTTCGGCATAGAGGCCGGATTCGAGCTTTTCACCAAGGCGTAGATCGTCTTCATTTGATGACAATAACGGTTTACCCCGGTTGCTGATAAAGCGGTCGGTTTCGGGGAGGGCGGCAAACTTTGCAGGATCGGTGGACTGCAACATATTCAGCACAAGCAGGTAGAGGGTTTTCCAGGTCTTCAGGCCTTTGTAGGCGGTTTCACCGAGGATAAAGCCATAGGGGCGTTTCCAGGTGAAGTTTTCGCCAAGGTAATGGGGTTCCGTTTTGTCGAGTTCTGCGATAAGACGTTCTCGTTGCTGGCGGTTGCCGGACTCTTTTACAACGTCGTCCTCTTCGGGGTTGATGCCAAAGTGTGCCTTGATCATCTGCGCTATTTTGGCAGAGCTGCCGGTCAACTGACTGAGGCTATCGTTGTATGCCATGATGAACTGTGTTCCCTGAGCCAGTGATTCGTTGTCACGCGGGTCGATACTGAGCAGCATGTCGTCAGGCAGAGAGAGCAGGTTCTCCTGAAGGTTGTTCAGCGTATCGAGGATTTGTTTGATTTTATCGTGTTGTGTCATTGAAAGCTCCTTTGAACTGTTTACGAACCATCGAAATTACTGTAAGTTTAACGGATTTACGTATTTTAGATTCTCGATCACTAAATCAACAACTTTTTTAATTCAGTTATCTTCTCTATTGCATCCTTCAGTTCAGCGCGATAAAGTGGATTTTCTCCATGGTGAGATGCGGAATTCATTACCCGATCAAGAATCCCTTTGGTTTCTTTGACCAGAATTTCTTTGCGATTCTTCATTTCGTTGAATTCAATGAGGAAATCAAACATTTGATGTTTTAAGCTGTCTAATTCAGTTTTTTCATTTAAAGACAATAATCCATCAGATTGGTAGTCTGTTTTAAGTTTTTTCAGTGTTTGTAGATCTATGTCAGTCTGGAAAGTTCGTTTAAATTTCTCAAGCCTTTCATTAGTTAATATGTTAAAGGATTTATTGAGTTTTTCACTCAGACCTTCAAATTCCTTTTTCATTTTTTTCATTTCAGGATCCAAGTAACTCGTCAATATGGCTTCCGCTTCTTTTCTTAGTTCATTCCCACAGTTTTCAAACTCCTCTTCTTCAAAGTATCGAACAGCTTTTTGCAAGGGTGTCAAGTCCAATTTGATTATGGGTTGAGAACTATTTTTTTCATCCTTGTTGAAATTAAAATAAACCCATTCTTCTTCATCAGTGTTTCTTCGGATCAGATTGAAAAAGCCCTTGTCATGAGTGAGAATAAACTTTTGAAAACCATCAAAGAACTTTAGACTCGGTTTACCTTCTTTGTTCAAGATGATCCGTACAACATCCATACGATTGGATAAGTCTAAACTGATAAGCATGTCATCCAACACTAAAACTTTGAATTTTGCAGATATCAGGGGTCGTGTTCGTAATGCTCCTATTCGTATTCCAATAGCAATACGTGTAAGTTGCGCTTCATTGAGAAAGGATTGGACTCGTTCAATTGACTTCCATTGTGGAGATGGGCCATCTTCGTAAATTTCAACTGAAAGTTTAATACGTAGTTCGTCATGCCTGTGACCATCCCGGTCTTTACCCCATAGGTTTAAAGCGACATTTTCAAAGTTAAATTTTTTAGTAAAGGTTAAACCTATCTTTATGAAATCTTTACTGTTAAAAAATTCATCTCTGATGAACGCGTTGGCATTGTTTTGTATTTCGGTTAGTAGATCCTGAATCTTAGTGTTAAGTGCATCAAGTTGCTCTTTATATCTGGTTTTTTTACCCGCTGAAACGGCAGAACCTCTTGGTGTTCTTGGAATATCCATGGTTGGTATTTTGATGATATCTTCCAACCAGTTCTTTGTTCCTTCTCCCAAAAAAGGAAAGATATCTCTCTCAAAAACAGGCCAAAGGTTTACTTCTTGTTTGTGTGACCCACTATAGAAATTATGTAGTAGCTTGTAGTTGATGAAATCGCTAGCTAAGTTTAGCTCTTGAATAATTGTATCCGAATTTTTATTTGTGTTTATAACATCATGAGAGATGGTGTAAGTCTCTTCCGTTCCTGTTTCTGTGTCGATAGAGATGATTTTTACGAAAGAGTCTATGGTCTCATCCATAAACACATTTTTTAGTGTTTGGTGGGAATCTTGGTCGGAGGCAAAATAAGTTCTAAAATATTTTTTAACATCAGCATCTGACTTGACACTGCTTTGAAGAAGGGTATATAATGCCCAGAAAAAGCTGGATTTACCAGAACCATTATTCCCATACACCAATACATTTTTGCCTTTTTTCCCAAAATCAAAGACTTCTTCCTGCTGGAAAGCCTTAAAGTTCTGAATACGGAGTTCCTTAATCCTTCTCATCAGCTTTCAAGTATAGGTTTCAAAATTTCTGGACTTCTCACCGCAAAAAGTTTAATGCGGTTGCGTACCTTATTATCTGGATGACTCCATGTTGCTTGCAATTGTTCGATTACCTTTCCTTTCTCCACATCACTTAGATTTTCAAGCTGACAACCTTTAAGAACTTTATCCATATCAAGTGAAACATAATCCAGCACATCAATTTCCAGCTCTTTCATGTGTTCTCGAAAATAAAGTTCTAAAATTATTCCTTCAATAATATTCTCAAGGAATGAGAAATTGCTGATCTCATTTCTCTTAATAAACACTAATAAATCAACCAAGATCTCGATTATATCAATGTCTTTTTGTGCGGGCTGAAGTACTGGTATCTTTTCAAAGTAGACTTTACTAACTTCTCTAACATCTCCCAATAACTCAGGAAAGTTGTCTTTAAAAAAATAGGAAAAAAATCTTGAGTTAAAAAAAGCAGTTAAATAACGCAAATTATTTCCGGTAACAATAAAGCATTTTTGATTTGTTAAAAACTCACCCTTTGGATCGAAAGAAAAGATTAAATCTTTCGTCATATTCATAAAAATCATTTTTGGGGTGTAAAATGCCTCATCATAATCACAACTTCGCAAATTTGTCCAATGATCACCTTTATCTTGGCGCTTTTCTAAATCGGATTGGTATTTCTTCAGGTGTCTAAAAACAGACGGGTAATCTTGTTCAACTTTTACACGACCCATACGTTCAAAGCCTTTTCCTACATATTTACCATTTGTTGTATGAATCAGCCAGTATTCAACCGATTTTGGATAATAACGAGCCAAATCTTTCCCTCGCAACATTGGCTTTATAATACGAGCGTTGGCGGGATCTTCTGATATTAATGCGTCTTTCTCCTTCTCATTCAAGTAGAATGCGTCGTTAAACCCTGTTTTTATTCCATAACTTATATCGAGTTTCCATTTATTTATTGGCATTCCTTTTGCGATAATTTCTTCTCGTAGGAGATATTTTCTTTTTTCAAATATTAGCCAAGGATCTTTGCTTATGTGTTTTAACAAAATTGCGTTATCTTTTACAACTTGTTGCAAATTCACATAGCCATCCTGTATCATACTAACATCGCAGGCAATGAAAGCCATGCAATGAGGGTGATTTTGTATCAAAAAAATGCTTGATAAAACAGCAACGCTATCAAATATATTGGTACCTCTGAAATCAATTAATATTTGAGGTGAATACTTTACAAAAAACGACCTTAAAGGTTCTCCAGAAATATTCCTCATCCATTGATTAGAGGTAATGTAATTTACTAATCCACCTTTACGGGTAAAGCACATTCCTTTTTCGTAAAAAAGAAAATAGATATTCCCTGAATTCGCATAAACCTGATAACCTTTTTTTGACCAAGCATTTTTTTGATCCTTATCATATTTTTGAATTGAGCGATAAGGCGGATTACCTATCACCACATCAAAGCCATCTTCAATTCCAAACATCCATTCGATATCGAAAAATAGACTCGACGCATTCTGATCGTAAGGATCCCAAGCCGCCATTTGATGCGCAGTGTCATTTCCCCATCCGTTCATAATGAGCAAATCTCCCATTTGCTCTCTCAGCCGCTTATCCTCGTTCCTGAGTTCTCGCTTTTTTGAAGGAGTTTTTGCACTGAACAGCTTATGGCGAACACTCTGTAAATCTTTTTGAAGAACATCAATCCTTGAGTCGTCAAAAAGACCACCGGTAAAATCACCATTTTTCGGTTTATCAATTCCAATGAGGGTATTCGCAGCAACAAACTTGGTCTCAAGGTTCGGCAAGGGAATAACTCCATAGTTATGAGCCTTATCCGTGTTTGTGTGCTGTTCAACAATAAGGGAGATAAAAAAGCGGAGCTTGCTGATCTGTGTTGCTATCGGTTGAATATCTACGCCGTAGATACAGTTTTCGATTAAATAGAGTTTGCGACCAAAATCACCAGCGTTGTTTTCAAAGACATCGCTGATATCTTTAAGGCGATTCTCCCTTTCCTCCTGATTCCCAATCCTGAAAGCATCTTCGGTTTCTTTAATGGCATTTTGCCTCTGGCGTTCTCTCCATAGTTCATTATCTGGATCGAGTTTATGCAAAATGAAGACCAGCTTGTGCAAAATCCCCATCGGAAAGGCACCGGAACCACAGGCAGGGTCAAGCACTTTGCAGGTATCAATTGCTTCGATAAGCACCTGCTTTTCACCATGATTAAAAGCGTGCTCCTTTTCGGTATAGGAGAAGAGAATGTTGAGACCAACATCGGCATCTTCTTCTTTCATCCCGGAGACTGCAACAAGCTTTTGTTTGAGACAGGCTTTCAGTGATTCATTAACCATGTAGTCAACAATCTCGCGCGGGGTGTAAAATGAGCCTGTCTGTTTTCGGGCGGTAGTTTTGGTTTCGGGGTTGTAGCTTGCGAGCAGGTTCTCGAACACCCGACCCAACAACTCGGGATCGAGGGCGATATCCTCTTCAATGGGAGTGTTCTCTGTGACTGTGAATTTGTAATCGTTCAGGATATTGATGAGTCCACGGACGGTCACGTTGCTCTGCTTTTTATCGTCCAGTTCGCTGCTTAAATCGGCATGTTCACTGTTGCTGAAAAAGATGTAGTCAGGCACACAGAGAGTGTTGTCCGCTCTGTCAGAAAATCCGTCCTCGTAGATGATGACGTCGCCACCTTGCTTGCCTTTTTTTTGTGGATCCGGTTTATCGAGGCACTCAAAGAGGCCGCCGTTCATAAAGGGAACAACATTGTCGATAAGTGCCACAAAGGCTTGTGGGTCTTTGAAATAGCTTTCATAGCGCATCAGGTTGGTCACGTTCATGTGCTGACCCTGTTTGCGAAATTCCCTTTTACCGACGACCTGATTCAGTGATGCAAAAAAGAGGTTTTGCAGAACGGCCCTGTAGTACCGGCTCGCTTTGGCATGATCGTCAAACGTGCTTGTTTTGGCCGGGTCAAAGCCATTAAGCAGGCTATCTTTGATGAAGCGCTTATCAAAGAGCTGATCGGGCACAAGATTTTTTTCTTTGACAAACCAGACAAAGAGCAGACGGGTAAGCAAGCGGATAAGGTTTTTGGCGTTATGCTCCCTGACTTGCGGATCTGTTGCAGCATTTGCCTGAAAAGGTTCGCCCGGAAAATAGACCTCCTTGATTGCCCAGAAGTACCAGTTTGAAAGCTCCTTGTAGAAGCGTTTGTTCAGCTCTTTGGTGTCGAGTGTTTTTTTCCACGCTTCATGCAGCTCAACAAAGTTGGTGAACTTGTGTACTTGCCGAAGCTCTTCAATGTTGAGATCAAAGAGAATTTCAATATGGGCCCGGTGAGGTTTTGGGATGTTGATGTCCTTGATCAGGGTAACTTTTTCGAGTACATCTTTTTCTGCATCTTTTTTGTGCAGGCGCCGGTTGATGACCGCAAGAGAGAGCTTGTCGCCGAGCTTGAAGAGCACCATGACCGGCATTTTAAAAACCTTGTTGATTTCTCTGGTGATTTGGCTGAGTGCGGTTCTGGTGTATTCCCGGTCGTTGAGTTCAATGCAGAAGAAGAGGTAGGCCTCCATAATGGTACGGTCAACCTGGGTTGTATCGAAAAGAGAGTTCTGGCCGGTTACTTCTTCTTTGGTCAACTGAAAGAGCAGGTCAATTTGCTGCCACTCTTTTGCAAGGGCCTTCTCTTCGTTGAAACGGCTATCGGAGTCGATGTAGTACTCTTTAAAGCAGGCAAAGGTTTTGTCGGGTAGTGGTTGCTGACGCTCGGTGTTATAACCAAGTACCTGAAAGAGGTTGAGAGAGTTCTCTGTCAGACTGCCACTACTGAATGCTTCAATCGAGGCTCTGATGCTGAGTTTGGTATCGGTCTTTGCCATGAGGTTACTTTATGATAAGCCAGGTAATGAGTTCAAAGTGGCTGAGTTCTTCAATCTGTTTTTTCCGGGGCTGAATGATAGCGCCACGGTCGGTGGTCAGTTTTTGTGCTGTGCGTTTTTTAAAGACACGGATAATCTCTTCGACGGCTTTTTTTAGCAACACGGTGTAGTGCTCCATGTGCTGGCCGTTGTTGGTTTCTGTATTGAAGAGGTTGCAAAGCTCTTCGTAGGGCATGGTGTTCCCTTGGCAGAGCAGGCGGAAAACCTCCAATATCTGCTTGGCATTGACATAGTTATAGCGGACCGTTCCATCTTTGCGAATATAGACAAGAAAGTAGGGGTTCAGGGGGTTGACCTGCTCGTTACCGTCACTTTCGCCTTTTTGGCGAAGACAAAAGATGGTGCCGGGTTTGATGATATCCTTCTCACTTTGGGAGAACCGTTTTATTTCTGTGGCTTCGGCATGTTCGCCTGCGGGTGCGGGTACAACGGCATAGAGGCCCAGCGGGGCCTGCATCAGTTTGGTTCTGTTGTTTTCAAGATAGTTGAGCAGTTCAATCCGGAAATCGTCGAGGGTAAAATCGGTCAATGATACGCTTTCGTCCATATCTTCGAGATCAAGCACTTCGTTCTGAAGTTTTTTGAGCTGCTGGTTGCGGTATTTCAGGTCGTCGGTGATCAGTTCTTCAATCTGTTCGGTGTTCAGGATGTTGTCTTCACCGGTGGCGGTAACATCAACAAGAGCCATTCGGGCTTCTACCCGTTCGCGGAGATTAATGTAGTTGTCGAGGTCTCTTGTTGGCCAGAAGTTAACCAGTTGGATGGTCTCATTTTTGCTGCCAAGCCGGTCGATACGGCCAAAGCGCTGAATAATTCGGACAGGGTTCCAGTGGATATCGTAGTTGATGAGGTAGTCGCAGTCCTGGAGGTTCTGCCCCTCACTGATACAGTCGGTGGCTATGAGCAGGTCGATTTCCCCGTCCTGGGTAGCGACGGAATACCTTGATCGGTTTTTGGCAACTGGTGAAAAATTGAGCAGAATGGCGCTGTAGTCGTTCTTGCCGTAACTGGTTTTTGTGGTGCTGCCACACACCAGTGCGCAATGGAGATTGAATTCGTGACGGTACCATGTGCTGATGTTCTCGTAGAGGTATTGGGCTGTATCAGCAAAGGCGGTGAAGACAAGTACCTTTTTGTTGGATTTTATTGATTTGGCGGCGATAAGTTTTTTTATTTCGTGCAGCTTTGCGTCCCTGTCTGGCGTTACGGATTTTGCGTTATTGTACAGATCAACAAGAGCATCCTTGTCTTTCTGAAGATCAGCAAGCCAGTCGTTCAGCCTGAGATCGGCAAGGTCAAATCTGAGTTTTTTACCTACCTGCCATTGCTCCTGTTCATCTCCGTTTTCCTCAAGTTCATCCTCTGATGGTTCTAATGACAACAAGGTTTCTTCTTGCGTCGCGCTCGGGAGAGCAATGAATTTTTTAATTTTCTCTTCAAGCTGTTCGATTTTTTGAATGGTGCGGTCCATCGAAATTTCAAACGATTTGATGGAGCTTTCAAGGCGTTTGAGAAAGTTGACTTTCATCATGCCGATCAAGAAACTTTCGCGAGAAGCCTGTGAAAAATTAAGAACCTGAGTACCGGCCATTGCCTCATATTTCTGCTGTTGATCCGGCCTCACATAAGCAGATGGATTGAAAATCGAGAGCTTATAATCAAGAATTTGCCTGTTGAGGCGGTCATAAGAGGGAAAGCGGTTTTTAAGATCAATATCAGGGTAAACCGATTGTGGCTTTTGGCGTTCAGGGAATTTGCCAACCGCTTCTATTTTGTAAAAGCTTTTAATATGCTTTCGGGAGCGGGCTATAGTCAATTCGTCGAGCAATTTAAAGAAGCCGGAATCGAGCTTTTCCAGCAACTGCTTCATATTGCGATTGGGGTTCTTTTTCGTATCGGCCCAGTTGGTGAAATGGGTTTGGGCGTTTTTCAACGTAAAAGCGATATCCTTAATTTGACAGCATTCATAAAGGGCATCAGCTCTCCCCTCTGTGATAAAGGATATCTGGTTTCGCAAGTCTCTGAGGGAGTTGTTGACAGGCGTTGCCGACAGCATAAGCACCTTTGTTTTGACCCCGGAGCGAATGATTTTTTCCATGAGCCATTGAGCCCTGTTCATCTGGGTTGAGCCATCTTCCCTGATTTTTTCCATTGGGTTGCCACGGAAATTGTGGGATTCGTCAATGACAATAAGATCGTAAGCGCCCCAGTTGAAGTTACCAAGGTCAATACCGTTGGCATCGGAACGCCCACATACCCTTGTCAGATCGGTATGGAAAAGGACGGTATAGCTGAAGCGGTCTTTTACAAAGGGGTTCAGTGCGTTGTTCTGGCTTGCCTGGTAAATTGTCCAGTTTCCGGAGAGTTTTTTAGGGCAGAGTACAAGGACCTTTGCGTTCAGAAGCTCAAAGTATTTGATAACGGCAAGCGCTTCATAGGTTTTGCCAAGACCAACACTGTCGGCAATGATGCAGCCGTTGTGTTTCAGGATTTTATTGATGGCGCCTTTTACCCCGTCTTTTTGAAAGTCGTAAAGTTCGCTCCAAATTTCACTATCGAAAAAACCTGTACGCTCATTGAGCAGGCCGCCTTGCTTTTGTTCGTCAAGGTAGTTTTCGAAAAGATGAAAGAGCGTTTTGAAGTAGATAAACTCTGGGCTGTTTTCGACATAGAGCTGTTCAAGGTAGCTGAGTACCTGCTCTTTGACATCTTCAACAATTCCCGATTGATCGTTCCAGAGGTTATCAAACCACTCTTTCAGCTCTTTGCGGTCACGGTCGCTGTCGATAATCATGTTGAGTTCGATATTCCGGTTGCCACCAAGGCCAAGACCGTTGACCGTGAAATTGGAGCTTCCGGCAATGGCTTTTTCAACCCCGTTGGGCTGAAGGATGTGGTACATTTTGCCGTGCAGGAAGTTGGGCTTAACCATAGAGCGTATTTCAGCTTTGCGGTTTAACCATTCGGCGCATTCTCTGGCAACGTTTTTTTGGGTAAGGCGGCTTT
Source organism: uncultured Chlorobiaceae bacterium (assembly GCA_903994365.1). GTDB lineage: Bacteria > Bacteroidota > Chlorobiia > Chlorobiales > Chlorobiaceae > Chlorobium. The sequence goes on along the minus strand of CAJEXL010000021.1, from coordinate 15,754 downwards.
CGGTGGGAATGACAAGTTGGTCGTCCTCAATTTTGAAATCGCGGGTGTTTACTTTTTCCGGGTCGAGTGACTTGAGAAATGTAGGTTCACCGAAAAGGAAGCGAAGGTTATCAATGTTGGTTAATTCATCCTTCAGATGGTGGAAAGCATAGATCGTGAAGTAGGCTGAGACAATTGATAAACCTGAGTCCTTTGCAATATTCTCTTTTAGAAAATCTCCGACTTTGCCATGAGAATGGTTATCGCGTATTGAGGAATAGCTCATGAATTGTTGGTGCCTTGTTGACTAATGCCAAAATGCTTTAGTGAATTCATCGCACAATGTGCTCTTCGCAATATAGTTAAGGGTTTGTGATATTTGAGATTTTCAAGGGTGAGAATGAAGAAAAAGCACTTCAAAACCTCTTGCTTTTTAGCACTGTTTGTTTATTGTGACGGTACCCCGTTGCGCATCTTCTCATGACCCTGACAAAAAACCCCATAAGGCGCTCATGTACTCAAGTGCGCCTTTTTGGGCGGTGCAGCGAAGCGTGCAGAAGCGAAGGCGGTACCCCGCTTTCACACAACCTGCTTGCGAGCGGGATTGAATATCGAATATTTTGTTACAAGTTCATTTTCGGTGTTCAACGAATTCTTTTACAGCATTAGAGATCAGTCATCAAAAGCTGTTGATCCTTTGTTGTGGTGCTGCAGTCCGTGTGTTGCTGGTGTTTATTGGCTTCACTGCTCGTTCAATTGCCAACCGCATGAAACGTTGATACGGAATTCCAACACGTTTTGCATTAATGCGCACAGCGTCTAACAACTCTTCAGGAAGCCGGAGACTGATTGACGTATCCTTGCGTTTCAACTCAAAACGCATTGGAACCATGCCTGAAAAATCGTACTCGCTCAAGTCGGCAGCCTCTACGAAGGCTTCGGCTTCGTCGTCAGTCTTGAAATCAGGGAATTTCTTTTTCATGAGCTTTCATCTCCTTTTTGTGCATATAACGCGCACTAATCGGTCTGATCAGGAGCGTTTCACCATTGTTGTTCCTCAACGTGAAAACGATAATCCTACAGCATGAAATCTCTGTTCTTTGCTCGAATGGAGAACGTCCGGTGCCACTAATGGCGTCCCTAAAAACAAGCCTTCGATTTCAGCAATCGAGACCCCATGCTTTTGACATTTAGCGCGGCCAACCAAAATTTCTTTGACCAAAAGTGTGTTTGGTAAAATGCCTGAAGCTCTCTTCACGTATTCGCTGCTGTACCGGGTTATTCCCTCGCATAACTGCCACTTATGGTTTGCAACGGTAAAAAAAGGGTTTGACTGGCTCCTATGCCTTTAAAGCAAGCAAATTATCCCCCTGAATCAGAATGTTGCCGCTATCCGGATCGCCATAACTGTATTCCGGCTGCTCGATGAGAATCCTTGGCTCCAGCTTTGGTTCATGCCCTTTGCCTATCCAAGTGAGCTCTAACTTTTGATTTGGTTTCATTACTTCGGTTTCAATCCTTCAGTTCAACTTTTTTATAAAAGCCGTAAACATTACCCTCATGCTGTTTCATCACCCCACGGTTTGCCAGCCTGCCTGCAACAATTGCCGGGTGCGTGCCAATTTTGTTGGCGAAACGCTGGATATCCTCTTTTTCAAATCCACCGCTCACCATGACCTCTTTTTCCTCCTTGCGGCTCATCAGGCACTCTTCGGCAAAGGTATTGGCTTCAGCCTCTTTCTCTTTGCCGTCACAGGAGTACTCCATTCCCTCTACAAAAACATCCTTTTTGTTGTGCTTCAGGATATGGGCGGCCTCATGGAAAAAGGTGAACCAGAAAATATCGTTCCGGTTCAAGCGGTTTGAGAGTTGAATCAAGGGGTTGCCTTTCACCCACCGTGTTGAACCATGCAGGGGCGCTTTTGGCAGGCAGGGAGTATGGACAACCTTTACACCGGCTTTGCAGCACAGCTCCTGGAGCTCCGGGAAAAAATCATCGGCGCCGCTGATCACCAGCTTTTTTATCTCCTGCAAGGTTGCCTCAAAAGCTTTCCTGTCAAAATCAGGCACCTGAAGCAATTCGGCCTGCCGCTCACCTTGCCGAAGCCATGCCGCAACAGAGTATGGGTCTTTGCTGTTTTTTTCGCTCATGCGGTAGGCGGTTGCATAGACCTGACCGTGATAAAAATTTTCGTATACGTCAGGGCTTGCCACGTTAAAAAAGGAGAGTAGTGCTTTGCTTGCATGAGTGACATTGCCATCAAAGTTAATCCACCCCTTAGCTTTCATTTCTTTGCAGGGAAATTTCTTTGCCCACTCTGCATAAGTAATGCGTTTTTCAGCTTCATTAATTTCAGCAAGCTGTAAGCGATAGCGTCGTTCACGTTCTATCCAGAAATCAGCAGGGATTCCAACAACGCACTCAAGTTGCAGTGCTGTTTCGGGGGTTATTTGCGCTTTGCCTTGAATGATTTCGTTGATGGTCTTTTTTGGTCTGCCCATCCGTTCTGCTAACTCGGTCTGGGTCATTGCTGTATATTCAAGATGCTCAGCAAGTGTATCACCCGGGCTGGAAATTATTTCACGAGCCACCGCAATATCAGCTCTTGTTTTATAGTGATTATTCATAGTTTTATTCGTTTTAATGGTAATCTTCACCAATTGCTGTAATGACAATACTTGTAACTTCTTTCCATTCAAGTCCTCCATCCTCTTTCAGCGGGAACGGATTATTGTCGGGCTTAAAGATTATGCGATGATTAGGTGAAATATCAACAGCTATTTCACCCGCTCTATCAGCTTTGAGTTCATGACAGTTGGCTGCAGGAATTGAGCGCATACCCTCCAGATTTGCTGCAGAAACAAGATCCTCAAGGCGCTGCTTGACCTTGTTTGCCCTTTGCCCGTAATCCTTTTTAATAGCCGAAAAGCTTTCAACGCTTTTTTCCAGCTTGCGTGTTTGATAGCGAATCTTCATTCGTAAGGTAACAAAATTTATCAGCGCATTAAAAATTATTAACCCCAAAGGTTAATTTTATTTTAGCGTCCATCGTATGGTAAAGAGAGTTTTTTCCTCTCTCTGTTGTTTCATCCTTGCTTCGACCTCTTCAAGTAATACATCTTTTTGACCTTAAATCTGATCTTGAGCTTCAAAAAGGTGACGCCGTTTATCGTTGCGCTGCTTTCCAGGCTCCTTCGCGTGGCAGCGCTCCCGTCCCTTGCTTTCCAGATCGGAGAGTTTTCTGGCTTCTGGCGGAATTCGCCTTGGAGCGGCATTTCAGCATCAGTAATGGCTTATTCTTATTATCCGATCACAATTGCAGACTCCTTGTGCTAACAGTGGGGGGTTAAGGCAGAAATATTGCGCTCTCAATAAAATTAGTATAAATTGTTTGAGCAAGTGATTTGAAAGTCGTCTCTTTCACGAAACACTGAAATTGAATACTGAGCGATGCCGCGCGTAGCCTTTTTCTTTGGCATTTCGATCTACATGTACATGGATGATCATGAAAAGCCTCATTGTCACGCAATGTATGGGGATTATGCTGGATCGTTCAGTCTGGAGAGCGGCGACTTATGCGCAGGCCAAATGCCAACAGCTCAACTAAAGAAAATAAAAAACTTTATCTTGGGTAACCAGGATGAATTAATGGCAAAGTGGAATGAACTCACTACTTGAAACACCATGGGTACAGGTTGTGGAAGTGACACCACATTCAGGACTGAGATTAAAAGTCAAACTCAGCAATGATCAGGAACTAACCCTGAATCTTGAACCATTGATACAGAGTCGCGATGCCTACTGGCGACTGCGTCAGGAGAGGTATTTTCGGCAGGTCAGTATTGATCCTATTGGGGGCATCTGCTGGCCAGAAGGTGAAGACCTTGCTCCCGATGGGCTGCAACGTTACACTGAAGGCTTTTCCCGACGAGGAATTTCCTGACAAGAGGAGGCTTCCGGTATATTGCGGAGCGTTTCTACAAGAAACTCCCAGAATTTCTGGACGGAGGGAATGTTCACCTTTTCATCCGGCGAATGGGGATATCGAATAGTCGGGCCAAAAAAGATCATGTCAAGACAGGGATAGGTGCCGCCTAAAATCCCGCACTCCAGACCGGCATGAATGGCCGTTATCTCAGGAACCCTGCCGAACTGCCTGGTAGAGAGCGCCTGCATGATCTTCAGGATCGGAGAATCCTGATTGGGTTTCCATCCGGGATAAGCTCCATCAAAAACCGAATCTGCACCTGCAAGGTCAAAGACGCTTTTGATCATTATCTCAAGATCATCACGGGCAGAGTCAACCGAACTTCTCAGCAAACACTCTATGGTAATCACTCCATTTCCGGATTGTACCAGAGCAAGATTATTGGATGTTTCAACCAGGTTATCCATCTGAACTTGCACAAGATTCTATACCAAAAAAGACGTATAGGGAATCGCTTTAGAATTCGAAAAATATCGCATGCTAAGCAGTTTTAGTAAAATCCAAAAGCCGGGTACGGGTCGGCAAAGGCGGAATTGGTTGCCGTCCACATTTTAGGTTCCAGTATGCCCACGAGCGCACATCAAAAACGCCAGGTGGAGCATGCTCCAAAACCTCAAGGAATTCGTCATTCCCCACGATGCCTTGCAGCGCTTTTAAATCTTCAGGCGTACCAAAAGTCATAACATGCGCAAGAAAATGCACTGGATCAGCAAGTTCTTCCTCTGGCGTATTGAACCATACGACCCGACGTGCCACGTTTAAAATGTCCGGAGTAATGGGTAAAGGTTTCATGATGTTGGTTCGTTTTCATCCGTCCGCTTGGCGTAAGGCGTTAATATGGGAAGAGAGGCTGGATCGACAGAAGCAACTGCAATACTCAACCGTTTGCGCACATCTGCGGATAAGGTTCGAAGATCATCAAAAAAGGAGAGTGCCTTCAATGCAATCATAGGGTTGAAGCTGCGTCCATAAACGACACTGCCAGCAGCTAAAGCGTTTGGCAAGTCAACACCGTGTTGTAACAGCGCATCAATATCGAGATAGTCTTTTACCTCTGCCCGTTTTTGTATTACAGCTACTTTCGTTCCTGCAATGTATAGCAGCGATGCGACATAGATTGAACGTCCCTCGGCCTGATCGCGAGGTGTAACCTGCCCAAGACCAAGAGCACCAAAAAAAGAAAGCAAAACAGGGCCGTCACGCTCAACACGGCAAGTCAATGTATTTTGGCCAACCTGCACGCGCTCCGCTCCCTTGAGATAGGGAAGAGCATCAGCCAGATCATCCGGATCAAAAGGCTGATTAGAAAAAAAATCAAAATCAACAGAAGTCCTGTGTCCCAAACGCAAAGCAAGCGCCGTTCCACCGTAAAGCGTAAATGTCGCTGGTGTAGTGTCAAGTTCCGGCCAGAGCCGAAGCTGCGGCGGCGGAAGAATGGAAAGATCAGGACTAAAAATCATGTCAAATTGATTTCGGTTAAGTCTCAAAAAAGCTCTAAAATGATATCAAAATAATGTCATTTCAGGACTTCTGCTGCATAGCACAGGCATCTGTTATCGTCACACGCTCTATCATTAAAAATGAATCATGATATAGCCGCCCTTTCTGTTTCACAAGCGAAAGGAGTTTCAGCGTTGGACCTGCGGGTTTCTTGATTCCCCGTTCCCACTGGCTGACAGAATCTTTGCTCACATTCATGTAAAGGGCAAAAACAGTCAGGCTCACCTCCTCACGCTCACACAAGGCTTTAACCTCTGTGGCGCTAAACGCATGAACCGGTGTCAAGCAACCTTCGTCAAACTGACGCATCGTCTTTTTGTCGATAACACCAGCATCATACATGCCATGCATAAAACTCCATTGCTGTTGAAAACAGTTTTGGCGAAATTGAGACCACCTCCACATCATTATCATCACGAAGATTATTGATAGTATCTATCGCTAATGCACGCCATTGCGGTTTTGCTAACGCATTTGCAATTTCAGTAAGAACAGCCTCAGTCGTCATCAATGAGCCATCAATTTGAGCTGCCAAGCTTACCGCCTGACGATGAAATTCATCCCGGGCGTTCAGCAAGGCTAAAATGTAGCTGGTATCGATAAAAAGAGATTTCCTCATCGCTTTTCTGTTCCGTATAAGTAATGATCATGTTGTGAGGCCAAATCGGAAACTCCTAAATCCATTGCTCGTTCTGAAAGTCGTTGCAGAACATTCTTTTTTGGCTCCTGTTTTTCTTGCTGTTGACTCTCAATTTGAATCAAATACCTGTGATTCGGTAATAAATCAACCTCTCCTTCGGGCGTAAGAACATGTCCGTCATAGGTTGCATAGAGTGTGTATACCACAGTGTATTTCCTTTTAATAATTATAAATGGCTCTCAAATAAGCCTATTATTACTAAAGCAAAATCGCGACATGGCAGTATTTTTCAACCTCGACTCAATAGAAGAAACTCCCTCAATCGATATAGCCTTTGTTCGCCAACATCGCCTCAATCAGGCTTGTTGAAACGCTGACGTAGTGCGCCGCCTCCAAGTCTTCAGCAACAAAATCTTTCAGGGCATCAGAAGGGCAGAGGTGACGACTGATTGCAATGGATGTTCTCTTCGATAATACGACAATTGAGGCCATAAATCAATCCTCTGACGAGATGTGCTTTCGAGCTGCAGCCACAGTCGTAACTGTTTCATCTCCACGCAGTTCATCGCACAGCGCGACCAAAGCTCTCACAAAGATGCAGTGGTACACGCACTTTAGTTTTATTGGAGCGCCATTGCTTGATATTCTCGACAGAGGTCTGACGCTAAGTCATTGATGAACTTGATACCAGTCTGCATACTCTTTTAGTACGGGAATTGAACCGGCAGTTCCATCGCCCGGAAATTAACACGCAAGGCGCTCAATTGATTTTCACGACGCATGACACATCCCTTCTTGATGTTCCGGATCTCTTCCGTCGGGAGCATTTATTTCCTCTCATCCGCAGTTGAAAAAGGCCGCGAATGACCTTGAGAATATTATTGTTCGATACACCTGCCCGGCTTACTCAGAAGTATCAAGCGGAATATTTTGGAGCGTTTCTACAAGAAACTCCCAGAATTTCGCGACAGAGGGAATGTTCACCTTCTCATCAGGCGAATGGGGATATCGAATAGTCGGGCCAAAAGAGATCATGTCAAGACCGGGATAGGTGCCACCTAAAATCCCGCACTCCAGACCGGCATGAATAGCCGTTATCTCGGGAACACTCCCGAACTGCCTGGTATAGAGCGCCTGCATGATATTCAGGATCGGGGAACCCTGATTGGGTTTCCATCCTGGATAAGCTCCATCAAAGACCGAAACCGCCCCTGCAAGGTCAAAGACGCTTTTTATCATTATCTCAAGATCATCACGGGCGGAGTCAACCGAACTTCTCAGCAAACACTCTATGGTAATCACTCCATTTCCTGATTTGACCATCGCAAGATTATTGGATGTTTCAACCAGACCATCCATCTCATTGCTCATGCGCATCACCCCATTCGGACAAGCACAGATTGCATTCAGAACCTTTATAAAAATATTCTGTTCGATAACGCTCCCGGGGAGATCGGCAGCAATCACGTCGATCCGCAGGGATGGCTCAACTCCCGACAGTTCATTTTTTATCTTGCCGGTCAAGATTGTCAAGCTGTTGATGAACTCCTCCACCCTTGCGACAGAAATGGCTATATGGGCAAATGATTCCCGGGGAATCGCGTTGCGGAGACTTCCCCCGTCAATGGAGGCAAGCTGCAGTCCGTACTGATTTCCATGATAGAGTATCCGGTTCATGATTTTGTTGGCGTTGCCACGTCCAAGATGAATATCAACTCCGCTGTGTCCACCCTTCAATCCCGTCACCTTGATTCTGAAACCCCTGCACTCCGTTGATAACGATTGTTCATTGTAACAAAAGGTGATCTTCGCGTTGGTACCACCGGCACAACCAATAAACAGTTTCCCCTCATCTTCCGAATCCATGTTGATCAGAATCTTCCCCTTGAGCATACCAGGTTTCAAGCCGGTTGCACCGGTCATTCCTGCTTCCTCATTGCTGGTAAAGAGCGCCTCAAGAGGGCCATGCTGAATCGCCCCTGATTCAAGCACCGCCATGGCAGCAGCAACACCAAGACCATTGTCAGCGCCAAGGGTCGTACCGTTGGCCCTCAACCATTCACCATCAAGAAGCGTTTCAATCGGATCTTGTTCAAAATCATGCTGCTTGTCGCTGTTCTTCTGCGGTACCATATCGAGATGCCCTTGCAGAATAACCCCTTGACGATTCTCCATGCCGGAGGCGGCTGGCTTCCGAATGATAACATTGCCGACATCGTCAACAAGAGTTTCCAACCCAAGGTTTTTACCGAAATCAGCGATGAACTCCCTGATTTGCTCCTCTTTCCCTGAGGGACGTGGAATTTGCGTCAGGCTGTAAAAATGTTTCCACACCGCCGGTGGATTGAGCTGGAGAATATTGTTGCTCATGTGCAATGCTGGTTATTTATTATTTCTCATGGAAGCGTTGATCGCCTTCTTGTCAAAGCATGCTTACCTCCCATGATCCCATGTACCACAATTCATTTCAAACTTATTGTAACACAACTTTTTTTTGTTTACGTTTCCCTTGCTCATCCTACCACGATAGGAGGAAGGAGTTTCGAGGCTCGATGCATCAAGATGTGCACCGAGCCTTGCGGTTTTAATAGACTTCTGACAACTTTCCCTTTTTCTTTTTTTGAATCTGCTTTTTTCCTCCTGGCTCATTCATGTGATAAGCTGTTATCAGATAGTAATCTAACCCACTTCGACGAGGTTCAAGGATTATCACATAATCCTGTTGCGTGTCATAAATATATGTTCTTATAACATCTTTCCGATCAATCCGGTCTTCATAACTGAATATCTCTACACCAACAGGCCCTGTTTCTTTTGCTTAACTCGCAACGCGTACACTTACATTTCTTTGTTTTCTTGACCTATTAAGTCTCTATATATTTCTTCAATTTTCACCCTGGCCCAATTTGTTTTTCGCAAGAATTTCAAGCTGGACTTAATACTTGGATCATTATAAAAACAACGAATTTCTATCATTTTATAGAGTTCATCCCAGCCATAGTGATTTACAAGATCACATAGTATTTTTTCAAGAGTTAATCCATGCAATGGATTATTTGGTTGATCATTCATAGTTCTGTATTTTCGATATGTCCTTATGACATTAGATTATTTAAGCTCCGAAAGTGAGACGAATTTTGCACTACCTGTTGCAATATCTTCTTTTCTTTCCTGAAGAATATGTTCGCACCACTTGGGAATTTCGGTATCATCTTTCTCATAACAGAAACTGTCCCAAAGTACCTCTATGACTTAGAGGCGTTCTGAGGTGCTCATTTTTTTTATTTCCGCAATATCCATATTCACTCCTTTTTACAATAAAGAACCCCGCCGCAAGCAGCGGGGTATTTTGAAGACAACTCTATCATACTTTACGCCTCAAGAGGCGGGGAATATGGCCCATAGAGATTTAATGCTCGTAAAATTGGATTTGAACGAAAAATATCCCCACACATCATTTCAGCCATCTTTCCAATTTCTTCCTTGCATCAACTTGGGATATTCCCCTGCCTTCCCGAATCTCTTGTTCTCCGTGTGAAAACTTGATATTCACATAAAGTGCATGAATGATTTCATCCATTGAAACATCATTCGGCAACGAATCAATCACTTGTTTCGCTGTTTTTTTATTGGCCATATCTTTTATGCGTCCTGTTTATTGGCTGAATTCATTGCTCTTCGGCTAATTTCTTCAATACTTTGGTCTTCCCATAAGGTTCTTTGCCATTGTGTGTAATCGAATGGTTCTCGTTGAATAAGGGCGATAAACCTCTCAGCAGCCACGCTTCCCAAAGATTTTGTAAGCGCTTGAAATCCGTTAATTTTAATTTCTGTATCAGTTATCATAAGTACTCCTCTTTGATGAAAGCAATTGGGTCAATGATCATAATTTCCTCTATCTGATTGTTCTTATTCAAAATTTTGTCGTCAGTTGTCAGGAAATAGCTGCATTCGGCAAATATGGCGCACGAAATATGTAGCGCGTCTTTGTTACGTAGCCCGATTGCATTAAGACTCTTCGCTTTCTTCAAAATGGTATGATTTTCAGTGACCATTATAATCGCATGTTCTCGCCAATCAGCAATTGCATTTCTCCTTTCTTCAAAAGGATTTGCCATATTTTTAATCTCAAGAATATATGACCATACAAGCTCAAATTTTTTCCCAAAAACATCATCTTAAACTCTCGATTTAGCTTCTGCTTCAAGCATTGTCCGTATCTTTGTTTGATCGTCAAAAGGGCGATTAAAGCAACAATTATCTAAATAAATTCTCATAACTATGAAGAATTAATCATTTTATCAGTATTTCTTTATTGTCCACAAAGCTTTCTGTTGATGCACAACAAACAAAGCAAAAGACAACTATTTGAACACAAAAGGCTATTCTCTTACTCTAAGTCATCAAGCTCAGAATGCAAGGGAAAAACATTATAGCGATTCAGGTTGAGTAAAAATTCCACACGATCCATTCCGGCAAGTTCAACAGCACGACCTGAGGAGAGGCGACCAAGTTTGAATAATTTGACAGTGGCAAGTATGCGCAATTTTTTGCCGGAGGCGAGCACATCACTCTTTTCGGCCGGCAATACCTTTTCGGAAAAACCAAGGGTTACAGATTGTGTATTCATTGAATCACCTCTTTTTTGAAAAACCCTTCTTTTTTCTCTTTTCGGCCATCGGAATAACGACATCATTCTCTCTATTGTACCAATTTAATCCATCAACACCAACCGTGACAAAAGCTCTCACAAAGAGTTATAATCCGTCGATTGCCAACATGTTGAGTAATTATATGACAGACATCTCCCGTTGCAGCTCAGTGAGCGACATTCCAGAAAGCTCAGCGGCTTTGTGCATCGCTGTAATCTCCTCTGTTTTCGCTCTGTCGAGCAGTTGCCGAAACCGTGATGGCTCCTCTTTTGAGCGGTACTCACCCGGTTCTTCGATTCGATAATGCCTCTATCTCTCTACACCACAATGATAATGGCTTCCGGCGCTCTTCAACAATATTCTCCCGGAGAACTTGCAGAAGGCCGCTAGTGTTGAGTCATGCGTATAAAGTCGCATAGATTTTTTTCAAATATTTCCTGTAACACATTTTTCAAAATACAGATAAGTGATTAATATCAATTCTGGTAACCATTATTCAATAGCCTCTTTACGCATGACTTAACACTAGTCCGACAGCCCATGGAATGAAATCGGTCAATGACAGCATCAGCAAAAGAGAGCACTGGCTTCAAAGTCTGCCATGTATTGATCCCATTGGCGGTATCTGCTGGCCCGAAGGTGAAGACCTTGCTCCCGATGGGCTGGAACATTACACTGAAGGCTTTTCCCCTCTTCACGCAAAAGAAGCAGAAAAGCTTCCCGAAATCCCGAATACAGGAAAACAGCCTCTATGATTCCGGTATATTTTGGAGTGTTTCTACAAGAAACTCCCAGAATTTCGCGACAGAGGGAATGTTCACCTTCTCATCAGGCGAATGGGGATATCGAATAGTCGGGCCAAACGAGATCATGTCAAGATCGGGATGCTGTTGATGAACTCCTCCACCCTTGCGGCAGAAATGGCTATATGGGCAAATGATTCCCGGGGAATCGCGTTGCGGAGACTTCACCCGTCAATGGAGGCAAGCTGCAGTCCGTACTGATTTCCATGATAGAGTATCCGGTTCATGATTTTGTTGGCGTTGCCACGTCGCAATTGAATATCAACTCCGCTGTGGCCACCCTTCAAGCCCGTCACCCTGATTCTGAAACCCCTGCACTCCGTTGATAACGGTTGTTCATTGTAGCGAAAGGTCATCTTTGCTTACAGCGGCCTGTTGCGGCGCTCATGTACTCAAATGCGCCTTGTTGGGCGGTGCTGCGAAGCGTGCAGAAGCGAAGACGGTACTCCGCTTTCACACAACCTGCTTGCGAGCGGGATTGAATATCGAATATTTTGTTACAAGTTCATTTTCGGTGTTCAACGAATTCTTTTACAGCATTAGAGATCAGTCATCAAAAGCTGTTGATCCTTTGTTGTGGTGCTGCAGTCCGTGTGTTGCTGGTGTTTATTGGCTTCACTGCTCGTTCAATTGCCAACCGCATGAAACGTTGATACGGAATTCCAACACGTTTTGCATTAATGCGCACAGCGTCTAACAACTCTTCAGGAAGCCGGAGACTGATTGACGTATCCTTGCGTTTCAACTCAAAACGCATTGGAACCATGCCTGAAAAATCGTACTCGCTCAAGTCGGCAGCCTCTACGAAGGCTTCGGCTTCGTCGTCAGTCTTGAAATCAGGGAATTTCTTTTTCATGAGCTTTCATCTCCTTTTTGTGCATATAACGCGCACTAATCGGTCTGATCAGGAGCGTTTCACCATTGTTGTTCCTCAACGTGAAAACGATAATCCTACAGCATGAAATCTCTGTTCTTTGCTCGAATGGAGAACGTCCGGTGCCACTAATGGCGTCCCTAAAAACAAGCCTTCGATTTCAGCAATCGAGACCCCATGCTTTTGACATTTAGCGCGGCCAACCAAAATTTCTTTGACCAAAAGTGTGTTTGGTAAAATGCCTGAAGCTCTCTTCACGTATTCGCTGCTGTACCGGGTTATTCCCTCGCATAACTGCTACTTATGGTTTGCAACGGTAAAAAAAGGGTTTGACTGGCTCCAATGCAGGGAATAAAGCCGTGGTACAGATAAAACGCCTCTGCTTGTTCATCTTATGCCTCAACGAGGAGCGCGTAAACAGCCAGTGATGAAGTTGATGACCTGAGAAGCGCATCAGCTAAAAGTGCGCTCCCGATCCGTTTTCCCTGATAGAGCCGGTCAACAGCAAGACGTCCTATTCTTGAGGCTGGAACAGCATCATAGCGGGGCATTTTTCTTGCGATCTCTCCGGGTAACCCTGTTAACGGAATTTGTGCTGCTGAAAGTGTGTAGTAACCTGCTATTTTGTGATTGGAATCATCTGTTGCAACAAAGCAGTTGGTGATATTCCTTCTGATATCCTGGCCGACCTGCACTGAAAAGTAGCGATCCAAAGCTTCAGAACCAGAGCAGAAACCCTCTCGTACATGGTTACTACCCAGTGGCACAACTGAAAACAGGGGCAGCTTCATAACACAAGGGTTATTGAGCCTGCCCAAACAATGCCGCATGACTTTCGAAAGCACGTCGCAAAGCGGCATTGGGCTCTGGCGGATTCAGCAAAGCTTCTGCAAAAGCATTCTGCCCTTCGATTGACAACTGAATAACGGAATTTTCCTCAATTGCTTTGGTAGCAGCCTCAAGAGCTGCATACACAACAAAATCAGTCAATGTCCGGCCTTGAATTTCAGCCGCTCGTTTGATTTGTGCATGAACATTCCGGGGTATGCGTGCCTCAAGGCGCGATTTCCCCTCAGTATATTGATTCAAAGAGACTCTTGTTCCGGGATTGAGTTTATTGTTTATCCCTGCAGGCTCTTTAACACCTTTTTGCTTGAGGCTTGTACTCATGAGTAGCTTGTTATATTGTACGGCAGATTACCGTAATGTACAGATAAAGTTGATGAGAGCAACAGGGAAAAAATTTGCAGATGGCAATTTTAGAAGAGCTTCCTTGCATTCTGAATACCAAAAAGCAGCCTCTATTTTCAAAAATTATTGCATCATAGAGGCTGCAAAAAGTGATCTTATTCCTCAAGAATACTATCTCAACAAGAACATCAACTCCCAAGCGACTTACACTGCGTGAAGAAATCGCGCAGGCGGTGGGTGCCATAAAGCGGGGCTACAAAGTCTACCCGGCTGAGCGTGGTGGCAAAGAGCGCAACATCGTGCACATCACGATTGAAGAGGCCAACAGCCGCAACCAAAGTGTCTGCCACCCAGAGTGGCAGGGGAAAAACAATTGGCTTCGTTTGGGCAAGCTCCATCGCCAGATCAACCATTTCGAGATAGGTGAAGACCTCAGGGCCGCCAACCTGAACCTCTTTTGCTGTTCCATCGACCGAATCAACGCACACCTTGGCAAGGTCAGCGCCGTGAATGGGATTTGAGCGCGGGTAACCATCTCCCACCATCAGCATAAATCCCTTGCGGGCCCTGGCAACAAACTGCCCGATCTCCGAATAATAGCCTGTCGGGCGGATAATGGCCGACTCAATCTTCGCCGCTTTCAGCTCTCTGACAAACTTCTCATGAGCCTGGACGTTCGGGATATTCATCATCCGATGAGCATCAAAAACCGAGACGTAAACAAATTTCTTGACCTTGGCCTTCAGCGCCACCTCAAGAAGATTCATGTTTGCCTGATAGTCCACCTCAAAGATGGTATGCACAAAATCAGGCTTGATCATGCCAAGTGATGAAAAGACAACATCAATGCCATCACACGCCGCAGCTATGGTTTCGGGCTTTGTTGCATCACCAACCACAACCTCATCAACCAGGTTCTCAAGAGCAGGGGCAAAGTAAGGGCCGGGCTGCTTCACTTTGTCGGGGTTCCGCACCAGAGCGCGTACCCAATATCCACGATTTTTGAACTCCTGCACGGCATAACGACCGAGATAACCGGTTGAACCGGCCACAAGCACTCTCTTCATTGTTTGGCTGATAAGGTTGATAAATAGTTATGAACTACGATGCCTCAGGTTCTCAACCGGAGGCATAACGCGATGACTTGTGGGGAATATAGAAAGAGCCTCTGCTGTTCTCCAAGATTTTAAGCTTTGCCAAAAATCTTTGGTATGCCGATTGCTATTCTGAATGCCATTTTTGCAAGCGGTTCATACCTCAGGCGACTGTTTTGAACTGCTATCGCCCGTATTTTTGGCACAAGAACGGCGGCGACGGTTTCAGGCTCTTCTGCAATAACGGTTAAAAAGCGCCGGGCCTCTTCGGTTGCATCCCTGAGGAGCAGCCCGGTCAGCACAAGACCAGGACTCAGCTCATGAACGCCAATACTCTTTACCCCGGCAGCTTTCAACTCTTTTGAGAGAAAACGGGTCAACTCCGCCACTCCCCTTTTCGATGCCTTGTGCGGCACCGCTGAACGGGATAATGATGCTCCAACCATCGAAAAACCCATGTTGAAAATGTGGTAGCATGGCGTATCGGAAGATGGCTGACGCAGCATAACCTTGACCGCTTCGGCGCACAGGACGAGAGAGCCTGCAAGATTTGTGGTGCATGTTTCAACAATATCGATCGCATCAAGCTCCCATAAGGGCCGCTTCAACAGGCCAGCAGTACCGGCATTGTTAATCCAGCGATCAACTTTTCCAAGCTTGGCAACGGCAAAATCAGCCAGTACTCTTCCGGCAATCGGATCGCCAACATCGCAGCAAATGCCATAAACCGCCCCTTCCGGCATAGCCAGCCGAAGCGAGTGTAATGCCTCCCCAAGCCGCTCTGAATTTCTGCCACAGATAACAACACGATCACCTGCCGAAAGAAACTCCAAAGCAAGGGCATATCCCAATCCTCTGCTTCCACCGGTGATGACCACACCGAGAGAGTGATCTCCATTCATACTTTTCAACGATTATGGAGTGTAATCAGCAACGACATCAGGCTTATACTCTTCTCAATGCCCAATCTATCACAAAAGCATTCCCAACCTTTGTGGTATTGACGACGCTGCTGCCGATTCAGTTTCAGAG
>CAJEXL010000020.1 GCA_903994365.1 uncultured Chlorobiaceae bacterium | reverse complement strand
CCTTGTCACGACTGAGAGCCAGCCGTTCATAGAGCGAGGCCGATATCTGTCGCTCAAGCTCTCTGGCACCCCAACTGGTTTCGCGGGCTTCAATTTCGTAGAAGCGGCGTTCATCAGCGTTGGTGATGGTCAGCAAAGCAACGTAATGCGTCCAGCCGAGAGAAAAGTAACCTGCCAGTTTTGCGGAGAGTTCCTGAAGCATTTTGGGAGCAATGGCAATGGCATCAAAAGATATAACAGGCAGTGCCTGTTGAATCTCCGGCAAAGCAATTCGAGCATTTGAAGATTGGGCAGGCACTGCCGGACCAATCTTTTTGTAAGCCAGATAAAAGGTACGGCACTGCCTGAGGCTGGTCGACGAGATACCTTTCAAACCAAGGGTTTTGAGCTCTCTGGAAAGCTTGTCGATAAGACGTTTGCCATAGAGTTCTGCACGTTCGGCGCCGCCCTGCTCAAACTCCACAATGTACCACCCGAAAAGCCAGTTCCTGATCACGAGAGAGGTATCGACCGAGCGGGCGGCTCTTTGCTGCAACTCAAGGTGGGTCTCTTTGAAGAGGGCAAGTAACTGTTGATAGTTCATAGGTTTTGCAATTTACCAGTCTGCGTTCAGATACTTTTTGAGCTGTCCCGGATTCAGCACGTCATAAGCGATAATACCCCTCTTCTGCAAGGGAGCGATGTTTTTGCCGACACCGTCGTCGAGCTT
The DNA here is from genome assembly GCA_903994365.1 of uncultured Chlorobiaceae bacterium. GTDB lineage: Bacteria > Bacteroidota > Chlorobiia > Chlorobiales > Chlorobiaceae > Chlorobium. Next base: position 29,051 of record CAJEXL010000020.1, on the reverse strand, counting down.
GGGGTCGTAGCCTTCGGAGAGCAGTTCGTCAATCTTTTTCCGGAGGCTCTCAATCTCCTTGAGCTGATGGAAAATGGTATCCTTCTCCTCTTCAGCCTGTGCGCTTTTTTCGCCGAGCAGGTCCGACTGGCGGTTGCGCAGCGCCGTCTCACGCTTTTCAATATAGACCGATTTCAAGGTAAAAAGCTTGTCGCGACTCCACTTGTAGATGATAATGAAGGCATCAAATCCCTGACGCGGCCCGGAGGTGATATGCCAGATAAAAGGGGTCTTCGGCAGATACATGAAGAGGTTGAGGTGATCGGAGAAATCGGCAAAAAAGTTGTTGTTGATATAGTCGTTGATCTCCTTGCCAAGTATGGTCGGGAAAGCGGCAAACTGCGCGGAAGTGAGCCCCTTCTCCTCAAACTTCTTTTCAATGCGGTCAATCAATATCTCTTCGCCCGTGTTGCGCACCAGCGGCACAATGCCGTCGTCGTCCTCATTGAGAATTTCGCGGATAAGGTCAGCAAGGAACTCCATCGCAATGGTTTTGGCCCGCTGTTGCGGTAACACACCGCTTTTTTTGAAGAGGTACCAGACGTTAATCGGGTTGATCTGGTTCCTGATGCAGAACTCTTCGAGGTCGTTGTTGCTCTGGTAGAGTGTCTCAAACTTTGTGGTGAGGTCGGCAATCTCCTGCCCGTTCATGGTCATGGTTGGCAGGGATTCAATGAAATCAAGGATGTTATCAAGCGGAAACTCTGCCGTGGCCTCTGTTTCGCTCAGATATGCTGCACGGGCTTCGGGCAGTACGGGGAGACCGCCGATGGATTCACCCTCTTTGGCAAGCACCATTGCTTTGTCTTCGGGGGTGAGTTCGTAAACCTCGAAGATTTTTTCGTTGATGATTGCTTCGTTGAGCAGGACTTGTGTGAGAAGGTGGTTTTCGTATGACAAAAATAAATTGATCGTATCTCTGATTCCTGTTATGCCTCTAAAGACAGACAACGGAGATTTAACGTACATAACTTCTGTATTAAGAAAAGTTGTCATTTTTTTCTTAATACTTATATTCTTTTTAACCGCAGTTTCAATTGCAGACTTGAATGAATTATGAGGCTTTAGAAATGGAATTCTTTTTATATCACCAACTTGTGTTTCAACAGTTCCATTCAAACAAGCTGCGATATATGAAGAAAACTTGGAGTTCAAAAGAGCCATACCGTATTCAGTATCGGAATCAGAGTCAAAAAGTACAGATGAGCCTTTCATATCAAAAAGTGTCCAGTCTTCTAACAGTCTGAATGACACACCTTTTGATGATGTTGCTGAATATGTTATGCCACGACGAAAAGCCTTGTCATCAGATAGGAGGTTGTAATTTGCACTTTTTTTAATCTCTTGGCCTTCATTAAGATAGTTTACACAAAGCCAATAATTTCCCCACCAGCGATTGAAATCACCTCCTTTGGTGTAAATAACCCATTGTTTTATCTGCAAATCTCCGTCTGCTGAAAGTTTATCAGGATCGACTTCCCACCAATAGCGTAATAGTCTGTCGTTATCACCAGTTTTAATACCCGATACGACCTGAGCTATTCCTTTATCACCAATGCTATTGCCTTTAAACTTCTCCCGAAACGCATCACTAATCCAATAAATAAATGGCCATGACTTGATGAGCTTCAGCTTCGCTTGGTCGATGTTAATATTATGCTTGTCTTCTATTCCTGAAACAAAATTCTCCAGTGCTGCAAGAGCATACTCTTTTTTGAGTTTCTCCTGTGGAGTACGGGTATACTGATCCAGTGAAATGAAGAGTGACTTATCACTGGTTGTTATCCCTTTTTCCAGAACATAAAAAGCTGGAGCAGAAGCAAAAGCCCCATCAAAGAGATTGGTACTGTCAGCACTGTAATGAACAAACAAACTGATATGCAACTTGTTTAAAATATACTCTCGAACACCTTCAAATGACTTGATGAACATGAAGGTGAGCGGATGAATCATCGCAATCTTGCCGGTGTCGGTGATAATCTCAGCACATCGCTTTATGAACGTCGCATAGAGGTTCGAGTGAAACCCGTAAGGCTTTTTATAATTCGCCTCAATAAATGTTTTCAACTCCTTCCCGAAATCACTTGAATCGGTATAGGGCGGATTCGCCACCGCCACATCGTACTTCCGGGTCATAATCTCCAGAAAGGTGATGGCATCATTGCTCTTGCTCCGCAAAAAGCTGTTGCCGCTGCTCTGGCTATATGCTGAAACTGCGTTGTGCAAATCACGGAACAGCTCCTCTTTGAACTTTTCCTGGCTCTCAAATTCAGCCGTGGCAAAAAGATCCTGCTGGTCAGCTTTTGCCTTTTCAAAAAGTGATGTGAAATTGGCATTGAAGCGCTCTTCAATCCTGATGAGTGAGCCAAACTGGTATGCCCGTTGCAGGTCGGCCCATATCGCCTTGATCAAACTCATCTGCTGGGAGTCGGTAGCCAGACTGCCGGAAAAGGAGCTTGCCACCACATCAAAATCAGGCAGGTAAAAGTCGGAGGAGACCACATTAAAGCGCTCGATATGGATGCGGCTGTTGCGGCGCAATGCTTTGATGTAGAGGCCCAACTGCGCAATCTGGATGGCCCGATCATCAAGGTCAACACCGTACAGGTTGTGCTCAATAATGAGCTTCCCGATCTCCTCTTCGTCATACTCTGCGCCATAGTTCTCGATCTGGTCGAGGTAGAGGTCATAAAAGAGGTCGAAGGCGTAGAGCAGAAAGTTGGCGGAGCCTGTTGCCGGGTCAATCAGCCGAATTTCAGTCAAGGGTTTCGGCTCGCGCACCCGTGTGGCGGGGATGTTGGCAATCTTGTACTTTCGCCCAATCTCTGAATCGGGGTAGCTCTCCAGATAGAGTTTGCCAAGGGAGTTGTTGACCAGAAATTCAACAACCCAATCTGGAGTGTACCACTGTGAGGACAAAGAAACTCGATCATACTCAATTTTAGCCTTGGATTCCTTGAATGTATCCAAGTTATCCTTGGTGTAGCTCTCGTAGAGCCACCCCATGATATCGTCGGAGAGCCAGATTTCGGAGCCAACATCGGTGTCCTCCTCAACGGCATTGAATGCGCCGATAATGGCGTTCAGATCGAGCACGCAGGGGAGCATGTCGTAAGTGCTCTCACGGGAGTAGAGGCGAATTTTGTCGCTGAGGGTGTCGAAGGCAAAGCGGATAAAGGGAAGCAACCCTTCAAGCTCTTCGGAAGCCATAAGCGGGTTTTGCTCCAGCCATGCGCGGTGACCAAAGGAGCGGCCACCATTTTCAGCCCGTTTGGTGACCACTTCGGGGAACATCCGGTGCGCCTCCATCACCTTGAGGGCGGCAAGCCGGTTGAAGAGGGTAAAGGTGTAGTCGTCGAGCGCTTTCTGGTAGGCTGCGGCGGGTGTGCCGGTCTCTTTGTTGTGGCTTTCAAGGATGGCGTCAAGCGTGGCCCTAAGCTCTTGCTGTGGCTGGTCGAGGGTGGCGGGCTCACTCTGGCGCTCTGCGGTTACGCCAAGCCGGGCAAACTGGTTCGCAAAGGCTGAAGAAATCAGCTCACGGATACTCTTGACGTGGTCGGAAAGTTTCATTGTTCGGGGTCTTTGCCTTTTTAGAGGTCGATTTCAATCTGGTCACTCTCCTGCATTCCGGCAACCTGTTGTAACTGAAGTTGCAGCATCTGCTTGAACGCCCCGACCGTTGTGGTACGGGCAATTTTGAGCGAGATCCGTTTTAATGCTTTCGGTGGCGGTATGGGGCTGGCTTCTCCGCTTTTGCTCTCTTCTGGCGGTACGGGGGCAGGAGGAGCTTCCTTCACAATACTCATTGCGGCAACCTCCAGCTCGGCAAGCTTCTGGGGAGCGAGTGCCGTGCAGGTGATCATCTCCGAGAGTGAAAAGTGGCAACTGGCGCACTTGATGGTGTAGTCGAGCTTGACCTCTTTGTTGATGCGCTTTTCGGCATACTCTTTGATAGACTGAACCTGCTGCAGAAGGTCAGGGTTCAGCGATGCGGGATAGCCATTAATTTCGGCAATGAGTACTATTGCGGCGGCAAGCAGCTCCCGGTTTGCTTCGCTAACCGTTTTGTTGGCATCAACCATCAGGGCGTGGTAGAAGTCCTTGAGCTTCTGACCTTCAGCAAGAATCTCCCTGTACCCTTCAACCACTGAACGGGAGTAGATTTCGTCAAAGCGTGCAATGGTCTCCTGGATTTCACTGCTGGTGACGTTGGCCTTTTCAAGCTCGATCTTCAGCTCATCCACAAAGCGCTTGATGAATCGCGCTTTTTGCAGGTTCGACTTGATGAATTTTTCAATCTTCTCGATTTTTCTGACCGTCGCCTCAAACTCCGCCTGTGTGAGCAGGAAGTTGTCCGCCGTCTCAAGAAAGTTAGCCTCAGTCACCTTTCCGGAAAACTGGTGCAGTTTGCCAATAAGGGTGGTTTCGCTGCCGAAAAGCGTTTCAAATTCCCTGTCGTCCTTTTTCCTTTTCCGAACAGTGATGATGTAGTACTCTGACAGAGCCCGGATGGCCTCAATGAGGGCAAAGTCGTTGCTGTTCCAGTCAACCCGCTCTTTGGTCACCTCTTCGATCTTGAGGGCTCGAAGCAGGGTGACCATATCGGATTTCTGGGCGGTCGTCAGCGATTTGGAGAGTGACTTGAAGGAGGCTTTCTGGAAGTTCCGGCTGGAGCTGAAGATGCTTTCGACAACATCGTCGCGGTACGAAAAAATATCTTTGGCGTTGAACCTGGCGGTGAGGCGACCGGCACGAAAGAGTACAGCCACAAGGGTTGCCACGGTGCCATATTCGTAGCCGGTGGGGGCGCTCTTTAACTCCAGTTCAAGATCTTTGCCGCTGAGGTACTGGCTTTTTATTTTGGCGGTTACCGATTCAATGCACTCCAGAGTGTCGCCCACAAAGTTTCCATTGGCATCGAAAAAGGTAAAGTCGTTGCCGCCGTTCTCATTGAAATTGAACTTTGGCAACTTGTCGTTCTGACGCTCTTTGATAATTGAGGTTGCCAGCGCTTCGGAAAGCTGCCTGGAGGGGCGTTTGTAAAAAACATTATCAAGCACCTTTTTTTGAAGGGTGTTTATTTCACTCTTGAAATTAGCTTCACTGAGCTGCACCGTATTGAAGAGGTAGATCGCTTTGGCGTTGCTGTAGGCGCTGTTGATCAGGTTCAGGAGCTCCTTTTCCCGTTCGTCCCGGATGACTGAGAATGAGCGGATGATTTGCTTGATGGTTGCATCGCTGTCGTTCCTGTACTTGTCGTCCATGTAGGTGAATCGCAGAATCTCCTCAATCAGGTGGCTGATTGCGCTGAACTGTGCGTTGTCGGGGAGAAGCGTGATTTTGTGCTTGATGTCGCGGGTCTGCTGTTTGATGCTCTCCATGAAGTCGAGCCGGTTTTCGGTGACGCTGTAGAGGCTGCACACCTCTATCTGGAGATCCTTGTTTGATGAGCTGATGAGTTCATCGCCAAGGTCAGTGGTAACATGAAAATTGTAGGTGACGCTGTTGTCGTTGATGGTGCCGATTGAGCGGATGGCGCTGTTCTTTTGCAGCCGTGTGACAAGCTCTTTTTTGCGGATGAAGTGCTCAACCGTAAACTCCTTCATCTCGTCAAGAAGTTTTGTCTCCAGATCGGAAGTGATCTTGAAGCTATTGTTGCTCTCAAGCAAAACTTTTGCCATGGTCAGGGTTGTGAGAGCCTCGTCAATCAGGGGCTTTACGCTATAGTAGTCGTCAACTGTGGAGATATAGACTTTGGTGATATTCTCTACCGTGGTTGCAACGAGTCCTGATACCGAAAGGAAATGGATGGCCTTCAGCAGCCTGATGCCGTCAATTGATGACTCTTTCAGCATCTGGCGGGCAAGGTCGTACTTGTTTACCAGGGCCGCTAGTGGGGCCGTCTGCGCTTCATCGCAGATGTCAAAAGCGGTGGCAAAATTGTATGCGTCGAGCTTGCCCAGCTTGTTGCGCAGAACGTCGAAGGTGGTGATAATCATCCCTCGGGCAGCCACCTGCGAGGCTGTCAGGGCGTTGGAGGCAAAGAGAAAGTTCTGCAGCAACTGGAACTGGTAGTGGTGGAAAGGGTAGTAGATGGTGAACAACTCCCTGTTCTCTGACTTTGTCGGGATAGAGGCTTTGAGGTTGGTGATGTCGGCAATCTTGCCTGCGTTCTTGTCGAAAAAGGCTTCAAGCAACCGTTGGCCCTCTTCGCTCTTCTGCAACAGGCGACTGCGGATGATCACATCAACTTCGGTTGATTCAAGGTGAATCTTGGTTTTGAACCGGTCGGTGACTTTGGTGAGCTGGCTTTTGCTGATGCTGTTGTTGTTGATGACATCGTCAAGCTTCTCCTGGGCAATGGCGATGGTCCAGACTCTGGAGGAGATGGCGGAAAGTGATTCGCTCAGCCCTTCAAGGTCAAGCAGGCTGAATTTGCGCTGGCTGATGGCTTCGCTCGCTTCATCGAAAATAAAGACGATTGTTTCAGCCTGCTGCTTTTCGAGGTAGCGGCTCAGTTCATCCTTGAGCTTCGATGCGCTGAAGCTGTCAATGATCGAGTTCAGATGGATGACGGTTTCGTCGTACTCCTGTTCGGTATAGTTCCATGCTGTCAAAACCTTGCGAATGGTTGAGGGAACGCGCATGGAGCTTGTCCGGATGCTCTGCCACTCTTCACCCGTGAGCTGTTTTACCTTCTCTACAAATGCTGGATAGTGGCCGTCGAGAAAGAGCTGATACTCCATATAGCCGTACACAGAGTCAAGAAAACCGAGGCTTTTCAAAAAATTGCGGAAGAGGGTAAAGGCCAGCCCCTTGTCGGTGTTCTGTTTGGCGATGTCGAGCGCGACAACCCGGTTGTTGCTGCTGGCAAATTTGCGCAGGTCGTTTTCGATGAGGGCGGCATCATTGAGCCCGGAGAGTCGCGGGATGATGCGCTCGATGGCCGGGGTTCCCATGATGACCCTGTTATCGAGCAGGTAGCCAAGCATCTTGCCAAAATAGGATTTGCCGGAGCCGTAAAAGCCTGAGAGCCAAATTCCGGTCTCCTTGATGCTGGAGTTGTACTTTGATGCAAAAGTGGAGAGGTGACGGCCAATATTTTCGGTAATGATGTAGTTGTCGATCTCGTAACGGATCTCCTCTTCGACCTGCTCTTCAAGGTCAATGACATTCTTGATATCAATATCGAGGTTGAGACTCAACAGCTCTTTGATTTTGGGCATAGGGCACTCCACTATTTGACAAGGTGGCATCGGTAGTTTGATGCCGGTTTATGGTTGAGGAAGAGCAGCTCGTTGTTCCTGAAGTCGGCAGGATAGAAGATGACAAGCGGAATACCCTGCATCATCACGGTTTTGTGCTCCATAATATTGACATTCTCAATGCCGGTACCTTCAAGAGCGCCCGTGTGAACAAGGAAGGCTGTTTTCTCCGCTTGGCTTGCCTTGCAGATTTCTTCGACAATCAAGGAGAAGAGACCGTTGGGATAATCGTTCGTGAAGGCTTTGAATGAGGTGCTGCTGTAATCGTTATAAAATGACTTGAACCCCTCCAGTGGAGGGCGCTCTTTGTCGGCACCGTTGATGCTATTGTATTCATCACCAAGCAGGTCGATGCTTTTGACAAATAGCTCTGCAACATCAATAAAATGGCCATCGGGATAAAGCTCTTTTGCCTTGGCGATATACTCCTCTTCCTCTGCCGGGGGATAGACAAACAGAACGGTGTTTCCACCGTTTGCCGTTCGCTTCAGTTGCGTCCGATGATCTTCATGCAAAGCCACACGAAGGTCATCAAATTTCTGCTTTTGTTCCGTGAGAAATGGCATCAACAAGCTCCTGTGGTGACAATTTTAACTGCACAGTCAATGCCTCTCCGGTAGAGGCGATATTGATAAATGGCATGAAGCTGATATTTTTCAGCACCCGGATCAACTCTTCTCGCTCAAGAAACAAGAACTCCCGATATGGCGACTTCAAAATATCGGTGGTGGAATCATCCACGCTGAAAATAACATACAAAAAGAAAAGAAGTTCATTGTCAGAAAGCCCGATATTGAGCAACCGTTTCTTTACTGAACCCTCAACCATTCCGAGTTTCTTGAGAATGGTGAGGTACTTGGAGGCAATTTTTTCCAGAGTTGAATCCGAGAATTTTTTCAAATGAAGGGAGCTACTCTGGAGATCCTTCAGCCAGGCAAAAAACTCATCTGCGGCAATCGTTGTCCGTCCGGAGAAGTAGACCTTGAGATAAACCTCTTTGGTTAGAATCCGGAAGAGATCGTTCCCGGCAAGCAACTGTAAAAAAATTGCCCACCGTTTCAGAGCTTCCAGTCCGGGAGCATTAAAAAGCGCCACCATCAACTGCCGGTGCCGCTCACTGGCAAAAACCAGAACGCTACGCTCCACCGCTCCAAGAAACCGCTTCCGTGTGCTCTCCGTCCGAAAATCGAAGGCGTTGTTGGTCACCAGTAACTCCTTGAGATCAACCCGGCCCTTTCCTTTGGCAAACTCTGCCAGCGCAACCTCAATCAGCCGGAAATCTGGAATGCTGCCGATGACATTGATGTCTGCGTTAACTTGTTGTTGCATTATCTTTTATTAAGTCGCATAGAACACCGGGGCTCCCTTATGTACAGGTGCCATTAACCGGCTGGATGGTTGCAAATATCGCCAGAAATGTTTGCGTGCTCCATATCAATCATAGAGATAACAAAAAATTTCCAAAAAAAGAGCACACGGCACAGCACATTTTTGCACAATCATGCCACCCTGAAAGCCATCAGTACAGGTTGATGGCACTGGGAGAACGGTAAGAAAGTGTGGCAACCTGCTCTCTCAGAAACTTGGGAGCAAAATCAGCCCCATGGATCCAGGACAAGGTGTGCCCTTCCAGGGTGAAAGAGCTGAAAAACTGCTTGTCTTTGAGCGGTTCAAACGGGTACACTTTAGGTGGCCAGCGTCAGGGTATTCAGACCACATCACCGGAATACCTGTCACAGTTTGTGAAAGATCATGCAGACATACCCACCATCAGTATGGAATCTGTGATGAAAGCTGCTGGGCTTATTGAAAGCATGAGTTGTCAAAAAATGAAAATCAGAAAGCCTGTTCTGGCGGCTCAAAAGTAATAGGATTGTAGATCGTTGATGGCTCAGAAGATAAATATAAGGATGGTCTTTTTGTGATTTCATATCCAAAAGATAACCACCACGTGAAAGATGCGGGAACCGAATATCGCAATTGCCTTTCAAATGACAGCTCATTTTCTGATGGACACTCGAAGATGTCTGCTCCTGTCTCAAAAAATATTCAACTGCAGGGTGGATTGATCTCTTCGTTGACCGCTATCTTGCTTTTGAAAAGGTAAAGGCTCGTTTATAATATAAAATGTGCACTTATGGATGTTGAGACCACGAAAGAAAGGCTGTTGCAGCTTGAAAAAGAGATAAAGTCACTTTCTTTGAAAAAGGATATCGAATTTCATCAGCAAAGGGTTGTTAAAAAACATATGGCACTGAAAAGCGCCAATGGAACGCTTTGGATTGTTCCCAATCAAAGCAGTTATGACATCTGTTTATCCGGGCAGTCACTTGTTGCTGAAATGACCCCATTCATGACGAAACTATGTGGGAGTGACTGTACAAGCTATAAGCAAACAAAACCAAAACCTCATATCCCTTATTGGCGCGTTGAAGATTTCCAGATAGTGAAAAAAGCCGTTTATCGGTTTGCTGGTGTGGAACTCAAATAACACCACATTCTACGACCTGAAAATTATTTGATTACCTGAATGTCGAAAAGCGTTTTGAGGGGCTCAATCCGGCAATCCTGAAAGACCAGGCATGGGTTCATGATATTGCCGAAATCATCAGGTCTGAGTTTTCAACGCTTCAGCTTGTACGAAATAATCAGGAGAAGAACCCCGAAGCCAACGAAAGCGAACAATCTTCCCGGTATACTCATATTCAGGGCAAAGAGCAGCGACCGCCAGAGCCTGGCGTGAATCTCAGCTCTTTTTTGACAGTTTCGATTTTTTGAAAACATCTTCTATAGTCGGGGCTGTGAGAATAGCATCAGCCCAAGCTTCCAGATCTTTTGATTTGGCACTCTTCAACTTCTCTGAAACCCATTCGGGCAACAGGCCAAAGCGGCGTTCAAGCAGCCTTTTCAGTAAACTGTATTGACCCTCAACACGGCCTTTGACCATGCCAAGTCGTTCTATGCTTGTGATGTATTCCATCTTCTCTTTCTCCTCAATTGTTTCAAGTTCTTGCCAAACCTGGCTGTTCAACCAATCTGGCAGTTGCATTAACCAATCAACAATATATAATAAATCAATGATACGTTGTTTATCCCAGCGATGCTGATAGAGTATGCGCACCAGACGGAGTTTTGCCTCGTAGCGTTCCTGATGCTGCTTTCTGGTTTTTTGGGTCAGAATATGCGCTGCCGTAATCCATCCAAAAGCGTTATCTGATTCCAGCAGCTCATCAAGACGCTCTTCGTAATCGGTCAGCTTGGCAACCGGAAACTCAAGAGAGAGTTTGCAGCCCAGCACGGTAAAGCCATAAGAGGTTGGTTTCCAGTTCTTGTGTGTATCTGCCAGCACGGCCAAACTGGCAACTGGCCGGTCATATCGGTCGAAAATCCTGTAGTTATAGACAAACAAGCGTTTGGCAAACTCAGCTTGCTTTGTACCCTGTACTTCAACATGAACGTATATCCACTTCTCGTCACCATTCAACACATTCACCCTGACCAGCTTGTCAACAAAGCGCTTGCCCAATTCGGCATCCTGAACTACGGCCTGCAGCTCCTGATCCAGAAAAACATGTTCCTTTGACCAATCTATTTCAGCATGGGCATCTGGGAAATAGAACTCCATAAACTCTGAGAAGTAGTTCTCAACGGCCCTTTTCCACGGGCTGTCATACTGGTCGTTTGGGATATCCATAGGTTGTGTTGTGTTCTGGCAATATTCATTGAACAGAGAAGGTACGCGCAGCGATGCGTAACAATCGATTTAAAACACTCTAATAATATCAACAATCTACCTTGATACAAAATAATTCAGGTATTTTACGCATCAATGTTTATTGCCAGGATGCTGATCGGAGTTATGCGTCGTTACAAACTCAAGTGAATAAAGGGGGGCTCAGGCAAGCTCTATGGCTCATCTTTTATGTTAAATGCTTTTATAAAAACCTATAACGAGAGACTTCCTTTTCCATGAAAGTTGGTTTTGGAAATGGTTGCTGGTGTAATAAATCTTGTTGCAAAGTGTAGCACTTAGTGATATCTTGGCTGGCATGAGAGTTTTTACCAATAAATGGTTTTCCCGTTGGGCGGACGATGAGGAGCTTTCTGACTCTGTTTTGTGGGCTACGGCGAAGGATGTTGTCGCAGGGCATGTTGAAGGCTCTCTTGGTGGGTGCTTATTCAAAAAGCGAATTCCTCGGGATGGCGGCGGCAAACGTTCCGGTTACCGTGTCATTATCGGATACCGGAAGAGCGATGGGAGCAGGGTGGTTTTCCTCTATGCTTTTGCTAAAAACAACAAAGCAAACATTTCAAACAAAGAGAAAACTGCGCTTCAACTTACAGCCAAAGACTTTTTAAGTGCAACAGACAAACAGTTACAGGCACTTTTATCGACAATGAAATACAGGGAGGTAACAGCTCATGAGCAAGATTCTTGATATAGCCCATGACATGGCCAAAGACCTTTTTGAGGTCGGAGCAATGGATGAAGTAACGATGCGTACAGTAGAATCGCTTTGTTTGCCGGAAAAAAAGGTTTTTCTCCCGGAGGACATCCGTCGCATTCGGACAACAAACCATCTCAGCCAGCCTGTTTTTGCTTTGATGCTCGGGATTGGAAAAACGACCGTTCAGCAGTGGGAGCAAGGGGTAAAAAAGCCTGGTGGAGCTGCCAAGCGTTTATTGGACGTGATCGATCGAAAGGGTATTGCGGTACTAAGCTGAAGTAAAACTAAACTCAGCGAAGGAGGGGAATCAGGGTTTGACCGCCTAAACCTGCTCGTAAGGATAAACGTTTTTATTGTTCCTGTTGAAGGAGAAGCGTACTGACGGGGCGGTTTTCAAATTCTCAAACTCGTGCTCCTGAACACCTTTGTAGGCGTATGCTGAACTGTCAAGAAATTGAATATACATGGTTAAATTATCGGCATCGTAACCGATGGCAGTGATGTTCGTTGATGCTATCGGTTGCATGGTTTCAGGGATTGGCATTGTTGCCTCCTTGGGTAAATGATTGGTTTCTCCAATTGCGTACACTCGTTTCGTACTCTGCAACATTAGGGCTTGCGTTGGCCCAAAGTTTTGAGGCAATTGTATCAGAACTCTTTACTACATTGTCTGCCTGATAAAATTTAATCCACGATGGAATCTGAACGGCCTCTCCGCTGACAATCGCTTCACCTGTTCGAAGGCTCGACAATTAAGGTTTGGCGAAATCAGCGCCGACGCGAGAAAAGAATTTGTTTATGGCTTGTGCCGGAGAATTATCTGGTTGTCCTTGCTGAGCGTGGTGACTACATCCTTCCATGGACGGCCTACCTGGTTGAGCAGCCGCATCAGCAAAGGACATTACAGAAGGAATATGAAGAATATCAGCGGAAAAAGAGCTGAAAAAGCTGAAGCCGCCCCGAAGGACGGCCTCGTTACTCCTTCCACACATGGTAGATGAGCTTCCTTAATGTCGTTCATTACAAACAAAAAGTCAAGAGGGGACAATCAGGAAAGAAAAAATAAAGTTATGGCCTCTCACTCTATCCAACATAAAAATTGTGTTTCATCCAGTCGAAGAGCGCTTTGAGGGGCTCAATCCGACAATCCTGAAAGACAAGGCGTGGGCTCATGATAAGTGCTGAAATCATCAGGCTTGCAAGAGGCCGGAGAGTTGCTCTCTCAAAAACTCGGGAGCAAAATCAGCTCCATTGCTCCAGCTCAAGGTGTGGCCTTCGAGAGTGAACGACCTGAAAAACTCCTTGTCTTTGAGAGGTTCAAACAGTTCGCCATACAGCTCAGAGGATAAATCAATCTCTCCTTCTGCGCCATCATTGAATGCAACCCATACCTTGTAGTCCCCGCAATATCTGGCTTGTGTAACGTGCATAAACATGACTTACTCCAGTGGCTTAATTTTCAATAGTGGTTTTCTGTTCATTGCGGCTTCCCAATTAGCCATAAGTTCTTGCTGATGAAGAATATACCAATCAAGCACAGCGCTAAGGGCTCTTCTTGGAAACCTGCCGTTTACCACCCCGGTTTCAATATCAACAGTAATTTCATATTCACCATATTCGGCATGAAAATGTGGTGGAACGTGTTCCCCCCGAATATACATCCGTATGATTATTCCAAGAAAACGGCTGATTTCAGGAATAATGCTATATCAGAATAAAATTAGTACGCCAAAGCCAGTAGTGAATGTCAAATCTTTTTATGATACATCCGATTTATTGAAAACAGCTTCCAGAGTCGGAGCTGTGACAAAAGCTTTACCCCAAGCTTCCAGCTCCTTTGCTTTGGCGCACTGTAACCGCTCTGAAGCCCATTCGGGTAACAGGCCAAAACGGCACTCAAGCTGAGTTTTTAGTAAATTGTATTGGCCCTTGACCATACCCTTGGCCATGCCAATTCGTTCTACACTTGTAATGTATTCCATGTTTTCATTCTCCTCAATGGTTTCAAGTTCTTGCCAGACCTGGCTGTTCAACCATTCGGGCAGTTGCATCAACCAGTCTAAAATATAAAATAAATCAATGATACGTTGTTTATCCCATAGATGCTGATAGAGGATTCGCAACAAACGAATTTTTGCTGCGTAGCGTTCCTGATCCTGCTTTTTGGTTTTTTGGGTCAGGATATGAGCTGCCGTAATCCATCCAAAAACGTTATCTGATTCCAGCAGCTCATCAAGTCGCTCTTCGTAATCGGTCAGCTTTGCCATCAGAAAATTGAAGGTATGACTACACCCCAGCACTGTCAAGCTGTAAGAGGTGGGTTTCCACTGTTTGTGTGTATCCGCCAGTACTGCCAAACTGGCAACTGGTCGGTCATATCGGTCGAAAATCCTGTAGTTATAGACAAAAATGCGTTTTGCAAACTCAGCTTGCTTTGTACCCTGTACTTCAACGTGAATGTATATCCACTTCTCGTCACCATTCAACACATTGACCCTGACGAGCTTGTCAACAAAACGCTTACCCAACTCGGCATCCTGAACGACGGCTCGCAGCTCCTGATCCAAAAACACATGCTCCTTTGCCCAATCTATTTCAGCATGAACGAGCGGGAAGTAGAATTCCATAAACTCTTGAAGGTAGTTCTCAACGGCCCTTTTCCACGGGCTGTCATACTTATCATTTGGCGTATCCATAGGTTGTGTTCCAGTAACGTTCATTGCGCAGAGAGTGTATGCGCAGCGATGCGTAATAATCAATGTAAAAAACTCTGATAATATCAATATTTCGGGATTCCGGCTTGATCCAGCGCTTGACAACCGCAGGGAGTAGTGCTCCCGCGCTTCATGTTTTTTGGGCGGCGCAGGCAAAACTGTTCTCAATCGAACAGACTTCCTCGATCGATAAAGCCTTTATTCACCAATGTCGTCTCTATAAGCCTTGTTGAAACGTTGAAGTAGTGTGCCGCTTCATCCAGCTTTTCTTCTCCGAAGTCTTCACCAACAAAATCTTTCAGTGCATCGGAAGGGCAGAGAAATTCCTGGGCGTAAGCTCGCTGAAACTTCTGCCGGGCAGTTTTAACGGTGGTAACCGGCAGAAACTTGTCGGTGTCCGGTGCATACAGGCGATCACCCACCAGACGCAAAAGGGCAAATCGGTGATTGGTTGGGTATGAGGTGTTGAGGCAGATATCAAGACGATCTGGCACTCCATTACCAAAGCCAACCGTCATGGCGCTTTTCGCTCGATGATTGTCGCTAAAAATATTGTCTGAGAGTGAAAAGAGGTCTATCAACTGCCTGTTGCTCACGGGCCCATCCGGCAGCGCCCAATACTTTCTGGCAGCACGGGCACTGACAGCCGCTCTTTCCCACGGCAACAGTGACGAATCTATTCCTGCGGTCTTTGCTCTCAATGTTTCCGTATCGGGCACAAACATTGGTTCTGTATGGCCCTGAGCGTTTCTGAAAAGTGCATCAAGAATTTCTGGCGAATCTGTTGTGTTTTGAGCAAGCACCTCTGCCACTGCGTCGTAACCTGATAATTCTCCTCGGGCAAGAAGCGCTGCCATAAGCTCTTCAGGCGCTTCGTCGGGGTCATAACCTAATAATGCCTCCATCTCACGCCACAGCATTGATGATGGATTGCTACGCTCTTCAACGATACTCTCCCGGAGATCTTGCAGAAGGCTTGTCCGGCAACCCATGGTATGCAATCGGTCAATCACGGCATCAGCAAAAGAGAGGACTGTGGTTTCAAAGGCAGCCAGCGAAACAAACTCGCTGATTCCATTCAGGTATCGCACCGTATGACGGCTGGCTGGAGGAGTCGCGTTCATTCTGAGCAGCAGCGCGGAGCCATCACTGTTAAAGCTCAAGTCGGGCCAGAGAAATCCCTGACCGATAGCGCCAAGCCGATGACTCATCTCCCAGGATTCGGATAATCTACGTTCAGGCTCACGGACAAGGCGCCACCAATTCCCAAGCAACCACACCGCCATTGCATAGGCAGAGAGGCGTGCGGCAGGTCGGATAGTTTTAGCATTTATATCTTCAAGTTCCGTAATGACTACTCCGCCAACGGTTATTTTAATATCAGCAAAGGTAAAGCGCTCTGCTTCATCAGACGTGTAGCGTTCAAGCCATTCAAAATCAATTGCAAATGCGTTACTCATTGATGCGTCTCCATTTCAAAAGAACTTGTCTGGCGAAGGGATCGGTATCGGGCATAGGGTATCCATGATAAATGCCTGAACTGGCGTTTTCAAGTTGAGCCTCAACCGGAGAACCATCCGAAGTGACAGCCCAGATATTCTGCGGGAAACCTTCGCGTCGTGCTTGACTGATCATCCCTTTTCTTGCCCCCTCTTGTAACAATCGTTCTGCTTCGGCTTTAGAAAAGATTCCAAGATCATCACAGAGTGATTTATCCGACCTTGGTTGTGCTGGTGGTGTTAACCCAAAGTCACCGGGATTGCGCTTATGTTCCGGGTTGCCACCGTAACGAATATTATGGGCCATCTGTTCAAGCAATGCTGAACTGAGATCAGTATCGAAACGACGCTTTGGATTATATCCTGTTTTTCTTTTCATCTGAACAGGCGCTTTGTAAATTGGCTTCTAACTGCGTTGATTGTTCTCTTCGATGATACAACAATTGATCCCATAAAAGCAAAGCATTCTCCAATGCATGGCCTAAGCCCGCTAATAAGGATAAACGTTTTTGTAGTTCCTGTTGAAGTAGGAGCACACTGACGGGGCGGTTTTCAGATTCTCAAACTCGTGTTCCTGAACGCCTTTGTAGGCGTATGCTGAACCGTCAAGAAATTGAATATACACCGTTAGATTTTCTGCATCGTAACCAACAGCAGTGATGTTCGTTGATGCCACTGGCTGCATGATTTCAGGAATTGGCATGGTTGCCTCCTTGGGAAATGATTGGTTTCTCCAATTGCGTACACTCGTTTCGTACTCTGCAACATCCGGGCTGGCGTTTGCCCAAAGTTTTGAGGCAATCGGATCGGAACTCTTTACTGCATTGTCTGCCTGACAAAACTTGATCCGCGAAGGAATCCGAACGGCCTCTCCACTGACAATTGCTTTGTTGTTCAAAAAGGGGGCACTGCTTCCCAAGCCTGCCGTCGGATAGTGGTTCGATGTAAGGGTTGCTGGGTCGCCCTTGGCAAGAAGGGTTTCAGGTGTTGTTCGGTCAGTCTTGAACGTCATACGCTCGAAATCATCAAGCTCGAACCACAGTTTATGAATCGAAAACGGAATCGGGCTGTCTGCTGTGATGGCTTCTTGGCGAAGTCCGCCGATAGCCACCGCTGAAACCCGCTTCAGTTCCAGTACTTTGCCTCGGATATAGTCTTCATTCTGGTCGGAGAGCTTGCCTGGAAATATTGCCATCAACTCTTTGAACGGTAATGCCCAGAAGGCAACGCACAGTTCATTTTCATCATTTGCACTGTTTGCCCCAACTCTGAATACTTGACATCTTCCGGCCAATGAGCCAGCATATTCTCCATGCGGATCGATCATGAGCACCCGTGCACTGGGGAATTTTTTGTCGGCAATTGCTTTGACGACAATGCTGACGGCGTTTGATTTCCCACTGCCTGTGGCACCAAGAATAGCGCAATGCCTGGAGATGAGTTTATCCATGTCGAGTTGCGCGGCAAGCCCTTCCGATGCGCTTTGATTACCGATGACAATCGACGATTGTTCGTTGTATCCTCCGTAGACGATGCGGAGGTCTTCATTGGTCGCGAGATGAACCTGATCTCCCGAGGTAGGAGACTGAAGCACACCTCTTTCGAAAAATGAACCTATCTGCTCGCCGACTAATATCATGCGCAACCAGCGGTGCCCATCGGTAATTGAGGGGTTCTCCTTGTATCCTGAAAGTAGGATAAAGCGAACACATTAACGAAAAACATCATCGCGCGGGCACGATTTTCAAGCAAAATCGTACTTTTTTCTTGTTTTTTAACGTGTACGTATGTACTATAAGGAAAACACGATAAAAAGGAGCAAACCCCATGTCTAAACCAGTAACTGGAAAAACTCACGTTGGCGAACGCCGTGAACGGCGCCCGAACGGCGACGTTTACCTCTATGAGCGGGTTACGGCCTATAATGAACAGGCCAAAAAGACCTATACAGTCAGCCAGAAGCTCAAGGGGAAAATCAAGTCGGGGACACAGGAGGTAATCACCACACGTCCGAAGAAACGCAAAGGTGAGGAAGCCGTGGCTTGCGCGGTGCGCAAGCACAGCGGCCTTTCTTCTATTCCCCCGACAACGACACCAGGAAGCAACTTGCCTTCCGTAAAGACTTGCTTGAGTTAAAGGCTCAAGTGGAAGATGAAGTGGCGGAGTTCACAAAATCCGCACAAAGAAAGATAGACAGGTACCTGGTCTGCTCGAAAAAGGGGCGTGGTGGACAAGTGAAGGTTGGCTTCAACGACAAAGCCACCATCGAAGCAAAGAAATACTTCGGCTATTTCGCGCTCGTCAGCAATCAGAGCATGGATACGTTCACAGCACTTGAAGACTATCGACTGCGTGAAAAAATAGAGGAACTCTTCGCGGTGCATAAGGGGGGGCTTGATGGAGCACGGCCGCGTACATGGCACCCCGACAATCTGCGGGGAAGGCAGTTCGTGCAGTTTGTCTCACTGGGTTATCACTGCTTTCTGACAAAGAAAATCAAGGAAATGCGGGAAGTGCTTGGAAAGAACCAAAGCGAAAAGACCGCCGCGCTTGTCAAGCTCGAAAATCAACTGGACAAGTGGCTTGAACAACGATCACTCGCCCAGATTCTGGACTGGTTCGACTGCATTGAAACGACCAACGTGCGAACACCTATGGGCAACTACCATTGGTCTACCGAATCAGTAGCCAGAGACAGGTTGTTCCTGGGATATCTGGGAGTGACCAGCAAATAGTGTGCGCTTTATCCTACTTTCAGGATAGACACTGTGAGACACTAAAAACAAAAAAGCCCTTGTAAAACAAGGGCTTAGTGTCTTTCTGGGATGTTAAAAAACTCATACTTTGTGGAGATGGCGGGAGTCGAACCCGCGTCCAAAACATTGCTCAATAAAGCTACCACACTCATCTCAGGTGTTCGTTGTTTCATGAACCAGTGCTACACCTGTAAAGTTTGGTTCACTATCCCTCTTTGTTTCACCCGCCTGCCTTTTCAGGCAAAAGCAGTTGGGGCTTACTTGCGCGAACCGAAGCTCAAGCGCTGGTTATGCCATCCGGTGGCTTCAGAGTAAGCGCCTCCCCCATCGGACGATGGCTGATTAATTAACTTGTGCTAATCAGGCAGCCATTGCATACGAATAATCGTCTGCATATAATGTTGCATAGACTTCTTTAACGAGTCCATCCATGCTGAAACTCGGAGTGCAACTCCATCTTACACCTGCCCTGTCGAAAGCCTGTCATCCCCAGAGTACCAAAGAACAATCCCCTATATATACTTTTTAGGGAAATAGATCAACAACAATTCAAAAAGATCCAGAGATCTTTGATAATTTATTGCGCGATTTCAACAACAACACTCATCTCTCAAGCCACTCCTGCGTCCTGCGCTACCAATATTTTGCCTGTGCGGTGCCAGGAACTACTCTCGGCACAGTAGATGTTTCACCTCATGAGAGAGGCATATAAGTGCCTCACTTACCCTAAGACAGAATCAGTTCAACCCCGGCAGTTCAGGAGAGTTGGCAACAAGCTGATACTCTCCTCCTTTTGAACGCACTGAGCGACTCCACATCCTCTCGTAAGCATCACCGAAAATAATATTCCTCGACGCTTCAGCCGTATACCAGGCTCCCTCCTTAAACTCAGCTTGAAGCTGCCCGGCACTCCAGCCAGCATAACCAAGGAAAAAGCGGATTTCCGAAGGAAGCATGACACCGGTGTTGAGCAGAAAACTCAGTTCATCCTTGTCCCCTCCCCAAAATACTCCAGGAAGAATCTCGTGGGAATCCTCAATCAGATCACCTCTGGAATGAAGGAAATGAACCGTATCGACCTGCACAGGCCCCCCCTTGTGCAGCACCTCTTCAATCTCCTCAAAGCCAGCAATAGCCTCACTAACCTTGAATTCCAGGGGGCGATTCAGAATAAAACCCAAAGAGCCCTTCTCGTTATGCTCACACATAATCAAAACCGTCCGCTTAAAATTCGACTCCAGCATATTGGCTGAAGCAAGCAGAAGTTTGCCGCTCTTAAGCTTTTCAAATTCGTTTACTATCATCTTCTCTCAGGTTTTTTGCTGCAAATAATCAAGCAACTCCTCTGCATGTTTTTCAGGACTGACTTTCGGCCACACATGTTCAATCACACCCTGTTCATCAATAAGATAGGTCACCCGACTGGTACCCATATACTCACGACCCATAAATTTCTTCAGTCCCCAGACACCATAAGCCTCAACAATACTCTTTTCTGGATCGGAAACCAGCCTGAATGGCAGATTATACTTCTCTGCGAACTTTTTATGCTTGCGTTCATCATCAACGCTGACCCCAAGCACCTCAACCCCCACGGTGCTAAATTTAGGCAAATTATCACGAAAAGCACAAGCCTCCCTGGTACATCCAGGAGTGTCATCCTTCGGATAAAAATAGAGCACAACCTTCCTGCCACGGTACTCTTCGAGAGTCACAGGCTTACCATCCTGATCTTTGGCTGAAATGGGAGGTGCCGGAACACCCTCTTTTAAAATTGCTATTGACATGAATGAAACTTATTCTGTTATTGAAAGTGTTCTTTTTATACTTCTCTTTTCAATAAATCAAATGCTACCGCAAAAAGTTTCTTGACGCAACCATGAGATACTATTCATTCTGTCCACTCTGCACTACAAAACTGGACAAGGCCATGATTGATGGGCGCAACCGGATGTTCTGCCCATCATGCTCCTGGGTGCATTATATCAACCCACTGCCTGTCGCGGTTGCCTATACGGTCAATAAAAACAATGAGCTGCTTGTGATTCGGCGAGCTCACGAACCTGCGCTCAATGAATGGGCTCTTCCGGGCGGCTTTCTTGAAGCAGGCGAAGAGCCTCACGAAGGGTGTCTGCGTGAACTGATGGAGGAGACTTCACTTAATGGCACCATTGATCGACTGATAGGCATCTACCACAGGGAGGTCGAAATGTATGGCTCACTCCTTGTTGTGGCTTACCGGGTGATGGTGGACGATGATGCAATAACCATCAACCATGAGCTCTTTGACGCTGGTTTTTATCCGCCCCACCTCATACCTGAAGTACGGATTCCCCTGCACCTGCAAATTATCAAGGATGCCTGTTCGCTGGAATCAGTGCAAGAACGTACTTCCCCATTCACTCCTTAACACTTTAATCTAAAGCCTCATGAGCACTAAAACATCATCCAACTCTCACAACATCACCAAAGAGATCCGTTTTGCCGTTGTGATGTACGGAGGCATATCGCTGGCAATCTATATGAACGGTATTGCCCAGGAGTTACTGAGTCTTGTTACATCGACGGCAAACGATGCAGAAAAAAAAGGGACAGCTTCGGTCTATAAAGAGATTGCTGAATATCTTTCGGAGCTGACCCCTGCGTTCGGCCATAAATTTGTTGTTGACATCATATCCGGTACCTCAGCCGGAGGAATAAACGGTATCTGCTTGGCCAAAGGGCTTGTTCGTGGCCTTGATAACCTCAAAGTCCTTGAAAAAATCTGGCTTGATGAAGGCAACATTGACACACTGCTCAACGACAGAGAATCCGACCTCGACCGTTACCCGTCAAAGATGCCGAAAAGCTCCCTTTTCAACAGCCAGCGGATGTATGCCAAATTACTCGGTGCATTCCAGGATATGGAGAAAGATGCCAAGACAACCGCCACACCTCATATCTCTTCCATGGATCTGTTTGTCACCGCCACCGATCTGAGGGGCGTGCAGAGCACCGTGCGCTTAAGCGATGGGGAGGCTTATGAGCATATCCATAAACATGTTTTCCCCTTCAGATATCGTGAAGATGCATCAATTCGGAACAGCTCATTGAATCACTTTCTCGGAGAGTTCGACCCCATGCTTGCCTTTGCTGCCCGCAGCACATCATCAATCCCCCCCGCTTTTGAACCGGTAAAAATCAGTGAGATACTCAGCTACCTCAAAGAGAACCACTATAAAGATTATCAGATTTTTACATCGAAACTTGAAGAATGGAAATCCTGTTTTTTTAAAAAATACATCTGTACCAATGAGAACGAACAGAACGGAATCACGCTGAATGAGAGGGAATTTTCAGATGGCGGTTATCTCGACAACCGACCTTTTGGGCACGCCATCAATGCCATTCATGCACGTCAGGCAGATTGTCCGATTGAACGGAAACTGCTCTATATCGACCCATCTCCTGAACAGAAAGATGGCCCGGAGAGCAAAAAAGAGATCTCTTTTGTAAAAAACCTCTCTCTCGGCTTGACCCTTCCAAGCTATGAAACTATCCGCGAAGAGCTCAAGGCTTTACAAAGACGAAATGAATGGATTAAAAAAGTTCGCCACATTCTTGAGGATAAACTGATCAACCACAATAGAGAACACCTCAAGAGGCGTTTAGAGCAGGAATTTTTCACAACACCTATCTCCAGAGGCTTGTCGGAACAACTTTTTTCGATACCAGTCGCAGCAATCTCTGAATCTGCAGAACAGAGGATTACACCTGAGGAGGGTGCTGTCAAAAAGTTCTGGAAATACTTTGTCAACCCAACAAAAAAAGAGAGTCCTGACAGGGAAATAAAAGATTTCAACAGTATGCAGGAAGCTCTGGGAGATGCTTATCCCGCATATCACTTTACCAGACTGGACCTCTTGACCGACCAGCTTGCATTGATGATTGCCAATGCTGGAATGGTGGACGAAAATTCTGCCCTTTTTCAAAACATCCGTGAGAATCTGAAGCAATGGCGATCAGCTCATTACCACTCCGTCATGGAGAAGAGCGAAATGAAAACGGAGAACATGTTTTTTCGGGAATTTGATATTGATTTCAGAATCCGCAGACTCAGTTATTTCAGAAAAACCCTCGAAAAAGCAATTACCCATGAAAACGTCGAGGTGCTCTGCTTTGGCCTCCTCAACCAAGCAACCGGCAGCAATGATTCCAATAAAAAATGGAGTAGCGACTTTACGACCGGCATCAATGATTTCTATGAAGAGATAGGAACAAATCTCAACTCCTATTACCTGCTCAGAGAGCAGTTGACCTCCTTTGGAAAAGAGAATCATCTCTTTCAAAAACTCAAAGAGGTAGTATTGAACAACACTGGAGTCCACTCCACATCTGAAACCTCGCCTGAGGTTCTTTACGAAAAAATAAAATCTTTTTTCGGACAGGAATACAACCTCTCTCCAGAAGGAAATAGATGCAAAAACAGCTTTGATGCAGTGATGAATGCTCTACATAACTTTATTGAAGATAAGGGTCAACAACATCAGTATGGCACCACACAAGCTACAGGATTACTCCAAAACGCATTCAGCAAGCTGGGTAAAAACTATCCGGAAATAGCCGGACGATTCCGATTCATGTATGATTATGGCTACGATCTCTATGATGCGACAACATTTCAGTTACTTGCTGGAGGTGAGTATGGTGAAGGAAATGTTGTCGATATTTTCAGGATAAGTCCCGCAGATGTTCCCAGCCTGTGGAATGAGAGTGAAAAAAAGAGATCCAAACTTGCGGGCACTGCTCTCAGTGCGTTTGGAGGCTTTCTTGACCGTGAGTGGCGCAGAAACGATATCATGTGGGGTAGACTGGATGCCGCCGAAAGAGTTATCACCGCGTTGCTGCCCGACAAGTCACCTGCAAAACAAAACGACGATGATACCGCATATCATGAAAAAAGAAAAGAGTTTATCTTAAAAGCGCAGGAAATAATTATCAGAGAGACCCTGCACGACTGGCTTGCCGAACTTGAC
The DNA here is from genome assembly GCA_903994365.1 of uncultured Chlorobiaceae bacterium. GTDB lineage: Bacteria > Bacteroidota > Chlorobiia > Chlorobiales > Chlorobiaceae > Chlorobium. The sequence continues at coordinate 5,315 of CAJEXL010000020.1, read as the reverse complement.
TCGACGCGATTCACCTCTACAAAAGATGAAGAGCAGTACCAACGCCTGCTCTCCATCAAGAAGAGTATTGATGTTTTTGGACACAACAAAACTGAAAACGGTGAACCGGAATGGAAGCAAAAGTTTATGGCCGCCTACGATGTCCACAGAGACTTTGAACCCGAACCGAACTTGAGGCGTCTTGGTCGCAGTTCAGGAGTTCTCTCCTCAATGATCGACAGGGTTGACAGCGGGAAAGGAGGAACACAAAAAGTAGTTGGTTACCTGAAAAAGCTCAACTGGATTCTACTTGGTTTACTTGATTTTTCAACACCGAAAACCATGCGGAGTGTTCTTCTCGGCTACTGGATGCAGATACTTGTTCTGGTTTCTGCAATGGTGATTGGTATGGGCGTTTTCCTTAACGGAAGCTCTGGCTACACCACCACACTGGGAGCTACGTTAATAAACTTTGGTGCAGCTCTCCTCTGCTTTGACATCGTGGTATGGTTGGGACGTCAAACCCTTGTCAACCTTATTCAGAAAATAAGATGCAAGAGCTGGATCAAAAGGTTTTTGCGTTTCGGTATTGGTATTGTGGCGCTCATTCTGCTCATCGGGCTCATGGTTCTCTACCAGATGATGCAAAACTATTGAAAGAAAATCCTGCCACTTGTCGCCCCCACACCTGATGGGAGCGACAAGTGGCCAGCTCGGAAAATCATTCCATGGCCTGCTGCTTGCTAAAAAAAACGCGAATTCAGTGCAAGTCAACAACAATATGGGAACGGATAAAGCACCATCCCTGTTTTTGAAGAGAATGTGATTTGATGGTTGGTGCCGTAGTAACAATTATCAAAGAGCCAGCCAAAATTGATGGGTATCGGTGCTCGTGCGCATCGTTGCCAGCGGGCAGAGGTGAATTTCAACGGCTCCTTATATGGTGAAAAGTCCATTTTATCTGTCAAAATCGCAACCCGCGAGCTCTCTTGAAATAGTATCCTTGGAGAACCTGCCAGCTCCTCAGTTCTATGAAGTTTCCGGTTTTAATAAACACTAACCAAGGAGAGAACAATGGCCACAGTAAAAAGCACTTGGGCAGCAACCCCCATCATTGCAAATGGTCTTTTATCACCCACTGAATGGACCGGAGCAGGTAAAATGGCAATCCCTGCAGGGATTATGATGGTAAAAAATGATAACAAGTTTCTTTACATCGCGCTTGATATGGTCGGTGATACAGGAGCTGATACTGGTGTAGGGGATTACTTCTGGTTCAGTTTTGACTGTAACGGTAATAGTGCCATTACCCCGGGAGTGGATGTCAACTATGGAATCTATCCAATGCTTCCCATCCGTATCGGTCGTCAGTACTATCTTGGACCGGGTGTATGGACAGGTCTGCTCAACACGCCGAGCCCGGCTGTCGCAAACAATGGATTTGGGCCTTCGCTCAATTCACGCCGAGCGCATCGGATATGGGAACTGCGTATTCCGCTGGCCGAAATCGGAATTGCTGACCTCGGTACGTATCCTGATCCGGCGGTGCATTTCGGATTGAGAGTGGCCTCCAGCAATCCAGCATTCACCTTTGATTTTCCCTCCGGCTTTTATACCAACTTCTCAAACCTGCATGCGATTCTGCTGGCAAAAACTCCATCGCTTATTCCCGGTGTTGCCGGACCTGTCATTGGGTCGGTCGGCCTGATTCCTGCAACAGCACCCCAAATCAATGGAGGGTATGCAACAACAGACCCATCATACTATCTGCATGTTGATGAAGCTGCATTCGGAGGAACGCTGAATATTATTGGAAACCGGACCACAATGCAAAACCTTTGGGCTGCCGGTGCTCGCAAATACAAGATTCTCCACCGTGCCGGAAGCAGCGCTGCCGTCAATCCGCTCCTGCAAAGCTGGAAAAACTATCGGTGGAACGGAACGCTCTATGCTCTTGAAAGCATCGCCTGGGACAGCCTCCAGATGTACCCTCTCCCGGACCCTTCGGCAGACTACTCCATTGATGACCTGCTGATGCAGTGGAACACTGTCGGATCGACTGGCATACATGAACTGAGTGTAGAGTTTTATCGCGACGATACTGCTCACACGGTCGTCCCCTCAGTGCATCAAACGCTCCAGCTCATGATCGACAACAATCTTCCGTTTGTGGATATTATCAATGTACTGCATGATACTGTCCCGATTGCCGCATGTGCGATGGAGACCATGACAAGCGCAACAGACGGTGTTCAGTTGAAGATCACGGTGAATGATCTCGAAGCCCATCTCAGAGAGTTCGCGCTTACAGCCCACTGGGGAAACGGAGCCTCTGCTACCGTTTATTCGGAAGGCTATCCTGCACACCGTAATCCGCTGCACCAGTGGAACGGGGTTACTGCACAGGTCGTTCCTCCGGCTGAATGGGTGCCTCCGGTCACCTGCGCCTACCAGTTCAGGCTTTCGGCAACAGCGAGGGTAACCAACGGATACAGTTATATCGGCTATGTGGAAGACACCTATCATGTAACGCTTGTCAAACCAAGCATCATCGGTATACCGAGAGCGGTCAAATTGAGCGAGAGTGTTCTGCCTCTCGGGCAACTTATCGGCGAAACAGCCCCGAAACCTGGTATAGAACCGAAAAAACTGGGAATAGAGACCTTCCCTGTCAAGTAACCACCTGTTTATTGCCAAGCTGAGCCGCCCGCCTGATGTAGAGCAAGTGCGGCTCAGGCTGGCTACGACGATTTACACTACTCCAATCTTGGCAGTTGCATGAATTTCTGAGAATTCCACGTTAAACATCTCCTCAATGTACCGATCACCTTTTCTTCAGCATCTTGCTGCACCATCCTCAATCACCATCCTCAAGCAGGCACCGATCTGCACCAAAGCGTCTCTGGCGCAATAGTCAATGTTACCCGACCACACCACAGTACCTTACTGCACCGATGCCTTGAAGAAAAGCGGAGAGTTGAAAAGTTTGATAAAGGGCTTTGTAGTCATCCAGATTCTAAACGCGACTTGGGGCCACGTCGTGTTATCGAAGGAGAGCCATGAATGCTTCATGCGAATGGGTGGAATGGCCAAGATTGAAAATGGATCTCTTTGCAATAGTCATGATAGATCTTTCGCAATTTCCAGCCGATATTTCTCGTCCGTCGACATCCTTTGCATGTTTTTGTTGATCCTTTCCAGCCAAACTATTGTTTCCTCCCATTGGAACTCCTCCGATTGCTTGCTGATAACATGGGGCTGAGATGGCGTCGGTTGCGTAGAGTTGCTCGATTGTGTCGCTGAGGCGCTGTTTGATTTGGTCATGATTTCCCTCCGATAAAAGTATAGACAGATGTTTCCATCCCATCATGGGTTGTGGATTTGACATATCTCTGTTATCCTGAACGATTAAACTGACTTTGTTGCCAAATAGCCTGTGCATCTCGGCAAGGCTGTCAGGCAATCCGCCCTGAATGGCACTCATCACATTAATGCTTGCTCCACGTCCCTCTTCATAGAAGCGTTTTATAGTGTTTTTGAGCGCATGTTCAGGTAATGTGTGAACAACAATGATAAGTGGCTTCAGGTTTGCTGCAATTGCTTGTTCGAGTTTTTCCGTTGTTGTGTCAAGATTTGAAAGTTGCCCTTCGAAAATTACCCTATAGTGGTTTGGTAGTTCGCCTCCAGAGAGCACAGAAGATGTTTTGCCCGCCCCAGGGATTCCAGTGAGAAATACAGCGACATCTCGTTCAGGACATTTTGCACATTTGAGCATCCGCCTGAACTGCTCTGCGGATAATACGGCCGCAGAGTTATGCACTGGTGCGTTGTAACGATTCCTTGATTCCCGTGACTCTCTGTATTGCCAGAATGTCTCCTTGAACAGGTCAGCCGCAACATATCTGCCAGTGAAAGATCTGCGGTCGTTGACGTACATTTCAATGAAATAATCTGGATCAGCTTCAACCGCAGCGGCAACACTTTCTTCGACTTCAGCCCGATCTTTCTGTGTATATCCTTTTCGTTTTATTGGCTCTAATGGCATTTAACATCTATTGTACATAAAAATAATTGACACCAGAAACATGTTAATAAGGCATTCTAATAAAAATAATGTACAGTAAAATTAGCTGTGAATGAAATCACGAAAAGTCCTGTATCGGTTATGCTGGATTTTTCTTTGCACGGCAGGATGTGCTTCGGCACAGGATAGCACGGCAGAAATAAATGATTACTCTTCAGTGCACCTCTGATGCCAGAATAAGATGCGTAGTCGTTATCTTTTGTCCTCACAGCTTTTTGCAGCATCTTTATCCCTTAACCATCTCTCTCCATGACCATTCAGGAGTACATCGACACCATCAACAGGCTATACAAGGCTGGAAATGCAACCGAGCACAGTTACCGTGGAGATCTGCAAAACCTGTTGAAGGCACTGGCACCCCACGTCGATGTCACCAACGAACCGCAGCGGATTGATTGCGGCGCTCCTGACTACATTCTGACCCGCAAGGGCATTCCCGTCGGCTACATCGAGGCAAAGGACATCGGCAAGTCACTCGACAGCAAGCTCTACCATGAGCAATTTGCCCGTTACCAAAGCTCTTTGCCAAACCTGATCATTACCGATTACCTCGAATTCCGGCTCTATCTTGAAGGTCTCTTGTCGACCACCATTGTTCTTGCCGAAATACAGAACGGCAAAATTGTTGCGCGACCCGAGAACTTCAAGGCATTCACCGACCTGATTCAGGAATTCAGCCGATACGAAGGGCAGACCATCACCTCGGCATCGAAACTTTCAACGATGATGGCGGCAAAAGCCCGCTTACTGGCTGACGTGATTGAAAAAGCGCTCTCCACCACCGGTGAAGCGAGCGCAATGCTTCACGAAGCAAACAACAGCCTGAAAGAGCAGTTGGAGGGGTTCAAGGATGTGCTCATTCATGACATTACTCCAAAACAGTTTGCCGATATTTATGCGCAAACCATTGCTTACGGCATGTTTGCCGCCCGTTTGCACGACCCGACGCTGGAAGATTTCAATCGAAAAGAGGCGGCTGAGCTGATTCCAAAGACAAATCCCTTTCTCCGCAAGCTCTTTCAGTACATTGCAGGCTACGATCTCGACAGCCGGATTGTCTGGATTGTTGATGCGCTGGCCGACCTCTTCAAAGCCCCCGACGTCGCTGCCCTGCTCAAGGATTTCGGCAAATCAACACAGCAGCACGACCCCGTCATCCATTTTTACGAGACCTTTCTTGCCGAATACGACCCTGCACTGCGCAAAAGCCGGGGTGTCTGGTACACGCCGGAACCGGTGGTCAACTTTATTG
>CAJEXL010000019.1 GCA_903994365.1 uncultured Chlorobiaceae bacterium | reverse complement strand
ACATTTATCCATAAAGGGCACATCAGACATCTCATCGACAGAACTTGTAAAATATCATGGGCGATTCCCAACAAAGAGGGGGCACCAAGAAGATAAGAAAAATCGCAAGGCTTACAATCTGGCAAAGTGCGCAGCACGAATACCCCAACGGATTCATGTTGTCTTTTTCATCGCTCAAAGAGGTTCTGTTGCACGCTTGATGTATCCGTTGTGGCTCTTCATTCTCTTTTTCGCATATTGTGGTGGTACCCTGATTTTGAGAACTATCACCATTTCTGATGCGCCTTTCCCGAATACATACCAATCCGGTGCTGGACTTTTATACGGCTGATCTGGTGACATCACTGGAGCTGCCGCTTTTTGCTGCGGCTGTTTCGGCAGGGTTCCCCTCCCCTGCTGAGGATTATGTTGAGATTGCCCTTGACCTGAACAAGGAACTTGTCAAACATCCGGCGGCTACGTTTTATGCGCGAGTCAAGGGCTGCTCGATGATTGATGCGGGCATTGAAGATGGGGACTTGCTGGTGATTGACAAAGCGCTTGAGGCGAAGGATGGAGATATTGCCGTCTGCTTTCTTAATGGGGAGTTTACGGTGAAGCGCCTGTCGGTGCGGGACGATGGGGTTTATCTTGTTCCTGCCAATGCTGAGTTCAAGCCGATACGAATCACTGAGGAGAATGACTTTCTCGTCTGGGGAGTTGTCGCATACATTATCCACAAACCGCGATAAACTGACCGGAGATCTGCGTTATGTTTGCTCTGGTTGACTGCAACAACTTTTATGCCTCCTGTGAGAGGCTCTTTAACCCTGCTTTGCGCACCAGTCCGGTGGTGGTGCTCTCGAACAATGACGGGTGCATTATTGCCCGTTCGGAGGAGGCCAAGGCGCTTGGCATTCAGATGGGAACACCGGTATTCAAGTGCAGGGAGCTGCTCCGGCGGCACAAGGTGGCGGTCTTTTCGTCAAACTATCCGTTGTATGGAGATATGTCGTCACGGGTGATGATGACGCTGGCGGGTCTGGCTCCTGATATTGAGCTGTATTCCATTGATGAGGCATTTCTTGCTATGAGCAGTTTTGGGCGGTATGACCTGACGGAGTATGCGCGCCTTATCCGTCGGAGAGTGAGGCAGCATACCGGCATTCCGGTTTGTGTTGGTATGGCGCCAACCAAGACACTTGCCAAGGTTGCCAACCGGCTGGCGAAAAAGAATCCGCATTATCAGGGAGTCTGCCTGCTTGATCGTTCGGAATTGATTGCTTCAGCGCTTGCCATGACAAAGGCTGAGGATGTTTGGGGCATCGGGCGGCAGTCGACCAAGCTGCTCTCTCTGCGCAACATCACGACCGCTGCTGATCTAGCTGCTGCCCCTGCGCCCTGGGTACGCAAGCATCTGCACATCACCGGCGCAAAGGTGCAGGCAGAGCTGAACGGCATATCCTGCTTGCCGATGGAGCTTGTCAGAGTTGCCAAGCAAAGCATCTGCACCTCACGGTCATTTGGCAAGAGTGTATCAACATGGGAGGAGTTGCATCAAGCGGTAGCAACCTTTGCGGGCAAGTGCGCGGTGAAGCTGCGCAAGGAGGGGGCGGCAGCTTCCCTTTTGACACTTTTTATTGGCACCAGCCCGTTTGATGATCAGCAGGCACGGTATTGGGGGACGAAAACGGTCTCTTTACAGTACCCGACTCAGAACTCCATGATGCTGATTCGTGCAGCTCAATCGGTGCTGGATCTGCTCTTTCGTGGCGGGTATGCCTACAAAAAAGCGGGGGTGATCGTGAGTGAGCTCTCGCCGCTCGCGTTGGCTGGCAGAACTCTTTCGCTCTTTGCTGATGAGGCGGCGGCTGACAGTGAGCAGAGTAAAAAGCTGATGCTGCTGATGGATGGCATTAATCAGCGTTACGGGCGTGGTGCGGTTCGGATTGCGTCGGAAAATGCCGGCAACTGGAAGCCGAATCAGGATTGCCTTTCGCCTTGCTATACGACGCGGTGGGGGGATATTCTTGAGGTGAAGGGGTAAAAAGCTTCCGCGAAAGCGTTGTATTGACGTTCTTCATGCAGCTTTGCACGGTAAACCGTTGCATAGCTGTCATAATCTATTGCAGGAAATGCCTGCTCGAAGTTTGAGTATATTGCGCATTATTTCCAGGCGAAACAATGATAAAATTCAAAGCGAGCAACAAAAAATCGCCGACTGCTTTTCATCCATCGACGAACTGATCACCGCACAAACCCAAAAGCTCACCACGCTCAAGACTCATAAAAAAGGCCTCATGCAGCAGCTTTTCCCGGCAGATAGCAATAACCACCCCGCCCCTTCGGGGCACCCCTCCAGAGGAGGGGAATGAAAAAGAGGAGCTTGGGGGAGAAAATTCCCCTCCATCGGAGGGGTGGCAGGCGAAGCCTGACGGGGTGGTCACAAATGCTGGGAAGCAACCCATAAACGAGTAATATTATGCGTAATAAAAAAATAATACTTATCATTTCACCGCAGATGGTAATAACCACCCCGCCCCTTCGGGGCACCCCTCCAGAGGAGGGGAATGAAGAAGGATTGGCGGGGAAGAAAATTCCCCTCCGTCGGAGGGGTGGCAGGCGAAGCCTGACGGGGTGGTCACAAATGCAAGCAAGAAACACCTGAAATGGCAATACTATGCGTAACACAAAGCAATACATGTCGCTGCCCTATAATCCAGCGCTAAAAGGACGGGCAAAAGCATTACGTCGAGCAGGGAATATCTCTGAAGTGTTATTGTGGAATGGACTTAAAAACAAACAATTTTCAGGTGTTGATTTTGATCGTCAAAATCATAGGCAATTTCATTGTTGATTTTTACTGTGCCGAAAAAAAGATTGTTATTGAAATTGATGGAAGCAGTCATAATGATAAAGTTGAATATGATACAGCGCGTGATGCTTTTCTTGAAGGACTTGATTTGACCATGATTCATTTTCTTGACAGTGATATAAAGACAAATTTATCAGGAGTAATGGAATATTTACATGCTCATCCAGCTTTTGCAGTCGCAACCACCCCGATTACCAGCGGGCTTGAACTCGACAGGAAAACAACCACCCCGCCCCTTTGGGGCACCCCTCCAAAGGAGGGGAATCAAGAAGAGGATCCGTGAGAGAAAATTCCCCTCCCCCGGAGGGGTGGCAGGCGAAGCCTGACGGGGTGGTTATTATGCAGGCAAGCAACGTATCAGAAGCAAAAGAATCATGATCAGTAGTCAACAACATGCAATTAACCTGTAGAGCAAACCAAACATGTCAATTAACGACCTCTTGCCCTCTGTAGCGTCCTTGTCACACGCTGATAAATTCAGGCTAGTACATATTCTTCTCGAACAATTGGCAAAGGAAGAGGGTATCTCTACCCGGCAAACACCGGTACAGATGGAACAGATGTTGATTGACCATAAAACAACCATGGGGAGAAAACCTGTGAACGCAAAAGATATTTCAAAGGCTAAAAACCCTGACCTTCGTGGTTCATTAGCCGCTATGCAACGAGCCGCCGCATTAGCCCGTGAAACCGCTATTCAGACGAATACCAATATCGTGATTGAGAAAGATGGAAAAATTGGTGTGGATTTCAGCGGAAGAACTGCGCCGCCAGGCATCCGAAGCACAAGAGTCTATAAATCCCCAGCCTTCCGGCCTGGTATTGTGTTTCATTGCAGGATACCCCTGAGTTCCTATATTAACAGAAAACAGTGGACTCATTGAAATTCAGTTCAGCAAGGGACTGCACTATGCTTTTAAAAGATCGTTACATAAACCCCTTTACCGACTTTGGTTTCAAGAAGATCTTTGGCTCCGAGGTAAACAAAGACCTGCTGATCGCGTTTTTGAATACGCTCTTGCCTGCCGAGGCGGGTACAGTTTCCGACCTTTCATTTTTGCCTAATGAGCAGGTTGGGCGGAGTGAATACGACCGCAGGGCAATTTTTGACCTTTATTGTGAAAATGAAAAGGGTGAAAAATTCATCGTAGAGATGCAGCGGGCAAAGCAGAACTACTTCAAAGATCGATCGATTTTTTATGCAACCTTTCCTGTTCAACAGCAGGCACAGAGCGGATCGTGGAATTTCTGCCTGAAGGCTGTCTATATGGTCGGTATTCTTGATTTCGTGTTTGATGAGGATAAAGCTGATAATGAGGTCGTTCACCATGAAGTAAAGCTGGTTGATCGTTCAACGGGCGCAGTTTTCTTCGACAAGCTCACCTTTATTTACCTCGAACTTCCCAAGTTCACGAAAACAATTGATGAGCTTGTTACTGACTTCGACAAATGGTGCTTCCTTCTTCGCCATCTCCCTGAGCTGACTGACCGACCGGCTTCTCTTCAGGAAAGGGTCTTCCTCAAAGTATTTGAACTGGCAGAAATCGCAAAGTATTCGAGTGTGGAAGCGGCAGCTTATGAAGAGAGCCTCAAGGTCTATCGTGACCTGAAGAATGTTGTCGATACCGCTTATGATGAGGGCAAGGCCGAGGGGATAGTCGAGGGGAAGGCTGAGGGAAGCCAGCAAAAGGCAATGGAAGTTGCAAAAAGCCTTAAAGTGTCAGGTTTAGATATAGAAACGATTTCACGTTGTACTGGTCTGCCGATTACTCTTGTGGAAGGGCTATAGTCAGGGTTTGCGCTCCTCCCCTTGGACAGATCAGTGATACGTCCGCTTGCGCAGCCCTTTATTAAATCCCGGTGGCGAGAGAGCATGAAGCAAGATGTAAGCGTCGAAAAGATCAGCCGAAAAGCAATCGCGCACACTAAAAATCAGTCATGACCGAACAAAACCAGAAACAAATGGGCACGACCCTTTGGTGCATTGCCGACCAACTGCGCGGAGCCATGAACGCCGACGATTTCCGCGACTATATGCTCTCCTTCCTCTTCTTGCGTTACCTTTCCGACAACTACGAAGCCTCGGCAAAAAAAGAGCTGGGCAGAGATTTTCCTGACAAGCAAGAGAGCAGCCCAACACCACGCCGCTGTAACTCTGGTACGACGGCAATACGGATGATATTGTTGAATTTGAAAAGCAGATGCGCCTCAAGGTGCATTATGTGATCAAGCCGCAATTCCTTTGGGGCAGCATTGCGGAGATGGCCCGCACGCAGGATGGGGAGTTACTGCATACCCTGCAAAAAGCCTTCGATTACATCGAGAATGAATCTTTTGCCAGTACCTTTCAGGGCTTGTTCTCGGAAATCAACTTGAACTCGGAAAAGCTTGGCAAGCAGTATACCGATCGCAATGCCAAGCTCTGCACCATCATCACCAAAATTGCCGAGGGGCTGAAGGAGTTTTCAACAGACAGCGACACCTTGGGCGATGCCTACGAATACCTGATTGGCCAGTTTGCCGCCGGTTCAGGAAAAAAGGCGGGCGAGTTCTACACACCGCAGCAGATTTCCACCATTCTCTCAGCCATTGTCACGCTCGACAGTCAGGAGCCAGCCACCGGCAAAAAGCGATATCTTGAAAACGTGCTCGACTTTGCCTGCGGATCCGGCTCATTGCTGCTCAATGTGCGCAAGAAGATGGGAGCGCATGGCATTGGTAAAATCTACGGGCAAGAGTCAAACATCACCACCTACAACCTGGCGCGCATGAACATGCTGCTGCACGGGGTGAAAGATTCTGAGTTTGAGATTTTCCACGGCGATACGCTGCTGAATGACTGGGATATGCTGCGCGAAGCCAACCCGGCCAAAAAGAGACAGTTTGATGCCGTCGTGGCCAATCCGCCCTTCAGCTACCGCTGGGAGCTCACGGACGCGTTGGGCGATGATGTGCGCTTCAAGAATTACGGACTGGCCCCCAAATCTGCCGCCGACTTCGCCTTTCTGCTGCACGGCTTCCACTATCTCGCCAAAGAGGGCACCATGGCCATCATCCTCCCCCACGGTGTGCTCTTCCGTGGCGGTGTGGAGGAACGCATTCGCACCAAACTGCTCAAGGACGGCCATATCGACACCGTCATCGGCCTGCCCGCCAACCTCTTTTTCTCCACTGGTATTCCGGTCTGCATTCTGGTGTTGAAAAAATGCAAAAAACCCGACGACATCCTCTTCATCAACGCCAGCAAACACTTTGAGAAAGGGAAACGGCAAAACCGGTTGCGGGAGGATGATATCGAGAAGATTGTTGACACCTATCAATTCCGCTGTGAGGAGTTGCGTTACTCTCGACGGGTAACGATGGAGGAGATTGAAACCAACGGCTACAACCTGAATATCTCACGCTATATCAGTACCGCTCAGGAAGAGGTAGAAGTTGACCTTCAAGCTGTCAATAGTGAGTTGGTTGAGATTGAACAGAAAATTGTTTATGCCACCCGGAAGCATAATGAGTTTCTGAAGGAGCTTGGGTTACCGTTTTTGCCGATGGGAGACTCCTCAAACAGTTATCTTAAACCATGATTGTTCGTAGAGACTTTTATATTAAAACTGCGCCATTTTTGTTGACATTTATCGCCACAGATGGCAATAACCACCCCGCCCCTGCGGGGCACCCCTCCGATGGAGGGGAATTTTCTACCCCGACAGTCCTTCTTGATTCCCCTCCATCGGAGGGGTGGCAGGCGAAGCCTGACGGAGTGGTCACAAAACAATCCTTGGTGTTCTCGTTTTTTTATAGTTTTTATTCTAACGATAACGCAAAAGCGAAAATTATGGCCATATACTTTGGAATGCTGAAAACAGGAGCCCTTACCACGGACAAGAGATTTAAAAATAAAGACCGGGGTATATATGCAGCCTTCTCTTTAAAAAAGCTCTTGCCATGGTTGCAATTATCTGCTTTTAATCCCATTATTATCTTTTTTTGATGCTGGATAATTCTCAACTTGTCTTACCAATGAAACGCGGTACCCCCATGCTCATCATCGGGATACTTTTTTTGCATTTAATCTCCTGTACGCCCATTATGAACAAGAACGAAACCAGCCCGCACCCATACACAACCCTCCCCGGAGACTCTCTTCGCACCAGAATCTACACTCTCAAAAATGGGCTGACCGTGTACATGAGTCGCTATCATGACGAGCCGAGGATATACACCTCTATTGCCGTCCGGGCGGGCAGCAAAAATGATCCCGCCGAAACAACTGGGCTTGCACACTATCTGGAGCACATGCTCTTCAAGGGCACAGACTCCCTCGGCTCTCTCGATTATGAAAAGGAGCATGTTGAGCTTCAAAAAATTACTGATCTCTATGAAGAGTACCGCTCAACGGCCAACATTGAAAAACGGGCTGCGATCTACAAAAAGATTGATTCACTCTCCAATGCTGCGGCTGGCTTTACCGTCCCCAATGAGTATGACAAGCTGCTCAGCTCCATCGGCGCCCAGGGCACCAATGCCTACACCTGGGTTGAACAGACCGTCTATGTCAACGATATCCCCTCAAACAAATTTGACCAGTGGCTGACCATTGAGGCGGAGCGATTCCGCAATCCCGTCATGCGCCTCTTTCATACCGAACTTGAAACGGTGTATGAAGAGAAGAATATGACCATGGATAGTGACAGTCGTAAAATATGGGAGAATCTCTTTGCCGGGCTCTTCCAAAAGCACACTTATGGAACACAAACCACCATTGGCAAGGCAGAGCACCTTAAAAATCCCTCCATCAAAAATGTTGTCGATTACTACCGCAGCCATTATGTTCCAAACAACATGGCGCTCTGTATCGCCGGAGATTTTGAGCCGGATGCAATGATCAAGCTAATTGATGAGAAGTTTTCGGTACTGGAGCCAAAAGAGGTGCCAGTTTTTACTCCCGCTGTTGAAGATGCAATCACCAAACCACTGGTCACCAGGGTAAAAGGGCCTGAATCTGAAGAGTTGGTCATTGGCTTTCGCTTCAAAGGTGTCAACACCTCGGATGCAGATTACCTGACCCTTGTCGACAAAATCCTGTTCAACCACACAGCAGGCCTGATTGACCTCAACCTGAACCAGCAACAGAAAGTCCTTGATGCCGGATCAACACTGGTGATGATGAAGGATTACTCCACCCATATCCTGACCGGAAAACCGAGGGAAGGACAAAGCCTTGATGAGGTAAAATCAGAGCTGCTGGGCCAGCTTGAAGTGCTGAAGGAGGGGAAGTTTCCTGACTGGCTGATCGAAGCTGCCATCAATGATCTGAAAATTGAGCAACTGAAACTCTATGAAACCAACCATGGACGGGTTGAGGCTTATGTTGATGCCTTTATCTGGGGAATGCCCTGGCCGGAGTATGTCACTCAGATAGAACGCCTCGAGAAGATTACCAAACCGGAGTTGGTGGCCTTCGCCAAAGAGCACTACAACGAGAATTATGTCGCAATCTTCAAAGAACACGGCACGCCAGAGAGTGAAGCGAAAATACAAAAACCGCCGATCACCCCACTTACGGTGAATCGGAACACTTCATCAAATTTTGCAGAGGATATTCTGGCAAAAAAATCTGAAAAGACCACTCCATGTTTTCTTGACTATACAAAGGATATCGGCTTTTTTGAGGTTAACCCTTCAGTAAAGCTGCACTATCTGCACAACAGTGAAAATGAGCTTTTCTCTCTCTACTACGTCTTTGACATTGGAAAAAATAACAGCAAAAAAATTGATCTTGCTCTCGACTACCTCTCCTATCTCGGAACCTCAGAACTTACGCCAAAAGAGTTCAGCCAGGAGTTATACAAGGTGGGCGCAAGCTTCTCGGCATTTACCTCCGACAACTATGTCTATCTGAAACTTTCCGGACTGCAGAAAAACTCTGCCGCTGCAATCAGACTGCTTGAAAAACTTCTGGTTGATACCCGTCCTGACAAAGAGGCGCTGGAAAAGCTTAAAGAGGGAGTGATGAAAGAGCGGGCTGATGACAAGCTCTCCAAGAAAAAGATACTCTTTGAGGCCATGACAAGTTTTGGAAAGTATGGCCCGGTATCGCCTTTCACGAACGTCCTCAGCAACAGTGAGCTTGAGAAGGTTACCTCGAAAGAGCTGCTTGAAGAGATCAATTCGCTCTTGCAGTACAGCCACCGGGTACTCTACTATGGCCCGGCCTCTTCACAAGAGGTGCTCGGAGAGCTGCATTCAGTCCGGCACTATCCTGAATCGTTCAAGACTCCTCCAGCAAATGATCCTTACAAAGATCTTGAGCAGAATGACAATCTTGTCTATGTCGTTGACTATGACATGACTCAGGCCGAGGTGATCCTCTTGACAAGAGACGAACTCTATAACCAGTCCATCGTCCCGCTGGCCACTCTGTTCAACGAATACTACGGTGGAGGAATGTCATCAGTGGTCTTCCAGGAGCTGCGCGAAGCCAAGGCGCTTGCCTACTCTGTCTTTTCGGTGTTCAAAACACCGAAACAGAAGATGGAGCACAACTATATTGTCAGTTATATTGGCACCCAGGCGGACAAGTTGCCGGAAGCGCTCGAAGGAATCAGCAGCCTGATGAGAGTGCTGCCAAAATCGCCACAACTCTTTGCTTCGGCACAGAATGGAATTCTGCAGAAAATCGCCACCGAACGACTCACGAAAACTGAAATTCTCTTCTCTTATGAAGAGGCATTCCGTCTTGGGCACGACCACGATATCAGAAAAGATATCTATCAAGGAGCATGGAGCATGGACCTCAACGATATTGAGCAGTTCCACAAGAGCCATTTCAACAACAAGAAACATGTCATGCTGGTGCTTGGGAACAAAAAAAATCTTGACCTGACAACTCTTCAAAAATATGGAACGGTCAAAGAGCTGAAGGTTGACGATATTTTTGGCTATTAATCCACAAACTGACGACATCTCTGCCTGGATATGACTATGAGAATTCTTGACAAGTACATATTCAGGCAGTTTGCCAAAGCATTCTTTTTCTCCTCTCTTGTTTTTCTTTGCCTGTTCGTTCTTGTCAACATGGTTGAAAAACTTGACAAGTTCATTGACAACAATCTGAGCTTGCAGCAAATTGCCCAGTATTACCTGCTCTCAATTCCCTCAATTGTGCTGGTGACCTCTCCAATCAGCGCTCTGCTCTCCTCCATACTTGTTTCAGGAAAACTCTCAATGTCAAGTGAACTTCCCGCAATTCGGTCGGCAGGTGTCAGTATGCGCCAACTGCTGCAACCGTTTCTGCTTGGAGGAGTGTTCATTCTTGTCGTCAATCTTGTTAACGCATGGTGGATAGCTCCGGCAACCTTCAGTGTAACACGCTCGTTTGAGCAGCATCACTTCAGCAAAAATGATTCCGATGTAAAAGAGAATCGGAATATCCATCTTCTCGAACCTGGCAACCGAATAGTCTCAATAGGAGAGTTTGACCCTGAACGCTTAACCCTGAACACAATCTCCATAGCAAAACTCAGCGGTGCAAAAATCATATCGCGAATTGATGCCGACTCAATGCGTTATGATACCAGAACTCGCGAATGGATCATGCAGAATGTCTCAACCCGCCTCTTTACCAATGAGCATGAAGAGTTTCGTTTTGAGCCATCACAGGTAATAAAACTTGCCCTGTCACCAGCGGCGCTGAAAGAGCTTGATCTCCAGCCAGATGAAATGGACATCGTACGGCACTACGGCTATCTGGCAGAAAAACAGAGAGCCGGTTTTGCAGGGCTTGAACGCTCAATGGTAAAATTTCACAACAAAACCGCAATGCCATTCGCCTCGCTCATCATCATGCTTATCGGGGTGCCGCTTGCCGCGAAAAAAAAACGGGGAGGGCTTGCCTCTGAAATTACCATAGCGCTTTTTGCGGGCTTCCTCTATATCGGGCTGCAAAGAACTGTTGCGATGGCTGGATATCAGGGCGCATTAAACCCTCTGCTCGCTGCGTGGCTGCCGAACCTGCTCTTTCTCGGCATTGGTTACATGATTTATAAAACTTCTATTGACTGATTGTTATGCGTGCGTAACGGGAACGCTGCGAAGTTGCTTGGGCTGCGGAATGGGGAACAGGTGTGGATGTCGGGTGTATAATGAAAATGGAGAGCCGGCAAACCATCTGCCGTGCTCTCCATTGAGGGTCAATAAAACAGGAACAATCTCAGCTCCCGATATACTCCTTCAAAATTTTGCTGTATGCGGACTGCCTCAGCCGCCGTATCGCTTTCTCCTTGATCTGGCGGACACGCTCGCGGGTCAATCTGAACTTCTCTCCTATCTCTTCGAGCGTCAGGGGGTTATCCATGCCAATACCGAAATAGGACTTGATAACATCAGCCTCTCTCGGCGCAAGAACTGAGAGTGAGCGCTCAACCTCAAGAGTAAGTGAGTCGCGGTTAAGACCATAATCAGGGAGATGGCCATCGTTCTGTAGCACATCAAGCAGACGGTTATCGTCGCCCTGGGCAAATGGCGCATCAACTGACACATGGCGTCCGGCAATTTTCAGTGTATCGGCAACATCTTGTGAGTCCATCTCCAGAAGGGCTGCAAGCTCCCTGGTGTTGGGATCGCGCTCAAACTCCTGCTCAAGCTGGCTATACGCCTTGCTGATTTTATTGAGGGTACCAACACGGTTCAATGGCAGCCTGACAATTCTCGACTGCTCGGCCAGAGCCTGGAGAATAGACTGACGAATCCACCATACCGCATAAGAGATAAACTTGAATCCACGGGTCTCATCGAACCGCTTTGCCGCCTTGATAAGTCCAAGATTTCCTTCATTAATCAAATCACCAAGGGTAAGCCCCTGATTCTGATACTGTTTGGCTACAGAGACAACAAATCGGAGATTGCCTTTGATCAGCTTGTCAAGGGCACGCTTTGCTCGCTTGTATTCGGTTGTATCAACCGGCATATCAAAACCCTCTTTGATCGCTTTGGTTAACCGTACCTCATCTTCTGCGGTCAAAAGATCATACTTGCCTATCTCTTGCAGATAACGATCAAGAGATAGGCTTTCACGATTGGTTATCTGTTTGCTTATTTTGAGTTGCCTCATGTAAAACGTCTCCTTAAGAACTTGGGCAATTGAGACCAGTCGAGCCAGCCTGCCTGATAAACCAGAAAAGTCGGAATGTACCACTTTTTACCGATGTAACCTAATAATTTAGCTTACACCACCCCGAACCCATAAGAGCCTGAAATTACAACCTCCTCATTCGCTGAGAACGGCAAGATTACCTCTGAGTTTTTCAACACTATCCTCCGCCTCCCTCAGCTTCTCACGCTCTTTTTCAATAACTTCGGGAGGAGCATTATCAACAAAACCCCCGCTGGAAAGTTTTCTGCGAACAGAGAGGACGTAAGAGGCGATATTATCAATCTCTTTCTGAAGACGTGCTCGCTCCTTGTCAAAGGATATTAAACCCTCAAGCAGCACAAAGAGTTCATTTCCTTCAATCACTGAGCCTGCCGCGTGATGCGGGCGCTCTGCACTCTCCATAAACGCAGGAATACATTGACCAAGTGCGGCAATCAGAGGAAAATTTGCCTCAATCACACCACGATCTGCTTCATTGGCTGACCTGAAAAGAATCCTCGCTTCGCTCTTGTGTGGCACACCAAACAATGAACGGAGACTTCTGATTTCGCTAACAAGCTTTTGGATCAGAGAAAATCCACGGCGATCAAATCCGGCAATAGCGGCATCCGCAAGGGGCATCGCCGACAGGGCAATACTCTCCTCGCGGGCATGAGGCAGAACATGATGCCATATCTCATCGGTAATAAAGGGCATCACTGGATGCAGCGCTTGAAGAGTACCCTCAAGGAGAGAGACCGCAAGGCATACCGCGTTGCGAGCCTCATCTCTGGTCAACTCCCCCGCAAGTTTCACCTTCAGCGCCTCAAGATACCAGTCGCAGTAATCACCCCAGAAAAAGTCGTGAAGCAGCTTGACGATGTCGTTGACCCTGAACTGACTAAAGCCGTAATGATAGCGCTCAAGCATGGCATGATAGCCAGCAAGAAGCCACTGTTCGGCAAAATCCAGAGTAACTGAACGAGGATCAAACGTTGTATAGCATGAGGAAAAATCTTCCTGATCACTGAAATACTTTTCGCGCTGCATAAAGACAAGACGAGTAGCATTCCATATTTTTGTAGCAAAATTGCGGCCCAGCTCACACTTCTCTTCACCGAACAGCACATCCTGACCAAGAGGCGCAATATAGATGATGGTAAAACGAAGGGCATCGGTACCATAAGTGTCAATCACCTTGAGTGGATCAGGCGAATTACCAAGCGACTTTGAGAGTTTCCGCCCCTTCATGTCGCGAATAATGCTGGTAAAGTAGACATCACGGAAAGGCACCTCCCCTTTGAAATAGAGGCCCGCCATAATCATTCTGGCTACCCAGAAGAAGATGATGTCCGGCCCGGTCACCAGCGTACTGGTGGGATAAAACGACCTGAGATCATCATTGTCACTCTGCTTCTCTGTCCAGCCTAGCGTTGTCATTGGCCAGAGCCACGACGAGAACCAGGTATCCAGCACATCTTCGTCCTGCACCAGTTTGTCGGTGCCTGCAAGATGACATGCCTCCTGATATGAAGCGGCAACCCATACCCGACCCTCTGTATCGTACCAGGCGGGAATACGATGGCCCCACCAGATCTGGCGCGAGATGCACCAATCCTGAATATTTTCCATCCAGTGGCGGTAGGTATTGATCCATTGCCGGGGATGAAACTGAATCTCACCATCATTGACCACCTTCAAAGCCGGCTCGGCAAGCGGCTTCATCTTCACAAACCACTGCTCGGAGAGATAGGGTTCAACAACAACATCTGCCCGCTCGGAGTAGCCAACATTGTGCTCATACTCCTCAACGCGCACCAGATTGCCAAGCTCTTCCAGATCCTTGAGAATTTTGTCGCGAGCATCAAATCGATCCATACCGCCATAACCAAAATCGTCGGTCATCCTGCCATCTTTACCGATAACAGAAAGAATCGGGAGGTTGTGTCGCCGGGCAACCTGATAGTCGTTGGGATCATGCGCCGGAGTAATTTTCAGTGCTCCGGTGCCAAACTCAATGTCAACATAATCATCAGCAATAATAGGAATATGGTGCCCTGCAACCGGCACGATGGCAAGTTGCCCGATAAGGTGACGGAAACGCGGATCTTCGGGGTTGACAGCAATGGCAACGTCTGCCAGAATTGTTTCCGGCCTGACGGTCGCAATGGTAATATATTCGCCGGGTTGGTTGACCAGAGCATACTGCACATAGACCAGCTTGTCGCGACGAGGCTTCATGATCACCTCTTCATCAGAGAGGGCAGTCTGCGACACCGGGCACCAGTTGATAATACGGGCACCCCGATAGATCAATCCATCACGATAGAGCTCGACAAAGGAGTTGATGACCGCCGTTGAAGCGCCTTCGTCCATGGTAAAGAGGTTGCGACGCCAGTCGCAGGAGATTCCCAGCTTGCGAAGCTGCTTGAGAATGAGGCCACCGTACTCATCCCTCCACTGCCAGACATGATCAAGAAACTCCTTACGGCCCAGGTCGTGGCGAGTTATGCCCTCTTTTTTCAGCTTTCGCTCCACCACGGTCTGCGTGGCAATACCGGCATGATCGGTACCAGGAAGCCACAAGGCCTCTTTACCGGTCATACGATTGTAGCGCATAAAAATATCCTGCAGGGTATGGTTCAACACATGACCCAGCGTCAGACTTCCGGTAACGTTGGGTGGCGGCATAAGCACCGTATAGGGCTCTTTGCCCTCGTTCAGAACACGGGAACTCTCGGCATGAAAACTCCCGACCTCTTCCCAGTGTTCACTTCTCCACTGCTCTTCAACATCGTGATGGTTATAACTTTTTTCAAGATTAAATGCTTCGGTATGATCGCTCATGATATACTGGCTCGGGTTAGTCCTTTTTTTCAGGTGCTGGACGTTTCTCAAAAATAGCGTCGATAATGCCATAATCCAGCGCTTCCTGTGCGTTCATCCAGCGATCTCTTTCCGAATCTTCCCTTACCTGCTGCACATCCTTGCCGGTATGCCTGGCAAGCAGTTCGTCAAGCAACGTCCGAATCTTCTCAATTTCCCTCGCCTGGATAACAATATCTGTCTCCTGTCCATGCGCTCCACCGGATGGCTGATGAATCATGATTCTTGAATGGGGAAGCGAAGCTCTCTTGCCTTTTGCTCCGCTTGCAAGAAGAAATGCGCCCATGCTTGCCGCCATACCGACACAGACCGTCGAAACCTCCGGACGGATGTACTGCATAGTATCGTATATACCGAGACCGGCAGAAACGCTCCCTCCTGGAGAGTTGACATAGATATAAATGTCACGCTCAGGATCTTCTGATTCGAGAAAAATAAGCTGGGCCATAATCAGACCGGCAACATGCTCGTCAATTCCGCTGCCGAGAAAAATGATGCGTTCACGCAACAGTCTTGAAAAAATATCGAATGCCCTCTCCCCTCTTCCTGAAGTCTCGATGACCATGGGTACAAGAGAGTTGGTAATCCCCTGCTCTATTGCGCCTGAGTACATTTTTTTGGCATGGTGCTCAAAACCAAAATTAATATTTGCCATAGTTGCTCTGTTGTTTGATTGTAGTACATCGTTAAAAAAACAGATCGGCGCCAAAAGCGCCACGTCCAACAAACTGAATATCTCCCTCTTCCAGGCTCCTGAACATTGACCTGCAAAATACGCAGTGACAACAATAAATCAAGAGTTCCCGTTCCAATCTGCAAAAAAAAAGAGCTCTCTTACCTTTCGTGCAGAAGATGGAAAATGGAGCCATTTCCGCTATATTCCGCGAGGTCAGACAACCACCAAAATATCAAGGAACATGCAGGTACGCCTCATTGCTGTCACCGCTCCACTTATCCAGGTCGACAACCAGCCGCTCACGCCAGAAGGACTGATTGCTTACTGCGCACGAGTATCCAGCCCCCATCAGGAGACGCTCGATTATCAGAAGCTCCTCGCCTATTGCATTGAGCACAAGCACTGGAGCATTTTTGAGATGGTTGATATGAGTGTTGAAATTATCACCTCACGGGCAATTTCTCCACAGATTTTGCGCCATAAAAGCTTTCAATTTCAGGAGTTCAGCCAGCGCTATGCCAAGGCGCAGGAGATAGAACGCTATCAACCGCGCCGACAGGATAGCAAAAACCGCCAGAACTCTCTTGACGATTTGGATGATGCCACAAAGCTGTGGTTTGCTGAGGCACAGGAGCGGATGGCAAGCAGAGCGCTTGAGCAATACAACCTGGCCCTTGAAAAAGGTATCGCCAAAGAGTGCGCAAGAGTATTATTGCCACTCGGCACGCAGACGAAGCTCTACATGAAAGGCTCCGTCCGGAGCTGGATTCACTACCTTGAGGTACGAACCGACAAAAGCACGCAGCAAGAGCATCGCGAGATTGCGTTGGAGATCAAAAAGATATTCATCACACAATTTCCTGTGACGGCAGCGGCGCTGGGATGGAGATGAACTAAACCTTCAGCATACTGAGCAAGCTAACCAGTTCACGCTTCAATTCACGTCGTGGAATAATGCGATCAAGAAAACCGTGCTCGATGAGAAATTCTGCACGCTGAAACCCTTCAGGCAGGTCTCTTTTGATGGTATCTCTGATAACGCGAGGGCCAGCAAAACCGATAAGCGCCTTGGGCTCGCTGATGTTAATGTCGCCAAGCATGGCAAAGGAGGCGGTAATTCCCCCCATAGTTGGATCTGTAAGAAGAGAGATATAGGGCAGTTTTCTTTCGTGAAGTCGGGTAAGGCGGGCTGCGGTTTTAGCCATCTGCATGAGGCTGAATGCACCCTCCATCATTCTGGCTCCCCCTGACTGGGAAATAACAAGCAGAGGCGCATTCAGTTCAAGCGACTTGTCAACCGCACGTGCTATTTTTTCACCAACAACGGAACCCATGGAGCCACCGATAAAGCCAAAATCCATTGCAGAAATGACAAGCGGCGCTCCTCCACACTCCCCATAAGCATTGCGGCAGGCTTCCGTTTTCCCATTCTTCTCAATGGTATCATGAACTCTGTCAGGATATTTTTTGGTATCGGTGAACACAAGAGGATCGGCGGCACGAAGCTCATCACCAAATTCAGAGTACTTGTCACCGTCAAAAAGAATGGAAAAATATTTATAGGGCGATATCCTGAAATGATGACCACATTGCTGACAGGTAAACTGATGATCGGCAAGCTGAATTTTGTGAAGCACTGCTCCGCACTCGTCACATTTCGCCCACAACCCCTCCGGCACATCACGTTTGTCGGTAGGATATATTGATGGTTTTACCCGATTGAACCAGCCCATTTTCACAATGAAGAGTAAAGGTTATACATTATATGCTCAAGATAAAAAGTCTGCTTGAGTTCTCAAAAACAGACTCAATATAACTTTTATTGCAGGAGAATGAACAAGGAGTATCACCAGTTGAACATCAGAGGAGCTCTCTCAATAGCGACACTACTCATCGTCGCACTCAGTTTTATAGAAATGTGGCCGATGCCAGATGCAGTGGCATCACCAGCCACAGTTGTCTATCCCGACACACTCAAACTTCCCCAGCGCCGCTATGCTCTTTTCAATGCCATGAGAGTTGCAAGAAAAACCGTGGGTCTTGCACTCTCGGGCGGTGGAGCCAACGGTCTTGCTCAAATTGGCATTCTCAAGGCGTTTGAGGAGGAGGGTATTCCTGTTGATTATATTGCTGGCACAAGCATGGGGGCCATTATAGGAGGTCTCTCTAGTTGCGGATACAGTCCTGCGGAACTTGAAAAGATCGTACAGACCATCCCTTGGGAATCCATTATTTCGCTTAATGCCAATTATACACGATCAAATATTTTTCTCGAACAGCAACGAATCCGTGACCGTGCTTCCATCGCAATCCGTTTCAATAAACTAAAACTGCTCATTCCAAAATCGCTGAATTCCGCCCAAAAGATGACAGAAAAAGTCGACCTTCTGACACTTAATGCACTGTATCACTCTTCAGGAGATTTTTCAACACTGCCAATCAATTTCAGGGCAGTAGCCACTGATCTTGTCTCAGGAATGCGGATACCACTCTTTTCAGGCTCACTTTCAGAGGCAATTCGGGCAAGCAGCACCATTCCCATTCTGTATGAACCAATCATCCAGAACAACTACCATCTGGTTGATGGCGGACTTGTTGCAAATCTTCCGGTCGATGAACTTGAAAGCTTCAACACCGACTATAAAATCGCGATCGATACACACGGCAGCATGTATACAACCGGTGAAGAGCTTGATCTCCCATGGAAGGCGGCAGATCAGGCAATGACCATTCTCACGAAATTACAGTATCCGGCACAGCTTGCAAAAGCTGATATCATTATAACTCCTGATCTCGACAACCATAAAGCCACCGATTTTTCCAATATCAAAGCACTGATTGACGCTGGGTATGCCAAAGGGAAATTTGAAGCAAAAAAAATAAAACACGATATCAAAAAAAAGAGTATCGAAGGTGCGGCTATCGGGCACTATGCAAAAACTGCTCTTTTGCAGCATGATAATCCGAAACTTGAGCAGGTTGTTTCTGCAATTCTCCTCACTGCAACCGACCTTAACAAAACCTGTCAAGAGTTGCTGGCAACGGATCTCTTTACGAGGGTCTCTGCTGAACTCAATAAAGACCATAAAACTGTTCTCTTTCATCTTGAACCGCTTCCAGCCATAAACAAGGTAACGGTCGTTGGAGGGCCACCTGATGTACTGTCGGACAAAGATATTGAAGGCTGTTTCAAGCCGTTAACGGGAGAGCTCTACACAAACGCGGCAGGCACCAACGTTCTTGAATCACTGATAAAAGAATATCGAAAAAAAGGATACAGCCTGGTTACCATTACAAATACCACCATCAACAGCGGTTTGCTTGAAGTCACACTCTCGTCTGGAAAACCACAGGGTATCGAGATCCGCAGAGATAAAAATATGACGAAAATCACTCCGATAACGCGAGAGATAAAAATTGATACTACTCGGGCACTTAATCTCCTCAAGGCTGAAGAATCGGTTGAAAATCTCTACGGAACAGGAGTCTTTAATCGGGTATCCATCTCCGCAGAACCTCCTTATACCTCCAGCTCCGGCAGAAACCAACTCCTCTGGTTTTCTCTTGAAGAAAAACCAGCATCAGTACTGCGACTGGGATTGCGCTATGATGAAACTAACGATGCACAATTCCTTGTCGATATCAGAAACGAAAATTTTGGAGGAACAACCAGCTCTTTCGGTGGTTGGTTGAAAACAGGAAGAAACAGCTTGCTTGCAAACATTGAACTCTCAATGCCACGCATAGGGGCATCACATTTTACCATGTCATCACGCATTTTTTATGATCAGCATATATTCAATCATCTTGAAACAACAGGCAACACAACCCAATACGGAATCCAAAAATATGGTTTCAACCACGCTTTCGGGACAAGAATCAGAAAAAATGGACAGGTTATTGCCGATATAACTCTCCAAAACGCACAATCATACGCCAAAGATAATACGTCACCGACACTGAACACAGCAAACAGCAGCATGTTTTCTGTTGGTACACAGTTTACCCGTGACTCAAGAAACAACGCTCTCATACCCACATCTGGAAGCTATACAAATCTCAGATACTCAATCACGACAGCCCTGCTTGACAATCATGAACTC
Source organism: uncultured Chlorobiaceae bacterium (assembly GCA_903994365.1). Lineage (GTDB taxonomy): Bacteria > Bacteroidota > Chlorobiia > Chlorobiales > Chlorobiaceae > Chlorobium. The sequence continues at coordinate 17,769 of CAJEXL010000019.1, read as the reverse complement.
TTCTGGCAGGTGTCGGGGAACCACGAAGAAAATATCCGGCTCATCAACAGAGTGTCGTTTCAGCTCTCAGGGCTTTTGGGACTGAGCAGCAACAATATGCTTCTGTCAGAGAAATTTTTCCTCGGGGGCAATGGAAACACATACAGCCAGCGCTTCATCGGAATCAAAGAGAACGCTCTTGCATGCAATAATATGGCTGCTGCTGGAATACAACTCGGCTATAAACCCTCGTTTGAAATTCTCTTTCCGACCTCCATGTTTCTGCATTATAACATCGGAAATGCCTGGGAACAGATGGATGACATCTCTACCGCCGCCTTGATGCAGGGTATTGGAGCAAGCATGATGTGGGAGACTCCTGTCGGGCCAGCAAGGCTCGCAATATCAAAACTGCTGCCGTTACCGGAACAAGAACATACGGCAGGCGCTCTTTCGTCAAGATTTTCAGACACAATCTGGTATTTCAGTATTGGGCATAGCTTTTGAGAGATGACTTTTTTAAGTATTACAATATATCATGGCACAAATAGCCCCCGTTACTGGGAGCTATTTGTGTATCTGAAAACGCATACAAGGTTTCTGGAATCATAAAGCTTGTCAGAGATGGAATCAAACCCTACGGGATAACATGAAGCCTCCGCTCCCCATCCGGTGAAATAAACCACACCTGCCCTGAATCACGATCCATTTTATACGCACAGGAGTTTCCTGCGCCAACAATCTCATATCGCACCTGTCTCTCACCAACACAGCCCGCCAACGAAGCCGATAGAGCCGCCATAACCACAATGAATTTGAGCCTCATACTACATCACTGATTTAATGGTTAAAACCAAAAATACATAAACTGCGCACATTCTCGCACTCTTCACGAGATTGAGCAACAGAACAAGAAGTTCACGATATCGAATTTCTCTAAAGAATCACACCACACAACCCAAAATAAAACGATTTCAATGACACGTAAAATGGGTGGGAACTCTTAAAAAAAACAATATATGAATGAGTGAATTTCTTTTATTATTGTTAGTTGATGGTTTGAGGAGAAGTTTTTTATATTTTTATCGTCCAAACCTACCTCTCTGAGACCGGGACAACTGACACAAGAACACGCTCATGATAGCAGAACAGAACACCTTGCATACTCCGAACAAGCCCCATATACTGGTCTGCAATGATGATGGCATTGAAGGAGAGGGAATCCATGCGCTGGCGGCTTCAATGAAAAAAATCGGACGAGTCACCGTTGTTGCTCCGGCAGAGCCACACAGCGGCATGAGCCACGCCATGACCCTCGGCACACCTTTGAGAATAAAAAAGTTCCTGAAAAACGGCCATTTTTTCGGCTATACTGTCTCTGGAACCCCGGTTGACTGCATCAAGGTTGCCCTGAGTCACATCCTGCCATCAAAACCTGATTTGATTGTTTCAGGCATCAACTATGGCAGCAACACTGCCATCAACACCATCTACTCCGGCACCATCGCCGCTGCTCTTGAGGGCGCTATACAGGGCATTACCTCCCTGGCATTTTCGCTGACAACCTACGAAAATGCGGACTTTTCCTACGCAGCGAAATTCGCTCGCAAACTGGCAAAAAAGGTGCTGCTTGAGGGCCTCCCGCCAGACACCATTCTCTCATCCAATATTCCAAATATAGCGGAATCACAAATTGCCGGAATCGTGATCACCGAACAAGGGCGTTCTCGGTGGGAAGAGGATACCATTGAGCGACACGATATGTTCGGAAACCCCTATTACTGGCTGAGTGGTACCCTGCGTCTGCTTGATGATGCGCTGCAACAAGATGAATTTGCCGTTCGACATAACTATGTCACCGTAACACCAGTGTCGTGCGATATGACCAACCACAGCTCTATCAGTACCCTCGAACAATGGAACCTGCAAAAATAAAAGCGTGAACACCTTTCTGCTCGACTATAAACAGATCCTGACACCCAAAAAAGGATTTTCAAAGCTTTTCCGTGACTATACATCAGAGAGTCCGGAACGTGAAGAGTTGATGACCGGAAGTTTTCACCTCGATTATCAACGAGAAGCCGATTATTATCGCCAGCTTGGGCTGTTGAGTTCGAGAACATATCATCGGGAGACTCTTGTTCGGCTTCTTTCGCGGCAAAACAGCCGCTGGGGAGGCACTGAACGACAGCTCAAAGAGATCGAAAAGCTCCGCTCACCACGCTGTATGGCCATTGTTACCGGCCAGCAACTCGGCCTTTTTACCGGGCCACTCTACACCATCTATAAAGCATTGACTGCCATTATTGTTGCTGAACGCCAGAAAGCGCTCTTTCCTGAATACGATTTCGTGCCAATCTTCTGGCTCGAGGGTGAAGACCACGACTATGAGGAGTCGGCGCACACCGCAATTTTTTCGGAAAATCAGGTTGTACACTTCGGGCAAGAGCCCTACAGACGAATGCCGGATCAGATGGTTGCAAACTCCTGCTTCGGCGAAGAGATTAGCCGAACAGTTGAGGAGTTTCTGCGACTCCTGCCCGACTCTGCCTACAAGCAGAGCATTTCGGATATCCTGACGAAGTGCTATTATCCGGGCAGTACCTTTGAAATCAGTTTTGCCAGCACCATGATGCGGCTCTTCAGTGAGCAGCCCCTGGTTTTGCTGTCGAGCCAGGATCCCGAGTTTAAAAAACTTTCAGCAAAAATTTTTCTGCAAGAGCTCTCATCCGCGCCAGCCTCATCCTATAACGTGATTGCACAAAGCACCCGACTTGAAAATCTCGGCTACTCGGCACAAACTAAACCCAGGGCGGTCAATCTCTACTTTATCAACCAGCATGGACAACGACAGAAAATAGAGCAGCCTTCAGAGGATACCTTTACCATTGTACCCGACAAACAGCGCTATTCAAGACATCAGATACTTGAGTTGTGCCAGGATCATCCAGAGCGATTCAGCCCAAACGTTGTGCTGAGACCGATAGTGCAGGATTATGTGTTGCCAACCTTTGCCTGCATTGCCGGCCCGGGAGAGATAAGCTACCTGGCACAATACCGGACAAATTACGAGCACTTCGGCATCACCATGCCCTTTATTATTCCAAGAGGGAGCTTTACCCTGGTGGAGCCGAAAATAAGCCGGATCATGGACAAACTTCTTCATGTCACGGGAAGGCCCGGCTTTTCGCGCAAACAAATTTACCACGCGATATTCGGAGATCTGCAACAACTGAAAAAAAATGCCGTTGGAATCGCTGAAAACCCTGAGCTGGAGACGCTGTTCGAAGAGACCAAAGAGGAGATCCGCAAAGCTTTTGCCGCGCTCGTACCTGTACTTGCAAAAATAGACCCTACTCTTGAACCACTTCTTGCAGCATCATCTGTCCAGTCAGCTAAAATTGTGGAAGGCATTGAACAAAAAGTATGGAAAGCAAGCCGACGCAAACATGAAGAGCTGCTTGAGCAGATCCTGAAAGCGGAAACCGCACTTTTTCCTGAGGGGCTGCCCCAGGAACGGCTCATCAATATTTTTTATTATCTCAACAAATACGGCATGGAACTGATTGATACCCTGAAAAACCTGCTGAACGGGCATTCCACTGAGGCACATATTATTGTTGAGCTTTAAGCTTTAGAGCAGAGCACACCATTTTCCTCCCCCTCCTTTTGCATCAGACGACAACAACTACAAACAAGTTGAAGAAGCTCATCCATAGAGACCCTGTCGCAAATTTTTTCAACTGTAGCGGCAATCTCAGCATGATACAACAAACTCTTTGGGGATTGCATGCCCCGTTTTTTATGAATATACTGTGAGACAGCCGCAGGAGTAACGCCAAGTTTTTTTGCCGCCTGCGTTTGCGTCATACCAGTTTTCACAAGTCCAAGAGCAAGATCAGCCCTGATTTGGGGAAGATAGTGCCACACAGCGTGCTCGCAGGGAAATATCACAAAAATGCTTTTTTAAAAGTTTACACTAAAAAACAACCGTTCGGAGCTTCAGAAATTAATGACATTTTCAACGAAATCCATTGCAAGCTGGTCGATCATCGTGTTGATACTTATGCAGTTTGTACCACTTAACCGCATCAACCCGCCTGCAAGTCAAAAAATTCAGCTCCCCTGCATTATACAAAGCTCACTGAAAAAGGCTTGTTATGACTGCCACTCATACGAAACCCAATGGCCACAGATTGCCTACATAGCTCCAGCTTCATGGCTGGCCTGCAGCATCGTCTCCTCAGGCCGAACCGCACTCAATTTCTCAACATTGAAAAAAAATGAGACAAGAGCACCTTTATTAACAACGAAAATCAGAAATGTAGTGCAAAAAGGGTCAGCTCATCAACCGCTCTACTACCTTTTGAAACCAGAAGCACAACTCAGCATCAAGGAAACCAATGCGGTTCTGCAATGGCTGAATTAATTCATTAGAACAGCAATACCGAATTAAAAATTCAGGGAATATCCGTCAGGATAAAATCTTTTAATAATTGCTATAACCTCTTCCGGGCTATCTTCGATGGAGACAAAGTCAAAATCAACGGCGCTGATATAGCCTTTCTCGTTCTGCATGGTCTCCTTGATCCAACGATAAAAACCTTCCCAATAACTTTTTCCCACTGAAAACCCCTCAGCGACCAAAAGCTCTGCGATTCTTTCGGCAAGATGGTACTCTGCGCTTCCTGTTAGCACCCGTGTAGAGCCAAAAACAGTAACCGCCGGACCAACATCGGACATCATCTCAAAACCACTCACAAACTCTGCCATGATCTTGAAGACCCGCCATCCATCAGCCATGAAATCACTTTCCCGCCTGGAGCCGGGATGCTGCTGCACTCTCTTCCCTGTTCCTCCTGGAGGACAATAGATATCCATATAGTAATGTATTGCTAATGAATGAGATACTTACAACTCAAGAAAATTCCTGATAATTTTTTTACCCTCAGTGGTCATGATAGATTCGGGATGAAACTGTACCCCATAAAGCTTGAACTGTTCGGAATCCATCCCCATAATCACCCCGTCATCAGTCCATGCCCGAATAACAAGTGATGCCGGAAGCGATTCTCTTTCAACAATGAGTGAATGATAGCGTGTTGCAACAAATGGATTTGCTATTCCACTGAAAATACCGCAATCGTCATGATAAACCAATGAGGTCTTGCCATGCATAATGCTGGCCGCCCTCACCACCGCTCCACCAAGAGCCATCCCGATTGACTGATGTCCCAGACAAAACCCAAGTAACGGAATCCTTCCCTTTACAGCATGAATCAGCGGCACGGAGACACCCGCATCATCAGGAGTACCAGGCCCGGGAGAGATAACAATCTTTGCTGGATTTTTTGCAAGAATCGCATCTACTGAAAGCTCATCGTTACGGTACACTTCAATGCTCTCTCCTGACTCACCAATATACTGCACCAGGTTATAGGTAAAAGAATCGTAGTTATCAACAACCAAAATCATACGACGCTCCTGCTTGATAATAATTTATACATAGGACTGACCAACACCCTCCCGGGCAACAAACCGAAACAGAGACTCATAAGCACTACTCATCGTGACCTTGCGGCGCGCCATAACCCTCATTGCCGTTTCAACCGCTTTTTCTACATCATAGTTCTCAAAACCTCCACTCCCGCCCCATGAAAAAGAGGGAATCTCTTTGGGAGGAAACCCCCCGCCAAAAATATTCGCCCCTGTTCCAACAACCGTACCGGTATTGAACATTGAATTAATAGAGCTCTTGCTGTGGTCACCCATCAAAAGGCCAAGAAACTGCAAACCTGTCTTAAGCAACTGGCCATTAATGCTTAATGTTATCTGGCTGTAGTTATTCTTGAGATCGCTTGTATTGGTTCCTGCACCGAGGTTACACCAGGAAGAGAGGTAAGAGTGCCCAAGAAAACCGTCATGCTGCTTATTGGCGAACGGCTCAATAAGAGAGTCCTCAACCTCACCCCCAACTTTGGAGGCCATCCCCACGGTAACATTGCTGAATATCTTGGCACCAATTTTGACCCTCGACCAGGGGGCAAGAAAAACATTCTGCATAAGCACAGCCTGAGGTTCAACAATCGCACCGGAACCAACGGCCACAAATCCTTCATCAGCATCAAGCACCGCTCCTGCGCGGACCACTGCTCCTGGACCAACATAGATATTTGAACGATTGACGATGGCAACAGAGGGATGAACGTCTCCCTCAATACGGCCCAACTCAAGCGTTTCAGCATCCCGCAAAAGTTCATCCGCATGAAAAGCAATGACATCCCAGACATTGTCGATAACCCGGAACCCTGTTACCGTTTCAGTAACAAGTTCTGCGGCAAGACGAGATGTATCAAAAAGATCTGGCATAAGGCCCCCGTCGCCAGTAAGCAACAGTGAGCTGTCAACTCTTGCAAAGAGAAGAGTCTCGCCCTGCATATAGGCCTTGCCTGAATCAAAGGCACCTTCACTGATAGCTCTGGCGGCAGCTTCATCACAGACAACACGACCATTAACCAGCAACACATCCCTCTCTTCAAGACGGTTGACCTGGCATTCTGGATGCTGTTCAGCAAAAAAAGGAGCCAGATATCGACGCAAGTGATAGGTAAGCTTCACACTCCCTCTTGTCAAATACTCAAACTTCTCCTGAAGCGAGCGAAACCCGGTATAAAGACCATAAACCGGTTTAAGGTTGACAAGAGGTTTGAGTTCCAGTACTCTGGTATCTTCAAAAACAACAATCTGCATAATGCAAAGACCCTCTAAGTTTGAGACTATTGGAGCTATCAGGTTGCAAATCAGTCACAAAAGCGCCAAGCAATATAAAAAAAGAGGCCGTATGAGCGGAGAGAGTTGGACGGTTTATTATCTCTCACCCACATTTTTCTCACTGTTACGCCACAGTCACGGCTTAAAAATACGCTTTTTAAATCAATAAAAAGAGAGAGCAAGCAAGGAGCATTTTAATAACAGTAATTGGTTGTTATACTTGGGGTACAGACTTTTATTGTGGTCTGTAATAAGTCAAGAGAGGCAAGCATCACACAATTCTGCGGAGAAAAAATGGAACCAGCTGCACTGCAATCACTTGACATAACAAAAAAAAGTCACTGGAACAACCACCACCCGGCATCCAACTTCACCAAGTGGATGAGTGTGATTGACGGAAATATCGTCCACACGTGGGTTGAAGCAAAAACAGATGTCATACTGGACTTTATGGACGTTGAACTTTTGCAGGTTGTGCTTACTGAATCTGCTCTTCTGAACACACAGTTTCATATTCTGTTTGATCTCAAAAGCGTGTTTAATATCACCTTCAGATACAAGCAGGCGATTACTGATCTTTTTTTTAACTGGAACCCGCTTCTCGGGGTTATTTGTTTTTACAATATGCATGAGTCCATGCGTATAACGATGGAGACATTTACCGCAGTTGCACCACAAAAAATATCCGTCATCATGGCCAAAAGCTATGAAAATGCCATAGAATATATTATGGCATTCAAGAAGGGGGTGCCCATAACAGAAGAGTTGGAACTTGAACACAAGGCTGAGTCAGCCCTAAAAAAACAGTATCTGCAGGCAATTGCAAGAATATCCTGGCTCAATATGCTGGACGAACAGATAACAACGCCGCCCCCTGACAACCAGTATTATCCATTTTTCAAGGCATTAGACTCCTTGCGCTGTGACCTTCTTGCCAAGGAGAGGGAAAAAGAGAGAGAGATCCAACTGCTTCAGCAAAGTTTTGAGCATCGCATCACGCAGATGGTTATAAAAATGAATGCGCAGGCAGAAGCAAACAAAAAATTGATTCTTGAGATGGAAAAAGAGATGGAAACTCTTCACAAAAGAATCGCTGTTCAGGATAATGAACTGACAAGGAGATCAACGACAACTGCAGAAAATATAGACGGATTACAGTGTCTGCTTGACCAGATATACACCCTTGACATCGAACCTTCCACTAAAAAAGCTATGACTGATTGCTGCTCGCACCTGATTGAGACCGATAGTACAGATAAAAAACTGAGTCTGGAATTGACTGAAGCCGATTCACTCTTTTTATCCATGCTCCAGAAAACATTTCCTCAGCTCAACAAACGAGAACTGAGAATCTGCATGCTTGTCAAGTTAAACCACGACACGACAGAGATTGCCAGCTCAATTGGCATATCGGTAAGAGGTATGGAAAGTGTCCGCTTCAGAATGCACAAAAAGTTAGGGTTGGAAAAACACCAGTCAATCAAAACCTATCTTTCGGAGCTTGCGTTTATGTAAAACCCTCCTGAATTGAGCGATTCATCGATGACCGGCTTGCACATTACAAGCCTTAAGTATTTATTTTTATTATTGTTATAAGCTTCATTATCTGCAATGGTGCTCTTAACCCGTTGGGTGTGGCTATTTTGAAACGAGAAATTGACGCTTGTTTATTTAAAAATAATGCGTTATGAATATTAAATAAAGCACTTTTTCATTACTAATCGCACAATTCAGTACCCTGTACTACGGAAATTCCCTTTGGGATAACCGATATTGCTATCCTGCCACAAACATTGTCAAATACCTCTCCATCAATGTGCATAACATCAGCCTTTTCCAGCATCACCTCGACAGCCTTCGCCTTGCAATAGAGCACCTGTGGATCGTAAATATGCGTTCCCCGAAGATATTCAAGGACATAACGGAAAAGTTCATGTTGTGGAATCGCCTTGAGAATACAGACATCAAGAAATCCGTCATACAAATCTGCTTCCGGTGCCAAACGAAATTTCCCCCCTTCAATTTTTCCGTTTGAGACCGAAAATGCAAAAACGGGCTCACAAAGCTCAAGCAAAGAGTGCTCCAAGGTAATTTTAATGCGCATAATCGGCGCTCTATAACTATAGAGTACGCTTAAAAGCGCATAAAAATAAGCAAACTCTCCCCTCAACCAGCGTAGATGCTTAACGCTTTTGGCGATCCTTCCGGTGAAACCGATGCCCAAAGAGTTGATAAAATACTGGTGATCTCCATCACCCCAGGAGACGCTGCCAAGATCAACACATTTGACTCCTCCATTAAAAAAATGTCCTATTCCGGACGGTAAGCTCTTACCGGGATTCAGGGTTTTAATAAAATCATTTGCTGACCCGATCGGCAAAATCCCAACGATAACACCCTGGCCAACAACGGCATTAACCACTTCATGAAGTGTTCCATCACCACCACATGCAATCATACAGAAGCATTCCCTTACTTCAGATCGAGCAATATCTCCTGCATGACCAGGATATGTCGTTGTGAACAATATCGAATCCTTTCGGCCCGAGAGAAGCGATTTGAGCCACTCAGCCTTGCGTGCAGCGCGACCCTTATTGGCGGCTGGATTAAAAATAAAAAGGTAACGACAACTGTTATTCATCATTCTGAACATTGAATAAAAGGAAAGAGGGAGTAATAACCTGTCCTGTCGCCAGAACTGGCTGCATGACAAAATACGGGTAATCGACAAAACATACAGACAAACTAAAGTTTTCCAATAACCAAATATATTTAAATCATTTAATACTCCAATCAGTCTAAAGTGATGAGAGGAGAAACACTTCATTCCGAGAATAGACACCAAATCCGCAAAGACAATGATTCGACATCAAATCAATGATGACCTCTTCAAAAAATATCACACCGAAGTATAAAAAAAAGAAAAAGTGTGTTTTCAAATAGAACTACGAATTTTTTTTGCTTTTTTCTTAAAAAAAACCGATATTACTCTTGTGAACACGTCAAACATAGAATACAGTTATTGAAGTAATAAATATGAATTAAAGTAGTTTAAGCACTACTGCTTTTTGTTCGCTTTTCGCAGAAAGACGTGTTGTGGATTTATAATTCCGCAAAGAAGGCGAGGGGATGATCTTATTCTTACGTGTTATCGAGGGAGGCCGGCATGCTTGAAGCTGTTGCAGGCATGTGCTGGTTTTACAAATCCAGGCAGCACAACGTTCTTACTGTATTTAAACAAATAACCAGAGTGATCATACCATGAATACACAAGCTGAAGTGGGCAAAAAATCTCCTGCGGAATATGAAAAAGAGATTGGCGATCTCAGAGTGAGAGTTGCAAATCAGGATCTGGAGCTGACAAGAGTTTCCACGGCAATAGCAGAAAAAACATCGTCATTGCGCAATCTCCTTGACCAGATACATGCCCTTGACATTGATACAAGCGTGAAGAGAGTAATGACCGATTCTTGTTTGACCCTGATTGAGACCGAAACCATCGAAAAACGACTGAACATGGAGTTGACCGAGTCCGATTCAGTTTTTTTATCGAAACTCCAGAAAAAACATGCTAACCTGAATCAGCGGGAGCTCAGGATAAGCCTTCTCGTCAAGCTCAATTATGACACAAGAGAGATTGGCCGTTCTGTCGGTATCTCAACAAGAGGGATGGAGAGCATCCGTTACAGGATGCACAAAAAACTTGGCCTTGGAAAACATCAGTCCATCAAGACCTATCTTTCAGAACTCGCGATAGCCTGACTGGGCTAGTTGGGGAGGTTTCAAAAAAAGCCTCAGACTTCAAGAGGAGTCTGAGGCTTTTTTTCTTGGCCACTCAGGAATACTGATATAATGCAGCTCACTGCCCCACGGAACGGAAGATTCATACCTGTACATCATTTTTGACCATCCATAATTCTGATTATTGCCTTGGCAAACTCTTCAAAATCCTGAAGGTGTGCTGTGGCAATGGCAAAAACGATAGTCCGGTTTATTGATTCGTAGTTATGAATCGCAATGTTGCGAAACCCTACCGCTTTTTTCATGCGTGCGGCCAGGTCAGCACTGATAATACCCGCATCACATAAAATATCGAATGTCTGCCCCATCGTTACGGGAGCAGCATACTCTGTACCTGCAATAAGATGTGTCCCAATATCTACACACATCTGAACAGCACGTGAAATATTAAGAGAAAGAATATCCTGAGCATCATAATTATTCGCTATGGCAGCCGCGCTTTCAGGGCATTTCTCTTTAACCCTGTGGACAGAACGGCGCAAAGATTCCAGCTTCTGCTCAATTAACGCCCAATCCATGCTTCCCTCCGCTCTTTAAGAATTCTTTTCTGATACGGCACAAAATCCTCCTGATTATAGAGATGTTTAAGCACTTGCTCTGCGTAGAGAGTATCGGTGCCCATGATTCTGCGACCGCTAGCAATAATCTGGCCAAGCAAAGGCTCACCAACAGTTGATAAATCAATCAAATCTACAGGACGTCCCGTCAATTCAGCCAGTTCAGAAATCAGCGCCATGATCTTATGAACATCGAGTGGACAATCAGCAGCAACCGCTATATCAAGGTCGCTGTCATAACGGGCTGTCCCTTTCGCTACAGAGCCAAACAGCAATGCCAGCCGAATTTCCGGGTGACGCTCAAGCACCTGCCGAAGCTGACTGTCAAGAGTATGATCAACAGGCTTGTTCATAAGAAAATTCCTTCCGGCTGGATGCATGAAACCTGATTTCCAGGAGAGCACGAGTCGCAACAAGAACTTTTTCCCGGGCAAAAGCGTCCTGGGAGCGCCGAGCTCCAGCTCGGCAAAAGGGATGCAACAACGCGCTCACCGGGAAAAACTTTTGATATTGACAAACTCACAGATACCATAACGGGAGAGCTCGCGACCATAGCCAGACTCTTTCACTCCGCCAAATGGCAGGCGTGGATCTGACTTGACTGAGCTGTTAAAAAAACAGTTCCCAACCTCAAGTTGATCCGCGAGAAGAATTGCCCTGTCAATATCCCGGGAGAAGACCGCAGACCCAAGGCCGTAAGGAGTATCGTTGGCTATGCGTATTGCATCATCATCATTCGTTGCTTCAATAATCACGGCAACTGGACCGAAGGTCTCTTCATCGTACGCTGGCATCCCCTTCTGCACACCCGAGAGCAGCGTTGGTGGATAGAAAAATCCTTTTCTTTCAGGAATTTGCCCACCGCACAGCAATCGGGCTCCCCGAGATACGCTTCCAGCAACCTGAGCGTGCAGTTGGTCGCGAAGATCGCGGCGTGCCATCGGGCCAATGTCCACTGTTAGATCAAACGGATCGCCCATCACCGAAGCCTCCATGCGTTGCAGAAGCAGGCGTTCAAACTCCTTGATGACTGAGGATTGCACAATAAAACGTTTTGCGGAAATGCAACTCTGTCCGCAATTGAGCAGACGCGCCGCAGCACATATAGCAACAGCCTGCGGAATATCAGCATCATCAAGCACAATGTAGGGATCACTGCCGCCAAGCTCAAGGACGCTTCTTTTGATGGCTCGCCCGGCCTTTGCGGCAACAGCACGGCCAGCGGCAGTACTGCCCGTCACTGAAACGCCCTGAATGGCGGGATGATCAATCATGAAACCAGTCAAGCGGTCAACATCGTCAAGGTCGATATGAACGGTTCTGTAAAGATGCTCGGGAAAGCCAGCTTCGCGGAAAAGCTCTTCGATGGCAATGGCTGAACCGGTAACACTTGGAGCATGCTTGACAATAATGCCATTACCCGCCATGATTGCCGGTGCCGCAAACCTGAGCACCTGCCAGAAGGGGAAATTCCACGGCATAATACCAAGCACAAGACCGATGGGTTCAAAGGTAACCAGGCCTCGAACACCCCCATCAAGCAGACTCTCTTCCTGCATTAAAAACTCTTCCGCATGATCTGCATAATAATCGCAGACCCAAGCTGACTTCACCACTTCAGCGACTGCCTGAGCCAAAGGCTTGCCCATCTCAAGCGTTATCAGTGCAGCACAATGCTCTTTCTTTTGACGCATCAGTTCCGCAAGAAACCTCATCTGTAAACTGCGTTCCAGCAGTGAGACTTTTCTCCATGACAGAGCATCTCTACGGGATACCTGCAGGATCTCTTCAATCTCGCAGGATGTCATGGTCTGATACTCGGCAATCGGCTCTTCGGTAGCAGGATTAACGGTAATGATCATTAGGCATAACGGTTAGTGATGAAAAGAAATTAATCGATGCTCTCATAGATGGCAAGATAACTCTCGAAACGGTCGGGATCAATACGTCCAGCCTCGACCGCCTTCATAATCCCGCACCCGGGCTCTACGGTATGAGAACATGAAGAGTAACTGCACTCCTGCATTGATGAGAGAAACTCCCTGAAATAGAAGCGCAGATTGTCGCGGGTAATTCCTGAAAGATTAAACTCCCTGATCCCCGGAGTATCAATGATATAGCCACCTTTTGGCAGAGCAAGCATAACTGAATTTGTGGTGGTATGGAGCCCTTTTCCTGTCTTCATATTGGTTTCACCGGTACGAAGCCGATCTTCTTGACCGGAAAGCTGATTGATCAACGTTGACTTTCCAACACCAGAGTGGCCGCTGAACGCTGAAAGTTTTCCAGCCAGCGCCTTTCGAAGGAGCCCCATACCTCTCTTCTCTTCAGCGCTGGTATAGACAACTCTGTATCCAAGCGCCTTATAGGGCTTCATCAACTGACGAGTCTCCTTCGAATCCTCAAGATCCATCTTGTTGACCACAATCACAACCTCCATCTCTTCGGATTCCGCAAAGACGAGGTAACGGTCAATCAGTCGGGTACTGAGAGGAGGATCAAAGGCTGAAACAACAACCACCAACTGATCAATATTGGCGGCTATCACCTGCACCTTCTCTTTGCTCCGGTTGCGACGAACATCCCTTTTTCTTGTCAGCGCACTGTGGCGAAGCAGTACGAGGGTAATTGCCGCTTCGTATAACGCGGTTCCAGTTTCAATCATCTTCAGCTCAACCCGGTCACCAACTGCGACAAGCGTCGAATCACCATTCTCCGTTTTCGTTCCAGGAAAAGTGCGGCACCGGTACTCTGTTGCATCATCGGAAACAACAATATAAGAGGCACCGGATATCTCCATGACCACCCCACATGGAACCCCTTCATCATCTTTTTTCATAAAAAAACGACAATCATCCCGTCATTGACAAATACCACTCACTATCTCCCATTTGAATTCGTGAAAAACTCCTCAAACACCACAAAATTCGGTCGCTTCATCCTGATGACTGTAGATGCCAAAGAGTTCAGAACTTAATATAAAAAAGTCACTTATTGAATTGTTCACAACAAAACTACCCAATATCGGCGAGCGAAAAACGATTGTGGTACTGACGTAGATAACACTCCCGTATCATGGTATGTTCAGCAGAGCGCAACTGCCCATCCTGTTCAACAAGAGCATAGGCCGCAGCCCTTGCGGATTGCATGATAGAATAATCCGTGTTCAAATCGGCAATTTTCAACCCACTCATGGCACCAGACTGCTCTTTCCCGAGAATATTGCCCGCCCCTCTTATTTTCGCATCAATTTCCGAGATAACAAAACCGTCATTGGTTGACTCCATGGCCGCCAGCCGCTCTCGGGCATCCGCCGTCATTTTTGCATAGAGCAGAAAACAGGAGGATGGGTGCTCCCCCCTTCCAACCCGTCCCCTGAGCTGATGCAACTGAGCAAGACCAAACCGTTCAGCATGCTCAATAACCATCACCGTGGCATTGGGCACATCCACCCCAACTTCTATCACCGTCGTTCCCACAAGCAGATCAATCTCCCCACATCGGAATAACTCCATCACTCGCTCTTTCTCGTCAGGAGTCATCTGCCCGTGAATCAATCCAGAGCGGAGATCGGGAAACACTGTGGCAGAGAGTTCATGATAGCTTTCAACCGCCGCTTTCAGATCCATCTTTTCAGACTCCTCGACAAGAGGATAGACAATATAACCCTGTCTTCCTTCTGCGATCTGTGAGCGAAGCAGATCATACACCTTCAGCTTCTCCTGTTCCGATCGCAGAAAGGTCTTGATCGCTCTTCGTCCCACCGGCTTGTCACGAATAACCGAAACATCAAGATCACCAAACACACCCATGGCAAGGGTTCTGGGAATCGGGGTGGCCGTCATCAGCAGCACATGGGGATTTGTCGCCTTTTCCTGCAGAGCCTTACGCTGCAACACCCCGAATCGGTGCTGTTCGTCAATAATAACCAGCCCAAGATTGGCATAGCTGACTCCATGCTCAATCATGGCATGAGTGCCAATCACACAATGCAGCTCGCCGGAGCTGAGGGCATCAAGAACCGCCTGACGTACTTTTTTCCCCTGCTTGCCCGTCAGAATACCAACATGCAGGCCAAGCGGAGTAAAATAGCGTTTCATCACCAGATAATGCTGCACCGCAAGAATTTCTGTCGGAGCCATAAAGGCCGACTGAAGGGCATTATCGGCAGCAAGAGCCATGGCAAACATGGCAACAATGGTCTTTCCTGAGCCGACATCTCCTTGCAAGAGACGGTTCATCGGAGAGCCACTTCTGAGATCACGGTATATTTCACGCACTGCATTTTTCTGCCCGTCAGTCAACGCATAAGGAAGGCTCGCAAAAAGCTTTTGCGTCGCCTCCCCGGAGTGGGTAAACTTTACGGCGGCCTTATTGCGTCTGATCTCACTGTGGCGAAGGGCAAAAAGAAGCTGCGCATAAAAGAGCTCGCTCCATTTCAGTCGATAACGCGCTTTTGCCAGTTGCTGATGGGAGGTGGGGAAATGGATCTCACGATAAGCCTCTGCAAGGGAGATCAAGCCATTATCGGCAATCATGGAGGCAGTGAGATTCTCTCGAAAACCCGGAGCGCCCTGTTCAAAAGCACGGGCAATAATCGTTCGCATCTGCTTCGACCCCAGATTGGCCTGCTTCATGGCCTCATTGCTCTGGTAGATGGGGATAATCTTACCCGTATTGTAGAGTTGAAAATCACTGCACTCACCATCACTCGCCTGAAGGCGATCGGAGCTGAGACGATCGTAATCGGGATGCTGCATCTGTGCATGACTGCCAAAATAACTCACCTTTCCATAAACTGCAAGTGATTCACCCTGAACAACACTGCGAGAAAAGTACCTGACCCCCCTGAACCAGGTGAGCTCAAGAACACCGGTTGCATCACCAAGCCAGGCTTTGAAACGTGCCCTGCCGGGAGTATCTCCATCAAGCTGCGTCCTGATAACCGTCCCGACAACCGTCACTGTTTCACCATCGGCAAGAGCGCCAATACTTTTCATGACACTCCGGTCAAGATAGCGTCGGGGATAGTAATCAAACAGATCATCAAGTGTTACAATACCCACCTCGTTGAGGATTGATGCTTTTTTTGTGCCCACCCCTTTCAGGTAAGTGACTGACGTTGAACCGGTCATATTAATGGTTGTAACTGGAATGAAATTCTTGTATATTTGCAGCCTTTACAAATTTATTGCCGGTTATATTATCTATTGTACGACAAAGTCAACGAAAGTCATGAAACAAGATATTCATCCAAAGTATAACGAAGTCACGGTCAACTGCGCAAACTGCGGCAACTCCTTCGTCACCCGTTCAACCAGAACAACCATCAAGGTTGATATCTGCAACAACTGCCACCCATTCTACACCGGAAAGCAGACTCTTGTTGATACCGCTGGACGCGTCGAACTCTTCAACAAGCGCTTTGCAAAATCGACAGCCGCACAGGCAACCGCCTGAAAAAAGGACTTGCGCTTTTGCGGCAAACCAACACTAACCTATCGGAACTGCTATGAGTGTCAGGGAGGTTTATCAGAAAACTGAGCCTAAAATGAAAAAAACCATCGAAGCATTTCAGCATGAAATCGCTTCGATCCGAACAGGAAAAGCAACAACCACACTGCTTGACCGTGTCAAGGTAGAGGCTTATGGCCAACAGATGCCACTAAAACAGGTCGGGAACATCAGTGTTCTCGATGTTCACACGCTTATTGTTCAGGTCTGGGACAAATCCATGGTATCGACTACTGAAAGAGCTATCCGCGATGCCAACCTTGGGCTCAACCCTGCCGCCGACGGCCAGAACATCCGGGTCACCATTCCCCCGCTCACCGAAGAGCGCCGGAAAGAGTTTGTCAAACTCACGAAAAAGTTTGGGGAGGACTCAAAAGTATCGCTTCGCAACCTTCGCCGCGACATGATTCAGGAGATTGAAAAACTTGAAAAAGCAAGGACCATCAGCGAAGACGACAAGAACAAGGGTAAAAAAGATGCTGACGAGATGCTCCACAAATTTGAAAAACAGCTCATGGATCTGATTGTGGCTAAAGAGAAAGAGATCATGGAGGTGTAAGCGATTGACCGAATACGAATGCAAAAAGCCGGATGTGAACCCGGCTTTTTTGTCTTTAAGCTGATACTCCTCCTATCCCTCGAAATACTCCTTCATCTTCTCAAACACCGCTTTGCGCCCAAGCAATCCGCCAATCATCCCAAGCACCGTTGCAGCACCGGCGGCAAAAAAGAGCGGTCGCGCTGAAATGTTGTTCGTATAATAAATAGCCGGAATGCCCCGCTCTTTTGCAAAGCTGTCGAGCGAGGTGGTGCCAATCACAAGGTCAGGTTCGTAGTCAACCACCGCCTGCATGTCTTCCTCAAGATATTTACGATAG
The DNA here is from genome assembly GCA_903994365.1 of uncultured Chlorobiaceae bacterium. Lineage (GTDB taxonomy): Bacteria > Bacteroidota > Chlorobiia > Chlorobiales > Chlorobiaceae > Chlorobium. The sequence continues at coordinate 269 of CAJEXL010000019.1, read as the reverse complement.
CGAATCTCTGTGCCAAGCATGGTGAGCACATTGTGATCCTCCTCACCGAGCGCATTCCGCGCAATCGAGGTAGAGGCGTAAGGTACCTCAAGCCCCGCTTCAAGCAACAGGCGAACAACCGGAAATTCATTGCCCTCGTAACCAGCAACAATTACCTTCCCCTTTAGATGGCTGAAACGGGCAAGCACATCGCGTGTCTTCTGAGCCTCCTCGTCAGCCACAGCCTGAACCGTCGTCGGATCAAGATCAAGAGCCTCACCGATGCGACG
>CAJEXL010000018.1 GCA_903994365.1 uncultured Chlorobiaceae bacterium | reverse complement strand
GAATATTTCAATCATCCACATTATAAACTCAAAATCCCTGATCATAGTAACGAAGAAACTGTTTATCGTGCGGGAGATAAAAACCACCAGAAAAACCAAAGAGGTTCATAAAGAAAAAGGTGCCAATAATGGCAACTGGAACCGCGATAGCGGGAATAAGAGTGGAACGCAAATCCTGCAGGAAGATAAAAACCACCAGAAAAACCAGCAGAAAAGCTTCAATGAGCGTATGAATCACCTGGGTAATAGACTCATCAACCACCTTTTTGGAGCTGTAGGGAATCGAATAGGAGATACCTGCCGGAAAGGAGATGGAAACCTTTTCAAGCGCCTTGCGAAGGCCGATTTCAACCTTGTTGGCATTTGAACCCGGAGCCTGAAAAACCGCAAGAACCACGGCTGGCTCGCCATTGGCTTTGGTGTTGACCGTATAGCGGTAAGCGCCAAACTCCACTCGGGCAATATCCCCAAGCTTGAGCAGTGAGCCATCAGGATTTGAGCGAATCACCATAGTTTCATACTCACCGGGATAGCGATTCTTCCCCTTGTACTTCATCACATACTGCAGGGCCTGGCCGCTGTTCTCTCCAAACGATCCGGGAGCAGCCTCCAGATTCTGGCTCTGGATAGCAGCAGCAACCTCTTGCGGCGTTACCTTGTAAGCTGCCATCTGCTTCGGCCTCAGCCAAATTCGCATGGAATAGTCAAGGTTGCCATAGACCGATACCTGGCCAACGCCCGGAACCCTCGACAAATCATCGACAATATTGATTTTGGCATAGTTCTGCAGAAATATGGTATCAAACTGAGGAACCTTGCTCGCCAGATTGATCAGCATAATCTGACTGTTCTGGCGCTTGACTGTTGTCACGCCAATCTGGTTCACCTCGGCAGGCAAGCGGCTTGTCGCCTGCGACACACGGTTCTGCACGTTCACCGCCGCCTGATCGGGGTTGGTGCCCTGCTTGAAAAAGACGGTAATGGAGAGGGAACCATCATTGGCGGAGGTGGAGGTCATGTAGGTCATGTTTTCCACCCCATTGATGGCCTCTTCAAGGGGAGGTGCAACCGAGCGGCCAACCGTCTCAGCGCTGGCGCCAGGGTAACTTGCTGTTACCGAAACACTTGGAGGCGCAATATCAGGAAACCGTGTAATTGCCAACTGATTCATCCCGACAAGGCCGAGAATCACCAGAATAACCGATATGACCGTTGCGAGAACCGGTCTGGAAATAAATCGTTCAAACATCACTCAATACGTTTAGCTCATCCGCACACTGCGGAAAAAATTTCTCCATCAGCGGCACTCTCATTTTTTGGGCTCCCCTGCAACAGGAGTACTCCTGACCGGCGTAATCACCGCGCCATCCTGCAATTTGTCAACACCTACCATCACAAAGGTATCACCTTCGTTCAGGCCTCCACTCACCACATAGCTGTCGGTTGTTCTGGCCGCTACGGTAATTGCCTGCTTCCTCACCTTGTTGCCCTTGTCGAGCAGAAAAACAAAGACCTTGTCCTGCAGTTCAACCGTCGAAGCCTGCGGCACCATGAGCGCCTGATGATACGCCGATTCCATCACCACCGTACCGGTATTTCCTGAGCGCAACAGACCCTGACGATTGGCAAATACAGCCCTCACCCTGACCGAGCCCGTTGCCTGATCAAACTGCCCGCTGACCGTTGTGATAGATCCTTTTTCGCCGAAACGGGAACCATCGGCAAGCAGCAGCGAAACTGGAGGAACCTGACGCAACGTCTCTTGCATTGACGAGCCAGGAAACTGCTTCCTGAAGCGAATATAGTCAAGCTCACTCATGCTGAAATAAGCATAAACCTCGCTGACATCACTGAGCATCGTCAACCATCCCGCCTGATTTTTCGTGACAAGGCTCCCGATTCTAAAAGGAATTTTTCCGATATAACCACTGACTGGCGACTTAATAACCGTATAACCAAGATTAACTGAAGCTGAACGGAGAGCCGCCTTTGCCTGCTCCACGGAAGCTTTAGCAACCTGATAATTTGCCTGCGCACCTTTAAGCTGAATATCCGAGACCACATTGCTCTTCACCAGCGGAACAAGTCTATCCATATCGATCTTTGCAACAGCAAGCATTGCATCCGCAGCATGTTGGGCCGCCAAAACACCATTATACTGCTCGCGGTAAAGCTGATCATCAATCTTGAAAAGCGGCTGACCCGCCTTGACAAAGGCTCCTTCATCAACATAGATATTCTGGAGAGTACCATCAACCTGTGGCCGAATTTCAACATTCACCTTGCCCTCAAGCAGAGCTGCATATCCGGTGGCAACGGTTGCATCCGAACGTTGCAGCGTCGCAACTGACAAGGTTGGGCGCTCCCTCTTTTTCGGATCCTTTCCCCCATCACTGTTTCCACCACAACCCCATAGAAGGAGTGGCGATAACACACCGATGATGATCGGTATCCTGAACAATCTCTTTATCCGTTTATTATCCATTATCACTTTTTGTTTATCCACAACAAATTAAAAACCGAAGGAATATAGCACTCAAGTAATCTGATTTTCTCTTTCATACAATTTTGCCAATTTTACATCTATTCATCTCAAGACACGCAACAACGAACCACACTCCCTGTAAATGCCGGGTATCGGAAGTTGAAACTTATAACCAAGACTACCAGTTCCTTAAAGTGAAAAGAGTGTTAAATACTGCTTTGTTTCAATTTATGACGCTGTTTTATGAATAATCTTTTGCAGAAACCAAGAAAAGTCTACGTTTCAAGGAAAATTGAGTTCAATGCTGCGCACCGCCTCTTCAATCCTCTCTGCACGGAGCATGAAAATTTCGAAATTTATGGGAAATGCAGCAATAGCAATGGTCATGGACACAATTATCTGCTGGAAATCACCCTCAGTGGTATTGTTGACCAAAAAACGGGTTTTCTTTTTGACCTTAAAGAGCTGAAAAACATCCTGGAAGAGGAGATTATCGGTCGATTTGACCACAAGCACTTGAACCATGACGTGCCAGAACTGCAAGATTGTGTGCCAACAACTGAGGTACTGGCTGTGCTGATATGGGATATTCTCGAACAACGACTGCAAACGACCATCAATAACCAGGAGCTTGCGCTCCATGAAGTAACCATCTATGAAACAGGAAAAAATTCCGTCCGATATCTTGGAGAATAACCAGTCCCTTCCATCAGGCAGAGGCAGTTGCTGTGATGATGACGAATGCTGCGCCGAGACACCGGAAACCACTCCACAACTTATGACTTACTTGTCTGATGCCGTTTATGCCATGCTTCAGGGCATAGGAGAAAATCCCGAGCGTGAAGGGCTCCTGAAAACGCCGGAACGGGTAGCCAAGTCACTTCGTTTTCTGACAAAGGGCTATCATCAGGATCCTGAAGAGCTTCTGAAAAATGCCGTCTTTACCGAAGCTTACGATGAGATGGTGTTAGTAAAGGATATTGATCTCTTTTCGATGTGCGAACACCATATACTGCCCTTTTTCGGAAAAGCACATATCGCCTATATTCCCGATGGAAAAATTGTCGGGTTGTCCAAACTGGCTCGAGTAGTTGAGGTCTTTGCACGCCGACTTCAGGTGCAGGAGCGACTGACGCAGCAGATCCGGGATGCCATTCAGAATGTGCTGAACCCAAAAGGTGTTGCCGTCGTTATTGAGGCAAAACACCTCTGCATGGTGATGCGCGGAGTTGAAAAGTTGAACTCGGTCACCACCACATCGGCCATGTCCGGACAATTTATCACCTCACAATCCACAAGAAGCGAATTCCTGCGCCTGATCAAGCCATAACACTTCACAAGAACAATCAAGCCAGTCCTGAATTATCCGGGACTGGCACATAATGCTACGGCTCTGCCAGCCATCCTTCGACAAGAGCACGTGCCTGCTCAACCGCTTCGGGAAGCAGCAGGGAGACCTCCGGGCTCAGGCCAATAGCAAGTTCAAGCTCCTTGGGAGGAACACCAATCAACACAACGTCACGAGGTAGTTTACCATGAAGCCGGGCAACACCAAGCATCTCGCTGAGCCCCATTTGATGGGAAGACATTTTCCGATGAATAAATGCGGGAAGCTCATCGTTCCGATAAACATAGACGCGCCGCTCATAATCAAGAGGAATCAGAGCGTCAAAAACAATCACCGCATCGCATGACTCAATGTAATCAAGCAGATAGATCCCCTGGGTTCCCCCATCAATACAGTGTACCGAGGAGGGAAAACCAGCCAACTCCCTGAACCGTTCGAGAGCGATGACCCCGAAACCCTCATCACCATAGAGAAGATTACCGAGACCTATAACATTAATACGATTGTACTTCATTCAGGTGCTTCCTCAACCTGATGCTTGTAACCTGTTATCATCGAAGAGGTAACACTGGTACGATCAACCACATCGTGACGGAAAACGGCATAAAGATGCATGATAACGTAGAACGGAAAAATCCAGGCAAAAAGATGATGAACAAAATGCAATGTGTAACTGCCTCCAAACAGTGGTATCAGCCAACCAAACCAAACATTACTGAACCCACCAGGATTGTTCTCACCATACATTGCCAAACCCGAAAAAATCATGAAGGTCGAACCACAAAAAATGAAAACAAAGTTGGCCAGAGCCGCAACCGGATTGTGTGCAACATAGTTCGGCTCGTCCGAGCGCAAAAAAAGATAGGACTCAAGCTGCTCTCTGAAGGGTTTTCCCCACCACGTCGGTGACCATGGCCTGAAACCGGCAAATCGCGCATATTTGTCGTGACCGAACAGAGCCCAATACAAGCGAAACAGAAAGTTTGCGATAAAAAGAAAAGCGGCTGAAAAGTGAACGTAACGCCACCATCCCATACCCTTCGACCACACAGCCTCTCCTGGAGCAGGGCTTAACACCGGATCAGCTATATACATGCCTGTAACAAAGAGAGCTACAATACACAGGGCATTGATCCAGTGATAAAACCTTACGGGCAACCTCCATACGTAGATTTCTTCAATTATTCTCCCCATGACACGCTCCGTTTAGACGATTGTTACCGAGGTAATCTCCTTGCCATTCATATCGAACAGATGAGAGGCACAGGCAAGACACGGATCGAATGAGTGCACCGTTCTGAGAATCTCAAGAGGTTGTTCCGGATTGATCATTGGCGTCCCCTTCAGCGCAGCTTCATAAGCTCCTGAATTGCCGTTGGCATCACGCGGCGAGGCATTCCAGGTAGAGGGCACAACAATCTGGTACTCCTTGATCTTTTTCTCTTTGATCTGAATCCAGTGGCCAAGTGAACCACGCGGAGCCTCCGTATAGCCAAATCCCTTGCACTCTTCAGGCCAGGTGGAGGGCTCCCAACTCTCACTGTTGAAGGTACGGTAATCACCGGTTTTAATGTTGGCAATCAGTTGCTCGTAATAATGAGTCATGAAACCAGCAGTCTGCTTGCACTCAATGCCACGAGCTGCGGTACGGCCAAGCGTCGAGAAGAGCGCCTCCGGACCAACATCAAGCTTCGAGAGCACCATTCCAACCGTATCCTTGATCATCGGATCTCCCTTTGCATAGGCAACCAGCACTCGGGCAAGCGGACCCACCTCCATCGCATGGTTCTTCCAGCGGGGTGTCTTCAGCCAACTGTACTTTTTATCGGTATCAAGATATTCAAACGGAGGCTTGGGGCCGGTATAAGCGGGAGTTGTCTCGCCCTTCCATGGATGAAGTGCCTTGCTGTCACCACCAGCGTAGGTATACCAACTGTGGCTCACCTCCTCGGTAACCTGTGAGGCATCCCTTGGATCAACGTCAATAACATTGGCGAGATCCTTGTTGAGAATAGCCCCTCTCGGCCAGAGCAGTGTCTTGAAATCAGCAAGAGAGGTCTCAGGGAAATCACCATAGCTGAGATAGTTGCCAAGACCACCACCATGGAGCCATCCCTTATAATATCCGGCGATCGCAATAAGATCAGGAATGTAGACCTGATCAATAAAGGTGTTGGTATCGTCAATGATTTTTTTGATCATCATCAAACGCTCAATATTGATCGCGGTATCGCTGTTGGGATCAATCGCACAGGCCATTCCACCGACCAGATAGTTTGGATGAGGATTTTTTCCTCCAAAAATAGTGTGGATTTTAACGATCTCCTTCTGAAAATCAAGTGCCTCCAGATAGTGTGCTACAGCAATCAGGTTCACTTCGGGAGGAAGCTTGTAAGCCGGGTGGCCCCAGTAACCATTGGAGAAAATGCCAAGCTGACCACTTTCCACAAACCCGACCAAACGCTGTTGGAGATCCTTGAAATAACCCACTGACGACTTCGGCCATGGAGAGATACTCTGGGCAATAGCGGAGGCCTGTTTCGGATCGGCCTTGAGAGCACTGACCACATCCACCCAATCAAGCGCATGAAGATGATAAAAATGCACCAGGTGATCCTGGGTAACCTGTGTGGCATTCATCAGGTTTCTGATGATACGGGCATTTGTCGGTATAGTGATTCCAAGTGCATCCTCAACACATCGTACTGATGCAAGCGCATGAACTGTGGTACAAACACCACAAATACGCTCAGTAAATGCCCAGGCATCACGTGGATCACGCCCCTTGAGAATAACCTCAATTCCGCGCCACATCGTACCCGTGGAGTACGCCTCCTCAATTACATTACTTTCGTTGAGTGTCGCCTCTATTCTCAAATGCCCCTCAATACGGGGAATTGGATCAACAACTATTTTTTTACCCATGAGTTATACTCCCTGATTATGCTTTATCATTACCAAGCTTGTCTGCTTTCGCCTTTTTTACCGCCGTAACTGCGGCATGGGCGGCAGCGCCAGCGGCAGCAGCACCAACGGCAACCATCCCTATCTTGTCAGCATTACTGTCGCTACCGAGGAATGAAACCGAGGCCAGTCTTTCATAAAAAGGCCCCTTGTCCCAGAAATTCGGCTCAGAGCAACCAATGCAAGGATGCCCGGAAGCTATCGGGAAACTGGTTCCGCCATTCCATTGAATTTTGGAACATGAATTATAGGTGGTTGGCCCTTTGCATCCCATCTTGTAGAGACACCACCCTTTCCTGGTTGCTTCATCATCAAAACTTGTGACAAACATCCCCGCATCAAAGAAAGCTCGCCGATAGCACTTGTCGTGAATCCTTGTATTATAAAAAGCTTTTGGACGACCAAGCCGGTCAAGTTCAGGAAGGGTACCAAAGGTATGAAAATGAGCAATAACACCTGTCATAACCTCGGAGATTGGCGGGCAACCCGGCACTTTGACTATTGGTTTATCCTTGATGATATCAGAAACGGGAGCCGCGCCTGTTGGGTTTGGAGCTGCATTCTGTACACACCCAAACGAAGCGCAGGAGCCCCAGGCAATAATTGCTGCGGCATCCGCCGCTGTCTCCTTCAGGATATTCAGGAAAGAGTCACCACCAACCATACAATAGACACCGTCATCCTTTGTGGAGACATTTCCCTCTACCGCAAGAATATATTTGCCTTTGTACTCTTTCATGATTTTGTGACGCACCGCCTCCAACTGATGACCCGCAGCAGCGCTGAGAACATCATCATAGTCAAGGGAAATCATATTGAACAGAAGATTCTCAATGGTAGGATGTGAAGAGCGAATAAAAGATTCAGAGCAGCAGGTACATTCAAGACCATGAATCCATAAAACAGGAGTTCGTGGCTTGTTCTCCATAGCATGGATAATGCTCGGCGCCATCGACGGTGAGAGTCCAAGATAAACTGAAGTCAGCGAACAAAACTTGAGAAAGTCCCGGCGACTTACCCCCCTGGCCTTGAAGAGATCAGCAAAGGTCTGGTTACTTTGCATTACTACCTCCATTTTGAATTTTTAAACAGTAGCGGCGTTGTTTGTACAGAAAGCTTAATCTGTCAGATAACATATTAGAAGATTAGCAAATAGAATAGAGAACAACCCCAAAAAGGGTAAGCACTTACAGAAGTTAACCCTATATAAATGGCAACGGCATAACAATTGTTACCACATTCATTAACAAGAAAAAGACTTCAAAGGACGCCTTATTTTATAACATAAAATAATTAAAAAGCACAAATAGTGTAAGGCGATAAAGCTTTTCTCCTTATTTGTTAATCTCCTTGCCGGAAATTTTACACTATAATGAAGCAACAGGAAGAGAAAATAGAATGAAACGACAAAACAGATTTCTCAGCAGAAAAAATCAAAGGGCTCAGAAAAACATCAAAATAAAATACCCCGCAGCAGAGCTATGGAGTATTGTTCAAGTCCGGGAATTCCTTCAGGCGGCCAATCCTGAATCGAATATATCCTGTACCAACTCAATGTGCCACTCGATGATTAGCAATCGAGTGGCAACAACTATTTCGCGCAAGTCGTTTTTTGAACGTAGCTTGTCACAAAAAACAGAAGACCGGGCTGATACTATTCAACAACAAAATGAATCCGTCTGTTTTTAGACTGCTCATTGCTACCGGTTACGAATGGTTTGTCCTTCCCATAGCTGACCGCTTTAACTCGAGAAGGATCGATGCCCTGTTTGAGGAGATACGCCTTGACGGCATCAGCACGGCGTTGACCTAGAGCAATGTTGTATGTGCTTGCACCTCTTGCATCGGCATGAGCTTCAAGAACAATAGTTTTTGTCGGATTTGCCTTCATCCAGTCAGCAACATTCTCCAACTGTGGAGCAGCATCTTTGCGAATCAGTGACTTGTCAAACTCAAAATAGATGTCGCTGAATTTCGGTATAATAACCTGTGGAGCGACAATAACTGGTGGCTGTTGCTTCTTCGGTTCTACCACCACTGGCGCTGGAGCAGGTGGAATTACGACTGGCACAAGAACAGGAGCCACAACAGGCGCTGCAATTGGTGCTGGCTTTGGCGCTGCTATTGGCGCTGCTATTGGCGCTGCAATTGGTGCTACAATTGGTGCTGGCTTTGGCGCTGGAGAAGGTGCCGGGGCAGGAAGACCCGGTACTGGCTTTGGTGCTGGCTTTGGTGTTGGCACAACAACATCCGTTGCAGTGCAACAAGCACCGAGAAAGAGCATACCCGGAATAACAAGAGCTCTCAGTGAAGGGGTCAATGTTTTCATTTCACACAGTTATTTAAGTTAAGTGTTCTCAGTTACATCCTCTTATAAAATTAAACTGTTTTGGGATCAACACAAAAATCCATCAGCATTTATCCGTGATTATCTTTGTAATAAACCCCCATACTATGTTTAATTTACAACGAATCTGGTTGAGTTGCTAAAAAAATTTTCTATCCACTGACGACGCTCTTCGTCTGGTTGCCGGGTACGAGTGCATCTGATTCTTTTCCATTTCTCTTACATCTTCATCATAGGCAGCGGATTAAATGGGTCAGTTTTAAGCCGCTCAACGAAAAGTGATGCTAGCTTTTTATGAAATCCTGCGTTGGGAAATGCATCAAGCACATCACTGACATAATCATCTGGCAAATGGAAGCGAAGCAGTCCACCAGAGATATCGACCCAATCGGCCTTTCGGAACGGTTCGACCAACCACAAGGGATTCAACTGATAGCGGGTAATCTTGTGGTGTTCACCGATCATTGCCTCTACTTCATCAATCCACGCTGCTCGGCCACTCTGTTCAAGATAGTGCCGGGCAAGCAATTGAGAAGGAATAATGTAATCGAAAGTGTTGTCACTCCATATAGCAAGATCATGGAACAGGGTGGCAATCAGGATTTTATCCTCTGCATCCGGACGATCTCCGGCAAAAGCTATGCAAAAGTTGAAAACGCGCATACAGTGATTTCTGTATGCGTCACAATCAGCTCCCAAAAGTAGCTGATAGTCAGACAACAGATCATCGAGCAAGAGAGACTGCGTTGTGACACTCCTGCCGTGCAGATCCAGATATTTCATTTGAAGGGTTCCATTTTAACTTCCTTGATTTTTAACAACTGTAGAATAAATACAATCAACTACCCCGCAGCAGAGCTACCGGGTATGAACTCATGTTCAAGACCGACTTCACGAAGCAGGGCTTCGAGGAATATATCCTATAGCGATTCAAAAAATATTTATATCCTCATCAAAACTCTATGGTATACTGCTGATTCATCAATTGCTCATTTTTTTTGTTGTTGCATCTCAGTTTTGCTCTTTTTTTCTGCTCCAAACAGCCTCTTTTGTTCCGTTTTTCTCCGTTTGACCTCTTTCCACTCAATGAGCCTCTTGACTTCCATCTCCCACTGTTTTTGATGCTGCTCTTTTGTTGACTTCAATATCTTGTCAAATGCTGCTTTGCGGACAATGGCCTCTTCTCCGCTGATAGAAGAAGCAGGGATTCTGATACCAGCTTTCTTAAAACATTGCTCAAGCTGAAGCAACCGGTTCTCATGGGCAAACTCATGAATCAGCGAAAGATTAAGTGGCTGAAAAACCGATACCCAACTCTGATTGCATTCGCTGTCGGAAAAGCGAACAAGAAGTCTGGAATTAAATTGATACCAGCCTTGTGAAAGACGCTCAAACAGGGCTCGATTATAGGTATAGTCGCGTGACACCTCATTGCGGGCAAGCACTCCAGAGAGGTATTGACGCCTGTTTCGCTCAGGAGGAACGACATTGGCTGGCATATTTGCCCAGGCATCAAGAATAGTGTGAGTATCAAAAGCCGCATATCCAGAGCGCGACGACTTGTCGAAACGTGATTTGAACATCACCCAAAGTGTCTGGAAAAGAAAGTATTCAGAGAGATGGCAATCGAGGCGCACCATACGCTCACCAGTACTGACATCAACAGAGGCAGGAGCAAGTAACTCATAGAGTGACGCAAAATTTCTGCGTGCATAGTCCGGATGGCGAAAGGCTTTGCGCATTGCCCAGTGCAGGGCATTGTATCCATACTGATCGGTTTTTTTCACGATCAGCGCCCCTTTCAATCAATGCCTCTGCCAACGAAATATTTCCGGCTGCGGCAGCGGCCATAAGCGGTGTCTGATTCATTGGCAATCGGTGGTCGATACCATATTCGTCGCATTGCTTCAAAATATTTTTCGTCTGCATGCTGAAATAGGGGACATAACTTTTCCGCCCAAGGGTATCAAGATGATCGTTAAAACTGCCCCTCGCATCAAATTGTGCATCCTTGAACAGCCGCTCGGCCAACACAGGCTCATCATGGCAGGCAGCATACTCATAGAGTTGCTGCTTGGCCTTGTTCCCGGGCACCTTTTCGCGAAAAACCTTGATGAGAAGCTCTCGAAGACGGAGGTCGTCGAAAATCGGCCAAGGAGGCGGAACCTCCTTGAGAATAGTCCGACGAATCGCCTCGGCCTGCTCCTGTTTGCCCTGAAGCTCAAGCTTTCTTGCCTCTTTTTGCCACTCTTCAAGGGATGATTCTGCAACATCAACGCTCACATTTGCGTCGCTTGCCAGATCAAGCAGCGTAAAAAGCCTGTGCCCGATATCAGATTCGATAATATAGATGTTTTTGACAGCCCTCGTCAGGGCAACATAAATCGCATTGACAAAAAATTTATAGACTTCAAGCGATTTGTCATTTTTATCTTTTGCCCTGTTGTATTCAAGAGTTTCAACAGAGAGATCATCTTTGACAACCCCATCAACAATTTCGTTAAACTCAGCACGATTGCCTGATACAAACTTGAAGAGAACAATATTCTCATACTCCAGCCCTTTGGCTTCATGGATTGAGAAAAGAAGAGGTGTTGCAAAATATTTTCTTGCCTCAAGTTTATCCTCATCACGCATCACCAGCACCGCAAACCGGGTGGATTGCCTTGTTTTTTTGTCGAGATCACGCTTAACAGCCTCTTTGTCGGTCATCAGGAGCACCTGGCCCGGCTCGCCTCCGACTGCCTGAACCAAAAAATTGCTCTCCCGATCAATAGAACCAAAACGCTGATGCTTGATTTTCAGGAGTTGATTGGATATTCTGGTCGCTTCCGTTCCATTCCTGAAATTCGCAGTGAGCACACTCAACTGCTGCTGACCGGCAAGTTTCGGATCATTCCAGAAAAGCGTTTTGACCTGACTCCATGAGAAAAAATTTGGGTGAACAATTTGGTTGGAGTCGCCACAGAGCAGAAAGTGACCTGGCTTTTTCAATGTCTTAAGCACCAGAGAGAGCTGGGCGATAGTCAAATCCTGCACCTCATCAATAACAACAAAGTCGTATCGGGAAGTAGCCACCCATTCATGAGCAACAAGATTCAGGTCAAACAACTCGTCGTCAACAAGCCACTTTCGGTATTTTTCAAAGAGGTCGTAGAGTTTGTCGCGCTGCTGTTCGGGAAAGATCGACTGGCGGACACCAAGATGACGATACTCCTCTCGACTGAGAAAACCACCCTCTCCCGCCGTAATGACTCCTCGAATCTCTTCAAATGCCTGATGAGCATCAATACCTTTAAAGGAGTTCTGTATCCTGAAGAACCACGTCAAAAAAACACGCCATGTCGCTTCCCTGCCTGCAGGGACACGAATAGACTCGACAAATTCACGGTAGGAGAGAAAGTGTGCCTCTTGGCCATGATGCTCAAAACCGTTGGAGTAGTAGATGTTGCGGGCATTCTGGGCAAGATAGACCGAATGAGTAACATAAAGCACCTCCCCCTCTGCATGCTTCAGCTTTTCAAGCATCAGCGCTGTTTTACCACTGCCGGCACTGCCGACAATAATCAGTGGTGGCTTTTGCCGGTAAACAGAATCCTGGGTATCATCAAATGATATTGGCTTGTCGAGCAAATGAATCGCGGTATGCTCTGGATGAAGGTAGCGTAACGGCTTCGCCTCCTTTATAGCCTCAGAGATATCGATGTCGGCAATTTTTGATTCATCAATGAGAGCCCCCTTTAAAAAGCGGGATTTGTCGTAGTTATGGTCGGTAATCACCTCAAGAATCAGAGCGCAGATTTCATCACCATGCCGCACCAGTGTAAACAGAAGCCGGTTCGCCACATCAAGTTTTGCCCGATAGAATTTGCCATGGGTGAGATTGATCAGCTTCTTGACCTGGGCCGATCGAAAATCGTCACGGGCAAGCGCCTCCTTCACTTTGCAATAGCTTGCTTTCACCCTTGAAGTGTCCAAATCTGTATATTCGAGAATTTTCATTTGACAACGATGGAATTACATTCACGACACCGACTGCAATGAGCAGAACAGCCATCGCGACCAGGGGTTTTGTCTCAATGTGAACAAGAGATGCTGGCACAAAAATAACAAAACGACTCTATAATTTTATATGACGGAGAGTTTCATGGCTGTGAAATAAAAAATGTGATGCGATTATTGGGGCGAACAGTAACATCCCGGGAGGTACCTGTGGATGATTTTGCAAAAAAATATCTACCGTTCATGCCATAATAATGTAATAATTCCGGATATTCATTTTTTGGAATCGTCACAAACTAAGGAGCCTTATCCATGGCAATGAATGTTGAAATCAAAAACAACAAGCTCTGTATTGAAATTGATCTTGAAAAGCCCACGCCTTCATCATCAGGTAAAACCCTTGTCGTTGCAAGCACGCATGGTAATACTGTCACCAATGTAGAGGTTAACGGCAAACCCGTCACTATTGGACTAAACGCCTATATCAAGCCCTGAACATTCCGGCATGCTTCTCCAGGGTATTCGATCTCGACGGTTGAGTGATACATGCCGTATCGCTCAACCAGCGTTCTGATCAGCTCTTTGAGCTTTTTATAGGCTTCAGCATCAAGCAGAGTATCCACCTCAAGGTGAGCGGTAAAGACATTGTGAACTCCGTCAAGTGACCAGATATGGGCATGATGAACGGCATGAATATGCTCCAACCCCTCAATTTCTCGGGTTATCGCTCCAAGATCAAGCTCTGAGGGTACCGCTTGTAAAAAAACGGGCAACATTGCTTTCAGATTTTTTACGACCCCGGAAAGAATGTAAAGCGTAATGATGACGGCGAGCAGAGGATCAAGAACCGGAATATCCCAGAAATAGAGAACAACAGCAACAACAAGCACGGCAACCCAGCCAAGCACATCTTCAAACAGGTGCAGTGCCACAACTTTGGCATTCATCCCACTCTCTTTCGACAGTCTTGCCATGGCAATGCCATTGACAATAACACCAACAATGGCGAGAAGAATCATACCACCAGCATCGGGGTGACGTGGTTCAAGAATACGAGGAATGGCGTTGGCAAGAACGAAGAGTGAACTGGTAAGCAGCACCACCGTGCTGATCAATGCACCGAGCAGAGAGAAGCGCTTATAGCCATAGGAGTATCGTGCGCTGCTTTTGCTTCCGGCTTTGCTTTCAAAGTACCATGCCTGGGCAAGTGCAAACGAGTCGCCAAGGTCGTGAACAGCATCGGCAAGAATGGCCGTGCTGTTGGTGAGAAGACCACCAACTATTTCGACAAGGGTAAATCCAAGATTAAGGAAAAAAGCGACCTTGATATTGCCGGATGCGTGGTGATGATGATGATCATGACCGGCATCATGCGAATGACCGCACTCTCTGGATGTTGTTCCACTCATAAGCTCATTTATATGATTTGTGACTCATGCTCATTCGTCGAAATCTGAACTGATTTTTCAAGTTCAGAGACAGAAATTAAAAGATTTGACACCACATCTCGCAAACTATTGCTCTTTGAACTCTATACGACCACAAAATTTAATGTATTTTCACCATCCATCGACAAATAAAAAATAACCCGCAGTCACAACAGATCATGAACAGAACGCCTCAATGGGTTATAACCTCGGTAACGGTTATTCTCCTCTGTGTTTTCAGCTACATTTTTGCTGATATTCAGACTGCGTTGTGGTTCAATTCACTTGAAAAAAACTGGCTTTATGAGCTTTTCAAGAGAATAACCCTCTTTGGCGACTCTCTCTACTCTCTCCTGGGAGGCCTCTTGCTTTTTGTCATATTCAGGAACAAAAAAGCATATACAGCTTATTCGGGTCTCTTTCTCTTCTCTTCTGTAGCAGCATCAGGATTAACCGTTGACCTTATAAAATTTATCGCAGGCAGAGCTCGACCGAAACTCTATTTCAGTGAGCAGCTTTCTGGATTTGACTTTTTCCGTTTGGAACACGCATGGACATCGTTTCCCTCCGGCCATTCGGCTACCGCGTTGAGTGTGGCCATGTTTTTTGCGTTGCTTTTTCCTCGCTGGCGATTTGCTGCATTTTTTTCTGGTATACTGGTCGCCTTTAGCCGAATTTATCTCTCCCAGCACTATATCAGTGATGTCATTGCCGGCTCTTTTCTGGGAATTGTATCCACGCTTTTCCTCTATAACCACTTTTTCAAGTCGAAATTAGATGCATCTGAACCAAAAAAAATCTGAAACCGCCTGGTTACTCGCCACACTGGGGCTTCTTGTTCTGGTCAGTTTTTTTTCTGCTCTTGGGTCGGTGCCCCTCTTTGATGTCGATGAAGGGGCATTCAGCGAAGCTACACGGGAGATGATGATCAGTAAAAACTATCTGACAACCTACCTCAATGGAGCACCTCGTTTTGATAAACCAATACTGATTTACTGGCTGCAACTTGCCGCCGTCAAGCTCTTCGGAGTCAACGAGTTTGCCTTCAGGCTACCCTCTGCACTGGCTGGAACCGTTTGGGCATCAGCAATTTTTCTCTTTGTGCGCAAAGAGTCCGACAATCGCCAGGCCTTTTTGGCTGCGGCAATGATGGTGCTGTCACTCCAGGTGATTGTTATTGCAAAAGCAGCCATAGCCGACGGGCTGCTGAACTGCTTGCTTGCTGTCACCATGTTTGCTCTACTGCACCACTATAAAACAGGTTCGAAGCAGGCGATCCATCTTGCCTTTGCCGCTGCAGGCTTTGGTATGCTTACCAAAGGACCTATAGCAATCATTATTCCAGTTGCTGTAACATTTTTGTTCTCCCTGCAAGATGGATCTTTTAAAAAATGGCTTCAAATGATAGTTAATCCCTCAGGAATCATCATTTTTCTCATCATTGCTCTTCCCTGGTATCTGCTTGAATACCGTGATCAGGGCATGGCTTTTATTGAAGGGTTTTTCTTTAAACACAACATCAACCGTTTTAACTCCTCACTTGAAGGGCACTCTGGCTCACTTTTCTATTACCTGCCCGTCATCATTATTGGGCTGATGCCCTTTACCGCTCTTTTTTTTACCGTTCTCTTCAAGCTCAAAACGCTGCTTGCCGACAGCACCAACCGGTTTCTGCTGATCTGGTTTGGCTTTGTTTTTATCTTTTTTTCTCTCTCCGGCACAAAACTGCCACACTACATGATTTACGGCTACACTCCGCTTTTTATTCTCATGGCCAGAGCGCTGCCATTAACAAAGCACCCTGAATATTTTGCGCTTTGGCCTCTACTCGTCCTTGCCGCACTTGCCTGCCTTCCACTGTTCCTGCAAAAAGCACTCTCTGAAATAAATGACATTTACATACAGGCGTTACTTGCCGGTGCAACAGAGCTTACTGGACAACCGTATCTCTTGATTGTTCTTGCAACCATTATTGGAGTCGCGGCCATTCAATTTCTGCCTCGTTTTTCCGCTGAAAACAAACTGATTGCAACTGGTCTGCTCTTCTCTCTTCTCATTAATTTTTACCTGACTCCCCTTGCAGGCCAACTCCTTCAGGAACCGATCAAACAGGCTGCTCTTCTGGCAAACAAAGAGGGATATAAAATTGTCATGTGGAAAATCTATAACCCCTCTTTTTTAGTATATTCAGGCTCATTTGTTGAAAAACGGCAACCTGAACCGGGAGAAATTGTTCTGACAACAGTCAAACAGCTTCCCAGGCTCGACCATCCAGCCATCCTCTACAGCAAGTATGGTATTGTAATGGCAAAATTAAGGCAATGAACTCAAGCGCATGAAGCTTTCGGTCGTCATACCAGTTATGAATGAGGTGGAGAATATCAAGCCACTCTTTGCTGCTTTGGCCCTGTCACTTGCTGATGTGGAACATGAAATCATTCTGGTGGATGATGGTTCAACTGATGGCACTGTTGCAGAAATCCAGAGATATGCCCCATCCAATGCCCGGCTTGTCGTGCTGAACAAAAATTATGGGCAGACAGCCGCAATGGCAGCTGGCATTGACCATGCAAGTGGAGAGCTGATTGCCACGATGGATGGTGATCTGCAGAATGACCCATCGGATATCCAGATGATGATGCGCTATCTGCATGAGAGGGATCTTGATGTTGTCGCCGGCAGACGTGCTGGACGGCAGGATGGAATGATTTTGAGAAAAATTCCCAGCAAGATCGCCAATGCCATGATCAGGAATCTCACCAACGTCCATATCCACGATTATGGCTGTACCCTGAAGGTTTTCAAAAAAGATGTCGCCAAAAATCTTGGCCTTTATGGCGAGCTACACCGTTTTATTCCGGTACTTGTGCAACTCTACGGTGCAACAATGGAGGAGGTGGATGTGCGCCACCATCCGAGAACGTTCGGAACATCGAAATATGGCATCGGGCGCACCTTCAGAGTACTGAGTGATCTACTCTTCATGCTCTTTTTCCAGAAATACAGCCAGAAACCGATGCACCTTTTCGGCACACTTGGCTTTCTCTCGCTCTTTATAGGCATCGGACTGAATTTTTACCTGCTTGCCCTCAAAATTCTTGGTGAAAAAATAGGCGGTCGCCCGTTGCTCTCTCTGGGAATCATCATGACTTTTATCGGCATTCAGTTGATTACGACAGGTTTTATTGCTGAATTCATCATGCGTACCTATTACGAATCACAGAACAAGAAACCTTATATCATCAAAAAGATCGTTGGGAAACAGTAATTTCAACCTTAAAAAGCTGCTCAAGCCCCTGCTCCAGCTTCTTGTAACCGGCCTTGCCCTCTATCTTGTCCTCAGAAAAACCGACGTCACCCGGCTGTTCGATATCATCCGTGGCGCCAACCCATGGTATATCCTGCTCTCACTCTTTTTTTTCAATATATCCAAGCTCTTCAATGCACTGCGCCTGAACCGCTTTTTCAAGGAAATCGGTATTGAACTTTCCCCGATGTATAACCTGAAACTGTACTATCTCGGAATGTTCTACAACCTTTTTCTGCCGGGAGGTGTTGGTGGCGATGGCTACAAAATCTATGTGCTGCAGAAAAACTACGGACTGAAAACGATCAACGTCTTTCACGCGGTCTTGTGGGACAGGATCTGCGGGATTTTTGCACTTCTGTTTCTTTCACTTGTTCTCTTGCTGCCAAGCACATTTGCCTTGCAACTCCCCCAACTGGTTCCTTATGCATGGGTTTTACTCGGCGCACTCTACCCGCTCTCGCTGCTTTTGAACCGACTGTTCTACAAACAGTTCATGGGGATTTTTACTATCACCGCCATCGAATCAATGCTTGTTCAGATCACCCAGGTTATATCGGCATATTTCATCTTGCAGGCAATCTCGCTGCACGCCAACCATATCGATTATCTGGCAATCTTCCTGATCTCAACGGTAGCAACCATTCTCCCCATAACCATCGGGGGGGCTGGAGCACGGGAAATAACCTTCTTTTATCTCCTTAATTTTGTAAAGCTTGACACCAATCCTGGCGTAGCGCTTTCGCTCATCTTTTTCGGCATCTCCGCCATTTCATCACTTGCAGGAGTGCTGACACGAATTCGTCATGAAAAAAGTGACACAACACCTTAAGCGGGTTTACTGAGATCAAGATCTTTCAGCTTCATCTGCAACTGCACCTTGTTGTTCCACACTCTTTTTTCAACTGAATAGACCATGGCAAACAGAGGGCTTTGAACAGATACAAGTTCAGCATAGATATCGGGCCGGTCAAAACCGATCACGTCAAAAAGTCGCCCATGCTTGTCCCTGAGGGAGAACTTCACATGCCTCTCTTTGAGAAGTTTTGGCAGGCCACACAGAGAAAGCCCTTCAGTAACAAAAAGCGGCTCACGATTACCATGACCAAAAGGAGCAAATTGCTCAAGCACATTGATAAATTTATCGGTAATCTGCTCAAGATCAAGTTTTGAATCAACAACAAGCGCCTTCTGACGTTGTGAAACTGAGAGAAGGTTGCCACAGACTTCATTGAACTTTTTACGGAATCCTGCAAAATTCTCAGCCAGAAGCGTCAGACCTGCCGCCTGATGATGTCCGCCAAACTGCTCAAGATAGTCACTGCACTGCTGCAATACAGCATGGATATCAAGCCCTTCAACGCTTCGCACGGAACCTCTGATGAGCCCGTTCATGCCGCCAAGGATGACTGTGGGCAGATAATGTTTTTCAATCATCTTTGATGCCACAATCCCAAGCACCCCGAGATGCCATGACTCATCATAGAGCACAATTGAAGAGCACCATGAGGCAAAATGGTTATCAAGCATCTTTTCAGCCTTCGCCATAATATCGGCATCAATCTCCCGTCGATGCATGTTTATACGGTCAAGCTCTTCGGCATGAGAGCGTGAATCGGCAGATGACTCTGAAAGCAGCCATTCAACAGAACGGTGAGCAGAGTGCATTCTGCCTGCCGCATTGATACGGGGCGCTATGCCAAAGGCAATATGAAACATACCAAATTCTGCAGGAGCAACCTTCATGAGTGACAACATCGCCTTGAGATTGGCTCTCGGCTTTGTTCGTATTCGCTGAATCCCCTCACGAACCAGCGTACGATTTTCACCCTCAAGAGAGACCATATCGGCGGCAGTGGCAATGGCAACAAAGTCAAGATATTGCTGCCAGCTCTCCGGTTCGAGTTCCCTCTCCTCCGCTATTGCCTGAATAAACTTGAATGCGACACCACATCCACAGAGCTCCCGGAACGGATAGGCAGAGCCCGGCACTTTTGGATTTAAAATCGCGTAGGCGGGAGGCAACTCATCAGCTTCATGATGGTCACAAACAATCACATCAATACCGAGTTCCTGGAATCGGCCTATGGCATCATTCTCTCTGATACCGCAATCAACCGTAATGAGCAGAGCAATATTCTGCCCAATAGCCGAGTCGATCCCCTCCTTCGATATACCATAGCCCTCCACAAAACGATCATTAATATACCAGGAAAGCTCAGCGCCGAGCCCTCTCAGAAAAAGCGACAGCATCGCCGTGCCCGTGGTACCGTCAACATCATAATCACCATAGAGCATTATTTTTTGATGCTCTCGAATGGCACGCAATACCCGTTCAACGGCTTGCGCCATATCCTGAAAAAGATGGGGAGGATGAAGATGAGTGATGGAGGCCCTAAAGAAATCTTTTGCCCTGTCAAAGGTTGAGATGCCTCTGTTGCACAATGCTTTTGCAAGAGGCAGGGTAACATTGACGGATTCTGAAAGAGCAAGAACAACTTGTTCATCAGGAGAGAGAAAATTCCAGCGGTATCGTTTCATGGGAAATTGACGGGTAATAAAAACTGTTCGACAATGTAGGTAACCCTTGTTCATTTTCTTGACAAAAAACATACGGACTTACCCAGGGGGCCATTCTGGTTGGCTGAATATTTCTTACATTGGAGTTTGATGTTTACACGTTATTCAGCACTACCCATCAGTCAATCAACACACTAACCATCGGGAACAAAGACCATGAGCAACTTGATTACTATTGAACGCCACATCCTTGAACAACAGAAATTTTTTCCTGAAGCGCATGGTGAACTTACTGACCTTCTCAATGACGTGGCCTTTGCTGCAAAACTGGTAAGGAGAGAGGTTGTCCGTGCAGGTTTGGTTGATATTCTTGGTTTTGCAGGCAGCACCAATGTGCAGGGTGAAGAGGTAAAAAAACTTGATCTCTTTGCTAATGAAAAAATCATCTCGGCAATCGGACAGCACGGTCGATTTGCTATCATGGGTTCCGAAGAGAACGAAGGCATTATCATTCCTCCAAAAAACGAGACCGGCAGCTATGCCCTCCTGTTTGATCCGCTTGATGGCTCTTCCAATATTGATGTCAACGTCAGTGTAGGCACCATTTTCTCAATCTACAAACTCAAAGGCAATGACCCCGTCAAAGCGAATCTGGGAGATTGCCTGCAGCATGGTTACGAGCAGGTGGCTGCCGGTTATGTCATTTATGGTTCATCAGTGGTGATGGTCTATACCACCGGCCACGGTGTGCATGGCTTTACCTACGATCCTACCATCGGAGAGTTTCTTCTTTCACATGAGAATATTGTCACCCCGAAAAGCGGCAAGTATTACTCAATCAACGAGGGCTCTTATGCACAGTTCAACGAGGGGACAAAAAAATATCTCGACTATATCAAGGAAGAGGACCCGGCAACAAACCGCCCCTACAGCACCCGCTACATTGGCTCGCTGGTCGCTGACTTCCACCGCAACCTGTTGACAGGCGGTGTCTTTATCTATCCTCCAACCACAAAGCACGCCAGTGGCAAACTACGGCTCATGTATGAAGCCAATCCACTCGCCTTTATCTGCGAACAGGCTGGTGGCCGCGCAACAAACGGCAGGGATCGTATTCTCGATATTCAGCCGCTTGCCCTCCATCAGCGCACACCTCTCTACATCGGCAGCACCGATGATGTCCTTGTTGCTGAGGAGTTTGAGCAGGGAGTGAGGTAACAGGAGTTATCAAACATGTACAAAAAAGCCTCCGTTGCAAAGGAGGCTTTTTTGTTGGCTATTGTATCTCTCCACGTTCGAACTGAGGATAGAAGATCCTTTCAATACCAACTGTTTTGCCAGTTGACAAATCCAGCGACAAGAGTACCCCTGAAAAATGAACATCATCTTCTGCACATTCGTACTTGTGTGGTGTCTGGTAGAGCATCCTGTCGGTTGCAGATTTTATCTGCATGCCAATGACTGACTGATGAGGCCCGGTCATACCTGCATCGGTGCAATAACCGGTGCCTTTCGGCAGAATGCGCTCATCCGCAGTCGGTACATGGGTGTGTGTCCCGATAACCGCAGAAACCCTTCCGTCAAGATACCAGCCAAGAGCAACCTTCTCCGCTGTCGCCTCTGCATGAATATCAACAAAAATACACTTGACACTCTCTTTCGACTGCTCCTTTATCTGCTTGATCACCCAATCTGCGGTGCGAAATGGACAGTCAATCGAATACATAAACGTTCTACCCTGGAGGTTCACTACCGCAATATCGCCAAGTCCGTTCGGCAGCTTGTAGATGCCATAACCCTTTCCATAGGTACCCTTTGGATAGTTGAGAGGACGCAACACCTGTGGATGAGTTTTCAGCGTCTCAAAAAAGTTGAAATTGCTCCAGGTA
The DNA here is from genome assembly GCA_903994365.1 of uncultured Chlorobiaceae bacterium. GTDB lineage: Bacteria > Bacteroidota > Chlorobiia > Chlorobiales > Chlorobiaceae > Chlorobium. The sequence goes on along the minus strand of CAJEXL010000018.1, from coordinate 16,168 downwards.
TGGTTTCCACCAGTCACCACATTAACTCCGGCCTCAAGAAGCTGAGTCAGGGCATCAAGACTCAGCCCTTTGCCATTATGAGCATTTTCTCCATTACAGATCACAAAATCAACATGGTGTTTGCTGATAAAACTCTTCAGCATACGACCAACTATCTGCAAGCCCGGCGTACCAACAACATCTCCGATGAACATGACGTTCAGGGTTTTTTGTGCCATACCTTTTCTTAACCTGTTCTGTTACTTGAAACTGAGTTTTCTCAAGTTACACAATGCTCCTCACAATGAACAATCTTATTTGCACCACATCACAGCAGGTGATGTAAAGCCCACTCTCATGCTATGAGTGAATAATTGTTACATTGCGTTAAGCATTGATTTGTGAAAAACATCAACCAATAGCAGAACCCATGGCAAAAGCAATCGCAAGTTTGGATGCCTTTATCCAGAAGTGGAAGGCACAGAGCGGCAAATATACGGGAGATTATCTTATCACGCCGGAGGGTCTTGTCCGCAATAATATGGATGAAGAGCTGGGTCGTGGGGGATATTATCAGGAGCGAGCCTGCACCTCGGAAAGCCAGGTCATGATGGTTCGAGGCTACCTCAGAGCATACCAGGCAACAAAAGAGACTCGCTATCTGACCACCGCACAAACCTTTGCTGACGCGCTGATCAAATATTTCTTTTTTGGTGTTATACCCTCAACTGCCACATGGCGTTCGCACTGGATTGTTAACGCCGGAGCCGCATTTCATGCAAAGGAGAAGGGGCATGAATCGGAACTCATTGCTTATGGTGAGGCGTATGAGTGCTGGCCGGCATGGCGCAAGTTGCGCCCCAACGAGTTCGCCACCGCTGGTGATTCTCTGCACTGGTTTATTACGACCTTTGATCTTTTTGCGCTCCTTGAAACTGGAGAGAGACAAACAAAATTGTTAACTGCCAGAAATGCCATGTTCAGGGAGTTCAAACTGATCAATGATCCCAAAAAGAGTATTGTCTATAAAGGCGCTATGCCATTTGAGTACACCAATAAAGGGGATAATCTCTCAGTACTGCCTGCACCTCGCTTTCGCGGCCCATATTATGCCGGATACCAGGATGCCCTGCCCTGGCATTATATGAAAGATTACACCGCTGCGGCAAATACACTGCAATTTCTGATTGATGCACAAACAGCTTATACGAAAAGCACCGGGATTTCGGGGCCATTTGCTCCAGTCTATCACTACGACGATTCGTTTATAGGCAAGGCGGTCAAAAACAGCTTCACGTGGGAGGGACCCGATCCAAACACCTTCTGGGGTGGATTCCAGTATCGGCCATTTTCTGCCACTGCTGATTTCTGGTATCACTGCGTGTACTCAAAAACAGACAATGCGGCTGTAACCAGCGCTGCAAAAGTTTGTACCACATTTCTCGGTTGGCTGGACAAGTGGCTTGCCGCGCATCCTGCAGATACCTACGTGCCAACTGACTTCAGGGAAAAAAGCGCGCCGGTTGCTCCCGCACCCAAAGGTACAGGCGACAAAGATCCACACATGATTGCCCTGGCGCTCAAAGGCGCGCTGCTGTGCGGAAAAGCAGGTGCCAACGCTCAAGTAGTGGCTCGTGTTGTACAGCGTCTCTATGCAATGCTGACAAGTCACCAGATCACCAAAGGTGAAATGGCTGGCGCATTCATGCACGATCCCAATACTCATATCTTCAAGGGCTTCTGGGCGGGTGAAATTATGGAGACACTTGGTCTGTACACACTCTACGCACCAAAAGCATAAACGCAAAAGGCCCGGAAAACAATACCGGGCCTCTGCTGTTTTACGATGGGAGAACGCCTCAGAACGAGTCAATAATGGCATTCAGTGTTGCGCTCGGGCGCATGGCCTTTTCAGTCAGGGCATCATCCGCATGATAATAACCGCCCATATCTACAGGTTTACCCTGTGCTGCAATCAGCTCTGCGTTGATGGTTGCCTCATTATCGACAAGCGCTTTTGCAATGCCAGCAAAACGTGCCTGCAACTCCTTATCCTTGTTCTGGGCAGCAAGCGCCTGAGCCCAGTAGAGAGCAAGGTAGAAGTGGCTTCCACGGTTATCTATCTGGCCAACCTTACGGGCTGGCGACTTGTCATTATCGAGAAACTTTCCAATCGCCTGATCGAGAGTCTCGGCAAGAAGCGCAGCTTTGACGTTATTAAACATACGGGAAAGATGGTCAAGCGAAGCAGAAAGCGCTGAAAATTCTCCAAGTGAATCCCATCTCAGGTAACCCTCTTTCTGGAACTGCTGCACATGCTTTGGAGCTGAACCACCTGCTCCGGTTTCAAAGAGGCCGCCACCATTCATAAGCGGCACAACAGAGAGCATCTTGGCACTGGTGCCAAGCTCAATGATCGGAAAAAGATCGGTAAGATAGTCACGAAGCACGTTGCCAGTGACAGAGATGGTATCCTTTCCAGCCCTGATTCTCTCCAGGGAAAAATTCATCGCCTCGACCGGGGTGAGAATACGGATATCCAAGCCCGTGGTATCATGCTCTTTCAGATACTTGGTCACTTTTTTGATGATCTCCGCATCATGCGCCCTTTTGCTGTCGAGCCAGAAAATTGCAGGAGCTCCGGTAATGCGTGCCCGGTTGACCGCAAGTTTAACCCAGTCGCGAACAGGTGCATCCTTTGCCTGGCACATTCTGAAAATATCACCAGTTTCAACCTGCTGTTCAAGCAGTGTTTTACCATCTGTATCAACAACACGGATTGTTCCATTGGCAGGAGCAGTGAAGGTCTTGTTGTGTGAACCATACTCTTCAGCCTGCTGGGCCATAAGACCGACGTTTGGTACACTGCCAATAGTCGCCGGATTGAAAGCTCCATTCTTTTTACAATCTTCCATGATTGCCTGGTACATGGTTGCATAACAGCGATCAGGAATCATCGCTTTCGTGTCGTGAAGCTTGCCATCAGGTCCCCACATTTTACCGGAATCGCGTACAACAACAGGCATGGAAGCATCTACAATAATATCATTCGGGACATGGAGGTTGGTGATGCCCTTGTCAGAATCAACCATCGCCAATGCTGGACGGGTGGCATAGACTGCCTGAATATCAGCTTCAATTTCAGCTCTCTTCGCATCCGGCAATTTCTGGATTTTCGCATAGAGGTCGCCAAGTCCATTATTCACATTGACACCGAGTTCCTTGATCGTATCAGCATGTTTATCAAAAACATCCTTATAGAAGACAGTGACCGCATGGCCAAACATGATCGGATCTGAGACTTTCATCATCGTTGCCTTGAGATGAAGCGAAAGCAGAACCCCGTTCTCTTTTGCATCGGCTATCTGATCTGCATAAAACTTGCGAAGCGAACGAACATTCATCACTGAGGTGTCAATAATCTCACCGGCCAGTAATGGAGTTTTATCTTTCAGGAGGGTTCTCTTTCCTTCCCCGTCCACAAACTCGATTGTTACCACTGTTGCATCAGCAAGAGTAATAGACTTTTCGCTGCCATAAAAATCACCACCGTTCATATATGCTACATGTGACTTTGAATCACTGCTCCATGAACCCATTCTGTGAGGATTTTTCTGTGCAAAAGCCTTTACGGAAAGAGGGGCACGACGGTCGGAATTTCCCTCACGCAACACAGGATTTACCGCACTGCCAAGCACCTTTGCAAACCTTGTCTGAAGCTCTTTTTCAGACTCATTTACAGGTGATTCAGGGTAGTCAGGAATGTTATAACCATGCTCCTGCAGCTCCTTGATCGCAGCTCTCAACTGGGGAACTGATGCGCTGATATTCGGCAACTTGATGATATTGGCTTCCGGTGTCAATGCAAGGGCACCAAGCTCCGCGAGATAATCAGGTATTCTCTGACTCTCGATCAGATTTTCCGGGAAATTTGCAATAATTCTTCCAGCAAGAGAGATGTCTTTGGCAACAACATCCACCCCGGTTCCCCTGGTATAAGATTTGAGAACAGGGAGAAGAGAGTAGGTCGCCAAAGCCGGTGCCTCATCAATTTTGGTATAAACGATTGTTGCGTTTTTTGCCATCTCGGTTGTCAGTTTAAATATTAATAAATAATAATAAAAGAAGATAACGACGCTCCACGAAGAGACTCAAAAGAGATCACACCTGATCGTGATATCACAATCAGGGTGAAGACAGATATAACTACTAAAATGAAAATCTTTCGATACATAATCGAAGTAACAGCGACACAACAACCTCTTGGGGAAATTGAGCGACGGTTACGCCTCAAAACGAAGAAAATAGCTCCCTCTTACTCCCTTGAACTTACCTTGATGGCGTAAATTCATCAAGACCTACGCGGTCAGCAAGTTCCTTGTCATTAAGTACCTCATGGGCAAGCTTGATCATGGGGATGGTTGCCCCCATCGAACTGTAACCACCATCATGAAAAAGATTCTGCATGGTGACCTTCCGAGAGAGGTCACTGAGAATCGTCATGGAGTACTCGGCACACTCCTCAGCAGTGGCATTTCCAAGGGGAGACATGAGGTCACTGTACTCGTACATCTTTTCAAACCCCGGAATTCCACTGCCAGCTTTGGTATAGGTCGGACTTTGTGATATCGTATTGATCCGAATCCCGTACTTCGCAAGCCTTGGACCATAACTGCGAACAATCGATTCGAGCAGAGACTTTGCGTCTCCCATATCGGAGTATGTCCAATAATTTCTCTGTGAAGCAATATAGGAAAGAGAGAGAATGCTTCCGCCATGATTGATCACCTCATTTTTCAGGGCATAAGAGACCAGCCGATGCAGCGACAATGCCGACACATCAAGGGTCCTCATAAACCATTCATAATTGAGATCTTCATAAGGCATCTGCTTGCGAATATTCTGCGACATCCCAATAGAATGCACTATAAAATCTACTGGTCCGATTTTTTCTTTCAACTCCTTGAAACAATTATCGACATCTTCGTTTTTCGATGCGTCGCACATAATCATCGGAGCATTACCGCACTGTACCGAAAGCTCTTCGATATTGCCAAAACGTAAAGCGGCCGCAACATTGGAGATAGCAATCTCTGCACCTTCCCTGTATGCGTGAACCGCGATCTGCCAGCCGATACTGCTCTCATCGAGCGGGCCGAAAACGATCCCTTTCTTCCCTTTCAACAATCCATAGTGCGCTTTCTCGGACATGATATAAGCTGATTCTTTAACAAAGATTAGGAATAAATTCCTTTTAACTCGACATTTTAAACACTGAAGATACAAGATTCCCTTGAAAACCTAAACTGTTTACCCTGCTTTTTTCTGTGCACCGAAAAAAACACTTCTATTATATCTTCATTCGCCTCATGGAGCGCAGCTTGTCAAGCATATTTTTATTGACACTCAGCTCTGCCTCCTCTTTTTCAACAATAATCTCCTTGAATACCACCCGAAGGAGATTATCCTCCCTTATAAACTTTTCCATATCAAGACTGTACAAGGCTCTTGGCAGAGTAATGATTCGCTGGGCCCGGTCAATACTCACGACAATATCAGTGCCCATACGCTCAACGGTTACCTCTTCAGCATCCTTGAGAAAAGGTATTTTGATGCAGAGTACCTCCCGGTGATCATCAGTGGCTTCATTTTTCTTGCTCTCAATCCAGAAATTCTTTCCCGTATAAAAGGTCTTGTCGGGCACCTGGTCTCCGAAAACCAGTTTACTGATCTCATGCAGCGCATCCGTCCCAATCGGCTCCGTTCTCTGCAATTGACAGCGAAAAACAGGGGTCGGGTAAAATGATTGGTCGATCTCCTGCAGATATTTGCTGTGCAGGTCGGCCCAGAACTCAAAATACTCCCCGACAGTTTTTGAGGTGGGAAGAATTTTGTTGATGACAATACCATCAATATTGATACCATAAAGATGCACAAAGGTGTAGGCACGCTTGGTCTCAAGGATTGAGAGCTTTTCAGGATTCAGCACAAGTCGGAAGGTCACCTCGGGACTGAGAATAAACTTGTTGATATCCTCCATCTGCTTCAGGAGCACATTAACCTCATTAAAAAAGTCATCATCAGGAATGGACTTTCCACTGAGTGGACGAGCCAGCGACGACATGTTTTTATAGAGTTTGAAAAACTGCTTTCCCATGTTGCCGCCGATGATGATTTCCGGATAGGCAAGCAGGCGAAGGGTATTGCCTGTTGGCGATGTATCAAGCACAACGGCATCCCATTTGCCGGACTGCGACTCATCAAGCAGGCGACTCAGTGCAAAAATTTCGTCCAGGCCAGGCTGCGTGGTCAGCTCTGAAGCCATACCACTGTCGATACCCTTGTTTTTATAGGAGGTAGAGACGAACTTCTGAAAACCGGACATGTTTTTCTTCAGTTCATAGACTGTATCGACCTCAAGCCCGTAAAGATTCTCTTCGATCTTCTGTGGATCGTTGCGGCTGATGCGAGTATCAAAGACGTCCGAAAGCGAATGGGCTGGATCAGAAGACATAATCAGCACCTTCTTGCCCTGCCTCGCGAGAGCAACCGCCGTTGATGATGAAATTGTGGTTTTGCCTGTCCCCCCTTTTCCTGAATAAATAATAACCCTGGTCTGCAACTGGTTTTCCGTCAAGTCTCTTGACAACATAAAAAATCCCCTTGTTAAAGCTCAATAATCCCAAAAGGCATTCCCTCTTCGGGAGAGAAAAACCACAGTCCCGTAAGGTACCATTTTTCCCCTGCCTTAAAGAACGACAAGTTAATAAAACTTCAGAAGAACGTCGTCAACCACTCTTTTTGGCACATGGTGAATACCATTTGCATCCCTGAAGTAACGAATTGAATCATTCTCATCCATCTGGTCAATGACAACAGTTTCTGCTGGTTTTCCAAGCGCAATAACCATAAGAATGGTAAATGTCTCAGGAATCCGGAATAACTCCCTTATTTTTGTTCGATCAACCGCACCGAGAATGCAGCCCCCCAGACCAGAAGCGACAGCACCAAGAAGAATGGTCTGTGCGGCGATACCACTGTCACAAGCAAAATCATCGCTTATCGCCAGATCACCAAGCATGACGATACAGGCCTGTGGTCGCTCCCCCTCTTTCGGGCCTGGCCACTCTGCAAGATAGCCCGCCCACGAGAGACAGGGAAATAAAGCAGCAATTTTCGCCGATTCACAAACCGTGATATACCTCAGTGGCTGGAGATTTTTGGCTGAAGGAACATAGCAAGCGAGCTCAATAAGCTCGCGCAAAGCCTCCTCCGTTACCGGACTTTTGCCATCAAATCTCCGGTAACTCCTGCATTTTGTTACAAGCTCCCTGAAACGCATGGCAAGCAGGGTCAAGACCTCTCCGCCCAGGCGGCGGCAGAATATTTCGGAAGCTCCTCCCAGTGACCACATCCTATCCACTCCGCGATATAATTCACGGATCTGGCATAACGCAAAGGCTCACGCCCTGGCATCTGCAACCAGTCGGCCAGAACAGCGCCATCAAGACTATCCATCGCCATGCCATACCCAAGCTTTACCATGCCAAGCGCATTGGATTGCTGCTCAATCTGCCCGTCAAGAGGCCTGAGCAACAGCTTCTTGCCAAGATGGAGCGCCTCTCCCGGCAGCTCAAATCCAGCATTGCAAACCACACCAGTACTCTCCGTAAGATCACCAAGAAAGCCCTCACGAGAATAGCTCCTGTAATGCAGATGCCCCTCATCACGACTTTCCGGCACCTTTCCATAGATAAAAAACTCATATCCGGCAAACGGAGAGAGAAAGAGTGAAATATCCTCCAACTCTTCAAATGGAAGATAGACCAGCACCTTCCCGTTAATAACCGTTATAGCATTTTTGGCATAAAGAGTCTCGGGAATAACCGGAGGGAAAATCGGTTGGTTAAAATGGTTCCAGTGCAATCCTGCATTGTACCGGGCTGGAGCAAAATTCATGAGAGCATATTTTTCAAAGAACGTTCCTTTGGCTACAGGAATATCGTATTGAAACGCATACTGATGGCCAAACCCCATGGATGGAATATTCTTTAATTTCGCAGTCATGGAGGTAATTGGCTCAAAGTCAGTAATAATCAAGTCAGTGCCAGTTGTGTCAAGCGTCATGATGTCCGACATCAGACTGACCAGATCAATATGAAACATCGTGTTGAGATAATCCAGCTTTCCCTTGTGGGTTATCAACGTCATGCCTTTCATCACCCGGTAAGGCGCAAATATCTCTATCTCCTTCAGCTCCGCCTCTTTTCTCCCACTGATAATGACCTCAACATCATGACCCTCAGCCTTCAGTTTTCGAACAAGCTCGCGACTGCGACTGATATGGCCATTCCCCGTTCCCTGAACACCGAAAAGAATCTTCATTACTGCTGAATTTTCAGATTAGCATACTGTACCATCAGAGTCTTCTCACCTGCATTTCGAAAAGTTATCCGGACTTTCTGCTTTGCCCCGCTGCCCTGAACATCAAGCACCACTCCGGGACCAAAAAGAGCATGATGCACCATCACCCCTGCTCGAAGCGCCGGACGAGAGGGTTTCGGAGTTTCCCCCGCTGCTGAGGATGGTATCGTCGTTTTTTGCGAATACCCCCTCGGCAAAGATGATGTGGCAGAGGAGGTTTTTTCCTTCGATGTCCGATCTGAAAGCAAAATCCCACCCTCGGTACGGACAATTGACGAGTCAATTTCGCTGATAAACGTTGAGGGCAGAGAGTGATGCAACTGCCCATACTGGTAACGACTCTGCGCCCATGAGAGAAAAATCTTCTCCTGCGCCCTCGTCATTGCCACATAAAAAAGCCTGCGCTCCTCCTCAAGCTCTTCGGGTTCGTAACAGTGCAGCGGGAAAAGCCGCTCCTCAAGGCCGGTAATAAAAACCACTGGAAATTCCAGCCCCTTGGCGGCATGCACCGTCATCAAAGAGACATAATTATCTGAATCCTGCGTCTCTTCATAGTCGGAAGCAAGGGAGATATTCTCCAGAAAATCGCCAAGCGAACCGCCATCAGGGTTGTGGTCAGAAAAATCCCTTGCCATAGAGAGCAACTCCTGAAGATTTTCATGACGCGCCAGCGACTCCGGTGTATTCTCAGCCTGCAAGAGTAACGGAATAGAGGTAAGGTTAAACAACTCTGTCAACACATCGTAGACCGTCCCGTTCACTGCAAGGAGTTTGAGCGCCTCAATGACACTGCTGAAAGAGCCGAGGGCATTAACCAGCCGCGCCTGAAAACCACCCTCTTCAGAGCACCTGATCGCATCATAAAGGCTTATCCCCCGCTCTTCAGCAAACTCCTTCAGCTTGCTGATACTGACATCCCCGATTTTCCGGGGTGGAAAATTGATAATTCTCAACAGTGATTCGCTGTCGCGCTCATTGAGAATGAAACGAAGGTAAGCGACGGCATCCTTGATCTCCTTCCGCTTGTAGAATGAGACGCTTCCAAACAGTCTGTACGGGATTTTGTTCTGGCGCATCACGTCCTCAACCACCCTCGACTGGGCATTGGTACGATAAAAAATAGCAAAACTTCTGAACTCGTAGCCCTGCTTCTGGTGCATGATACGGATATGATCACCAACCCTCTCGGCTTCGTTCCGTTCATTATAGGCCTCAATCAGCGTCAGAGGCTCTCCCTCGTCACGATGTGAAATCAGCTCTTTTTTGATCTGTCGGAGATTGCGACCAATCACACTGTTGGCCGCCTTGAGAATGTTGCCGGTGCTCCTATAGTTCTCAACCAGCTTGAAGGTCAACGCCTCATTATAGTCATCCTGAAAGTTCAGGATATTGGAGATATCTGCACCTCGCCATGAGTAGATCGACTGGGCATCATCACCCACAACAAAAATATTGCGGTGACTGGCTCCAAGCATTTTTGCAACAAGGTACTGTGCCCGATTGGTATCCTGATACTCATCAATCATGATGTAGCGGAACGAGTTCTGCAACTCTTTGAGCACCTCCGGCCGGGCATTGAAAAGTTCAAGTGGCTTGATCAGCAGATCATCAAAATCAAGAGCGTTATTCTCCTTCAGCTTTTTGGCATATAACTCGTAAACCTGTGATGCCTTCTGCTGGTTATAGTCACTGGCATTGCGATGAAATTCTGCAGGCAGAATGAAGCTGTTTTTAGCCCTGCTGATCAGCCCCTGCACCGTATTGACCGGCACCGATTCAACAGAGATATTGAGCTCCGTCATTGATTGCCGGATCAGACTTTTACTGTCATCCGTATCGAAAATTGAAAAGTTCCGGTCGTAACCAATCTGATCAATGTAGTTACGCAGAAGTCGCGCAAAAATAGAATGAAAGGTACCTATCCACAAGCCGCGAGAGCTGCCCTGATGAAGCAGTGTGTCGACACGGTGGCGCATCTCACCCGCAGCCTTGTTGGTAAAGGTGAGTGCAAGAATATTCTGGGGCAAAACCCCCTCGTTGTTGATGAGATATGCAATTCGATAGGTTATCACCCTTGTCTTGCCTGAGCCTGCGCCCGCCAGCACCATGACTGGTCCTGACGTGGCAATGACAGCGCTACGCTGAACATCATTGAGATCGTTTAAAAAATCCGTCAATACTTCTGCATACCTTTTTACCGTTAAAACGCTCCCATACACCTTCTACCCATCCAGGCCGCGCCAAAATCTCCTGCTGAATTTCGTATAACTTTACCCTTTTTACAAATTAGTGTCAAACAAATCCACCAGCAGCAACACATCAATTTTTTTTTGCACGGTATAGCTCAATTTTAGCTTTCAGAGTTATTATATTTGGGCACAGAATATTTGCCATACACCAAAATATACCCGAATTCAATGTTTCCTCTTGTTTACGAAATTAACACCAGGATCTGGCTTCAGAAGCTAAGCGTAGAGCATAACCGCACTGTTACCCTCGGCAACATTCCCGATGAGGAGTTCGCCTTCTTTTCAAGCTCCGGATTTGACATTGTGTGGCTCATGGGAGTCTGGAAACCAAGCCAGTACAGCAAGGCAATTGCAACTTCACATCAGGGCCTCAGGGCATCCTTCCTGCAACACATCCCGACAGTGACACCAGAGGATATAGCATCCTCACCCTATTCCATCCCTTCCTATACCGTTAATGAAGCGCTGGGGGGAGAGACTGAGCTGCTTACCTTTCGTGAAAAACTCCATGCAAGCGGCATTAAACTCATGCTCGACTTTGTGCCAAACCACCTGGCTCTCGATAATGCATTCCTGCCGGAGCACCTGGAGTATTTTATTCCAATGTGCGGTGAGGAACAGTGCCAGGATCCCGGAGCCGCCTATGAGTATATGAAAGGAACATACCTTGCTTACGGAAAAGACCCATACTTTGATCCCTGGACGGACACGCTACAGCTCAATTATGCCAGGAAAGAGACTCACAAGATGATGACGGAGAACCTTTTCAAGATAAGCTCACTTTGTGACGCAGTCAGGTGTGATGTTGCAATGTTGGTGCTGAAAAGCGTTTTCAACACCACATGGAGCGGCCTTGGCGGTTTCATGGAGGAGGAGTTCTGGGGCAATGCCATCGCCGCAGTAAAACGCCGTCATCCCGACTTTATCTTTCTGGCCGAGTCCTACTGGAACAAGGAGTGGGAGCTGCAGCAACAGGGGTTTGACTATACCTACGACAAACCATTTTATGACTACCTCAGCAATGGAGATGTGAATGTTGAAAAACTGACGGGGCACCTGCTTGGCAATTGGGAGTACCAGAAACATCTCTGCCGATTTATTGAGAACCATGACGAGCCAAGGGCGGCTGAAAAAATCGGACTGAACAACAAGGCCGCAGCTCTGGTGATGATGACATCTCCAGGGATGCATCTTATCCATCAAGATCAGATATACGGCTTCAGCAAAAAAATTCCTGTTCAACTTCTCCGGCAGGCAAATGAGGAGAACGATATGAAGCTTGCTGAGTTTTACCAAAAACTTTTTTTACTTCAAGAGCGAAATGTGTTTCAGGAGGGACGGGTCGAATGGCTCAGCCTCAATGCGCCAAACAACTCGCATTGTCTTGGATTTCATCGCTTTACTGCAAAGGAGAACGCTTATGTGCTGGCTAATTTCCATTCAACAGGTGTCGCTCTTGAATTCCAGCACCCTTCCCTTGAAAATGACGCTATCAAAAAGCTCACCGTACTCAGCACAGAAAACAAAACCAAGACGAGCATTCATTATGCTGAAAAGGTCATGAAGGTGAATCTTGCACCTCATGAGGCCATAGTCATAACCTGCTTGACGACAGTGGCAGCATACCAACAAGAGTAGAAAAGATCCGTTATCCCTGTGCAATCCTGTTTAAGCAGCAATTTTGGTATTTCATAGTATGCAAGTCATCACACATAAGATCACGGTACAAACAACAAGACCGATTGAAATAATTGATATTACCGCAGAAATAATAGCGGCACTCTCAACAACAGGTCTCAAGAGAGGGCAGGTTACCGTGATCAGCCGCCACACCACTGCATTTATCAATATCAATGAAAAAGAGAAGCATCTTCTTGAAGACATGGAGACTTTTCTCAAGCGACTTGTTCCAAAAGATGGCAACTACCTCCACAACCTCAATCCGATTGATGGCCGACACAATGCGCACTCCCACCTGCTCGGGCTCTTTATGAACAGCTCGGAAACGATTCCTTTTTCGGAAGGAAAAATGCTGCTGGGAGAGTGGCAATCTGTTTTTTTTGTTGAGCTTGACGGGCCTCGCAATGAGAGAGCCATTCTGCTTCAACTATCAGGAATTTGACAACGCACCATCTTCTTCTCAATCGCTCAACCATCAACAGCCCCATAGCGGTTCAGAACGATGGCCAGAGATGAGAAAGCGCAAGCAGAACAAGCACCGCCCGGACTGAAAGATTGGCAAAGAGACCGGCAAGCAGATCATCAGCCATGATTCCCCAACCGCCGGGGAATCGCTGGGCCGCATCAACCGGGCCCGGTTTTGCTATATCGAAAAAACGAAAAAAGGCAAGCGAGAGTAGAGCAGGCAGCCACCCCTCAGGCAAAAAAGCCAGAGCCAGCCACTGACCGGCAAGCTCATCAATCGTTACAATTGAAGGATCCTCTCCACACTCCTCCTCCATCAGCGTTCCCGACCAGACACCAACAACCGTACAAAGCGCAACAAGGGAGAGCAGAAGCGGCGGTTGATGGAGTATCGGAATAAAATAATAACAGAGAACTGCCACAATACTCGTCACCGTTCCGGGAGCTACAGGAAAATAGCCGATACCTAAGCAGGTGGAGAGAATTTTGGCTGCCAGCCGCTTCATGCTCTTAGTGCCCCTGGAGAGGCTTCTGAAAATAGGTGCTCCAGTTGCTTACCAGGTAGGAGATACCGGTATAAACGGTAAAAACTGTTACAACCAGCATGAGAAAGTCCAGATATCCGGAAGCGAGAAAACGGCTGATGGCAACCGCCATCCCTTTACCAAAAAAAGCCGCCTCCCTCATCAGAATGAGCGCCATGATCAGATAGACCAAAAGATTCTGCGCCAGGGTTTTGTACTTCGCCTCAACACTGGTCACCACCGGCCTGTTTTTATATTCGGCATAAATCCGCAACGCTGTTACCACAACATCCCTGACAACAACCAGAATCACCATCCAGAGCACCAGATAACCCATCCAGACATAGAGCAGAAACGCTGCCGTAATGAGTAGTTTATCGGCAAGCGGATCCAAAAAAGCACCAAGACGAGTCTCAACACCATATTTCCGTGCATGATAACCATCATAAAGATCCGTCAGGGAGGCCACCATAAAAGCAATGACACCAAACAATTTGAGCCAAGGATCCACCTGCAGCAATAACGCAACAAAAACAGGAACAAGCAGAATCCGCAATGCGGTCAACTGGTTTGGTATAGTCAGATACTCGTCTTTCAAGCCCTGCCGGATTTATACTGTTATCACACCAAAAGCGGGAATACCCCTTATAGCACAAGATACAGTATTGCAACCTGTTTTTCAATGGCTCCGCGCTCTCTGAGAAAATAATGGTTGTTACTCCAGCTCTACAAAGGTAACTCCATCCCCGCCTTCACCCCACTCGCCAAGCCGAAACCCCTTGACAGCAGAGTGCTGCTGGAGGCACTCCGCTGTTCTTTTGCGCAATGAACCGGTACCCTTGCCATGCAGAATCATTGCTGCATGAATGCGGTTCAGGCGCATGGTGTCAAGAAATCTCTCGATTTTCAGCGTCGCCTCATCAGCGGTCAACCCCCGCACATCAATTTTTGTTGACTCAATCCCTGCCGTCAAGGCCGACCACGAACTTTTCTGTTGACGCGGTTCAGGCTGTCGCAGACTCTTTTTTGCCTGCGTTTTTGATGTTTTTTCAAGATTTTTCAGTGATGTGGTGAACCTGAAATGACCACACAGCACCACCACACTCTCACCATTGATGCTCTCAACCTCACCGGAGGTATTGGTATCAAGAATAGAGACAAGGTCGCCTGCCCTGATGGTACGATCAACTTTGGCCGCTGCTTCAGCTCTGGCGCGCAGAAGCGACTCACTCTTTTCAGCCTGCTGTTTTTTTATTCCAAGTTTTTTCCGTGCCTCGTGCACCTTTTTATCGTCGGTCGGTGCCGTTTTAACCTCCTGCAGAATCTCGCGTATCTCCTGTCGGGCATGTTCCAGCTCCTTCTGAAGCTCCCGCGATGCTCCAAGCTTTGCATTTCGACGCTTCTGTTCAAACGCCATCTCCGCTTGCTGCAACAAGAGCTCCCTTTTCTCACTATCCGCCTTTTCCCCTTTAAGCTGCTGCTTCAACGTGCGGTTCTCCTCAAACAAGCGACTCAGGTCATCAAGCATGCGGTCGAGCCCGATTCGCTCATGCAGCATAAAGGAGGATGCCCGCTCCACCATTTTCACCGCAAAGCCCATCCGCTTCATCATGGCAAAGGCAAAACTGTTGCCGGGCAGCCCCTTGACAAACCTGAAGGTGGGCAGAAGCTCCGCCCGGTCAAACTCCATCGCGCCGTTCACCACACCCTCCCGCTCATGGGCATAAGCCTTCAACTCGCCAAGGTGGGTGGTCACAATGGTCTTGGTGGAGCGACTGAGCAGTTCCTCAATCACTGCACGGGCAATGGCTCCCCCTTCCTCCACATCGGTACCGGCACAGAGTTCATCAATCAGCACCAGATCGCGGCTGCCTGCGCCATCAAGGATTGTCTTGATAGCGCCAAGATGCGAGCTGAAGGTAGAGAGGTCATTTTCGATCGACTGGTCATCACCGATTTCGATGAAAATATCGCGGAAAAGGGGGAACACCGAACTCTCGCTGCAAGGGAGCAGATAGCCATGAACCAGCATACAGCAGAGCAGCCCGGCACTCTTCATCGCCACCGACTTTCCGCCAGCGTTGGGGCCGGAGATCACAAGAACCCGCTCCTCCTCATCCAAAATCAGGTCGAGAGGCTGCACCTCCTTTTGTCGATGCGAAATCAGCAGCCAGGGATGATACCCTTTCACAATGCGAAGTGCCTGCCCTTCGGTAATGGAGGGCAGCACCGCATGGGTTTCAACCGCAAACCGCGCCCGTCCATAGAGTGCATCAAACGCCGCAAGCAGAGCTTCATTGATCTGGATGTTGTTGCGATCCTGTCGAATCTCCTCCGTCATCTCTTTCAGAATACGCTCAATCTCCCGCCGCTCGCTGATCTCCAGATCCTGAATGCGGTTACTGATCTCCAGCGTTTCGGCAGGCTCAATAAAAACCGTCTGCCCCGAGCCGGAGTAATCCTGGATATACCCTGCAATCTTGTACTTGTACTCCACCTTCAGCCCAAGCGTCAAACGGCCATTCTTGACCGCCACTCTCTCCTCCATCAGCCAGCCACTCTCCTGGGAGCGACGAAGCAGCCGCTCCATTCTCCGACGAATCAGTTCACGACTGCTCAGCAACTCCCCGCGAATCATCAGAAGCGCATCACTGGCCGTATCGCGCACCCTCCCCTGCTCATCAATAATCCTGCGAATCCCCGCCTGAAGAGCACTCTCAAGCCAAAGCTGCAGGGTAAACTCATTGAGCAGCGGATAGAACTCGCGGTTGAGCGCCATGAACTTCCGCAACTGCACCGATGAAAAGAGAAGATGATAGATATCCTGC
Source organism: uncultured Chlorobiaceae bacterium (assembly GCA_903994365.1). Taxonomy (GTDB): domain Bacteria; phylum Bacteroidota; class Chlorobiia; order Chlorobiales; family Chlorobiaceae; genus Chlorobium. The sequence goes on along the minus strand of CAJEXL010000018.1, from coordinate 19 downwards.
AACTCCTCCGTCTCCAGAT
>CAJEXL010000017.1 GCA_903994365.1 uncultured Chlorobiaceae bacterium | reverse complement strand
GTTCAAGAACGGCACGCTCAAGCTGCTTGCCTATGTCGGCTCAGTAGATGGCAAGGTCGGATTGCATAACGAAATTACAAAAACCGGACTTACTTCACCAGAGCAGGCTGAAGAGGCTGGTATAGCACTTGCCGAGGAGCTTCTCAAACAGGGCGCCGATGCAATTTTGTCCCAGATCCGTAAAACTCGCTAATGAAAACTGTTCTTGTTACCCGTCCGAAAGATCAGGCGGCATCATTTGTTAAAATACTGGAAGGATATGGTCTGAACTCGGTTGTTTTTCCGACAATCGAGATCAGACCCGTTCCGGGGTGGAGTGTTCCTGATCTTGAACAATTTGATGGTTTTTTCTTTACAAGCACCAATAGTATCAACTTCTTTATCGATAAGTTACTACAGGAGGCACCTGAAAAGCTGAAAACCCTTCAGAAACGAAAAGTGTGGGCTGTCGGTAAAACAACCGCTCAGGATCTGGCCCGGCATGGTATTGAGACAGAGCCAATCGCTAAAGTTGCCGATGCGGTTACCATGATGGAGGAGATTGCCAGTGAATCAATTGCTGGTCATGCTTTTCTTTTTTTAAGAGGCACTCTCTCATTGGGAACAATTCCTGAGGTGATCAAAAAAAGGGGCGGAAAATGCATTGAGTTGACCGTTTATGAAAATCTCCCACCCTCTCTTGAAGAGACCACAAAAATAAAAGCGCTGCTGGAGCAAGGTGAGCTTTCCTGTCTCTCATTCACCAGCCCGTCAACAGCCATCAATTTTTTTGACGCAATGGGTACAACTCTCCTCCCCGAGGGGATAAAGGTTGCTGCCATTGGCACAACAACCGCCAAAGCGCTCGAAAAACTTGGTCTTCACGTCGATATTATACCGGAGTCCTTTGATGCGCCGGGGTTTGGCAGGGCAATCGCAGAGGGACTGTAGGCGGTTATCAGTTATCAGTTATCAGTTATCAGTTATCAGTTATCAGTTATCAGTTATCAGTTATCAGTAATCAGTAATGTGATTAAAAACATTTTGCCTGGCTACTGACTACTGTTATGTTAGCGAGCAGTGCTGTGCCAATAGCCTTGTTGGCGCTGATCAGTCCTTGGCCTGCTATTGTTGTTACACCGTGATAATCGAAACAGCAGCCACCAGCTTCAGTCACAATTGGAATGAGTGCCGCACAATCCCATGGGCTCATAATTTTGTCAATTGAAACCTCTGCGCGACCTGAAGCAACAAGCATATGGCCGTAACAATCACCCCATCCACGGACAAGGCCTGCTTCGTGACGAAGCATGTCAACCGGGTGATTGGATGGAGGAGCAAGCAGGTACTCTTTTTCAGTGAAGAGTACGGTGGCTTCGGAGATGGTTGAAACGGAAGAGACTGTTATCGGTGAGCCATTAAGAAAAGCTCCACACCCTCGCTCAGCATAATAGAGGTCGCCAAGGGCTGGAAAATGAACAACACCAAGCTGCTGAACTCCCTCAACTTCAAGGGCTATCATCACGCCATACAACGGCACACCATGAATAAAGGCTTTTGTACCATCTATGGGGTCAATAATCCAGCGACGACGATTAGTTGAAGGGCACTCGGCAAACTCTTCACCAAGCACTCCATCCTCCGGATATTGTGATGTGATAAAGTTGCGAACAAGCTCTTCAGCTTTCTGGTCAGCTTCAGTAACCGGGGAGGAATCTCTCTTTGTAAAAACCTTGAGTGATTTTCGAGAAAAATAGGTGAGCGTTAATCGGCCAGCCTCTTCGGCCATTTCAAGAGCAAATTGAAGATCAGGAGTCATTAATCAGTCACATTCTATTGATTCATGCAGACACAAAGAGAGACGTATTTGCAATAAAATATAACGAATATTCATAATAGCATAGGGTTATTGCCTTTTTTTCCCAATATTCACGAAGTTCTAAACAAAAGAGTATGGAATAGCGCTGCATAAGCGGGGCTGTGCAAGAGCGCGCAACACAAAAAAAGAGCTTTCAGGAAAAACAGCTCTCCCGAAAAAATGGCAAGTTAGTTAATCATTATCATAAATACCCAATGAAACGCTTGATTGCGGAACGCGACAAAGCTCGCCTCGGAGGCGGACAAAAGCGCATAGATTCACAACACAAAAAAGGGAAATTTACAGCCCGCGAACGCCTGAACTTGTTGCTTGACGAAGGGAGTTTTGAAGAGTATGACATGTTTGTCATGCATCGGACAACTGATTTTGGCCTTGACAAGGAAAACTATCTTTCAGACGGAGTAATTACCGGGCACGGTACCATTGATGGTCGTCTCGTCTATATTTTCTCCCAGGATTTTACCGTTCTTGGAGGTTCACTGTCAGAAACCAACGCCCTGAAAATCTGCAAGGTGATGGACCAGGCTATGAAGGTCGGAGCACCCTTCATAGGCATCAACGACAGTGGCGGAGCAAGAATTCAGGAGGGCGTTCGTAGTCTTTCAGGCTATGCAAGTATTTTTCAGAGAAACGTCATGGCATCGGGAGTTATTCCCCAGATATCCGCAATTTTCGGACCATGCGCGGGCGGTGCGGTCTACTCTCCAGCCCTTACTGATTTCGTGGTCATGGTCGAAAAAACCAGTCACATGTTTGTTACCGGCCCGAAAGTTGTAAAGACCGTCACCGGAGAGACAATCACTGATGAAGATCTTGGAGGGGCTTCCGTTCATGCCACAAAATCAGGAGTCACCCATTTTGTTGGTGCCGATGAAACCGAAGGAATCCTGCTGATCAAAAAACTGCTCAGCTATCTGCCGCAGAACAATCTTGAGGAGCCGCCTCTTGCCGTTTGTGACGATCCTGCCGACCGCCTTGACGACAAGCTGAACTCCATCATACCCGAAAAGCCATCCATCCCTTACGATGTCAAGGATATCATCTATTCCATTGCCGATAACGGTGAGTTCCTTGAAGTACAGCGGCAATATGCAAGAAACATTGTGATCGGCTTTGTCACCTTCAACGGCATCTCAACAGGCATTGTCGCCAACCAGCCCAACTACCTTGCCGGATGTCTTGACATTAACGCATCCTGCAAAGCGGCAAGGTTTGTCCGATTCTGCGACGCATTCAACATTCCCCTCGTCACCCTTGTCGATGTTCCCGGCTTCCTTCCCGGCAGCGCACAGGAGTTTGATGGCATTATCACCAACGGTGCGAAACTGATTTTTGCTTATGCAGAGGCCACGGTACCAAAAATCACCATCATCCTTCGAAAGGCTTATGGTGGAGCATATATCGTCATGAGCTCCAAGCAGCTTCGTGGCGATGTCAACTATGCATGGCCGACAGCCGAAATTGCTGTTATGGGCCCGATAGGTGCCATTGAGGTACTCTTCAACAGGGATCTGAATGCCATGGAAGATGCGGAGAAACGTGCCAAGTTTGTGGCCGACAATGCGGCGGACTACCGTGAAAAATTTTCAAATCCCTATGAAGCAGCGAAATACGGATATATTGACGACATCATCGAACCCCGTAATACCCGTTTCAGGATAATCCGCGCCCTTCAGACGCTCTTGACCAAAAAAGACAGCAATCCTCCAAAAAAGCACTCAACATTGCCACTTTAACCGGTAACTATCAATTTAATAATGATCACTCTCTTCTTACCGATTGACTTTTCGGCAATCAGCGCTGAACATCTGGCACTTGCTATATCATGTTACGTGATTGTCTTCTTGTCGCTTTTTCTGCTCTCACTGGTTTTCGGTTTTCTTCCGAAGCTCCGCACACGAAAACTCAGAAAAAAATTGCAGCAAGGGGGAGGTATCGTTAACGCCTCGATTGCCGGGAAAATGGTTCCGGGAGAGGTCAGCGCGGCAGTTGCACTGGCAATTTCAATGTACTTCGAAGAGCTTCACGACCAGGAAACCTCTATTCTCACCATCAAGAAGGTGGGAAAAAGCTACTCACCATGGAATTCAAAAATCTATAATGTTACTAATTTAAACCGTTTTCAACGATGAGGCGATACAAATTCACCATAAGTGGCAATAAATACAATGTTGAAATCAAATCCTTTGAAGAAAACGTTGCTGAAATTGAGGTAAACGGAACAAGCTACAAGGTAGAACTTGGGCATGAAATCAAAACACCACAAACACCAAAACTTGTCCGCTACACTCCTCCAGCGCCACCGAAAGCGCCGGTGCTCAATACTCCGGGCCTGAGTATGATCAAGGCGCCGCTCCCAGGAACAATTATCTCGATTGCCGTAGAGCCTGGAATGCAGATCAAGCTCGAACAGCCAGTACTGATACTTGAAGCGATGAAAATGGAGAACAATATTTTTGCTGAAAAGCCCGGCATTGTTAAAACAGTGAGAGTTGCTGTAGGCGATACCGTCATGCAGGGCGACATTCTGATAGAAATTGAATAACAACATTATGGAAGGAATTGTACGGTTTCTGGAAAATTCTGGTTTTGCCAATACCACACCTGGTCACCTTTTGATGATCCTCGTTGGGTTACTCTTTATCTATCTTGCCATCCGCTATGAATATGAACCGCTGCTTCTGGTTCCTATAGGATTTGGTATCCTGATAGGAAACACGCCGTTTATTGAACATGCCGGAATGCAACTCGGACTCTATGAAGAGGGAGGCATCATGAATTTTCTCTATCAGGGTATGCTCAAGGGTATTTTTCCATCACTGATTTTTCTTGGCATCGGCGCAATGACCGATTTTTCAACCCTCATTGCCAACCCCAAGCTTATCCTGCTTGGGGGGGCCGCGCAACTCGGCATTTTTATGACCTATATTGGCGCAATCACTCTTGGCTTCAACAACCTCGAATCTGCGGCAATCGGTATTATTGGCGCAGCCAATGGCCCGACAGCAATTTTTCTGGCATCAAAATTAGCTCCTCATTTGATGGGATCAATCGTTATTGCTGTCTATTTTTATATGGCGCTTGTACCGGTAATACAGCCACCAATCATGCGTCTTTTAACGACAAAAGAGGAGCGTCTCATAAAAATGCTACCTCCCCGCTCGGTCCGAAAATTTGAAAAGGTACTCTTCCCTATTGTTGCCCTTCTTATGACCGGCTTTATCGCTCCAGCTTCGTTGTCGCTTCTTGGAATGCTCTTTTTCGGGAATCTGCTCAAAGAGTCAATGGTGACACAACGTCTAGCCGATACCGCTAAAAATGGTTTTTACGACATCGTCACCATCATGCTTGGCATCACCGTCGGTGCAACAACACAAGCAACAACCTTTCTGACACCACAATCAATGTACATTTTTGTGCTTGGCGCCGTAGCCTTCATGATATCTACTGCAGGAGGTGTTCTGTTTGCAAAATTTATGAATATCTTTCTCTCAAAAGAGAACAGGATCAACCCGCTGATCGGGGCTGCGGGTGTTTCGGCCATGCCTGAAAGTGCGAACGTAGTACAACGTGAGGGTCTGAAGGCTGATTCCAACAATCATCTGATTGTTCACGCCATGGCTCCGAACGTTGCCGGAATGATTGGTTCAGCCATAGCAGCAGGCGTTATTATGGGATTTCTCCGTTAAGAGGTTGGTCTTGGGAAATTCTTCGCGATAGTCACAGATTTTCGTATTTTTGCCTTTTTAAACTTTAATTAGCTCTTCCGCCATGAGTCAGCTTGATTTACTCAATATTGTTCAGCGTCCCAGAAGACTTCGCAAAAGTGCGGCAATCAGAAGCCTTGTGCAGGAAAACACCCTGACGGTCAACGACCTTGTTTACCCGCTCTTTGTCTGCCCCGGAAGCAACGTTGTTGACGAGGTCTCCTCCATGCCAGGCAGCTTCCGCTACTCCATCGACAATGCCGTCAAAGAGTGTCAGGAACTCTGGGATCTTGGAATCAAGTCTATCGACCTCTTTGGTATTCCTGAAGTCAAAACTGAAGATGGAAGTGAGGCCTATAATGAAAACGGCATCATCCAGAACGCCCTGCGCGCCATCAAGGCAAAGGTACCCGATCTCTGTATCATGACGGATGTCGCACTTGATCCCTTCACCCCTTTCGGCCATGACGGACTGGTGAGAGACGGCATTATCCTGAACGATGAAACCGTTGAAGTGCTCTGTAAAATGGCCATATCCCATGCCAATTCCGGAGCTGATTTTGTCTCACCAAGCGACATGATGGATGGTCGCATCGGTGCCATTCGTGAGGCACTTGACGACACAGAGTTCTCCGATGTCGGCATTCTCTCCTACGCTGCCAAATATGCCTCCAGCTTCTATGGACCGTTCCGTGATGCACTCCACTCAGCACCACAGTTCGGCGACAAGACAACCTACCAGATGAATCCGGCCAATACCGATGAAGCAATGAAAGAGATTGAACTCGATATCATGGAGGGTGCCGACATCGTAATGGTTAAACCAGGACTTGCCTATCTTGACATTGTCTACCGTACAAAAGAGCGTTTTGATGTACCTGTAGCAATCTACCACGTCTCCGGCGAGTACTCCATGGTCAAGGCTGCTGCCCAGCGGGGATGGCTTGATGAAAAAAGGGTGATGATGGAATCACTGCTCTGCATGAAACGTGCAGGTGGCGACCTTATTTTCACCTACTATGCAAAAGAGGCCGCAAAGATTCTTCGTTAAGCATTGAAAAAAGCCCGGCAGCACCCTCCCGCCGCCGGGCATTGTCATTTAAAAACATGATACGATACTTTACCGCTGGCGAGTCGCATGGGCCCGCACTTTCGGCCATTGTGGAAGGAATGCCTGCTGGCATCGCCATCTCCCTCGAAGAGATAAATAATCAGTTGGCCCGCCGTCAGCAGGGATATGGCCGAGGTGGACGGATGAAAATCGAGAGCGACAAGGCTGAGGTGTTGTCGGGTATGCGGTTTGGCAAAACCATAGGCTCACCAATTACTCTTGTTATAAAAAACCGCGACTGGGAGAACTGGACAACCATCATGGCCCAGTTTGAGAAGCCTGTCGAAAAGATTGCAACAATCACCATTCCAAGACCTGGCCATGCCGATCTTGCTGGTTGCATCAAGTACGGTTTTGACGATATCCGGCCCGTTATTGAGCGCTCATCCGCAAGAGAGACCGCCGCTCGGGTTGCCGCTGGTACGCTTGCAAAAATCTTTTTAAAGGCTCTTGGGATAGAAATTGGCAGTTATATCTCCTCAATAGGGGGGGTAACCGAACCATCTCCCGATGCGCAACTTGACCTGCTTCTCAGCGAAGGAGCTGAGGCTCTCGCCAGGCAAGCCGACCTCTCACCAGTACGAATGCTCACCAACGCAACAGAAGCGGAGGCTGTTGCCGCCATTGATAAAGCCAAACAAAAAGGCGATACCCTCGGCGGCATCATCGAACTCTTTATCACGGGAGTTCCTGTCGGGTTTGGAAGCTATGTTCAACACGACCGTCGACTTGATGCCGCACTCGCATCGGCAATCCTCTCCATTCAGGCCATCAAAGGAGTCGAGATTGGAGCTGCCTTTGAAAATGCCCGAAAGCCAGGTTCAGAGGTGCACGATGAGCTTTACCTCTCCACTCGGGATGGCGTGATCCGAAAAACCAACAGGGCTGGTGGTCTTGAAGGCAGTATGACGAGTGGACAGACCATTCACCTCAGGGCAGCCATGAAACCCATCTCTTCGCTGGTCACTCCCCTGCAGTCGTTTGATATGGAAACCCTCCAGCCGCTACCCTCACGCTTTGAGCGTAGCGACACCTGTGCAGTCCCTGCTGCCGGTGTCGTTGCCGAAGCCGTTGTGGCTCCGGTCATCGCCAACGCACTGCTTGAAAAGCTCGGGGGCGACCACCTTGATGAAATCCGCCAAAGGCTTGACCTCTATCGGGAAAATATCCGCAACTCTTTTTGTCCCTGATACTTTGCATGGAGGGATTACCGTTGCCCTTCAACAGATTCTCCGGAAACAAAAACACACTCCTTTTCGGCTATCAGCTCCTCCTTCTCGGCAGGTTCGGCTGGTTCCGGAAGATTGGGATAAAATCTCCACTCTTTGTTGACAATGCGGGCACCATGACCAAAGGTAAAGTATGACCATCCCCACTGCATGAGCACAAACAAACGGTGTTTTACGCTGCTGAGATAGTAGATATGGACACCAAGCCAGATAATCCATGCAGGAATTCCGGAGAGCCTGACATTACCCCGTTCAGCAATCGCCGAGTTTTTACCAATGGTCGCCATCTGCCCCTTGTCGTTGTAAACGAAATTTTTTCGTCGTTTACCCTGAATATCAAGCAAGATATTCCTGCCGATAGAACGCCCTTCCTGAAGCGCAACAGAAGCAAGCCCCGGAAGTGTGCTCCCGTCATACAGGGTGAAACTTGCCTGATCACCTCCGACAAAGACATCTGGATAGGCTAGCACACTGAGATCTTCGGCAACTATTATTCTACCCGAAGGGTCGGTATCAAAGCCAATAGTTTTGCCTATACTTGTAGCCCTGACACCGGCAGCCCAAAGCACAGTTCCAGCATCAATTCTCTCACTACCAATCTGCACCCCATGGGCATCGATATTAGTCACCTTGCAGCAGGTCAAAACTTCGACGCCAAGCTTTTTAAGAGCGCGGGTAGCTTTGGCCGAGAGTTCCGGAGAAAAGGTGTGAAGCAGTGTTGGAGCCGATTGAGCAATAAAAATCCGGATCTGTTTTGGATCAATATTTTTGAAATATTTTGACAGGTAATAACGACTCATCTCCCCGATTGACCCGGCAAGCTCAACACCAGTCGGACCACCACCAACAATGACAAATGTAAGAAGTTTTCTTTTCTCTTCAGGATCCTGAGATCGTTCAGCATTTTCATAAGCATCCATCACCCTTCTGCGGATTTCAGCAGCCTGGGCAATGGTTTTAAGACCCGGGGCAAACTCCTCCCACTCATTATGGCCAAAATAATGGTGCTTTGTTCCACAGGTCATGACCAGATTGTCATACTCTATTTCACCAAAATCCGTATAAATCACTTTTTTCAAAGGATCGACGGTCTTAACAACTCCCTTGAAAACAGTCACATTTTTATACTTCGAAAGCATCATTCGGAGGGGATAGGCAATTTCACCCGCATTAAGCGCCGCCATGGCAACCTGATAAAGAAGTGGCTGAAAAAGATGGAAATTATTCTTGTCGATGAGCGTAACCTTGACCTCTTTTCTGTTGCCAAGCTCTTTGGCAACATTGAGACCTGCAAATCCGCCGCCAACAATAACAATATGCCTCATTGAAAAGTGAATGGGAAAGTTACCAGCATTAGCACAACTCTTGAAAATCAAAAGTAATATATCGAAATTATTCTTGCTATCCACAACACTTCTTGCCTCAACTCACTCATTCTCCACTCAAGATAGAGCTTCATGAGTTCAGGTTATACACGACAACGGACACAATGCAGAGGTAATTTCATCATTATACTTTTATAATTACAAATAAATTACTTATTCTTGCAGAGATGTAAAAAATGTAATAAGAACGCACTTTTCTGGCCCATAAGAGATCAGGCCTTTAATTTTAACCGTTATTACAGTGAAAAATACCCGTCGCTTTATCGGAAGCAGCTCCCGGGAGGCCTGGATCATCGCTGCGGTTGTAACCCGGACATTGCTTGGAGGAGAGATGGCCGTTGCTCTTCCAATGAGCGGAGTGGTAGCTGCCGGACAAGCAACTATCAGCACACCATCTGCCTCAACTATGCAAATCGGGCAGCAGAGCAACCATGCCATTATCAACTGGAACTCATTTGGTATTGGCAAAAGTGAAGCGGTCACCATTGCTCAGCCAACCAACCAATCGACCCTCCTGAACCGGGTTACAGGGAACGATCCCACAGCTATTTTTGGCACACTCACTGCCAATGGGCGAGTTTTTCTGGTAAATCCTAACGGTATGGTGTTTGCACCCGGATCATCGGTTAATGTTGGAGGACTGGTGGCCTCGACACTTGCAATCAACGATGCCGACTTTCTTGCAGAAAACTATTCATTTCTGAACAATGGCACCGCTGGGTCATTAATTAACCAGGGCTCCCTGAATGGTGAATTTGTAAAGCTGATTGGCTCGGTTATCAATAACAGCGGGGTAATACATGCAAGCAGCATGACAGAGAGAGATGGCAAAATTGTCATTGAGGGATCAGCCTTCGTCAGCACAGGCACGTTAATTGGTTCCAATATAAGCGCTAACGTAAAAAATCTGCTTGATGCCGGAACCTGGATAGCTGATGGCCGCTCCAATGGTGGGACGATAGAGATCAATGCAACGGGTAGTATTGAGCAAACCGGCATCAGTCAAATAATGGCGAATGGTGAAAATGGAGGCAACATCAGGATTATAGCTGGTGAGGCGCTCTATCTCTCAGGCACACTCAGTGCCAATGGCAATGAGCAAGGAGGAAAAATTGCTCTCACGGCACCACTCACCACCATCGCTGGCGCTCAAATAGAAGCAAACGGCAGGAAGGAAGGAGGATCTATCCTTGTTGGTGGTGGATGGCAAGGGCGTGATGCCTCACTTGCCAATGCAAACAGCAGCACCGTTACAGAGAGCAGCAAAATGAGCGCCAATGCCCTCGACAACGGCAATGGTGGCACTGTCGTGATCTGGTCAAATCAATCGACAATTTTTGCCGGTTCAATTGAAGCCAGGGGCGGAGCAAAGAGCGGTAACGGTGGAAATGTTGAGGTATCAAGTCACGAAAACCTGAGGATGATTGGCCAGGTGGCCACAAGCGCCCAAAATGGGGAAAATGGTCTGCTACTGCTTGATCCTCGCAACATCACTATCGACGCAGGTACAACTTCCCGGCTCTTCTCCGTTATTCCACTCCTCGATCCAAACCCGGCCACAGGTGACCAGCATGGTTCAGGCAACATCGTCGAGCTGAACAATGGCCATATTGTTGTTGCCAGCCCACTTGATGATTTTGTTGCAACCGACGCCGGAGCTGTCAGGCTCTACAAGCCCGACGGAACACTCCTGTCGACGCTGGTTGGCTCTTCAGCCAATGATCAGGTTGGAGAACAAGTAATCGCCTTGACTGGCAATAATAACGCTGTTACCCTGAGTCGGAAATGGTCCGGCGAAGGGGTTGGGGGTGTCGGTGCCGCAACATGGATTGACGGAGATGCGGGAAGCAGTGGCAGCGTCTCAAGCGCCAACAGTCTGACCGGTTCTGCGCTTCATGATGCCGCACTCTCCACCATCACTCCTCTTGCCAATGGCAACTATATTCTCGCCTCACCAGGTTGGGATAATGGAACTGTCATTGATGTGGGCGCAGTAACCTGGGGAGATGGAACAACCGGCAGCGTCGGAGTAATAAGTGCACTCAACAGCCTTGTCGGCTCCACGGCAAGTGATGGCGCATCATCAAAAGTGACCGCGCTGACAAACGGCAACTACCTTGTCTCCTTATACCTATGGGATAAGGGAACGGTTGCCAATGCCGGTGCGGTCACCTGGGGTAATGGGCTTGGCGGAACAGTTGGAATAATCAGCACGTCAAACAGTATCACTGGTTCCAAATCGGGAGATAATGCTGGCATGGTTGTCACAGCCCTCAGCAACGGCAACTACGTTATTGGCTCACCAAACTGGGATAATGGTGCCGCAGCAAACGCTGGCGCCGCCACCTGGGTCAATGGAGCCAGCGAAGCAGTCGGGACAATAAACACCACGAACAGTCTGGTCGGCACTACCGCAAATGACAAGGTGGGAACAACTGTAAACGCTCTTTCCAATGGAAATTATGTAATCAATTCTCCGGCATGGGACAATGGAACAACCATAGATACAGGAGCGGTAACCTGGGGTAATGGAACCATCGGTAGTATCGGAACAGTAAATAACACCAACAGCCTGATTGGCTCTGTCGCCAATGATGGACTCTCCTCGACAGTAATGGCGCTGACAAACGGCAACTACGTCGTGGGTTCACCAAACTGGGACAATGGATCACTGCTCAATGCCGGAGCCGTCACCTGGGGTGATGGAGTGAACGGCACAGCAGGAACGATAAGCAGCCTCAACAGCATGGTTGGCTCTGCGACCAACGACGGTATCTCCTACACCATGGCGGCCCTGACAAATGGCAACTACGTCGTGGGTTCTCCTCACTGGGACAACGGAACCGCCATCGATGTCGGTGCTGTGACATGGGGTGATGGTGCGACAGGCAGCGTCGGCACAATAAGCGTCTCCAACAGCCTGATCGGTTCTGCGGTGAACGACGGTGCCCTCTATAATATAACGGCCCTCTCAAATGGCAACTACGTGGTAGGCTCACCAAACTGGGACAATGGCACTCTCATTGACGCAGGCGCCATAACCTGGGGTGATGGTGCGGCAGGAACCGTTGGCACAATAAGCATTGCAAACAGCCTGGTCGGTTCAACCAAAAATGACTTTGCCGGATCAGACAACACCTTTACAAGTAAAGTAACCGCTCTGAAAAATGGCAATTATATTGTCGCCTCTTCGTTTTGGGATAAAGGAACTGTTGCCAATGCCGGCGCAGTAACCTGGGGTGATGGCGCTATTGGAACGGTCGGCGAGATAACCATCAACAACAGTCTGACAGGCTCCAAAATCGGAGATCAGGTTGGTTCATTAACCGTAGCCCTGCCAAATGGCAACTACGTGGTCGGATCTTCAAGTTGGGATAATGGCGCACTTACCAATGCCGGCGCAGTGACGTTTGGAAATGGGCTTGGCGCTCTTGCAGGAGCTGTGAGTGCAGAGAACAGTCTGACCGGCTCAAAAAAAGATGATTTTATGAGTTCAAGCGGTATCACCCCGCTCACTGTGGCCAGCATGAGCGGCAGTTTTGTTGTCAGCTCAATGGCCGGATCAAGCAACGCTGGCCTGGTGGATATTATTGCGCCACAAGTGGCAGAGAGTCCTTTACAGCATGAGTACAATACCAACGCCGGTATCGACAACAGCTTCACTCCGGCACAGATCTCGGCACTCCTCAATACCGGTAACAATCTCATGCTGAAGGCCAATAACAACATCACCCTCAACTCCGCCATTGTGGTCGATAACCCCCTTGGAACTGGAGGCAATCTTGAGATGAGTGCGGGGCAGAGTCTTTTTCTGAATGCCAATATCATAACCGACAACGGCAACCTGACACTCATAGCAAATGACAAGCTTGAAAACGGCATCGTTGATGCCATGCGCTCCCCAGGCAAAGCCGTCATCTCCATGGCCAGTGGAACGGCTCTTGATGCCGGAACAGGCCACATGAGCATCGAACTGCGTGACGGTATGGGAGTAACCAACCGGGAAAGTGGCGATATCACCCTGCGCAACATCTCTGCAGCCAGCATCAGCGCCGTAAACTATGGAGCAACAGCAGGGTCAGGCATTACCCTTGCAGGAACTCTGGCAGCCAGCGCAACCAGCGGCAACGGCATCATCTTGGTTGGCCAGGATTTCGACAACAACACTGGCTCAACGCTATCCACTGCGGGCACCGCACGCTGGCTGATCTATTCGAACAACCCGGAGGCAACCAGCAAAGGCGGATTGAGATCTGCCTTCCGCCATTACAACGCCACCGCTGCAAGCTATGCTCCAACAAGCGTGAGTGAATCCGGCAACGGCTTCATCTACTCCTCCGTCCCTGGACAACTCTCCGTCAACACAACCCTCGCCAGTGGCAATGCCAGCAGTTACTACGGCTCAACACCCGATGCCACCTATGGTTTTACTCTAAGCGGTTTCGCCGATAACGAAGATAACGCTCAAAATATTGGGCTCATGGGTACAACGGTGGTAAGCGGCGCTCCAACTGCAAGCTCAAACAGCGGCAACTATAGCGTCACTTATGCCGGAGGCCTGACAAGCAGCGCAGGGTTCACCTTTTCGGCAGGCACCGGACTCGCCTCTACCGTGCAGCCACAAGCAGTCGACATTTCAGCCGATGACCAAAACAAGGAATACGATGAGAACGATCCTCCCCTGACATGGGTATTTGAAACACAAAGTAACGGACGCGGCATCCTTGATGGTGATATTTTCAGTGGAGAACTTGCCCGAGTTCCTGGAGAGGAGATTGGCAGCTATGCAATCCTCCAGAATACGCTCAACAACAGCAACTATGCCATCAACTTCAACAGCGCCAGCCTTACCATCAATCAGCGTCCAATTACTCTCAGCGCCATGGCTGCAAGTAAAACCTATGGTGAACCAGACCCGACACTTGCGCTCTCCATAACCAATGGCAGCCTTGGGAGTACAACCGTTACGGATGTCTTGAGCGACATAACCGGTTCACTCAGACGTCAGGCAGGCTCTGCTGTTGGCACCTATGATATTCTTCTTGGCTCCGGCCTCAAGGCAGGCAACTACAACATCACCTATGTAACGGACAACAACAGCTTCTCAATCACCAAACGCCCGGTCAATATCTCCGCCAACGCTCTCAGCAAAATCTACGGTGATGCTGATCCAGCTCTCACCTGGCTGGCTGAAGCCCCGATCCAAAACTTGAATCTTCTCTCCCAGGTAACTGCAACCAGAATGAACAGCAATATGCTGTCCATAGACAACGCAGAAGCAGCTCAATCGACAGAAACAGGACTCTCTTTCGCTCCAAACTTTATTACGGTTGACACAATAGTTATACCGGAAGCGGCAGAGACATTCTTCACCTGTTCCCTTCTGAGCATGTTTACCCACAGCAACCCTGAAGCGGTTATCTCCCTCGATCTCCATTCGGTGAACGGCTCCTCACTTCCAGAGTGGATGTCATTTGATCCGGTACAAAAAGTGATAAGCGGAACACCACCAAAAGAGGCTACCGGAGAGTACCAGCTTGAGCTGGTCGCCAAAGATCAGTTTGGTGGAGAGGCTCGAACAACAGTTTTATTTAAAGTCGGGTAACAGCCAGAGCACTCTGGTACCAGGAGATTACATTGAACAACGTTGGTATGCTCACCCCATTAAAAATACTTTTATCAGCAATCATGTTTACTGTACCGGTCAGTATATCATTTGCCGCAGAACTTCCCGATGCTGGCCGGTTGCTCAAGGAGAGTAGTCTGCCACCCTCCCTCGCTCCCCAACACCCACCACCTGATCTGCCGCAACAGGTGAAGCCTCTGGAACCAAAAAAAAGTGACACCAAAATCAACGTTTCAAGCTTTACCTTTACCGGAAACACCATCTTTTCCCGCGATGAGCTTTCAGATATAATGGCTGGATACAGAAATAAAGAGTTGACACTTTCAGAGCTTGAAATTGCAATAGCAACCGTTACCAATGCCTACAGAAAACGGGGATATTTTCTGGCATCGCCCTTTATTCCTCCCCAAACAGTGGCACCGGGGGGAACTCTGATCATTGAGGTACAGGAAGGAGTACTTGAAGAGATCCATGTAGAGACAACCACCGCCAAAACAAGAACCCTGAAATCTGTTTTGGAATATTATGCCAATCAGGTACCGGTAAACCTCCCTCTCGACGATGGCACCCTGACCGCCATGGTCATGAGAACCAATGAACTACCCCAATATCACCTCCCGCATTATGCTGGAGCCGGGCTCAAGACCCGGCACAACAAAGGCGACCCTGCAAGTCAGCGAAGGCAGGCCCTGCAGTTTTTCACTGAACATCGATAACTATGGAAACCAGACAACCGGAGAAAACCACCTCAGTGGCACCATGCATCTCTACTCTCCATTACGTATCGGGGATCAGCTCAACCTTCGAATGCAGAGTTCAACAACCGGTAATCTGCTGACGGTACAGAGTGACTATACCATGCCATTGATGTCGTACGGAACAAGCATTGGATGGAACTACAGCTATATCGGCTATCAGATGGGTGGAGCGTTTACATCGTTACAAGCGAGCGGCAGTGCCCAGAACATCAGTATCTCCCTCTCTCACTCACTCGTACGACGAAGAGATCTGATTCTGAATGCCACGGTCGCTGAAGAAGGGAGCCTGCTCGATGACCGAATAGCAAGTACTGGATCCAGAAATCAGCGACTGAATACATCCTTTCAGGCAGGCATCAACGGCATACGTATGGATAACGGAGCCGGTGGCGGGTTCACCTCATTTTCTCTCGGATTGGTTGCCGGGCGACTGAGCATCAGGGATGCAGAAACACTGGCCATCGATCAATCGTCAGAGGGACTGCACACCGATGGATCTTACACAAAGATAAACATGGCTCTTGCCCGGAGCCAGCCACTGTATCATGGAGTATCACTCTACACTGGAGCATACGGACAGTGGAGCAATAATAACCTGGGGAGTTCTGAACAACTCTCACTCTCAGGACCAGGTGCTGTTCGGGCATTTCAGAGCAGTGAATCCTCCGCCGACAGGGCAATTGTGTCGACAGTTGAACTACGCTATCTCTTGGCTTCAACCGGAGAACTCCCTGGAAAGCTTGAACTCTCCGCATTTTTGGATCATGGTTATGCCGCGCTTCACGCCACTCCCCTGCCCGATGCAGGCAGGAACATCCAAAGCCTGGCCGGAGCGGGACTGGGCATCAAATGGTTTGATACCAACAACTACACCCTGCAATCCACCGTTGCATGGAAAATCGATGGCGAACACACTGCCGCTGACAGCCCGCTGCTCTTTGCCAAGCTCACAAAAAGTTTTTAGCCACTCTCTTCTCGACACAGAAATTCGCGAAACAGTATTTTTTTGCGTACACTTTGCTTGCCAGAACCAACATGAAAACCGATAAATTGACAATCTTTCAGGATCCATGCGCATTTCACGAAAAATAGAGATCGATTACGGACACACACTTCCAAACAGCTTTTCATTCTGCAATCAACTGCACGGCCATCGCGGGATGATTGTCGCCACGGTTGAAGGGGGGGTGATTGAACGCCAGGGCGACGGCGAGCAGGGAATGGTAATGGATTTCAAATTCCTGAAAGAGATTATGGTCGAGCAGATTCACGACAAGCTTGATCATGGCTTTGCGGTCTGGAAAAATGATACTGAAGACCTTGATTTTATCACAAAGCGCAATTCGCGGGTAGTGATAACCGACGAGCCACCGACGGCTGAATGCCTTGCAAAGTGGGCATTTAACCAGATACAGCCACATCTTCCTCAAGGGGTAACCCTGAAGCAGCTCCGCTGGTATGAAACTCCAAACAATTGGGCAGATTTCGAAGGCGAATAAAAAGCGAATAAAATCTTTACTTCCCTCTCTTTTTTGTATGTTTGACAGATACGCTTTTCCTGTCGTTATTTTTCACCCATAAAAACATAAAGAGATGCGACTCCATGATTTTGACCCTGAAAACAGGCCGAGAGAGAGGTTTCTGAGCAGTGGGCCTGCTTCACTCAGTCCGGCTGAGCTGCTGGCAATTATCCTTCGCTCTGGATCAAGATCATTCAATATTGTTGATACCTGCAACGAAATAATTGCCCGCTTTACGCTTGAAAAGTTGGTCACAGTGACCATAGGAGAACTTCAGGAGATCAAGGGTATTGGTGAGACAAAAGCAATGCAGATTGTTGCGATCTTTGAATTGAACAAGCGGCTACACTACACCAGAAACATCAACAAAAAAATCCAGGCGGCAAGGGATATTTTTGAGTACATGGGAGGCCGCATCCCTGATGAAACAAAAGAGCATCTCTTTGTTCTGCACCTCAACACCAAAAACCAGATCACCAAAACCGAGCAGGTCTCTGTAGGGACGCTCAATGCGGCACTCATTCATCCCCGTGAAGTGTTCAAAGCCGCAATCAAGGAGAGCGCACATGCCATCATCCTCGTCCATAACCACCCTTCCGGGGATGTTGAGCCAAGCAATGCCGACAAGCAGATTACGGAACTCCTGAAAAAGGCGAGCGCCGTCATACAGATCGACCTGCTTGACCATGTGATTATCGGCAAAACCGACTGGTTCAGTTTTCGGGAAAGCGGCTTGCTGTGATAATGATTTTACCATAAAACCTTCTAACTTGAGAGGATCTTTATTGCTGTCTATGGGCTCAATTCATGAGTATAAACCTCCCCCCCAACAATGCAACACATCATCATCATAACTGGTGCCGGAAAAGGAATCGGCAGAGCCATTGCCCTTGACTTTGCAACAGCCTCACAAACACACCACAATTTCGAGCCTCTGCTGATTCTCGTATCAAGAACACTTTCGGATCTCGATACTGTTGCCGCTGAATGCCGGGCCTTCGGCGCAACAACTGATATCTTTGAGGCGGACATTGCCGATATGGCGCAAATTGACCGACTCGTCTGCACCACGCTGGAACGTTACGGCACGATTGACTGTCTGGTGAACAATGCGGGAGTTGGCCGATTCAAACCATTCACTGAATTGACCGAGGATGACTATGAATACACAATGGCAACCAACCTGAAGGGCACCTTTTTCCTGACCCAGAAAGTTTTTCCAGTGATGGAACAAAAACGGTCGGGCCACATCTTCTTTATCACCTCCATCGCCGCAGAGACTGCATTCAAAAGCTCTTCTCTCTACTCCATGTCCAAATTCGGCCAGAAGGGGTTTCTTGAAGCAATCCGGCTCTATGCAAAGAGCTGTAATGTGAGAATTACCAATGTGATGCCTGGTGCCGTCCATACTCCAATGTGGGGAGAGGTTCCTGAGGAGATGAAGGCAGTCATGATGAGGCCTGAAGATATTTCAGGGCCTCTGGTCAATGCCTATCTCCTTCCCCAGCGAACATCAGTGGAAGAGCTTGTCATAAGACCTGTTTGCGGTGATATCAATGAATAAACAGCGCATAAGCTCTTGTGGGAAAGCCGCTTTTTTTCCTGTATTTTGCGTTTTATTCTGTAAAACAACTATTGAGCATAACCAACCATGAGTTTGAAAGAAAAAATAGATCAGGATCTGAAAAGTTCGATGAAAAGCGGCGATAAAACCCGCCTGAATGCCATCCGCTCCATCCGCGCCGCACTGCTGGAAAAAGAGGTCTCCATCCGTGTTGGCGGCACCGCCGTACTGACGAAAGAGCAGGAGCTGGAGGTGCTGGTGAGTCTTGCAAAAAAAAGGCGTGATGCCATTGAGCAGTTCACTGCCGGTCATCGTCTCGACCTCGCTGAAACAGAGCAATTAGAGTTAGCCGTGCTTGAGGAGTATCTTCCTGCGCCAGTCTCCGACGAGGAGGTAACTGCAGTAATAGAGGATATTATCACAAAAACAGGCGCCGCATCCATCAAAGAGATGGGCAAGGTGATGGCTGAAGCGATGAAAACGCTCAAGGGAAAAGCTGATGGCACCAAGGTCCAGCAGATTGTCAAGTCACTGCTTTCCGCATAACTCATTCTATCTCTTATCATGCTTGATATCAACTATATACGTCAAAATACAGAGGGAATTGCAGCCATGCTGCACAACCGGCAACTCTCTGCAGAGGAGCCAAAGCTGCACAGGGTACTTGCATGCGACAAAGAGCGCAAAGAGCTTGTACAACGTACGGATGAACAAAAAGCACTGCGCAACAAAGTTTCAAAAGAGGTTGCTGAGATGAAAAAACAGGGCACCGGTTCGCCGGATGAGCTGATTATCCAGATGAAATCGGTCTCCGAAGAGATTTCCCTTATGGATAGCGCGCTCGGCCAGCTTGAAGAGGAGATGGAGAGTATTCTTCTCGCACTTCCCAATAAACTGCATCCATCGGTTCCTGTCGGACGAAACGCGGCTGACAACCAGATTTTTGGAGAGCCCGTCGCTTTTTGTTCACGACCTTGACTTTCCAGTTAAAAACCACCTTGCACTGGGCAAATCCCTCGGCATTCTCGACTTCGAACGCGGTGCCAAGGTGAGCGGCGCAGGGTTCCCTGTCTACATTGGCAAGGGTGCCCGTCTGGAACGCTCCCTGATCAACTTCATGCTCGACACCCATAGCGAACGCCATGGCTATACCGAGGTCTTTCCGCCATTTCTTGTCAACCAGGAGTCGCTGAGAGGAACCGGGCAGTGGCCAAAATTTGCCGACCAGGTCTACCACATCGGTGAAGATGACCTCTATGCCATTCCAACCGCTGAGGTACCGGTCACCAACCTCCATCGGGGGGAGATGCTTGATACCGCGACGCTGCCAATCTCCTATACCGCCTATTCGGCCTGTTTCCGCCGCGAAGCGGGAAGTTATGGCAAAGATACACGCGGCTTCCTCAGGGTGCATCAGTTCAATAAAGTTGAGATGGTGAAGTTTACCCGGCCAGAGGAGTCGTACGCCGCGCTTGAGGATATTCGCTCCCATGCTGAAGCAATTCTTGTGGCACTGAAGATCCCTTACCGGGTACTGCTGCTCTGCAGTGGCGACATCAGCGCCAACGCGACAAAATGTTACGATATTGAGGTGTGGTCACCGGCTGAACAGAAATATCTGGAGGCCTCAAGCTGCTCAAACTTTGAGGATTATCAGGCAAGAAGGTCGAACATCCGTTTCAAGCCCGACAACAAATCAAAACCGGAGTTTGTCCACACCCTGAACGGCTCAGGCCTTGCAACATCCCGTCTTATGGTCTCCCTGCTTGAGCACTACCAGACACCCGAGGGACATATCAAGGTACCAGAGGTATTGCAGCGCTATACCGGATTTGAAGAGATATAAAATCGGGTTATTTGTCGTCGGATACCCATGCCTGCAGGGGCGTATTGCAATACGCCCCTGCCAGATCGGCCTGATTTACCATCAAAAGAATCATGACAATCCGGCAATAAAGCAAATCATGGTTCAAGACGATCAAGAAAACTCCTCACCATGCCGCTGACGGTTGCAACATCAATAAGAAAAGCGTCGTGACCATAAGGCTCATCCAGGTAGAGAATGGTTGAATTAGGCATAAGGCGGGCAAGCTCCTCCTGCTCCTCCCTGGGATAGAGAATGTCAGAATTAATGGAGAGAATCTCTATGGGGAGCTGCATGGCGCCCAATACCTCATCGTACTCTCCCCTTCCCCTCGAAAGGTCATGCAGATCCATCGCCCTGGTGAGCGTGATGTAGCTGTTTGCGTCAAAGCGCTCAACCAGTTTTCGCCCCTGATGATGGAGATAGCTCTCAACCTTGAACATTGTTCCCTCTTTTCCATCCTGAACCAATCGCCCAAAACGAGACTGAAAGTTTTCAAAGCTCCGGTAGGTACACATGGCCATCATCCTTGCTGCGGCAAGACCTTTCGCTGGCGGGTGTCCACCGTCGTACCAGCCACCATTCCAGTTGCTATCAGCATAGATAGCCTGCCGCTGCGCTTCACTCTGACCAATACACCACGAGGAGTGGCGTCCAGAGGCCCCCATTGGCATCAATGCCTGAACCACCTCTGGATAGAGAAAGCCCCACTCAAGCACCTGCATCCCGCCAAGAGAGGCGCCCACCACAAGTTTGACCCGATCAATACCAAGTCCGCCAAGCAGGAGACGCTGCATACGCACCATATCCCTGATGGTTATCAGCGGAAAATCGGGGCCATAATTGCGTCCGGTCAGCGGATTGATTGAAACAGGACCCGTAGTACCATAACAGCTCCCGAGCACATTGGTGCAGATAATGAAATCAAGAGAGTCATCAAAAGCGCCTCCTCGGGAAAACATCCCTTCCCACCAGGCATCAGCATCAGCAGAACCCGTTAGCGCCTGACAAACCAGAATAACGTTATCTTTCCGGGCATTGAGAGTGCCCCACGTCCTGTAAGCTATACGCAACGAGGGAAGCAGGCCACCAAGCTCTGTGGCAAAGGATTCACCCACATCGAAATATCTGGTTTTTTCTGAAATGAACTCAGTGTATACTCTCATGCGCTTCATATCGTTTTGCAAAGCTTGTTCAAAAGTCACCTTGTGCGTGGCGCTACCGCTTCCGGAGCACACAACAACAGTGATACGCCGTACTACAAGAAAATATCTGACGTGAGGTATGAACCCGAAGAGAGGCATACATACCATCATCATTCCCGGTATTTGCTCCGGGGTGGAATTGGCACCGATCATTGTGCAATGATGGTTGCCAAGGCTTCTCTGGGCCAGTCCCTCCGCCTTTCTGGATGATAGCTTTAAATCTTGAAAAGAACATTTAGTTTGGCCAATCTACAACAGGGAATAGTATTTTACAAACAACCTGAATATCACAAAGAAGATAACATGATTTTTTAACCTACCTCCATGATCACAGCACGAGAAGTTGCCCTGAATGTTCTGCAGTCACTTGAAACCGGAAAAAAAACACTCCGACAAGATTCTGCACCGGACCCTCCACAACAGCGTACTGAACCGGGTTGACCGGGCGCTCTCAACGGCGCTGGTCAATGGGGTGCTTCGCTACCGACTTCAGATTGATTTTATTATCGGCCATTTTTATCACCACAATCTTGAAAAAGCAGCCCCTGTCCTCAAAAACATTCTGCGAATCGGAGTCTATCAGATTCTTTTTCTCAGCAAAGTGCCCGACTGGGCTGCGGTCAACGAATGCGTAAAACTCGCACGAAAGTATAAAGGCGAACGCATGTCGAAATTAGTGAATGGTGTGCTGCGCAAAATCACTCCCGAAAGCGTCACCCTTGAGGAGTGGCTGAAAGAGAAAAATCCGGAAGAGCAGCTTGCCCTTCGCTACTCGCATCCGCAGTGGCTGATTGAGCGCTGGATGAAGATATTCGGAAAGGAAAAAACTGAGTCTATCCTGCTCTACAACAATCAGTTTCCACTTTTTGGATTCAGGATAAACCGTTTGAAAATGCCTGCCAGTCGACTCGTTGCCAACACCGGCGCTGCCGCTGAATACCAAAAGTGCAACCTTGAAAACTTCTTTCTTTCAAAGGATTTCAACACCTATGAGCCAGCCGTGGCCGATGGGCTCCTCACCGTCCAGAACCCGACACAGGGGCTCGCCTGCCTGCTGCTCAACCCGGTAGCCGGAAGTGTTGTGCTTGACCTCTGCTCGGCACCCGGAGGCAAGGCAACCTTTATGGCGGAGCTTATGCAGAACAAAGGGCAGATTATTGCCGTTGACCTCTACGACCAAAAACTTCCCAAAATAGAGGCTCATGCCAACGCTCTCGGCATTACCATTATCACCACAGTAGCCGCCGATGCAAGGAACTATCAACCAGAAGTGCATCCTGACGCCATTCTGCTTGACGCTCCCTGTTCAGGCACAGGAGTTCTTGGACGACGTGCGGAGCTGCGCTGGAAGCTGAGCCCCGGGATGCTGCACGAGCTCCAGATACTGCAGGCAGAGCTTCTGGATCACGCCGCAGAGCTGCTTCATGAGGGTGGAGTGCTGCTCTATGCCACCTGCTCAATTGAACCGGAAGAGAACAAGCTGCAAATTGAAGCGTTTCTGCAGAGGCATCCTGATTTTATTGCTGACCCTGAAGAGATGCACCTCACCCTGCCTGGCGACTATCCCGGTTTTGACGGAGGATTTTGTCAGCGACTGCAAAAAAAAGCGAGGTAGAGAGATGCATAACCTGGAGAATCAATACCGGAGAGTGCTGGAGAGTTTCCTGAACTACATCCTTGTCGAACGCAATTTTTCGACAAACACAAAAGAGTCGTACAACAATGACCTCAAGCGTTACCTGCTCTTCATGCAACAACACTCAAGGAGTGTTGAGGCTATAACAGCCGAAGATATTGAGGAGTTCATCACGGAACTGTACAACCTTGGGCTGGAAGCAAGTTCAATGGCCCGAAACATCTCGGCCATCCGCTCACTGCACAAATTCCTGCTCGGCGAACACACACTCACGCTCAACCCGTCGGAGAAGATCCACCAGCCGAAACAGGCGCGATACCTGCCGAACATCCTTACCATTGATGAAACCCTGCGCATTCTGGATGCGCCACTCACCTGCCAGCCCCCAGGCAAATACCTTCTGAGAGACAAGGCAATGCTGGAGCTCCTCTATGCAACAGGGGTCAGGGTAAGTGAGCTGATCACTATCCGGCAGCAAAATCTCTACCTCAACGAAGGTTTTATCAGGATTTTTGGCAAGGGATCAAAAGAGAGGCTGGTACCCGTTGGCAGCTCGGCAATTGCATGGGTCAATCGCTACCGGGCGGAGTTGCGGATTGCTCTTGTACAGAAAAACTCTGATGATTACCTCTTTCTCAATTCGCGGGGAATAAAACTGTCACGCATGGCTCTCTTTGATATCGTACGAAAATATACCGCCACGGCGGGCATCGAAAAAAAGGTCAGCCCGCACACCTTTCGTCACAGCTTCGCCACCCATCTTGTCGAAGGCGGAGCCGATCTTCGCTCCGTCCAGGAGATGCTGGGCCACAGCTCAATCGTCACCACCCAGATCTACACCCACATCGACCGATCCTTTATCAAAGAGGTACACAAAACCTTCCACCCGCGCGGTTAGCCATGCATTATTTATAACCCATATTCTCAATGATAAGACGCTTTTTGTCATGACTCTCCATCTCAATTTTGAGGGCTGAGAGTGTCATATTGACCTCAATAAAGAAAAAGAGCAATGAGCTGCTCAGGCTGAGCATACTGACAATAAAGATTCCCGATAGCAGAAGCGGCAAATCAAGATTGATCAGCGCACTGAGAAAGAGCAGAAGAATAAGCCAGCTCGCTCCAAAACAGGTGACGCAGGCCAGAAGAATAGCAATTCTTATGTAGCGAGCCCGTTTCCACAGAATGGCCACCTCTTTATTGATTCTGATGATATACGATTCTGGATAAGACTCCAGATCATCCAGAAGGGAGCGTGAACGGTCAATAATTCGTCCAAGCCTGTTGGTCATGGTGAGGAGAAGAAGACCAAGGCCCGATATCAAAATCATCGGGCCAATCGCTGTTTGCAGAATAGGGACAAGCTCCCTGAATGATGTAACTGACATAATAGACAGGCAACAACCTTAACCCTTTCTTTTCTTTTTGTTGCCTGTAAAGAATGATGTCTCTTTACCTGCTGGTTTATAAGGCTTTTTAAAACTTTTTTTGGCGCCATAAGGTGACTCACGCTCCTGATCTTCCATTTTGGTGAGCCGCAACTGACGGCCACAGACCCTCACCTTTCGTAACTCATGAAAGACATTATCCGGCAATCCTTGGGGAAGTTCAACCGTGCTGTAGGCTTCATTGATTGAGATATGACCCACCGACTCGGGATCAAGACCAACTTCGTTCAGGATAGCTCCAAGAATATTGCCCCGCCTTGACACCGTGCTCACTGCCAACCTCAAGGCGATACCTCTCCTTGCCTTCGTCGCCATAGGATTCACCTTTGCCTCTCCTTTTCACTGGCCCGCGATCACGGTCTGAACCACGATCTCTGTCGAAACCACGATCCCTGCTGCCAGAACCCTCTCTCTCCTCCTGAAATCTTGGTTTTTCTGGTTTGTTGGACAAGAGAAGCGGTGTTTCACCCTGCACAATCGCGGCAAGCGCAGCCGCTGCGTCAAGCACAGGAACATCGTGCTCCTGACAATACTGCTCAATAAGATTGGTGAAAAAGCCCAGCTCTTCAGCCGCAATCCGGTCGGTGATACGCTGGTTAAACTTTGCAATCCGCTTGTTGTTGATCACCTCGGTTGTGGGAAGCACCATCAACTCAATACGACTGTGCGTCGCCCGCTCAATGGAGTTGAGCATATTTTTCTCGCGAGGAGAGACAAACAGAATGGCATCACCTGAACGCCCGGCTCGACCGGTGCGGCCAATACGGTGAACATAGGACTCTGTATCCGATGGAATATCGTAATTGATAACATGACTGATACGCTCCACATCGAGGCCGCGAGCTGCAACATCAGTTGCAATAACAATATGCAATACTCCGCTCTTGAGCTGCTCGACGGTACGTTCACGCTGGCTCTGTGGCATATCGCCATTCAGCGCAGCGGCACCATACCCCCTTGCCTGAAGTTTTTCAGCAAGCTCAATCGTCATGGTTTTGGTTCGCACAAAAATGAGCATGCCGTCAAATGGCTCAACCTCCAGAATTCTCGTAAGAATATCAATCTTGTGGCTGCCACCAACAATCCAGTAGCGCTGACGAATAGTGTCAACCGTTGTGGTTTTGGTCTGTATGGTCACCTCAGCAGGGTTGTTCAGGTATTTTTGCGCAATACGACGAATCGGTTGCGGCATGGTTGCCGAGAAGAGGGCTACCTGGCGTCCTTTGGGGGTCTGCTCAAGAATCCACTCGACATCGTCAATAAATCCCATGCGAAGCATCTCATCAGCCTCATCAAGCACCAGGCATTTGAGGGTATTGAGATTCAGTGTGCCGCGACGGATATGATCCATGACACGGCCGGGTGTTCCAACAATAACATGCACTCCCCGTCTCAGCATGCGAAGCTGAATTCCGTAATCTTGCCCGCCATAAATCGGAACAACATGAAAACCCTTGAGATATTCAGCATAACGCTGAAACGCCTCGGCAACCTGTATGGCAAGCTCACGGGTAGGGGCAAGCACAAGCGCCTGGGGTTCGGCTAATTCAAGGTCGATATTGGAGAGTATCGGCAGGGCAAAAGCGGCGGTTTTTCCGGTGCCGGTCTGTGCCTGGCCAAGAACATCACGTCCTTCGAGAATAAGGGGAATTGTCTGAGCCTGAATTGGTGTCGGGTTTTCGTACCCAACCTCCTGAAGCGCTCTCATTAGCGGTTCAATAAGCTGAAGGGCGTTAAAATCCTTCGGCAAAAGTTGCTGTTCTTTCATAGTGTATGTTTCCTTTCCAAATCATTGATAAAAAAGCCTCGCGTGAGGCGCGAGTGGCAGCAATGCAGGAAAGAAAAACATGAAGAAGAGTTCTCATCAACCGAAAACATCGGGCAACTTCCGGCAAAGCCGGGTGCCATCGTATCGTCACAAACGCTTAAAACTTACAATCGGGATAACCATAAATTTTTTCAGCGTCCTTTCTTAGCATATTCACCACGCATTAAAACGAACTTATAGTACTATTTTTTTTTGTAAATGACGAATTTATTTTTTAAAGCACCTTACTGAAGGTTATGATATGACCTTACTGGCCGTTCTTCAAACTTTTTTCTTACCTTTCAACACTCATCAATCCGTTATGAAAGAGGAAAAAGAATCTTATGAACAATTTTGCTGTTGTTCTCTATACAATTTTTATCCCCATTGTTTTTGGCATTGCACAACTCCTCAGCGCTCTGCACCCCAAGCTCAAGACTTTTTTCCGGGTACGAAAAGGTGTGTTCGAAGAGCTGAAACCCAAAATTGATACACTCCCCTCCTCCACCTTCAGATTATGGGTCCATGCGGCCTCAGTCGGCGAATTTGAGCAGGCACGACCAATCATTGCCGCACTGAAAGAAAGGCATCCGGAACTCACCCTTTTTTGTCTCATTTCTCTCCGATTCCGGATATAACGCCCGCAAAAACTTCCCTGATGCCGCCGCTGTCTTCTACCTTCCAACTGACACGCGCAGTAATGCCAGAAAACTGATCTCAATGCTCCAGCCTAATGTGCTGCTGCTTATACGATACGACTTCTGGCCAAACCATCTCATGGAAGCAAAAAAAAGTGGAACAAAACTTGTCCTTGCTGCAGCGGTACTTCAAAGTAAAGCACCCTACTTTCATCCCCTCCTGAAAGGCTTTTACCGAAGCCTCTTTCACCTTTTTGATTACATCTACACGGTCTCATCAAAGGATACTATTGCATTCAGGCAGATATTCAGGTGCGAGGGTACAGAAACCGCCGGCGACCCAAGGTTTGACCAGGTCTTGCTGAGAAGCAGGAACACGTCGAAAGTTGATCACCTCAAGCCATTCTATAAAAACCGAACCGTACTGGTTGCGGGAAGTGTCTGGGATCGTGATGAGATGCTGCTGCTGCCCGCATGGCAGAAGCTCGAAAAGCGACCATCTCTGGTGCTCGTCCCGCATCAGGTAAACCCCGAAAACATGGCTCGCCTCTACCAGGAGCTGCGCAACAGCTCCCTCGCTTATCGACCGGTATCTGCCCTGAATGACAATTTCAACCCTGAACAAGAGATATTGGTGATCGACCAGACAGGATACCTTTTGGAACTGTACTCCATTGCATCGTTCGCTTATGTCGGGGGGGGCTTTGGTGTTAATGTGCACAACACGCTCGAACCGGCAGTCTACAACATCCCTGTCCTCTTCGGCCCCCGCTACCACAACTCCCCCGAGGCAGAAGCTCTTGTTGCCACAGGTGGAGCGGAGGTGATTCATGATCAAAAGGAACTTGCCGCCGCACTGAGGAGGCTGACGATGGATGCCGCACAAAGAGCCGAAAGGGGCAGGGCGGCCGGTGCATTTGTGCAGGAAAGAACAGGAGCCACGGCGATAATTGCCGAGAGCATACGGCACTCCATCACTCAATCAACGGCAACTTGCCAAGGCGCCAATTACTAAAAAACGGAACAGAGGTTGTTCATAACGTACAGTTTACTATACAACAAAACTGTACGTTATGAACAAGATTTACCACACCTCCTCTACTTTTTTGAAATAACAACCTTCCAGTTCATATCGCCTGCACTCACTTGTACCGTAATCGGAAGAGCTCCTGCAGGTGGCTGATTTACTTCGAAGCTCTTTGACTGAGCGTCATACCGTATCCATTTCGGCAACGCAGCGCCTCCATCAAGAGTAACCAGCTCGGAACCCATGTTCGCAGTCATGACACCTTTGACTTGCGCTGGAAGCGGAATGGTAAACGATGATCCTGAATTAAGCAGTTGAGTCGAAACCGTGACCGTAACAACGCCAGTTGTCTGTGGTGTTGACGGAGCAACCATTTTGACAGAAATACCATCAGCAGCGGCACTTCCACCTGTATTACCTGCATTGGAGCCAGTATCTGTTGAACCACCACCGGTATCCGTACCGCCTGTTCCGGTATCTGTACCGCCTGTTCCTGTTTCTCCACCTGTGCCGGTAACACCGCTAATAATGGTCTGCCCATTCGAACCACTTTCAAAACTACCAGAATTCTGATTAGCACCATTGTCCCCGCCTGACACTACATCACTCTGTGGGGTTGGATCAGTTATACCAGTAT
This sequence comes from uncultured Chlorobiaceae bacterium, assembly GCA_903994365.1. Taxonomy (GTDB): domain Bacteria; phylum Bacteroidota; class Chlorobiia; order Chlorobiales; family Chlorobiaceae; genus Chlorobium. The sequence goes on along the minus strand of CAJEXL010000017.1, from coordinate 9,769 downwards.
TATTATTCGAAGACGAGACATTCGGATCAGGCAATACCGGGGTAAAAGGAAGGGACTGAATAGTCAGCATCCCATCCACATAAGTGGCCACATAGTTATCTCCAGTCTGACCAGACGGGGAAATGATATACTCGCCAGAATCGACTGCTCCCTGACTGGAGCCACCATAAGTCAACATACCATTAAGAATAGCAACAGTCTCGCCGTTAACAAAACCAACATAGACAACTCCATTGCCACCACTGTAAGGATTACCAGAGTAATCTACAGTATCATCATTTGCAACGATATCCAGAGTCGCAGGTATGATACTGGCTGCTACCGTCTGTCCTGTACCAAGAGCGTAGTTGGTGGCAAGGCCAGTCACTCCATCAGCAAGCGTAACGCTGTTCACCGTCACCAGGTTCGCGGCCAACACATCCTTGCTGTTGAAAGTCGCTGTGGCCGTCGCACTCACCGCCTCGCCGCTTATCAGGCCGCTGGTTATCGTCAGCGTTGGTGCGGCTGTTGTTGTGCCATCGTACACCTTGTCCGGAGCAGCGACGCTTGCCGTCAGGCTCTTTGCCGTGATAGATGCCGCTGCAGTCTGGCCACTTGCAAGGTGTAGTTGCTGCCTAGCAGCCTGTCGGACTAACGATAAAGACGCTGGGCGCAAAAAAGTCCTCAATCTTCCTTTTTACGTTCATTTTAGCTATAGAAATCCATATCAAGCGCATTTTAGAGCAAAACAGCCCCAATTGGCTGCCTTGTACTCCTGATTTTGCCTTACAAGCGGCACTTACTGGTATTTTTGGGCGCGGCTTCGCCAAGACATGCAGCCTTTTCAGATTCCAGGCAAGGCTCACCAGCGTCCATTCGTCATCGACATTTTCCAATCCTCGGCGCATAAATTGCCGATACCCAAGCACTGACTTCATAATCCCGAATACCGGTTCGACCGTGCTCTTACGCACACCATAAAGAGCTTTCCCTTCCGGGGTTTTCAAACGGTGTTTCATTTTGGTAACACTGTCTGCATCTTCCGCCAAGGGCTCCGGTTTACTGAATCGTTCTTCAATGTTTCGATTATGCTTGTCTCTGCCAACAGCTATCAGCGGATTGATGTCTGCATCTTCACAGGCATCGACATTGGACTTGCTAAAATATCCAGCATCAGCTATAATTTCTTTGACTTGACCAAGTTGTTCGGGTAGTTGTTCCAGCATTTCAATTGCTGGTTCGATTTGCTGTTTATCGTTGGTTTGCTGGGTCACATGAGTTGCAACAATCAGCATGGTGGCGATATCAACGCATGTTTGCGCATTGAACGCTTGCATGAATCCGCCTCCACTTGTCGGCATGATCCGGGATTCTTCATCGGTCAGGTTAACCTGATCGTGAGGTTTCGGCCCTGGCACTGGTGGCTTAGGTGCTTTACCTCCTGGTTTTCTGCCTCGCTCTTTGGCCTTCTGTTCCCTTTCCGCAAGCTTGTTATCGTACACTTGCTTTTCCTGCTCATAGCGTTCAGTCGCCCGTGCTTCTATTTTTTTCTTGGCTGCGGCTATCGTTGCAAGACGGTTTTCTCGCCGCACAAGCTCTTCTGGAATTTTCATGCCATCAGGAATCAATGTTTGATCGGCCTGATCAGCCAGTAACCATAATTGCTCCACTTCCTGTTTGAGTTGCTGTTCAATTTTACATGCGTGCTGCCAGCTCAGCGCCTGATGCTTCGACGCATTGGCCTGGACTTTCGTTCCATCAAGACTCACGGTACCGAGCTTCAGAATTCCCATTTCTTTGGCAAGGACAAGAATCTGGTTGAACAAATCCTTTAGTTCTGCTGAAAAACGTTTCCTGAACATCGCGATGGTATCATGATCTGGATGTAGATTACCGGTAATGAAACGGAAGGCTACAGAATCGTATGTTGCCTGTTCAAGCTTTCTGCTGGAAAACACTCCAGTTGAATACCCAAAAAAAAGCAAGGAGAGTAACAAAGCTGGATCATACGGCCTTGAGCCTTTGCCGACATACACTCCTCTGAGTGATGATACGCTGAGTTGCCCTACCATATCAACCACAAAACGGGCTAAATGATCTTCGGGTAGCCAATCCTGAACTGATGGAGGAAATAAAAACGGTGTATCACGGTCTGCTATGATAAAATCGATACTCATAAGGCAAAATCACTGAAAACTCGGCTGTAAAAGATTATACCTATTCGGCTTTATTATAACACTTTATAAGGATATTTCAAAGATTTTTTGAAGTATTTTAAGTCCGACAGACTGCTAGGCTGTAATGGTTCCCTCATTGCTCACCTTTGGACCAATCAAGGCAACCACGCCACCCGGCATAGCATTAAGCACACCCTGGTTAATCACCGAACCAGCGTTACCAGAGTTTTTGAAGCTGTTTTTGCCTGCCAGAAAGTCGCTGTCGAGCATGTTGAGTGTTGAGGCGGTAATACCGCCCACATCAACTCGCGCCGTTTTACCAAAAATAATGCCTGCCGGGTTCACCAGAAACACCTTGCCATTTATAATGTTACCTGCGCATAGCCTTAACCACCGAATATAATATCATTGAAATATATATCTGTTGTGATAAAAATCAATTGCGATGTGTTATTATGGTAAAAAGTATTCGGCAAATACTAACTATTGTAGCAAGGGAATGGGTGAAAAGACGAGTCGCAAAACGTCACAAAGAGTCACAACAACTCACAACGCAAGATGTGGGGACGTGAATGAACCATGACTGCTTTCGAGGGGAGAAATGAAGAGTCTGGACAATCAGATATGGATAATGTTGGCTGCTAAACAGTACCCGACTCCGTGGGAGGTTTTGACGGGAAATTCACAACCAAGTGCTTCAATTTTTTTGCGCAGACGACAAATCATCGATTCCAGTGCATGGCTGGCCTGTTCTGTCGAAGGATAGTCAAGAATTTTCAGAATCTCTTTGCGGGATATAATAATTTTACTCCGCAAACCGAGAGCAACAAGAAATTCGTACTCTTTTGGTCAGTGCAATGGAGTCACCCTTCGGAGTTATCACGATCCATCCATTTCGATCAAGTCTCCACGGCCCTCCTGCCTGATCCGGTACACTCTCTCCTCTCTGATGCTCCTCCGCCATCAACGGAGGAACGACATCAAGACGAACAAAAAGATTGGCAATGGTTGCAGCAAGTTCGCTGCAATCGACAGGCTTGACCAGATAAAAATATGCACCTGATTTCAATCCGGCAAGTTTGTCGTCAAGCGTTGAGCATGCGGTAAGTATGATAACCCACATATCGGTGTTCTTCCGAACATATTCAGCCAAGACCAAGCCATTCTGGTCAGGAAGTCCAATGTCAATGATGGCCAACGCGTACCTTTGTTGAGTGATATGAGCATAAAATTCACCCGCAGAACCAACTCCCATAACCTCATATCCTGTAAGCGTCAGGTACTTCACCATGTTTTCAAGCAAATCCTGGTCATCTTCGACAATAATGATGCGTTTTTGTTTCATTGAGCATCTCTGTTATAGGGTTTCATCTTTTATGCATTTCTCTCCGTTATCTGCAAGGGGGAGACGAATCGTTATCACGATATAGGCACCGCTTTTTTCAAAAGTGACAGCGCCATTATGCCGATTAATGATTTCCCGCACAAGCCACAGACCGAGACCGGAACCATTGGTATTATTGCTGTTGCTGCCGCGCTGGTATTTTTTGAAAAGTTGTTCTGTATCATTTGTCAAGATTCCGTTGCTCTGATTTCGTATCCTGATCACGGCCTCTTCTCCCTCTGCGTGGCAATCAACCTCAATTGGTGAATCTGGCGGAGAGTATTTCTGGGCATTATCAAGCAGGTTAAACAAGGCTGTTGTAAGATAGTGCTGCTCAGCATTGATTGCATGGTCAGTGAGTGATATGGTAAAGGTACGTTTTGGCCAGAGCGCTCGAACTTCCTCAACCTCTGAAGCCATGAATGGCGCTAAAAGAGTTCGCACGGCTCCCTCCTTTTCCCTGGAATCAGAGAGACGGCTTTTTTCGAGTGACACATCCATCACCTCCACCAGTCGGTTAACAGCACGTTTCATTTTGGAAAGTTCATTGCCGTTTTCTTGTGAACGCTGGTCGCTCATCTGAAGTTCCATGATATCAAGGGAGCTTCGGATAATGGCAAGGGGAGTTCGATATTCGTGAGAGACCATAGTCAGAAATCTCTGCTGCCGCTCCGTTGCCACTCGTTCCGTTGCAAGTTCCACACTTTTCAGCTCAGACTCCCTGAGTGCTGCCATTGCCCGTTTTTCAGTCTCCCGAAGCCGTTCTGCGAGGGCAAAGGTCATGAGGACAATATTGAGCAGAGAGGCATACTGGATATTGTTGACGCTCCACCATTCAAGAGGAACCAAGCCGAGCAGTTGCAGAAAATGTATAAAATAGCCGAGATTGCTGATGCCGAATGCCACAAAGAAAACAATGCCTCCGGGTTTATTGTTTTTTACCGCTTTATAGCTGAGCCAACTGACTACAAAAAACAGGAAGAGCGCTCCCAGAGAGGTGACAGGGGCCATCTCGATATAGAAGCCGAGTGGATCAGCAAGTACGGTGAGAGCGCCAATAACCACCATGAGTCTGAGGTAGTGGCGGGTAAACGGTGTAAGCTCTGAGGCAAAAAGGCCAGTTAAAAAAACTGACATGAGGAGTATTCCGCCCCCCTTTCCAATATCAGCGAGATAGTCGGAGATGAGATGGGCAGAGGCTGGCAGGATCAGACTGAGGATACCGCTTATGGAGAGATAATTAATAGAGACAGCCAGAGCATAGAGCGCGAAGGAGAGGAAAAGCCGGTCTTTAATACGAATGAAATAGATAAAGTTCAGCAGCGAGATCACGATGACAATGGCCAGATAGCCTCCCTGAAACAGAATGTTGGTATTAGTTTGGCGTATCATATCTGTCGGGGTATGCACTGAAGCCCCAAAATTCAGGGAACTGATAGCCTGAACCCGGACGTAAATGGTGACCGACGTTTCGAGAGGAAGTGACAGGGGGGCAAAAAAGTCGGGGTCCGGCACAGGACGATCAGCAACGGGAATGTGGTCGCCGAGGAGTATCTGGCGATACGACGATGCTCTGGATGGATCGATACTTTTCTGAATATAGACAGTGACGTGATCCAGGTATGGCGGGTAAAGCCGTAACCATGCCTCTGCTGGAAATCGGGAGGAGCGAGAGAGGGTAAAACGCAGCCAGACCGCTTTGTGGCTGTACCCATCGTTGAGATTGCCCTTGAGATGCGTGAAGGCGATGGCATTTTTGGGATCAAGAATGTCGGCAAGCGTCAGTTTTTCGGTGTAGTCGTCATAACGCTCCATACGTCCCGAAAGCTCAACGCAGGGTGCCTGGTCGAGGATAACCGGCATTGCAGCGCCTGCCTGCAATGAAAAAAAAACAGAGATCAGGAGAACAAGCGGCATCAACACCACAACGGAGATGATATATTTCCCGAATCTTCGCCAGTGGGAGTCTGCTGCTCGCGCTATGCTTTTCACAAGTACATTGATCTGTCTCCTGCAATGAGAATTTTTGTTTTACCCCTAAAGTAATCATCCGACAAGCAGGAGCAAAAAAAAGAGCCTTCTGTCAGTAGTGAATGAGTTAGGAATGGGTGACAGCAAGACTCTTCACCCACTCAAGCTGAGGGCGCAAACAGACTGTTTTGAGATCATAATGAGTTTGTGCAAAGGCGCGAGCATTGGCTCCCAACCGTGCCCGCCCGGCAGGGTCGTCAAACAGTGTGCAAAGCTCATCGGTCAGGGTTGCAGCATCAAAAAAATTCACCAGTCGTCCAGTTTCGTCGTGCAGAATTGCCTCATGCAGCGGCCCGGTATCACTGGCCACAATGGCGCATCCGGCGCTCATGGCCTCAAGCAGACTCCAGGAGAGAACAAACGGATAGGTCAGGTAAACATGCACTGTTGAGAGTTGCAGAAGCTGAATAAACTGCGAATAAGGAATGGTGCCAAGAAAATGAACCCTCTCCCAGTCAGCGTCGCTGATCTGCGGACGAACTTCATCGATAAAAATCTCTTTCCAGGTTCGTTCTTCCTGCGGTTTTGCTCCATAGCTCACCTTGTCGCCACCAACAATGAGCACCCGCGCTTTTGGCCTGCGCCGGAACATTTCTGGCAGCGCACGCATAAAAATGTGGTACCCGCGATATGGCTTAAGATGGATGGCTTCGTATGACACACCGTTATGCAACAACATTGATTGCCGCAGCTCCCGCATTCAAATAACTCATCGCCTCAGCATCACTTCGTTTCTGCCCTTCAACTCCACCGTAGAACACAACTTTTCTGGTAACGCGCTCTCCAAAAAGTGCCTCAACCTTAGTGAGTTGCTTGAAATACTCCTGATTCACTGTTTGCGATGATTTGATTTCAAAAAGGCTTATATGGTAACCTGCCTCAAGCAGCACATCAACTTCCAGCCCGCTACTATCGCGATAAAAATGGAGATTAGCTGATAGCCCATTATTAATGCGCGCTTTAAGCATTTCAAGCACTACCATATTTTCAAACAGTAATCCTCGTAATGGATGTGCCTGCAAATGCGATGCTTGCGTTATACCAATCAACCAGGCAGCGAAACCAACATCGTAAAAATAGAGTTTGGGAGATTTGGTTAACCGCTTGCCAATATTGGTAAACCATGGAGGCAACAAAAAAATAATGTAGGAAGCCTCAAGCAAGGTAAGCCAACTTTTCGCCGTCTGACCTGAAATACCAGCATCAGCAGCAAGGCTATGCACATTAAGCAGTTGTCCGGTTCGTCCAGCAGCCAGCCTGACAAAAATTTCAAACTCGCGAATATGGCGTAACTGTATCAATTCACGCAAATCACGTTCAACATAGGTAGCAAAATAGTCGCCAAGCATAACGGATGGGTCAAGATGATCGGCATAAATTCTCGGGTAGCCACCCGTAAACAGCAGATGATCAACCGTGGTTGGCTCCCCTGCACCACGCAATTCGGCAATTGACAACGGCAGCAAGGTCAGCAACGCGGTGCGTCCCGCAAGCGACTGGCTGATATGATGGTTCAAGGCAAACTGATGACTGCCAGTCAGAATAAATTCACCAGCAACACGCCGCTCATCAACACGAACCTGAATCCATGAGAGCAATTCAGGGACTCGCTGTATCTCATCAAGCACTGCGCCTTCAGGAAACTGCGCCAAAAATCCAGCGGGATCATGCTGCGCAAAAGAACGTCTATCGGGTCGCTCCAGATTACAATAAGGTTTGTCAGGAAAAGCTGCCCGGCAAAGTGTGGTTTTACCCGATTGACGAGGACCTGTAAGCGTCACAACGGGATATTGGGCTGCTCGGTTAAGCAAAGCCAGCAAAAGATGGCGCGTAATCATAGTTATGCAATTCTCAAGTTAAACTTGAATATTGCATAAATCCTTATAAAAACAAAGCAGATGTACAGTTATGAGGGGGCATTTGTGTAAAATCAGTAGTGCCGAATTGCTTCGTGCAGCGGCCTATAACAACAGGAATACAACAGGAGCCATACAGAGCGGAGCAGTGCCTGTCAAACGAACAGTTTCAGAAACATCCTCACAGGATAGATACCGTAAGATGGCTTGCTGGAGCAACGGTATCGGGACGGTTTCGCATGACTTCAAGTTCCCGGTCGCCAAGCTGGCCGATTACGAAGAGCGTCTTGATGAGCTGCTGGAATCAGATAACGCTTTTGGATGGATTACGGCAGCTCATATCCTGACCCAAAAAACCAGAAACATCAGGAACGCTGACTTACCATTGAGCAAGACTCTTCACCCACTCAAGCTGACGGGGCAAACAGACAGTTTTGAGATCATAATGAGTTTGTGCAAAAGCGCGTGCATTGGCTCCCAGTCGAGCCCGCCTGGCAGGGTCGTCGAGCAGTGTGCAAAGCTCCCCGGCCAAGGCTGCGACATCAAAAAAATTCACCAGCCGTCCGGTCTCATCATGCATAATTGCTTCGTGCAGCGGCTTGGTGTCGCTGGCCACTATGGCGCATCCGGCGCTCATTGCCTCAAGCAAACTCCATGAAAGAACAAAGGGATAGGTCAGGTAAACGTGTACCGTTGAAAGCTGCAGAAGCTGCAGAAACTGTGGATAAGGAATAGTGCCGAGAAAATGAACCCTCGCCCAGTCAGCATCGCTTATCTGCGGGCGCACCTCAGCGGCAAAAATCTCTTTCCATGTTTGTTCTCCCCCTGGTTTTGCTCCATAACTCACCCTGTCGCCACCAACAATGAGCACCCGAGCTTTTGGCCTGCGCCGCAGCAGCTCTGGCAGTGCACGCATGAAAATGTGGTAGCCGCGATATGGCTCAAGGTTGCGATTCACAAAGGTGATCACCTCATCCTGCTTTGTCAGCGTCACCTTGCCATTGAGGGTAAGGGTGATCGTCGGGTTTGGCGCAACCATGGCGGTATCAATGCCATCGTGCGCTACGGTAATCTTTGACCGAAACGGCTCAGGGAAGGTGCTTGCCTGCCATCCGGTTGGCGACAGGCCCGCATCGGCAATCTGGAAGTGCAACAGATTGTTGAGGTTTTTCAGGCGCAGACGACAGGCATCACCCCCTTCATCTCTCGGAGGAAACTCCGGATCAAAACCCACATCAGCGCCATCCGAATGGTAGTAAAACTCGCAGTAGATACCCAATGCAGCCTTCGGCCAAACATCTTTAAGAAAAAGGCTCTCTCCCCATCCTGGATGGGCAATAATAACATCAGGAGTAAACCCTTCGGACTTCAATTGCTGCGCCGCACGAAAACAGGCCTCCCCGCGAATGGTTTTGGTCTCAAAATCGCTCACCCAAGGGTGCACTCCCTTTGTAGTGCCACGAGTGGCCGAAAAGGAGAACAGCTTGATACCCTGCCACTCCTTCACCTGCACCTGCTTCATGGTCATGGCTACAACGCTGTTCTCCGGGTCAGCAGCAAGGGCCGGAGCAAGAAACTTGAACTGCCCCGGAAAATTCTGATGGATAAAAAGAATACGCACGAATAAAAGAGAGTGCTGTTACCAATTTCTCCCTGGGCTACCAACATGGTGCGCCTGAGGGGCTTCTTCTCAAACCGTTCATTATCAATGTAAACTCTACCCGAGCAGAACAGAACAGATCTGCTCAATCTCCTCCTCCTTGAGGTACGGATGCATGGGAAGCGAAAAAATCCGCCCGCTCAAATCTTCCGATACGGGAAAATCGCCCACGGTGTACCCAAGGTTGTTATAGGCTTTCTGAAGATGGAGCGGAATTTTGTAATAGATCATTGAGGGAATACCCGCCTGCTGCAGCGCCTGCATAAGCTGCTCACGCTCTTCGGTTGAAGCGGCAAGCACCGAGTATTGGGCCCATGCCGAGCCATACCCTTCGGGAATCCGGGGAACCACAAGCCTCCCCTCAAGCCTTGAGCTGTAGGCTTCAGCAATGCGCTGACGAGTGGCGAGCTCCTCATCAAAAAGAGTGAGCTTTTCGAGAAGCACTGCCGCCTGAAAAGAGTCGAGACGACCATTGATGCCGATACGGTCGTTGCTGTACTTATCGATGCCGCTGCCATGCACCCTTATTGAGCGTAGCAGAGCGTCAAGCTCATCATCGTCGGTAAATATCGCTCCCCCGTCGCCATAACCGCCAAGCGGTTTTGCCGGAAAAAATGAGGTGGAACCGACCAGACCAAAACTGCCTGCCTTGCGACCGCCAAAACTGCCTCCAAAACTCTGC
>CAJEXL010000016.1 GCA_903994365.1 uncultured Chlorobiaceae bacterium | reverse complement strand
TCTTCTCTTTTTCTGCCGAGCTGGAGCTCGGCGTTCCCGGGGATATACGGGCTGGCAGATTTTATGAAAAACCTCACAGTTGCAGCATATCCACAAACCCCTGATTACTGATTACTGACAACTTTCTTCACAACTTCTCCCACTCAAACCTGCTGACATTCCTTGCCTTGGGGTCAAAGACGATGCCAATCAGATAGCGTTCACCGGCATACTTCTCGTGATATTTCATCTTCCTGATCTGCTCAAGCGGCTCCCCATCGGTCACCTTGAATTCAAAGAGAAAGGTTCTCCCCCCGGCCTTTATGGTCAGGTCAATTCTCCCCTTGTTGCTCACATCCTCAGCGATGATGTCCACCCCGATACTGGCAAAACAGGCATAGAGCACGCTAGCGTAAAAGCCTTCGTAACGCTCAATATCATTGTTGGTGTAATTATTGTAGGCGATGCTGGCAAAAAGGCGCTTGATAACAACTTCAAGAGCTCCAACATTTCCGGTGTTCATGCAAGCAAGCAGTTCAAGGCGGATCGGCTCATTTTCCGAAACAGTGGTCATCGATTGCAGGATATAGTCGTTAAAACTCATCTGAACCTCCATGTTGGGAAATCCCAACTCATAGCCAAATCCCATATCCAAAGGAATCAGGCGCTTGATGGTCAAGTAGCCCGTCTGAAACAGAATGGTCTCCAGATTGAGATGTTCAAGGTCAAAGCTGTTGACAAGAGACTTATTAACGTGTAATCCAATAAATTTCGGGATGAAATAGTTGTTCTTTTTGATGAGTTTAATCAGAAATCCTGGCGTTCCAGTCTCGAACCAATAGTTTTGGAACATCCGCTGGTTCCTGATAAAGAGCAGGATATCAAAAGGGTTATAAACACTGTCACCCAAAAAGTTATACCCGTTGTACCACCTTTTGACCTGCTCCATATCCACCCCTTCCAGATAAGGGACAAACGTAGTGTCAAGGTCAAGCTGGGTGTAACCACAGATATTGCCATAATCAGGGTTCAGGCTGATATCTTCAAGATTGTTCAGGCCGCTGAAGAGCGACACTTTGGAGAATTTGCTCACACCGGTAAGAAACGCAAAGCGCAGATACCGGTCGTTATCCTTGATGGTTGTGTAAAATTCACGCAATCCATCGCGGATAAGAAGAGCCTCGGGGATGTTCTCAATATTATCCAGAATCGGCTTGTCATACTCATCAATCAGGATGACCACTTTCTGGTGATATTTCTCATAAGCTTTCTCGAGTAATTCTGCGAAACACTGGCTGGGATCCTCTTTCTCGTCGCAGCGAATATCAAGCCGTTTCTGATTGCCATTCAGGATATAGAAAAGTTTTTTACGAAGAATTTCCGGACTGCGTATTCCTCCACCAAAACTAATTTTGATGACCGGATGTTTCACCTCCCAGTTCCACTGCTCCTCAATCAACAGCCCCCGGAACAGCTCCCGATTGCCCTCAAAAATATTGTGCAGCGTGTCGAGAAACAGGCTCTTCCCGAATCGCCGGGGCCGCGACAGAAAGACGTATTTAAAGTTGTCAATCAGGCTCCAGGCTATCCCCGTTTTGTCGATATACAGGTAATCCTCGTTTATGATCTCGCTGAAGGTCTGTATTCCTACTGGCAGCTTTTTCATCGTCAATCTCGTTGTAACTCGTTAGCCGATCGCAGGCATCGGTACGTTAAGACACCGACACAACTCCACACTTTTTTACTACACCCCGAAATATAAAACTTTTTGACAGAAAAACATTTTCCTTGGCAGAGCCCACCCCTGGGAACGCCGAGCGCCCGGATACGGGTGAAATAAGGTGAACTGTTGGGAATGTGAAGGGGCGAGATATAATACGCCCCGGAAGGGAGAATTGTCAGGCAGGATTTTATGCGGAGGCGGAAGTAACCGTACTCCTGAGCGTTCTTACACCCTCTCAACCTCAAACCTGCTGACATTTCTCGCTTTCGGGTCAAAAACGATGCCAATCAAATAACGTTCACCTGCATATTTCTCGTAATATTTCATCTTCCTGATCTGCTCAAGTGGCTCCCCGTCGGTCACCTTGAATTCAAAGAGAAAGGTTCTCACCCCTGCCTTCAGCGTCAGGTCAATTCTCCCTTTGCTGCTCACATCCTCGGCGATGATGTCCACCCCGATACTGGCAAAAAAAGCATAAAGCACGCTGGCGTAAAAGCCCTCGTAACGCTCGATATCATTGTTGGTGAAATTATTGTAGGCGATGCTTGCAAAAAGGCGCTTGATAACAGCTTCAAGAGCTCCAACATCTCCAGTGTTCATGATAGCAAGCAGCTCACGGCGGATAGACTCTTTTTGTGTGCCGCTGGTCATCGAGCGGAAAATATAATTGTTAAAACTGGTTTGCACCTCCATGTTAGGAAATCCCAACTCGTAGCCAACTCCCATACCCAACGGCAAAGAACGCTTTATGGTCAAATAGCCGGTCTGAAACAGAATGGTCTCCAGATCAAGATTTTCAAGGTCAAAGCTGTTGAGAAGTGACTCATCAGTTTCCATTCCATTAAATTCCGGAATAAAATATTGGTTCTTTTTAATCAGCTCCATGAGAAATTTTGGCGTTCCTGTCTCGAACCAATAGTTCTTGAACATACGATGGTTCTTGATAAAGAGCAGAATATCATAAGGATTATACACCTTGTCACCCAAAAAGTTATACCCGTTGTACCAGCGTTTGACCTGCTCCATATCCACCCCTTCGAGATAAGGGGCAAACGTGGTGTCAAGGTCAAGCTGGGTGTAACCACAGATATTGCCATAATCAGGGTTCAGGCTGATATCTTCAAGATTGTTCAGGCCGCTGAAGAGCGACACTTTGGAGAATTTGCTCACTCCGGTGAGGAAGGCGAAGCGCAGATAACGGTCGTTCTCCTTGATTTTGGTATAAAAGTCACGCATACCATCCCGAATGAGGAGAGCTTCGGGAATATTTTCAATATTGTCGAGAATCGGCTTGTCGTACTCATCAATCAGGATGACCACCTTCTGGTTATACTTTTGAAAGGCCTTCTTGATGAGTTCCGCAAAACACTGGTTGGGATCCTCTTTCTCCACACAAGTAATATCAAGCCGCTCCTGATTGTCATTCAGGATATAGAATAGATTTTTGCGAAGAGTTTCCCGACTGTCAATCCCGCCACTAAAACTGATCTTGATGACTGGATACGTTACCTCCCAGTTCCACTGATCCTCAATCAGCAGCCCCCGGAACAGCTCCCGATTTCCCTCAAAAATACTGTGCAGCGTGTCGAGAAACAGGCTTTTGCCGAATCGGCGGGGGCGCGACAGAAAGACGTATTGATAGCTCTCAATCAGACTGCGGGCAATCTCTGTTTTATCGATATAGAGATAATCACCTTCAATGATTTTACTGAAGGTCTGTATGCCTACTGGCAGCTTTTTCATCGTCAACCTCGTTGTAACTCATTAGCCCATCAGAGGCATCGGTACGTTAAGACACCGACTCCTCTCCACACTTTTTTTACTACACCACGAAATATAAATCTTTTTGACAGAAAATGAGACAGACACATCAATGTTCATGAACAGGCTGGGCCACTTCGATACGGGCTGGCGCCCTGCTCAGTGACCGGAATACTCACCGAATATTCGTCTCTCTTTCTGCCGAGCTGGAGCTCGGCGTTCCCGGGAGATGTTATGCGGAATGCGGAAGAGTTATGGAGTGGCGAAGACTACTCTTTACTCACATCAACGTTGTAGCCATTGGCTTTGAGGAGGGCGTGCTGTTTGGCGAGGTCAAGGTCGTGGGTTACCATTTCGGCAACCATTTCGTCGAGGGTTATTTCAGGTACCCAACCGAGGTCGGATTTTGCTTTGGAGGGGTCACCAAGCAGGGTCTCTACTTCTGCGGGACGGAAGTATCTCGGATCAATCCGAACGATAATTTGCCCTGTGCTCAGCGATGGGTAAGATTGGGGAGTGGTAATAGCGTCAATAATGCCAACTTCATGAAGAGCAGCGCCTTCCCAGCGAATGGTTATGCCGAGTTGTTGGGCTGATTTTTCAATGAACTGACGCACCGAGTACTGAACACCGGTGGCAATAACGTAGTCTTTCGGCTCCTCCTGCTGGAGCATCATCCACTGCATACGAACGTAATCTTTGGCATGACCCCAGTCGCGGAGCGCATTCATGTTGCCGATATAGAGGCACTCTTCAAGCCCCTGCGATATGTTGGCAAGGCTTCGTGTGATTTTACGGGTCACAAACGTTTCGCCGCGTCGCGGTGATTCGTGGTTAAAGAGGATACCATTACAGGCGTACATGCCATAAGCCTCACGATAGTTGACCGTAATCCAGTAGGCGTAGAGCTTGGCTGCCGCATAGGGACTGCGGGGGTAAAAGGGTGTTGTCTCCCGCTGGGGAATCTCCTGCACCAGCCCGTAGAGTTCGGAGGTCGATGCCTGATAAAATCTTGTCTTCTTTTCCAGCCCAAGAAAACGGATTCCCTATGTGTTAATATAGATGTCGCCTCAACCAAGGAGACATGATGGGCTATTCGAGATCAATAAAGGTAAGCATTTTAAGACGGGTTTTACCCCCAAATAACGAAAGCATTACCAAGGTGAGTGAGGAAATGGGTCTTAACGATCAAACGATTCGGAACTGGGTCAAGCAGGCTTCAGGCAGTCAGTTGCTCATCGAAGAAACAAGCCCTCGTTTCATTAATGCGCAAGAAAAGTATCTTCTGATTAAAGAAGCCGCCAGCATATCGGAAGCGGAAAAAGGGACGTTTTTACGGGAAAGGGGCTTGCATTCAGAACATTTAACTCTCTGGGATCAGGAGCTACGCGAGATGATGAGTCAAAAACAGGATTCGAAAACTCAAGAAGTTAAAGCATTGAAAAAAAGAGTGATACAGCTAGAAAAAGAGTTGTGTCGCAAAGAGAAGGCGTTAGCGGAAGCAGCCGTATTATTGATTTTAAAAAAAAAGCTCGAGGATGTTATGATGGAGCACGAGGACGACAGATTGCCGAAAAAGATAAGGCTCTGTTAATACCGCTGATCGAAGAAGCGCATAGCAATGGTGCCAGGTATGCAAAAGCGTGTCAGTTGATAGGTATATCGTTTCGGACGTTACAACGATGGAAAGGTATTGGGCTGAAAGACCGGCGGCAAGGTGCACCAAAACGAGTGGTTCGGAAACTGGATAATGAACAACGCAAAGAGATTCTTATGACCTGTAATAGTGTTACATATCGGGATAAGAATCCTTATGAAATTGTCGCAAAACTCTTGAATGAAGGGTATTATCTGGCATCGGTAAGCACGATTTATCGCGTATTAAGAGAAGCCAATCAAGTGCATCATCGCAGTAAGACAAACGTTAGGAAGTATCATTCAAAGCCACCTGAGCGCATCGCCAATAGCTCAAATGAGGTATGGTGCTGGGATATTACATGGATGCCGCGAGTAGTAAAAGGTCTATTTTATTATGCTTACGTTATTCTTGATATTTATGATCGCTCCATTGTTGGATGGGCAATTCATGAGACAGAAAGCGTCGACTACAGTAAAGCCCTTTTTGCGGCAACAGTGCTCAAACATCAGGCTGTAGGAACCGCAATTCATGCTGATAATGGTCATCCTATGAGAGGGTTAACCCTGATGGCATTGTTTCAACAACTGAGCATAAACGTGTCTCATAGCCGTCCTCGTACCAGCAATGATAACCCGTATATTGAGTCATGGTTTAAGACGATGAAATACAAAGGGAGTTATCCCCGTTCATTTGAAACGATCGAAGATGCCAGAGAGTGGATGGCGGTATTTGTGGACTGGTATAACCATACACACCTGCATTCCGGTTTGGATTACGTTACACCAGCGCAAGTGCGGTACCATGATGCAGAGGCTATTTTCAAGCAAAGAAATGCGACAATCATGAAGGCAAAAGAGGCGTTTCCTGAGCGTTGGGGCACTCGTAAAGTCAAGGTATGGGAGGCTCCTCAAACAGTTATCCTTAACCCTGATTATCAGTAGTAATTTTTTTTAAAAACCGCGACATATTTGTTGACATTTACCGGATTGCTTCGAGCAGGCGCAGCGTGCCCATCCCATCAACATCAGCGGTATATTCAGGTGACTCAAAGCTGACCGCAACATGGCTTTGCGCACCAAGATTATAGACTTCATCAGGCTGTACTTCGGCAATAATGCGGGTCAAATTACTGCTGTCGGTCAGGTCTCCGTAATGCAGCACAAAGTGACGATGATTGATATGCGGATCCTGATAGAGATGATCTATCCGCTGGGTATTCAGACTACTGGCACGGCGTTTTATACCGTGTACTTCGTAACCTTTTTCAAGAAGAAATTCGGCCAGATACGATCCATCCTGGCCGGTAATTCCGGTTATAAGCGCAACCTTCATTGGATGTTGTTATGGTTTTTCAAAAAATCGCTGTAGGCAAGGCGCAGCCCCTCTTCAAGAGAGACTCTGGCTCTCCAGCCGAGGTTGTTGATACAAGTGCTGTCCATCAGTTTTCTTGGAGTCCCGTCGGGTTTTGTGGGGTCAAAGCTGATGCTGCCCTCATAGCCGATAACCTTTGCGATAGTCAGCGCCAGTTCTTTAATGGTAATATCCTCGCCTGAGCCGACGTTAACGTGGCTCTGCATTGGTGTGGTAGAGGCGTTATAGGTCGCCTGATCCAAATTCATGACATGAACACAAGCTTCTGCCATATCGTCGATAGAGAGAAACTCCCGACGGGGAGTGCCGGTGCCCCAAATAGTGACAACAGGAGCACTCTTGCTTTTCGCTTCATGAACGCGACGTATCAGCGCAGGGATAACGTGGCTGTTTTCGGGATGGTAGTTGTCGCCGATGCCGTAGAGGTTGGTGGGCATAACGCTCCGGTAGTCCGTGCCATACTGACGGTTGTAGCTTTCACACAGTTTGATGCCTGCAATTTTAGCGATTGCATAAGGCTCATTGGTTGCCTCAAGCGTACCGGTCAACAGAGCACTTTCGCTCATGGGCTGTGGCGCATGTTTGGGATAGATACAGCTTGAGCCAAGAAACAGAAGTTTTTTAACACCTGCCTGCCATGCCTCATGGATAATATTTGCCTCAATCATCAGGTTCTGGTAGATGAACTCTGCCGGATAGCTGTTGTTGGCATGAATACCTCCCACTTTGGCCGCTGCCAGATAGACCTGATCGGGCTTTTCCTGCTCAAAAAATGAACGGACTGCTGCTTGGTTGGTCAAATCGAGCTCTCGGTGTGTCCTTACAAGAACATCCTGTACATCAAGCCCTTTGACCTGAAGATTCCGCAAAATCGCTGATCCAGCCATGCCTCGATGGCCTGCTATGTATATTTTATTTGACACTGATAACTTTATTTTACGAATCTGGTTAGTGCCCACACGATGGATATCCTCTGTTCGGTCAAGGGGTGAAAAGCCAAGATCACGGGTAAAGCTATACCATCGAATGCAATGTTTGTAAGTACGCTTGAGCTTCTTCCGGACAATCTTCTTCCGGGGCCCATAGCGCAAATTCTTTTGCTGCTTGAGGATTGAATGGACCCGCTTTGAGTTCAAACAAGATTGAATCCGATACTAAAGCAAGAATGGTATGCCAGGTTCCCGGCTGAAGTTCTACACCAACACTGTTACTCTTATCATTTTGATATTTTTCAGTACCAAATCGAACAATCTTTTCCACACGTCCATCATCGTAAAACGTGATCAGGGCAAAAACTCCACGAAGAGCAATCAATGTCTCGGTTTTTGGATCAAGAGAGTGCCTGTGTGGCCGAATATAACTATTGACTTCAATTGCATTGAAAAGCCGTTGGCAGGATTCTTCATACGTCTCATGAATATTGTGGTGCTGTCGGGCACGTACTGATTGCTTTGCCTCGCAGGACAAAGCATTTAAATGGTCAGTAGAAAAAACGGTGACACTCATCCCTGCAAAGCTTTGACAATTTTATCAACCGCTGTTTGTGGAGAAAACAGTTTGGAGAATAACGATTTGCAACGTGCGGCATACGTGTTTTCTCTACTGATTTCATCGGCAAGCATGAGAGCATGATGTGCCATATTTTCAACTGACGAATCTGTGCAACAATAGCCTACCCGTTCACTCTCAATAAGGTGAACCAGATCATTTCCAGGATTGATACTTGCCAAAACAGGGAGCCCTGCCTGCATATAGGACAAGAATTTACCAGGTATGTTGTGTGTTTTATGGCGAGGATCGAGCGCAACCAAGCCTGCATGACATTGCGCATACAAACCAGAAATTTCATCCGGATCAATCTCATCGAAAAAGATGACGTTATCCAGACGTCGGTCAGTCGCATCTTGGCGCAGCCTTTGAGCATCACTGCCGCGCCCAACGAAAAGAAAACCAATATCCGAACGCTCTTTTAAGCGTTCAGCCAAAGCAAGCAAAATTCCCATGCCTTGCGCTATACCCATGTTACCGGCATACACAAAAATCTTCCGTCCTGATAATGGAGTATTGTTCACCGAAATACTGCATGCTTGAGCTGGCGCATCTGCCAACCAGTTCTGCAGGACTTCGATGTCGGCAGAGAATCGTTCAAGGCAATCAGTGAAATAAGCACGGTTACCTTGCGTCTGGATTCCAATCACATCAGCAACAGAATACTGGTAGTGAGCAATTTCTTTAAAAAAGCGATAAGGCAAACCCCTGCCCATCAGTCCCATATCAACCGCCCACTCAGGAAAAATATCGCGGATAATAAGGTAACTCTTACAGTTGCTCGATTTTTTTAAGGCGCTGACAATAGGCCCAAGAAAAATTGTTGGAGAATACCAAACCACGCCATCCCAACGTTGGTTACCAAGTGGGCTCCTGCGCAAGTTACGCAACATAAAAAAAGGCATCAACACCTCACCAAGCGTTCGGCGAATGTAATCGATGTCTTTCGTCTTGGGAGTCTTCAGGCGCACAACCTGAACTCCGTTCAAAACCTCAATTTTATAAGGGATATGCAACTCTGGCGCTGCCACCATCATTGTCACTTCATGCCCCTGTCTCACGAACTCAATTGACAGGTCACGCAACTGAACTGCACCGGATGAACGCAGTGGTGGATAGACATCCGCGATCAATACAAGCCGCATTCCATCCTGTCGTTAGTATTTTTTCCAGACAACACGATTCACATAGTCAGTGTAGCTATGAATGATACGAACTACCTTGTCCGATACATTCGGCATACTGTAATCACTTACTTGCCGCAACAAGCGATCAGCCCCTCTTGGTTGACTGTCGAGGATCGCCAAGGCCTGCATAACTCGCTCAACTTCAAGGCCAACCATCATCACTGAAGCCTCTTCCATTCCCTCTGGCCGTTCATGAGCCTCACGGATATTAAGTGCGGGGGAATTGAGAATTGAAGACTCCTCATTAATGGTACCACTGTCGGAGAGCACCGCCTTTGCCTGCATTTGCAAATGCACATAATCGAAAAAGCCAAGCGGCTTTAACAACTCCACCCGTTCATGAAACACAACACCACTTGCCTCAACCCGCTTGCGTGTTCTTGGATGGGTAGACACAATCACCCGTTTACCATACTGCTCAGCAAGTGTGTTCAGGATAGTGACAAGCTTCTCAAAATTCCTGTCTGATTCAATATTCTCTTCACGATGGGCACTTACCAAAAAGTAACCCCCCGAAGCAAGGCCAAGACGTTGTAACACATCCGATTGATCAATCTTTGCACGATAATGGGTCAGCACTTCAAACATCGGGCTACCGGTCTTGATAATCCTGTCTGCAGGCAACCCTTCACGCAAAAGGTATTCCCGGGCAATATCACTGTAGGTCATATTGATATCTGCCGTATGATCAACAATCTTGCGGTTGATCTCCTCAGGCACCCGCTGGTCAAAACAGCGATTCCCCGCCTCCATGTGGAATACCGGAATCTTCCGCCGCTTGGCCGGGTAAACAGCAAGGCATGAGTTGGTATCGCCAAGAATCAAAAGCGCATCCGGCTTTTCCAACTCCATCACCGCGTCCGCTTTTGCAATAATCAATCCCACTGTTTCAGCCGCCGTGGCACCTGCCGCCTCAAGAAAATGGTCAGGCTTGCGCAGAGCGAGGTCGTCAAAAAAAATCTGGTTCAACTCATAATCGTAGTTCTGCCCCGTATGCACCAGCACATGCTCCGTATGCTCATCAAGCTTCGCCAGCACCCGCGAGAGACGGATAATCTCCGGCCGTGTACCCACAATGGTCATCACCTTCAACTTTTTCATAAGGTCACCTTCATGGCAATGGTATCCGGCTTGTTTTGATCAAATATTTCGTTGGCCCAGAGCAGCACTATCATCTCATCATTGCCAATATTCGTAACGTCGTGCGCCCACCCCGGAACCGTCTCAACCACTTGGAGAAGCTCGCCTGACGTGAGAAGCTGACAGGTTTCATTGGTTAGCACATGGCGAAAGCAAAAGCGGGCCGAGCCCTTGATAACCAGAAATTTCTCTGTCTTGCTGTGATGATAATGGCCACCGCGAGTAACCCCGGGATGAGCCGTAAAAAAGGAAAACTGCCCACTGTCGCGGGTTTTCAGCATTTCCACAAATACACCGCGCTCGTCACCATGGCGGGGCAAATCGTAAGCAAAACTGGACGGAGGAAGATAACTGACGTACGTAGCATAAAGAGCCCGCAAAAAGCCCTCTCCCACCCGTTCCGAAACCAACGTTGTGCGGCTCATCCTGAAGGCCTCAATTTGGGCAGCCAACTCGCCGAGAGTGATGGTATACTCCAGAGCCACCTCGCCCCATCGAACTCCATCTGAAACCGAACCAAGCGCAATCAGAAATTCAGAAACGACATCATCCACATAAACAAGCCATAACCGGGCAGAGGGATCATTAATCTGAAGAGGCAGCTTAAAAGCTGTGTTATAACAAAACGTAGCTACCACCGAATTGTAGTTAGGCTTGCACCACTTGCCAAACACACCCGGCAAACGGTAGATCACCACAGGATTCCCGGTGCTTGCTGCAAGCTCCTCAACAGCCTTTTCAGCGGCCCGCTTGCTCAGCCCATAGGGATTTGAGAGCTCAGCCTGAAGAGAAGAGGCAAGAATAAGCGGAATCTTCCGGCCGGAGGCCTGAATGGCGTCACATAGCGCCCGGGTCAATGCGGCATTGCCTGTTTCAAAATCAGCTTCATCCTTCGGGCGATTTTCACCTGCCAGGTGCACCACAGCGTCTGCCAGAGCAACCTTGGCTGACAGCGTAGACAAGCCGTCACCACGCTCAAAGGATACAACTTCATAACCCCGTAATTCGCCAAGGCGCACCACCAAATTTTTACCGATAAAGCCTTGTGAGCCCGTTACCAAAACGCGCATATCAGGCCTCCGGAGGAACATACTCACCATGAACAAGAGCCTGCATAAAGGATAACTTCATCAACAAGGCTTTCATACCCTCAACATCCAATCTTTTGGTATTGTGTGAGTTATAGTCCACTGCTCCGGCAATCCTTACATCACCCTGCTCCACAAACTTGCCATAATTCAAATCACGCAAATCAGGAGGAATACAGTAATAACCACCCAAATCTCTGGCACAAGCCATTTCCTCACGCGTCAGTAATGATTCATACAATTTTTCACCATGGCGCGTCCCAATCACCATTATTTCATGATCAGGAACACCCATCAACGCAACCAACGACTGTACCAAAGTCTCTATAGTTGCCGCAGGAGCCTTTTGCACAAAAATTTCACCAGGTGTACCATGCTCAAAAGCATAAAGCACCAAATCAACAGCATCATCAAGCGTCATCATAAAGCGCGTCATCAACGGATCCGTAATACTTAACGGCCTCGACGCACGAATCTGATCAACAAAAAGAGGGATAACCGACCCACGCGAAGCCATCACATTACCATACCTTGTAGCACAAATAACGGTTGCCTCACTACTGCGCGACTTGGCAACAATCACCTTCTCCATCATCGCTTTTGATATTCCCATCGCATTGATAGGATATACCGCCTTATCCGTGCTCAAGCATACAACCCGTTTAACCCCACAAGTAATGGCAACCTCAAGCACATTCTCCGTACCCAGCACATTAGTCTTTACCGCCTCAAGAGGATAAAACTCGCAAGAGGGAACCTGCTTCAAAGCAGCCGCATGAAAAATATAATCAACACCACGCACCGCAGTCAAGACCGACTGATAATCACGCACATCCCCAATGTAAAACTTCAGCTTAGGGTTATTATACTTCTTCCGCATATCATCCTGCTTCTTCTCATCACGGCTGAAAATGCGAATCTCCTTAATATCCGTATCAAGAAATCGACGAAGCACCGCATTACCAAATGAACCCGTACCACCAGAAATGAGGAGAGCGGAATTATTAAACATAAATATTTGATCCGAAGAATTTAAATCGAATTGATTCACTGACAAATTGCATCAACGAAGAAAGATGGACTTTAGAGCCTTTACCAGAGTCATTGACAAATACTGGAATACTGAATATCTTAAGATTTTCCCTTAGTGCCAGTAAATAAAATTCTGTTTCAGCGAAATAATTAAATTCACTTAATAATCCCACAAAATCACAACTTGAGCGTCTAAACATTTTAATACAATTTGTATCAACTGGATGAATATTAAATAAAACCGATATGTAGTTTTTGATTAAATAACTTGGCAACGTCCTGTAGAAAGGCCTAACCACTGTCGAAGACGGGTGTGATTTAGGTCCATAAATCACATCATAATTACCAGTTTCCAATAAATTTTTTGCTACTGAATAGAATGACTCATCCCAAGATCGATCAATAGAACAGACAGCGATGAGGTCGGACGTTGACTGGAGGAATCCAAGTTTTAATGCATTTCCTCTTCCAGCAACCGGCGTTTCTATAATACTAATCTCCTCGTATTTAGTCGAATATTCGATAGCTATAGATAAGGTTTGATCTACGCATCCATTACAAACCAATATTATCTCAAAATCACATTCAAATAACTTTCTAAAACACTCCATAATACATGGAATGTTTTTCATTCTACTTTCTTCATTAAATAGAGGAAAAACCAAACTGATTTGATAATTCATTTAGGGTATATATATATTTTTTGCGCTATAGACAATAGGCAAGTTGCGAAATATACTTTTATCAATATAATAATAATCATGATTTTTCAAGCCTTTGGACAATTGAATAACAAGTATAATAGATAAAAAGAATATAAACGATAATAGAAATCTTGCTATACTAACTATTCTAAATTTGCCGCTTTCTGAAATAACACACCCAATAGTTGTCATCCACATCCCACCTCCCAACAGTAACCATTGGATTTTTGAATCATGCGGCCCTACTTTAGCAATTAACAAGGTAATAAATACAGGTAGCCAACCTAATAATGAAATCAACGCCCCATTCAACGCAGTTGATATGTTGAACGTAGGCACTGCTGAATATTTAGAATCGTTAGCGGAAAATTTCAATATAAAGAATAAAATAACAGCCAAAATTAAAGGATAAATTATTTCATTCATTTTTATTAACCTAACGGTTATAAAAAACTGGCCCAATTTAGCTGATACATAATTATCAGAATTATGAGCCATTTTAATTACAACTATAGACTCATGAATAAGTTTTGGGTGATTAAGATAAAAACCGTTTAACTGCATTACTGCTATTATACAAACGCCACAAAGGAAACCACTAATAACACTTGTAGCTCGCTCTTTTCTAAAAACAACGACTAACGGGAATACATATAGTATGTAACTCTCATAGCCAACCAATCCTACAAAAACAAATAAGATGCTTAAAAAAAATATATACTGCCGTGATTTTGTTTTGCTCAATACATACAAAAACAGAGCGCCTAACAAACTGCCAATTAAATCATTAATGGAGCGAGAAAGAAGTAATACGATATCCAAAAAAAAAATATTGCATATTGCTGCAGCCATTACATAAGGAATAAATTGATAACTTATTTTTAAAAACGAAAAAACTGCCGCGAAGAATATTATTTTCGAACTAATGGAAAATATAATTGCGTATATAATAAAATGATCACTAAGTCCTATATTGTTATATATAAGGGATTTTATTGCAATTGCAAAAGATCGATAAATGCCCCAATTTGAAAACCCATTTTGAACTGAATCCGTGACAGAACTATTAATGTATGCGATACTATCAGAATCAAGTTTTATATAATAATGCAATGGCAATACTAAACCGATCAAACAAACAACAATAATTAGAAATACGTTTAAATGTATTTTATATACATTTATTTTTTTCATTCAAATGCAACTTTTATGTTTTAAATTTAAAAACTTATTACTTAAAACGACCAAACCGCCAATTAAGCCGAATAGCGTCAACAAGACCCCGAATGCTATTGAAATTATTACAGCATCTGTGCTTGGCAAATTTAATAATGAAAAGACATAAATGAATACTACTTCCCTAACACCCCACCCACCAATTGATATAGGCAATAAAGTCATTAGTAACACAATCGGAAAATATATTATTGACTGCAATAATGTGATTTTACACTCTATTGACAAGGCCAAAAAATACAAGGAGGATATTATGGCTAAATTTGCGATGACCGAAAAAAATATTGTTTTATAAAACTGTAATGAAAATATTTTTTTCTCAGCATGAGAATATAAATATAATAGTTTATTTTTATATTCTATAATTTTTTTGTTTTTCAAAATTATTTTAGGCTCTAACACTTTAAGAATTATCGTTAATAATATTAACCAGAAAGAAAAAAAGACTATTACAATGAGTCCATTAATAGCAATATATTGAGTAGATTTTGATATTAAAGATACTGCAATAACAATTAAAGCCAAACTAATTATCCCTAAAAGACGATCCAGCACGACCGTAACAGTTGTAAATAATTTTTGCAACCCAATGTTTTGACATAAAACCACTCTAGAAACATCATTAGCTATCGAAAATGGCAAAAACGAACGAAAGAAATGACCAATTAAGGTTAATCTAATAATTTGCTTTTTTGTGGCGGATTTACCGCAAATAATAATAATTCCGCGCCAGCGAAGCGAAACGGTAATTATATGTATACCGATAAAGCTAAATGCAACAAACGCATAATAAGCATTAATTTTCTCTGTAATTAATCCAATTTTATTCAAATCAATCCCATATAAAGCAAACACAATAATTAGAAGTGTTAAAAATAGCTTTAAAATATTTAGATAGTTTTTTGATTTAGATACCCAATTTAGAGAAATCAAATCCGACTTTATACTCATAAGATTATAATTATTTCACAATTAGGTCTTAGCTGATTGTTTGCCCAAAAGATTACGAATTGCATATTTTCTCAAAATCATTCTGAAATTTAATATCAGTTTATTCTTAGATACTGGATTCAACAAATATGCAATTGGCTTATGTAACATTAAAAGGATATTAGTTAATGTCGTTTCAAAATATGGCGGTATTTTTATTTTTGACACAAGTAACCGAGAATAGAAGAATGCCCTTAATTGCTCCTGGCTTTTAATAATCTCGTTATCTGAAATAAATATATTTTTAATGCAAGGAGATTCAAAATATCCTGATATACTATCGATATTACTTTTCAATAAATTAAACTCTACACATAACGCATGCAATCTAGTTCCTGGATAAGGAAAAAAATATGAACATATCCCAAAATCTGGCTTTAATAAGCGATTCAAATTTAAAGTTTCTTTTGCCATTTCATTTGTCTCAAAAGGCAATCCAACCATATTAAAAGAGAACGTGTCTATTCCGTGTTTATGCAATACTTTAAACGCGCTAATAATCACGTCGTTTGAGTGATTCCTATTCAA
Source organism: uncultured Chlorobiaceae bacterium (assembly GCA_903994365.1). GTDB lineage: Bacteria > Bacteroidota > Chlorobiia > Chlorobiales > Chlorobiaceae > Chlorobium. The sequence continues at coordinate 25,787 of CAJEXL010000016.1, read as the reverse complement.
AATTGATTTTCTTAACCATTCACTTCCTGATTCTACTCCAAAATTAACAGATATACAACCAGCATTACTAAGATCTAATGCAACAGCTTCAGTTATTGTCTCAACACGTGCGTTACAAATAAAGGGCAAGTTAATTTCCTTTTTATACATCTTACAAAAATCAGATAACCATATAGAATTTAGCGTAAATGTATCATCCGAAAATGTTATTTTTTTTGCACTTGGATATATTCTTAAGTTATTCTTTATTATATCTATCGAACGAGTTGGTGATGGGAATCGAACATACTTATTCTTATTGGGATAAACATTTTTTATGGCATGGTTGCTGCAATAAGAACAGTTATATGGACAGCCACGTCCAAGCATCATTGGAAACATGCCGCCGCATTCCGAAATTATCTTATTATAATCAAATATTGAATAATCAGGGAATGGAAAGCTATCTAGTTCTTGTAAAGGGAATATAGAATTACTGATTACTTTATTTTCAACCTTAAAAATAAAACTTGACGTGGAAAATATATTATTACCTTCATCTATTTTATTGCATAGTTCTTTGAGAGGGAATTCCCCTTCACCAACACATATTCCGTCAATTAAACTAAATTCATCGAACACCTGCTCCTTTAACAATGTGGCATGAGTTCCGCCAGCAACAGTAAATCCTAAAAAACCACCACCCTTTTCAAAATAATTATGGACATATTTCTTCTGATTTGTCGTAAAGGATAATGCAATTAAATCAGGACGCTCTGTTTGCAATAAATTAATCGCAGAATCTATATTCGCATCACTAGTTAAGTGAATTAAAAATACGTTATGATTATCCGACTTTAATGCCCCTACTATATAAGCCAAGCCATGATGAAAAACTGGATAATACCCAGTATTTATATCAAAGTATACAAGCCCTATTTTCATTATTTTCCTTTAATAATTTCCCTTTTTTTGCTACAGTCTAAAAACTATGGAACAAAACTAAGGTAAAGCAGAAATTCAGAGACCACAACATCGACATAAACAAGACGCAACCGTGCAGAGGGATCATTAATCTGAAGAGGCAGATTAAAAGCTGTGTTATAACAAAACGTAGCTACCACCGAATTATAGTTAGGCTTGTACCACTTGCCGAACACTCCCGGCAAACAGTAAATTACCCCAGGATTCCCGGTGCTTGCAGCAACCTCCTCAACAGCCTTTTCGGCGGCCCGCTTGCTCAGCCCATAGGGATTGGAACGCTCAGCCTGAAGAGAAGAGGCCAGAATAAGCGGAATCTTCCGGCCGGAGGCCTGAATGGCATCACATAGCGCCAGGGCAATGCGACATTACCTGATTCAAAATCAGCCTCATTTTTCGGGCGATTTTCAACAGCCAAGTGCACCACCGCGTCTGCCTGAGCAACCTTGCCTGCCTGAACAGCCAAACCTACACCACGCTAAAAGCAAACAACTTCGTAACCCGGCAGTTCCCTTAGGCGGACTACCTGATTTTTATCGATAATGCCTTGTGAGCCCGTTATCAAAACGCGCATATCAGGCATCCAGAGGAACATACTCGCCATGAACAAGAGCCTGCATAAAGGATAGCTTCATCAACAAGGCTTTCATACCCTCAACATCCAATCTTTTGGTATTGTGAGAGTTATAGTCCACTGCTCCGGCAATCCTTACATCACCCTGCTCAACAAACTTACCATAATTCAAATCACGCAAATCAGGAGGAATACAATAATAGCCTCCCAAATCTCTGGCACAAGCCATCTCCTCACGCGTCAGCAATGATTCGTACAACTTTTCGCCATGGCGCGTCCTAATCACCATTATTTCATGATCAGGAACACCCATCAACGCAATCAACGACTGTACCAGGGTCTCTATAGTTGCCGCAGGAGCCTTTTGCACAAAAATTTCTCCTGGGGTACCATGCTCAAAAGCATAGAGCACCAAATCAACAGCATCATCAAGCGTCATCATAAAGCGCTTCATCGAAGGATCCGTAATAGTTAACGGCCTCCCTGCACGAATCTGATCAACAAAAAGAGGGATAACCGACCCATGCGAAGCCATCACATTACCATACCTTGTAGCACAAATCACCGTTGCCTCGCTGCTGCGCGTCTTGGCAACAATCACCTTCTCCATCATCGCCTTCGAAATCCCCATCGCATTGATAGGATAAACCGCCTTGTCCGTGCTTAAGCATACAACCCGTTTCACCCCACAAGTAATGGCAACCTCAAGCACATTCTCCGTCCCCAGCACATTAGTTTTTACCGCCTCAAGATGGTAAAACTCGCAAAAAGAAACCTGCCTCTAAGAAACGCCGCATGAAAGATTTAATCAACACCACGCACGGCGTTCAAAACCGACTGATAATCGTGCTCATCGCCTATGTAAAAATTTTAGCTTGGGGTTGTTATTCCATTTCTAAATCAATAATGAACTCATAATCCAAGGCCACGCGACGATGGAATGGACTCTTGGTGTATCATTTTCCATCACCCTTAACGAGGCTTCTAAATGGTCTTAAAGAGCATGCAAGCTGTTGAAGACTACATTCCCAAAAGCTTTCTCACGAAGTTCATCCCACAAGTGCTCGACTGGATTGAGTTCCGGCGAATAAGGTGGCAATGAAATCAGACGCATATTTTTCGGAGTTTTTAATGTGGACGACTTGTGCCAACCAGCCCCATCCAATATCATCACTATTCTATCTTCAGAATACCTGGACGATATTTCATCAAGAAATATCTGCATACATCGGCTGTTGACAGTCGGCAGGATCAACGTGTCAAGCGCCCCATCTCTCACCGATACGGCTGCATAAGCATAGGTGTACTCTTGGGTCACCATGGCCATACACAGCGGGCGAACCGGTCGCGGACACCAGCATCGTCGCGTGTCGGTAATACGGCCAAAACGTGCTTCATCCTGAAACATTACCCGAAGTGGGTTGGTGCCAGGCCACTCCGTGTTGATCAGGGAGAGGAGGTCTGGGAGTTTTTTTTCCACTCTAACTGCGTGTCGACATCAGTTTTCGTATGTCTCTTGTCCGGCGCAAGCTTCCGCCAGTTATTCCTGTGCAGAAGATTATAGGTCGAAGCAAGTGCCGTTTTACGGCCCATTCGTTTGTCCAGAGCACTCTTGATCTCGCCGACAATCAATATGCCGCCATGGATCGCTTTATCAAAAAAAGGAGCAAGAAAGGCTGCCTCTTCCTCTTTGCTCATAATTTCCCGATGCCGTCCACCCCGCTTTGGTTTTGTTTCTGCTGGCAGACCACCGGCCTGTATAAAACGCCTCCTCAATTGACAGGCCCAACCCTTTGAAATACCCAAGACAGCGGCCACTTGGTCAATAGAAAAACCGTATTCCAGTGGCAAGACCACCGCTTGTGCCTGGCGCAGCTCTTCTACAGTTCGAGCATTTGCCAATGTTTCCTTTGCCTTTTCCAAAACCTCCTTACCACTTGCTGGTCGTGCCATATACCCACCTCCTTTTAGGGTATATTATAACACTTTTGTTTTAGAAATGGAATTATAGCGTTTTTGCATATCATCCTGCTTCTTTTCATCACGGCTGAAATTCTAATTTTCTTAATATCATTATCAAGAAAGCGACGAAGCAAAGCGTTAACAAATGAGCCTGTGCCACTAGTGCCATGTCACGTATAGAAAGACGTACGAATAGCTGTCTATTGTTCTTCATAATCAACCAAAAAAGGATTGGATATGAAGAAGTACAAAGTCACCCTGACATTGGAAGAGCGGCAGGAACTCGATGCCTTAAGCAGCAGAGGAAAGCATGCAGCTCAAACGGTTTTGAACGCCTTAATTTTACTTGCTTGTGATGAAGGCAAATACCAGAAAGAACGGTCAATCAATGAAACCATTGCTCGTGTTCTGAATGTCAGCATGAAAACGATAGACCGGGTTAAAAAGCGATTTGTAGAAGAGGGCATCGACATGGCACTTACCGGCAAACCTTCAACCCGTGTATATAAGCGAAAAGCTGATGGCGACCTTGAAGCACATCTGATAGCAATGAGCTGTTCCGAAGCACCTAAAGGTCATAAACGATGGACATTAAGATTGCTTGCCGACAAGGCAGTTGAACTGAACTATGTTGAAGATATTTCCTACGAGACCGTTCGGCGAGTGTTAAAAAAAACGTCCTTAAGCCCTGGAAGCAAGAAGGATGGGTGATTCCTCCGCTCAGTGATGGTAATTTTGTAGCACACATGGAGATGGTTCTGGACGTGTACAAGCAACCCTATGATCCATTGTATCCAGTCGTCTGTATGGATGAGTCGCCCAAGCAGTTGATTGCAGAGGCAAGAAAACCAGTGCCAGCAAAACCGGGTCAACTTGCCCGATATGATTACGAATACAGCCGGAGAGGTACCTGTAATATTTTCATAGCCAATGAGCCCTTGGTTGGAAAACGGATGGTTCGAGTAACCTCAAGCAGAAAACGATATGACTGGGTCAATATTTCTTGAAGAAATTGCCAAACAGTACAAGCACGCAGAACGGATTACGCTGGTGATGGATAATCTCAATACGCATGAGCCCGGCTCACTGTATCATGCATTTAACCCTAAGAAAGAAAAAGCGTTATTGGATAGATTCGAATTTGTGTACACCCCAAAACACGGAAGCTGGCTGAATATGGTAGAGATAGAATTGAGAGTGTTATCGAACCAGTGCCTCAATCGACGGATTGATACAATTGCAGAAGTCCGGTCACAAGTTTCAGCATGGGAGCAGGCACGAAACAACAAAAAATCGACGATCAAGTGGGGTTTCACAGCAGAAAAGGCGAGAATCAAACTGCTGCATCTTTATCCGTCAATTGATGCGTGACGTGACACTAGAAATCAATAGTGTTTTTTTCTTAAATATCTCTTTTTATCTTTGCAATCTTTTGTTGAGCTATTTCAGCTAAAAATCCAAAGGTTTCATCCGCACATCGCTGCCATGAATATTGCTGGGCTCGCTCATAACTCGCCTGCGCCAGCCTCATCCGCAACTCAGGGGAAGAGATCAATTCACGCAACGCAGCAGCAATTTCAGCAGGTTTTTCAGGATCAAAATAGAGACCTGCGTCTCCGAGCATGTCGGGCATGGGACCCTTCCGAGAGCAGGCAATTGGCAAACCGGCAGCCATGGTCTCCAGCAGTATATTAGGCATATTCTCGCAACTCGAAGCAAACAAACCGATATCGGCCTCTGCATAGTTATGATGCAATTTATCAAATGGTATGGCTCCATGGTAACGCACCCATTGATGAGCAGCATCCTCGCGAGAAAAGGCTGCATTAAAACGTTTCAGTGCTGGTGGATAAGACGGGCCGACCAAGTCAAGCACAACTGGTAATCCCTCTTTACGCAATGCTGCAACCGCCTCAACAACATGCCAGTGGTGCTTGTATGGTTCGATAACGGAAACATAAATCACACAAAATGGATGAGCTTCATCGTAATCTGCGATGAGTAGTTGCCGTTTTGGCGCCATGTTAAAACGAGGATTGAGCCCATGAGGTATGATGCAAGATTGGCCTCGTAACTTGCCTGTGACTTTTATAACCGCTTCACGCGCGTACTCAGTTAAAAAAATAACACCAGCAGTTTGCCGAAACGTGCGTGATTGCGTCAATCGTAAAAGAAGTAATTTAAGCGTCAGTAATGACACTCCGTAACGCAACAATTCACGCATCTCAAACGGCAGCAGATTCTGGCTCATGGTGACCACCGGATAAAAATTGCCTGCATAGCTCCCACCCGGTAAAAACAACACCTCACATCCGGCATCTCGACCAGCATGCGACAAATAAAAACGCTGCCACAGTGTGCGCACGATCAAGCCTTTATCCAGTGCTGGCGGATTACGCTTTGTCAGCCAAGGTCGATCTTCCAGTGCTTTTAGAGTGGCAGTACTTCCCCAAACAACAACGCGCTCAATGCCAAAAGTCACTGGTTGCAGTGCCCGAAGCAATTCAACCAGATGGGTTACACCACCGCCACACCGAATGTTCGTAGCATCTATACCTATCGTTGATAGCTTGAATTTTTTCACTTAATTGCTCCATTATAATGAACACACCGGGGAATAGAGTACTGGCGAGCGCCGTATTTAGCAAACCATTGAGTCTGGGCACCGTCTCCTCCCCCCTCCGAGTTCACTATCAATATACCCTTAAACGCGCCAATAGAGCCAAAGGGATTGGCCACCGTGTGCTTGAGCCAGTTGATTCTGAAATCGGTAAAGTTGAAATAATTCCACTCCTCGCCAAACGACACCACGCTGGCAGCAGGCATGTAGTCAACAAAACGGGAAATACCGTTGATGATGTGATAACTCGTGCAAGAAGGCAATACCGACTCACCAGATTGAATGAGCCATCAGAAGTTGTAACCGCATGGACGAATTACAACGGAGCGTTTGTGATGGGTTCACAGAGATATTTCAGGAGATTAGAGGGGCATGTAATTATTATTGACATTGACAATCTATGTGCAATGCTAAAAATTAGGTGTATGCCCTACAGTCCGTTTTATCTGAACAATAAGACTATCGCAAACCTGCTCACCAAAAAGCACCAGCGCCCATTTATAAATATGGTAATAAGCGGTACAGCCAAAACCCGCTTCGACTTCAAGGCGTTTAGCATAACGCAAAAAAGAGAGAATACCACGTTTGCGTTGTATGGAAAGAAAAGGGTATGAATATTTGGAAAGATCAATACGTACCAGTTTTGTTAAATTTGTACCATGTTGCTTATCAAGATACGCCGTAACCTCAAAGTAAGCCTTGGTAAAGTTGATCGAATTGTCATGTGAAACACTGCCCGCGGTAAAACGACTTTTTTCCGCTTCAGCCGCGCCAAACATCGGCTTATCTTCCCGAAAAGATTGCACTGCATGCGCCACAGGAATATCGCAATAAACCGAATCTTGACTCAAGCATACCTGCGCCATAAGATACACCTGATAGAGCAGTGTGCCATCCAAGTCGGCGGTAGCATATTTCAACCCCTCGGCCCTTGAAATAGTAAACCCGCAAAGGGTTACGCTGCGTTTAAACAACCAAGCAACCGTTGCTTCGCTATATGGCAACAGTGTGGTTTTTTGGAGATAACGAAAATACTCTGTGCGCCCATCAGGGTGCTGTGTCAAATAAGAGCGCAGCACATAGGATTTGTCGCGATTTTGTTTAAGAAATTCAAGAAACTGATTTAAAGCACCGGGCACAAAAAGATCGTCATCACCCATGAACATGATGTAGTCACCGGTCGAGCATTCAACCAATTGGCGTAAATTACCATCAAAACCTCTATTAATCGTATTCTCTTGATAATGGGTAGTGTATGCAGAGGTTTTTGTAAACGCATTGACAATAGCCCTTACCTCAAGCCGTTTAGGAGCAGAATCTTCGCAAATAACAATCTCAATATCGGCTGGATGGCAATCAATGGATACAAGCAATTCACCTAACTGCCGAGGTCTGTTATAACTTGGAATACAAATAGAGAGAAAAGGGGCGGTCATCAATAAAAGCTCATATTTTAATGCATTTGGAAAATATTACTCTCTGTTTTGTATTGAGCATCGCATCCCTTGCAAACAATCTTCGCTGTTGACAATCGTTCGAGATGTTCTGAATGACATTTAGGACAGTGCATTAGCGGCAAAATATCCAGCTTAGCATTCCTACTGCCTTGTGAAAACCATGTTCGAATAAGATTCAGCAGTAACAAACGGCATTTGGCTTTGATACCAAATTGCTGGCGAAATGGGGGGGGGGGGTAACTTGTGGAGTCCACGTTGCATCCACCTCTGGATTAACAATACTGAACTTGATGTTATCATGCCAGAAATAGCGCAGGTGAAATTCAGCCGCATGCTTCGGTATCGTTTCACGTGTAATAATCACCTTGGCACGATCTTCGTAGAGTTCAACCAAGTCGGTATCATAAATCCACGCCGGTTTTTTTCGTATAACTAAACCTGAATCACGCACCGTGACTTCGAGCCTATGGTCTATATAGGGATTAATCCGTTCCATAAAGGCATCTGGTGTTTCAATATAACCAGCACGGGACACACGCTGTAACTCTGCTAAAAACTTCTCCGGATATGGGGTATGTTCTAATACATGTGCAGCAATCACATAATCAAATGATTTATCCTTGAAGGGGAGATTTTCGCCAAAAGATAACACAGTTGGTCGGTCATGAATCAAAGCATCCCAGTGCCTCTCTTGCGTTTCCTCATATGCATCCAAGAGCACATTAGCCCTTGGGTATGGATTACCACCTGAACCGACCTCCAGAACCAGCGCTGATTTAGAAACGGGGCAATATAGCCTGCGACATGCCCATGAGATACGTTCCATGCCTAACATATAGAAAAACTTCATCAGGGATGACCTATCATTCATAACAAAAAAAAGTGATTGTTAATATAAATAGCATTCAATTAAGGGCACCTCTATAAATTGACTTTTGATACATTGTTAAAATTAGGGATGGTTATACTTTTATCCCAAAGTATTGCTCTTTGACCTATTTTTGATGTAGAAATACCTTATTTGCTTTGGACTGGACGCAGTTATCCTATGACCTTCGCATACTGGTCATATAAAAAGACGGCATAAACCTTTTTCTTGAGTTGAGTGCATCGCATCATGTTGTAGGTCAAATTCGTCAAGCCGATTTTTGCTGCTGCTCTGATAATGCCAATCGTACGAACATGCATGGCATCCATACTGTTCGTCATGAAGCCGAACAGATGTTCAACGCGAGCTCTGGTTTTTGATTTCAGGCGATTGGACGCTTTCTGTTCATCTGTTAGCGGGTGGTTTTTGAAGCCTTTTTCATGGATCTGGCCTGTCATGCCACACCATTCAATACTTTCTTCCTGACCGACATAGGCGCTATCTCCATAAAGTATTTGACCAGCATCGTCTTTATCAATCAAGGTTTCAAGTTCTTGGGAATCATGAGGTGCGGCACTGCTGACGGCATAGGTTGTGATGAGTTTTGTTCCACTGTCGGCTTTAACATGGTTTTTATACCCATAAAAAAGCATGCTATTCTTTTTGACCCAGCGGGCATCGACATCTTTCTGGCGAAGCTTATTTGGCTTTTCTTTCCAGGCTTCTGGAGTTTTTCCGGCTTTTATGTCTGTGTTTTCTTCGCGGGTATTGCGTTGCCGGGGGGCCTCGATAAAGCTGGCATCAACAATCTGGCCTGTATTGGCAAAGATACCTTGGTCATCAAGTGCTTGATTGAAACGATAAAACAAGGCGGCAATAACCTCTTCCTGGATCAGTGTTTCACGAAACTTCCAGATGGTCTTGCTATCTGGAACTCGGTCACTTGATTTCAGAGCGAGAAAACGTTTGAAGGTAAGTCTGTCATTGATCTGATATTCGGTCTGATCATCAGAGAGGTTATACAAACTCTGCAAAATAAGGATTTTAAACATCAGGATTCGATCAAAAGGAGGCCGACCTGCATTACTGCCGTCCTGAGGCTTATTGAACACGACATCAAGAAGAGGTGCGAAAATTTCCCATGCTATATGAGCTTCCAGTTTGACCAGAGGGTCGTTGAGTTTTGTGAGCTTTTCAAGCAGAAAATGCTCGTCAAACATGCCTGACGGGTTGACGTTTTTCATGATAATGGGCGAAATGATATGATTCCTTGAAAATACGAAATATCTCGCTTATTTCATGATACTAACTCATTTAAAATTATAAAGATATATCATTCAATAATAAATAGAGGTGCCCTTTAGAAACTTATCTGGATTATCTGTATGTTCAAGTACATGTGATGCTATAACGAAATCAAATGCCTTATCCTTGAAAGGAAGATCCTCTACTAATCCTAATATTAGTGGCCTATCTTTAACCAAAGTTTGTTCATTTCTCTCTACTGTTTCCTCAAGTGCGTCAAGCATTGCGTTTGCCATAGGATAGGGATTGCCACCAGCACCAACCTCTAAAACTAATGCCTTAGAGTTTACGGGAACATGAAGTCGACGCAAACTCCAATAAAATCGCTTAAAACCCAATAAGCGAAAGATTTTCATTAATGATGATTCGTGATTCATGATATTTCAAGCCACATGATATGTTTAGTCAATACAAATTTTGCATAAAACTATCGCGCAGCTTCAACAAATAAAGTGTCATTTTGTCGATTATCCAGTTGTTTCAAGTCAGGAACACACCCCTCTCCAAAAGCACATTTTTTAATATTCTTATACCCTAAATCAATTAATATCTTACTAAGGATTTCAAAATCATACATATATTTATGACGTGCCAAATAACTTGAAAGATCATTTACAAAAAAATAATCGTCAAGCATTTTATTTTTTTCGTCTGAATTATATAAACTTATGGCATAACTTAGATCTGGAACAGCAATACGAATTACGCCTGAGTTTTTCAAAGCAACTTTTATTTCACGCAACAAGCGAATAGCATCATCTCGAAAAAGATGTTCAAAAAAGTGCGATGAATAAAAATAATCTACTGATTCAGATTTAAAAGGTAAACTGCGTGACAAATCATGAAATACAAATCTATTTTCACTCAGAAGACTGCAATATACTTCTTTGTTATAGTATCTATTGGCACCAGATACGCGATACAAAATATTTAACAATTCAACCGGCAAACCGGCAAATAGTGCATTTAGACTGGCATCTACATTAATCCATCCCGGGACAACAGCTAAACCACAACCAAGATTAGCACAAACATAACCATCTGGCTTCTGCATAGGATTGGCTATTTGCCTGTCTTTAAGTAAATAGCCTAATATATTTACTGATTTATCAATCACATAACGTGCCAAACTCATATTTTCTCTTAATTTAAGACAAATAAATTGATTTATTTTTCCTGATTTCTAGTGCCCAAACAACCATTTGCTTCATCCGTGATATCACATCATGACCATCTAACTTAACCCGATGATTTCCTGCATTTGCGATCGAAATACGTTTATTATCATTACTCAAATAAATCTTTATTTTTTGAATCATTTCTTCTTTTGTTCGAAAAAATTCAGCTTCGCTCCCCTCTTTATACAAGCTTGCAAGATCATCTGAGTACTCAGATAGCAATAATGTATTAGTCGCTGGTATTTCAAAGCAACGACGTGTATATGTATCTCTATTTAATTTTGAAAAGAAGCAAAGCGCAATCTTTGCACCGCACAGTGCACGATTGTAATCCTCACCCCAAACTAGATGTACCGGTACAAATGAACGCAAAACTTCAGATTTCTGAATTATTGCATTCCAGTCATAGCCGGGTCCAAATAAACGCAATTTAAATCCTTGACGAACAATCTCTTCAAGATATTCCAATCTTTGGTCAGATTCATAGTGCCCGATAAAAACAACGTCTGTTTCAAATTTATTCTTTTCGTTTCCAGTTAAATCGACATAGTGATGTCTCTCTGGAACAAACCATGACCGTAACAATTCAACATGGCGTGCACCAGCTTTTATATACTCTCTAATATTGGCATGACGATAGGCTAAAACTAAATCATATTCTGGCAGTGCCTTCAAAAAGATACGCCATAAGTAAGATACATGTTCCGGTGCAAAAGGATCATCGTTGTTATAGCCAACTAAAATACATTCTGGAACTGATATCCGAATTGCACGCAATGTTTTAGCTGTAATATGTGTTCCACGATAAATAAAAAGTATCTCTGGTTTGAATTTTATAACACTAGCGACCAGATCATTATTTATGCGATTAACGGTAAAACCAATTATATATTTATTCTCTGCGCGTCTAATCAAGTGAACCAGTCCGCCCCAAAAGACCGGTGGCTTGTTGAAGTAGTGACACCATTTGAAATCTTGAACCTCATGTCCAAGAGTAGTCAATGCAATGGAAACAACCTCTTCATGCAACTCAGAATGCCAATCACCTGCTATCAGAATTCTCATTGCTTGCCAACCCTGGCAGCACCAAACTGCGGCGTATGACCGAGCCGTTGTTTGATCATTTTGATAATGCTATCCGATAGATCCGGCCCAAGTACAACCAAGATAACGAAGTACAAATGAAACAAAGGATAGCGCCAAAGACCCAACGTGGCCAGTGCAATACCATATTTCACAAAAACACCAAAAGGACGCTTACCCTGAATTGACAAAATTGGATACGAATAGTTGCCAATGTCTGCGCGAATAGCCTCGAACACTTCAAGCTGAGTCACTTCGCCAACATATTTTGCAATCGCAAGCATACCCTGCATAAAGTGAATAGATGAAGCCGGTGTTTGATCATGCGGCACAAACTTGCCCTGCTCTGAAGCTGAATTTCCAAAATCTGGTGGCGTACCATCACGCCGCAGGGCAATGATTTGCGGCACAAAGACCACACTGTGCTTGGCCAAAATCATGCCCACCAGATAAAGCTGGTAAAGTAAGGTGCCATCAAAGCGATCGGTTGCCACAGCTATTGCGGCATCGCGGTTAATCACCATACCAGGGATAACAACTGAGCGGCGATACGCTGTAAATATGGCCTCCGCGCCAGCCGACACCACATGCTCTTGTGGGAAATAACGAAATACTTGTTTGTATTGCTCCGGATTAACGTCAAAGGTGGCATAGCTACGCACGACCACACCACAATCTGGCTGCCTCTGAATCGCTGCCGCAATTGCTGCAAGCGCCCCTGTACACATTAAATCATCATTGCCCATGAAGAGACAATACTGGCCACTGGCCCGCTCCACCAATCGGCGAATGTTGCCGTCGTAGCCCAGATTAGTGGTATTCTCTTCGTACCGGATACGCTCAGGATGCCTTTGTTGAAAACTTTGCACCACCCCAGCGATTGCAGCACGCTCGGGAGAACCATCTTCACAAATCAACACATTGAAATCACTGAAATGTTGACTAAGAACAGATTCAAGCAGCGGGGCAAGCAAACTCGCACGGTTGTATGCTGGTATACAAACCGTTAGTAGTGGACGTGAATTCATTGATGTAAATTTCTCATGGCAATAGATAGCATAATGAGCGCAAATAACCTGCCGCCATTAGCGCGACCTGCAATATGACCGCGGACGATGCTTCGCACTTCGTCAATGTTTATCACGTCAGGCAGTCCGCCCATCCTATTCATCAAACCTTGCTCGCCTTCGTTGCGGAGCCACTCGTTGATAGGAATGGAGAAACCCTGCTTGCGGTTAATATCCAAGTCTGCTGGTAGCCATTGTTTAGCAAGCAAACGCTGCAAACGACGAGTCTCGTTGCCATGAATTTTCCAGTGTGAAGGCACTTGCCCAAACGCAAATTCAATTAATCGATGGTCAAGCATCGGCGCACGCACCTCCAAACTATGTGCCATGCTAGCCCTATCTATTTTGACTAAGAAATCGTCAGGAAGAACGCTACCAAAGTCGGTTCGTGTCATACAGTCAATAGAATTGACACCTCGCAGAAAAAGATTGCGAAGAAAACGTGCGGGGGCTTCAAAATCAGCACCCAATTCATCTACTGCATTTGACGTCAAAAGCCGATATCGTAGATGTGCATCGAAATATGCTCCTCCCCAAATATTTTGTTCTAAAGCTCCCCCGCGTAAAGAAGTGAACCGATTCCGACCGCGCACGCCTGCTGGTAATAAGGATGCGGCTCTAGCTAATGCGCTAAAGAATGGATAGGGTATTCCGCCCCAACGCTTTGCATCGGCTAAAGCATTCTGATAGTGCGTATACCCACCAAACAACTCGTCTCCCCCATCACCACCGAGCGCAACTGTGACCTGCTTGCGCGCCAAACCAAATACCAGCCAAGCCGGAAGGATGGAGGAATCCGCAATAGGTTCGTCAATGAATGGAGCTAGTCCGTCAAGCAAATCCAAACTTGGCTTGTCAAGTGGAAGCACATGATGCCGGGTACCAAAATAGCTCGCCACCTTTTGCGCATGGTGTGCCTCGTCCAACGATGAACCTGGTAGCGCTATGGTAAAAGTCTCCACCGGGGCACTGCTAACACGTGCGGCGGCAGCTACCACCAGGCTTGAATCCAGCCCTCCAGATAAAAGCACACCCACGGGTACATCCGCAACCAAACGCAACCGAACAGAATCCTCAATCAGCGAGCCAGCCACTCCCGCCAATTCAGTCCCATCCATATTCAATTTGGGTTGATTTACAGGTAACACCCAGTAGCGACTTATGGTAAGCTCACCTGTACTCAAATTGAGACGGCCACAGTGAGCAGGTGGCAATTTGTGAACGCCCTCAAATAAACACATATCGCCCGGAACATAGCCCAGCGACAAATAGTGATTAAGTGCCTGAAGATTTATCTGCCCACAATGGCCAAGCGCTTTCAGCTCTGATGCAAAACGAAATGACTCCGCAGTATGCGAATAGTAAAACGGTTTTTCGCCAGCGCGGTCGCGAGCGAAGAAAAGTGTCGGAGGCTGGTTGGCGGTACCCTGATCGTAAATAGCAAAAGCGAACATGCCGTTCAGACGGGATAGGCAGGTATCGCCCCAAGCCATATAGGCAGCCAACAACACCTCTGTATCAGAGTCGCTAGTGAAGCAGACTCCCTGTGCCCTCAGGTCATCTTTTATATGCTGATAGTTATAAATTTCACCGTTGAAAACAATCACAAAGCGCCCGTCTTTACTGTGCATGGGCTGATGACCCATGGGTGACAGATCAATGATTGAAAGGCGCCTTTGGGCAAGGCCGATACGACCGTCTTGGCTTATCCACGCCCCGGCATCATCTGGACCGCGATGGAAAAGTCGATCTCTATAGGTAACTAAATATGTCTCGGTTAACCCGCCATAATAACTATATACGCCATATATACCGCACATAGCCTAAACTAAAGCCAGATTTAAGCCGTTAGTTAGCTTCATAACTTAATCCACTCTTGCGGCAATAAACCTTTGAAGCCCCACCACATTTTACCTTGTCGCATTTCAAACCCTGGCGCTATTACCTGCTTGTCTGTATTAGCTGATAGCCATGCGCCCCACCAACTGAAAGTGCTGTTAGCGATTATGAAGTGCTGACACTGAGTCATCAACCACAAGTCGGCGTATGCGTGTTCATCGCCTTGGTTGTGTGCTACCAGAGTGATGCGGTCACCGGGCAGGGGGATTCGAGCGCGGGCAGCTTCGGGCTGGTCGGAGAAAATGAAGTAATGTGCAGCAGGCGCAATACGCTCCATAGCTTCAACTGCGTGGCTATAGTAATCGCCTGGGGCGTTGTTGATCCCGCAGGCTTGAGGTTCATCAAAAAAACGCACATGCACTGCCACTGCTGTGCACTTGCGTATCCGGGCCACCATGGCATGGTTCATGGAATCAGTTGGCGGAATGATTTGCAAATCCATGCGGATGGTCTCTTCAACATCCTTAAAGTAACCCTCGCTTTGCCAATAGCCTTCCAAATAGACCGTGCCTTTTGGCGTGAAGTGTAGCAGGCGCGAGTCGAAGTCCATGGCCTCTTGCTGAAAGTATGAGCGTTGTGCAAAAGGTTTTAGCTGGTTCCATTTTCGCAATAATTTCCTCCGCATGCGAGGGAATGGCTCAAGCCGCTCTGCAGGGGTGGTTTTGCGACAGGAGATGCTGAAATGGAAAAGTTGATAGTGGCGCTGGTAGATTTCGTCGTGCGTAAAGCCGCTGACATTGTCAAGCACCAGTTCGGCGCGATTGACCAGAGCCAAGCGACGAGCGGCGGCGTATATAAAGAGCTGGTTGCCGAGGCCACCATAAATACGGGTGATAAGCTTTGTCACTTCCTTTACTACCTATGTTCCTCTTTAAAGGTGTAAATGCTAAACATCAAGCTGCCCGCCCAACCGTATTGTCGTTTTTCTATCCGTGACAAACCACTTAAAAAGAAATAGAGCAACCAAATAAACAAATAACATAACCGTCATAAGTCTAAAATAGGAGAAATTTTGATACCAAACTGATCTAAAACCATGTAGACCATATACCATATACCATACCAAATAAAAATAGTTATTTGCTTTAAGCCCGCGTTGCAACAACCAACCAAAACAATATGAAATAAATAGTGAGACAAAAAAACAACCTAATAACCCAAAGTTCCAATAGGCCTCAGCGACCTCGAAAATCCCGCCCTGTGTCATCGTTACATCATTTATTTCTGTAGCCCACTCTAAACCTAACGGGCGAGGAAGATTAAGTAAAGCCGGCGGTGCGATTAGGAAATAGTTTAAATAGCTTTCGCCAAGTAAAAAACCTGTAATGCCTTCATGAACTTGCACTATTGCGCTATAAAAACCACCTAACATCATATTCCCTGTTTCAAAATATAACATTTTATGGCCATAAACATTGCTGATTAATAAGCCGTTATTATTCGCCAGTATAATATCCATAACTTGCAAAAAAGACAAACCACCCCGCCAAATTGCGATATATGTCGCAACTAAATATCCAATAAATAATAAACATATAAGCAATAAAACCCATTTAATCAATTTCACATATTGCCTTTTTAAAAGGATATTCGTTATGTTGTGATTAAATAACAATAAAATAACGATAAAAGCTTGTGGCAAATAATCAGCACGGCTGCCAGCAAGCATACCAAGAACAAGAGTAAATATCGAAACTAATAAATATCGAATATATATACGATTGCTGCGCATGCTTGAAAGCAGCAAAAGGGCTATTCCGATTAATTGAAAAATATTAAAAACACCAAAGGTAAGCTCAAAACCTTCCTGCCCATCAGCATAGCTTTTACTTCCTCCGACAAAACCGCCAACTTTCCAAATATATAACAGTACAAACCCAATCGCTAAATATAAACCTACATTTATTAAGCGATTTCTGTATTTATTAGGTATTGAGAATTCAGGATATTTCTGAAATTTAAAGCGCAATAAAGCAATATGCCACCCCACTAAAGAACCGCAAAGTGAAAACATTCCTGCCAGAACTAACAAACGAGTGTTTTCTGGTGTCTGATAGATCAAACCAAACGGCGCAACGAATACTTCACCATCATATAAAAACCAAACAAAAGCCGTACCAAAAACAAGGATCCAAACAAGAAAATATCTAAATATAAACAACAGATTCGAAGCAGTAGTTGTTAAGCAAACATAACCATGTATGCCTATCAACAACGTCATTAACATAAAAAATGGTAATGATTCGAAAATTTCAGTAGCAAAATAGCTTAAAATAGCAAATCCTAAAAGAAACAGTGATGAAACTATGGCACGACGAGAACTTGCTACGCTTGGCGTCGCAAATAAAAGTGGAATTGATTGGTTTAAGTACACGCGTAATCTCTAATAACACATTTAAAAATCGCCGCATCTATAAGTATCTTTGACCATATTTTTTTTATAAAATAATATGGAACGGGAGACTACTCTTATGCCTCATGAAACACAAAATTATGTGTACTGAGTTTTTGGTTGCCATCTATCACTTGTTGCACTTCCAGTGATGTAATTTCTTGCCCTGCTTCATCTGCCGTAAAAGCTCGATACCCTTGCTCAAAAAACAGTTCAAAGGTTTTGGCAAAGTTTGGATTCATAACAGTGCCTACGGGTTGATGTTCAGTGCTTGATATTTCCATCAGCCAGATTGGGCGCGGTTCATTCATTAGAGTTTGTTTTGCCCCTTGCAGCATCATGAATTCTGCGCCTTCAATATCCACCAGAATCAATGCCTTCTTGCCGCTTAAGCTATTGCCAAGCACACGATCTAAACTCAATACCGGCACTTGGGTAACATAACTCTCCGGGTTTGCTGCCCAGCCCTTGACCAAAGATGCGCCTGTCCCACCTCCCCACATTTTCAAAATATCGGCACCACTGCCCATGGCCACAGGAAACACTTCTGCCAGTTTTGCCCAACCATTATTTTGGATATTTTTCAGCAAGTAGTGCAAGTTAAGGGTATTTGGTTCCACAGCGATAATAGGTTTACCCATACTCAATGCTTGGCAGCAGTAGTAACCAACATTGGCACCTACATTTACCAGCACATCGACATCGCCAAGCAATCTTCGTACCTCTTTAGTTTCATCTTGCTCAAAGTTTCCATCAGCCATGTAGCTGCTACCAGCGAAGCTAAAGCCCCACGGGGTTTTGCGCGGTGGCTGGTGCTGATCCAGCAAATCACGCACATTTCTATAAAAAAGTGACAGCGCTGGGAAGTGTTCAACGATGGATTTAATGGCGTTTTTCATTTGTGATTTCTTGATTATTTAATAACAATCACGGCGATGGATTTACTGGTATTTTAGACAAAGAGGAAAGGCAAACTTCCATTGCTGCAATAGCGTTCCAGACAGTAGAAGTAATTGATTTTCTGTTCTGCGTGGGTTGGGTTCGGACTTGAGTTCGTTATTTTTTAGTAAAAACAAAAAGACCTAGATGGTAATGCTGTAGTGCCAGATTAGAAAGAGTTAAATCATCAAATCCTGACTCTTGCGGCCCCTGCTCAGGAGTAATAATTGTCAGTGTTTGCAATGTCATCCCAGCATCTTCGGCACAGCGTATAATGCTGGACGGGTGAAACACCCAGTTTGCATTAAATTCCACTTGCTCTTGACCAATAGGCGTTGATAAGTAAAATGTGCCACCCGGTTGCAGCATCTGCGCCATATTGGCAATGCCACGCTTATAGCCGTACTTGTTGACAGGGTCACCATACCGCCCAAGCCCAAAATGTTCGATGGCATGCAGGCAGGAGAGCGAGTCACAATACCCCTCCCCTGTATCAGACAGGAACGAGGATGGGTTCATAAGATCAGACTGGCGAAATACCACACCTGGCACTGCCGTGCTGATTGGCCGCACATCAAAAACTTCGATGTCTCGAAAGCTGGCTACATGCGCTACAAACCCATCGACTCGTGAACCGATATCGACATGCTTGACTGGATTTTCCGCATGAATGGCACGCGCCACCAGCAGGTCTTGCCAGAAGTATTCGTTTTTGGTTGCACCGCCGTCTTCATATCGATCATGCAGGCAGGGCTTGAGCTTCATGGTGCCAGAAAAGCCCTTGCGGAAGGTTGTCCAGTCGCGCAGGTAAGCAGGCAAACCACGCAAAGAACGCAAAAGAATCTGGATATCAAAGCCAAATTGACTGGAGAGAAGCCAATGAATTTTAACAAGTTTCGATTTCATAAAACCAGTAATTCTGAGATACTCCTTATTGTTAGGACAACATTTTCTCATTAATTAATTTTCAGCCCAATGACAATACACTATAACTTATCAAGTTCACTTAATAGCCTAATGATTTCTATATCAGGATTTATTTGTGCGTTATAATGCTTAACTGCATTAGTACTATACTCATCATATTCTGCCATTATTCGTAAAAATGCAGCAGGTATTTCCTCTGCAGATGAAACTATAACACCAGATCCAAATTCTCTCACATGATTAGATATAAGAGGAATGTCATTGCATATAATTGGCTTACCTGATTTTAAGTATTGGCATAATTTTCCTGATGAGTAACCGACATAATGGGTATTTGGAGAGGGATGCTCATATATTACAAGTCCTACATCGCAGGACTCAACAACATTCTTTACAGCATCAATTGGCAGGTTGGCCGTAGAGAACTCTACGTTAATAAGATCTGATAATTCAAAATCACCTAATACCTCAGATTTAGAAGCTTCATTCACATGAAATACTAACTTATAATCTAATTTATGACTTTGGAATACCATCAAAACGCTATGACTCCACGCCCAGTCACCAGCAGACCCTTGATACAATAGAATAGGGATATTGTGATCAATAGATAATCGATTATGTAAAAACTCTGATTTCACGAATAAAGAATTGCCACTAAAACTATTGGCAATCAGGAAAAAAGGGATGTTAAATAATTTCTTATCTTCTTTATACATTTTCGCCCTAAGTTGATCATGTATTATAACACCTTCAACTTTTTTGATCAAAATATTTTCCAATATTGTCATCCATTTTGGCAAAACTGGGGCCCATGTTAGATTCATTTCAAAACTTTGAAAATAAACTCTACCCTTTATAATAAAAGACATTATCCAAGCAATTAAAAGCCCTTGAAAATCAATACCAAAATGAATTACAGAGCTACTTGAATGTATCAAGCGGGGAAAAAGGTTTTTTTTAATTACCCATACATAAAACGCTAAAGACGTAGAGAACTTTGCAAGCCATACCTTGGATGAATCAAAATAATTATACACGATTCTGTTAGAAGAGGGTAAATTTGGGTTTTCTCCATAACTGTCATTACTAATTGTAAATATATGGACATCAAAATTATTAGCAGCCAATTTATTCACAATATTAACTGCGCACGGTATTTTTGAAAATACACCATTTGCGTGGTAAACAAAAACGATCTTTTTCAATTATTCGTTACCTTTGAATATCATTATCTTTAAACATTTGCTGCACTTTATATGCAGTAATTAAATACTTATATCGAGAATATTTAATCTCTTTATATTGAGGCATCGGAGCAACTGACTTATGATATCTTATAGTTAGTTATATACGAGATGACAATAACAAATCCACAGCACATTACATTTTTAGATTATTGAATGTATTCCCTTCCGGATGAATTATTTATACTTTTTTCGCATAAATAAAGCTTTTGTTTACTTCGCAAGAGTCTCAATTACTTGTTCAACCACTCGCTCCATCTGCTCCCCAGTCAAAGCCAACCCGCTCGGTATATAAAACCCTTGTAGGGCAAGTCGTTCAGCAACGGGATAGTGTTCGCCGTCAAACAAGCCCATGCGTTTCAGCACTGGTTGCTTGTGCATTGGGTAAAAAAAGGGGCGCGACCCTATACCTTTTGAAGCAAGGCGCTTCATGGCCTCTTCAGCATCAAACCCAATAGCGTCATCCAAAATCAGCCCATATATCCAATAAATATTATCAGCGTAATCGGTGTGCGCTAATGGCAGTTGTACGCCGGGCAAACCATGGAGCAATGCGGTATACCGCTCTCCCATCTCCCGCTTTCTGTCAACAAACTTATCCAGTTGTTCCAATTGAGCCAAACCAAGAGCCGCCTGCATGTTAGTCATTCGCAAGTTCCAACCAAGTCGTTCATGCACGAAACGCTTTTGTGGTTGAAAACAGAGGTTCCTGAGTGACCGGCACGTTTCAGCAAGTTCATCGTTATCAGTGACTATCATACCACCTTCGCCGGTAGTAATATGCTTGTTTGGGTAAAAACTGAACGTACTGATGTCACCAAAACTGCCACATGGCTTACCTCGATAGGTCTGGCCATGCATTTCAGCCGCATCTTCAATAATTTTAAGCCCATACCGTTGTGCAATATCAAGTACCGGAACCATATCAACTGGAAGGCCATAGATGTGCACCACCATGATTGCCTTTGTGCGTGAGGTAATCTTGGCCTCTATTTGGGTAACATCCATGTTCCATGTTAGCGGATCACTGTCGACCAATACAGGGATAGCACCGCAGCGTACAATCTGAGTGATACAGGAAATGATGGTAAAAGTTGGCATGATCACTTCGTCCCCTTTCCCTAGGCCAAGGGCATCAACTGCAGCATCAAGAGCTGCCGTACCATTGGTGACCGCTATACCATGCTTGCGCCCAACCCGGGCCGCAAACTTCTGCTCAAACTCCTTGATAAACGGACCCTCTGAAGAGATCCAGCCAGTTTCAATACATTCCAGCAGGTACTTCTTTTCGTTTCCAGCCAGAAGTGGTTCGTTAACCGGGATAAAATCACTCATGATCTATTTTTACGTAAAACAAAACAAACACCCCAAGTATTTTCACTTGGCTGGTCACCTGTCAAAAAGGCTTCAGCGGTTACCAATTCAAATCCGCATAGTGTGGCAAGGGTATCAATTTCTGGTATAGAAAAGTGCCGCATCGGATGTGTTTCGGTAAATTCTGAGGATTCACCAGTAACAACATCACGAGCAAACACTGTATAATTTACGTCCACCCGGTTTTCATTGGGATAGATTACGGGTTCTGCAATGCGGGTAATTTCCACTGAGTCATCAGCCATCCGCTTTACGCGAACTTCAGGGCGTTGAGCATAAACCGCGGGGCTGTACCAAACGTCAAATATAAATAAGCCGCCAGACAGAAGATGTTCTGAGGCACGGGCAAACACTGAAAGGAGAGCATCATTACTTACCTGATAACTCACAACATGAAACAAGGAGAGTACAGCATTAAACGTCCGGCCAAGTTGCACCGTACAGATATCACCCTGCTGGCAGGTGAAACCAACACTCAGGGCAGCTTGAGAGACCATTTCGGCACTGCGCTCAATACCATGTACTTGATAGCCTCGTTCAGCAAGCAGGCGCCCGTGCTTTCCGGTGCCAGAGCCAAAATCAAGTAAATTGCCTAAAGCTATTCCGTGCCGAACCAGTAGGGCTTGAAGATAGTCCGTCTCGCCAACATAATCTTTATCCTGGTAAAGAAGGTCGTAATAACGGCTGTAAGCGTTGAATACAGAGTCGTTTTTTTTCATAAAATCATGCAAGCAAGAACGGTTAGTCTTTTATAATCAATTGTTGGATTGAAACAGGCTCAAAGCGAGTTTTGTCTGCATCCCCCGCATAAGGGCCCTGCTTCACTTCAATAATTTCTGTGGCCTCCAGCATCTCAAACCCATGGCCTCCAGAAGCAAGAAAAACAACGTCACCTTGTTCAAGTATTCGACTTTCGAGATACGACTGATCATCATCATAAAAATCAATACGCACCTTACCCGACTTTATGAACAATACTTCTCTCGTAAACAAAACCTCACGTACAACAGGATTATGCACATGTGGAGGAATTACATAGCCTAAAGGACGGTTCATGTAGGCAAGCTGCTGAGAAAATTCATCAGGCGTAAAAAAAGAGATTCCTTCATCTCGGTAAGATGCGCGCAAAATCAATGCCAGCTCTTGATTATTATGGTTGATCTTTTCAATCATATATTATCAATAATATGTTAGCTTATGAACCCAGTTTTTCACTTCTGGATATTCTTGATACATTTGCTGATGATATTTGAACCCCTCTTGATGACCCTTATGCATGAGGGCTAAGAGTTCCCTAATTTCCGGATCCCGTTCTTGGTCTTGCTTCATAAAATGATACAAAGGACCAAACAAACGCCTAAAAATGTTAAGAAGAGAGGAAGTTGACGTTCCAAATCTTGACGGGTTTCGGAGACAGGCATAAGAGTAAGATATTCCCTGATTAAATGAACGCTGGCGGAAATAATCAAAAGTCATTCGCTCGGATGTAACAGCGTGATATACGCTTGCTCTTGAATCAAAGATGCACCGAAGATTGTGTTTCTTAACATATCCGGAAACATGGCTTTCCCCGTCACCTCTAAATCGAATCAACTCCGCTGGCATTCCATCAGGATGAAAACCGCCAGCATCCAGCAATACCTGCTTGCGGATAGAGAAATTGCAACCCCATACATAATCAGGGCTAAATTCTCGACGTCCTTCTGGCAACTTAAGCACGCTCAGTGAAGCTAGCTCCTGCCCTCCCATTGAAGGTCTATCCCAAAGTTTTTGAAGCCAAGTTGGCACCTCTCCCTGAAAATCAGGGTAATTATTTCCACCCACCATCGCCACATCAGGGCTCAAAAAAGCCTCCTGAATCGACTCCAGCCACGTAGGCAAGGCTTCGATATCGTCATCGGCAAAAACAAGAATGTCGTTTTTGGCCTCGAGCATGCCCCGGTGGCGACCTACATGCAACCCTGGTACAGGCTCATAATAATACTGGATATTGCCTAATAACGCGGAATATTTTTGTACAATAACAACAGTGTTGTCTTTTGAACCGTTATCGATAACCAAGACCTCGAAGTGGTCGTTTGACAATGTCTGCCGTGTGAGGGATTCCAAAACAGAAGCTAGAAGATGTGCCCTATTTCGTGTAGGGATAATAACTGTAAGCATATAATTACTTTGCTACAGCTTTAACGAAAATCCGTTGACAGTCTTGTTCACTCGAACAATGAAATAAATACTTACCATGTAACTCATAAATATATTTTAAGATTCTACCATTATTTAGTACAAATAAACTGTTACACAAAACTTTTTCAAGCAATTTGCGTCTTAATCCTTTTTTTTCAAACGGTATAACCTCAACAATATCGAAATATGGATATAAATAATCAGATATGCTTTTTATAGAGAAATGCTGAAAATGCTTATATTCTAAAGCTTTGTTAGAATGCGGCACAGTTAAAAACAGCAACCCGCCCTTTTTTAATGACCGATGAACACTGGAAAGAAATACCGCAGTCTCTTCAAGAGGAATATGCTCAAATACTTCCATCAAAACTGCAGTATCATATTTTTCTGAAATATTAACACTTGATATATCTACTTGCTCATAAATCAAACTAGGATAATCTTGGTTCATAGCTCTTGCAAGATTAATAGCGCACGACGAGTAATCAACACCTTTTAATTTAACCAATGGAAAACGCTTATGAATTTCGCGAATTAATCTACCATCGCCACACCCAATATCAATTAATGATTTAATGTTGCAATTACCTATATATTCAAGCATCAATTCAATAGTAGAAATATAATTTATTCCCCAGGAATCAACAAAATGTTGCGTAAAACCATCAATTTGCATTTTACTAACATAATGATAAGGAAACACATATTCCAACTCTTGATAAGCCTGTATAGATATAGTATTATTCATCATATAAAAATTATTATTCTAATCCAGGTGACACGTTGATGTGAAATTCACCTATAGAGAAATATTTCGCAAGATACGCAAGGGACAGTGTCCTAAACCAAGTTGGAAACATACTGCCGCAATTCATCTTATCCGTCATTTCATTATAAACATAAGTCATAGGCTCATTTAATCTAAATATAAATCCAAAATCATTAACTTGATTATAGAAAACCCATATTAAAGCTTTTTTGTAGCGACTTATAAATCTCTATTTTGTATAAAGGAACATATGAAGCCAAGCGTTCTAAAATATCAATAAAATCAATATCTTCGCATGCGCTCGAATTATATTTAACACAATAACCACCATATTTATTTTGTGTCCTTAATACATGCCCAACAACTTTATCATTAAATCAAAAATAAATATATCTATTCCATTCAATGACTGGTCATAAAGTTTTTTTTATTGATCATGCTTTCAATCACACGAATTCTATATGCATTGTAAACATATCGAAACGGCTTCTTAATCAAAGAGAAGATCGTATTGCTCATTAATTATGGCTCTTCGTGGAAGTTAATGGAAATAGAGTAATAAGGGATTGGCTTGGCGTAATATCTATCCATAGAATGAGGTAGTACGTAACCCTGTGATGAAATTGAAGGCCCTGCGATAAGCCATAGAGACAATATCTTAAACTATGCAAGCAACAAACCACCAAGGCAACAACAGTAGGCCTATACAGCTAAATCAACCAGTGAAAGGCCTTGGGGAGGGTTTGTAAAAGCTTATAAAGCTAGCAACCCATAATATTATTTTACCAATGAAAACTAAGTGCTCCTATCGTCTGATGTAGTATTTTGTTTTCACTTCTACCCATTAACTTCCGCGAAATGCCTTAATTATCAGCAATTCGAGATTTGACCTGCAACCCCTGAAAACATTGGGTTTTAAAATTTTACTTTCGTAACATTTTGAGTATCAAACTGTATTTTTTTATATATTTGTAGCAAATCT
>CAJEXL010000015.1 GCA_903994365.1 uncultured Chlorobiaceae bacterium | reverse complement strand
TTGGCAAATTGTGCTATTCAACATAAGTGACACAGCAAAAAGGGGCATCTGCTGTAATTATACGATTTTTAACCGAATTCAAACAACCTTTGCGCAGGAACTATAAGAATTGATAACCATTGAAAGGTTGTCGATTTGTTTTGCAGATACTCATAAAGTCATAAATACTGCAACCGGCCAACTCCACCGCTTTCAATTCGTGAGAAAATATAAGAAGTTTACCCCGCACAAACCGAATTTTTCCGACAACGAACAAAGCCCGCAGAAACGCGGGCTTTGTCAAATACGGATTATGGAGGCGAAGAGCGGACTCGAACCGCTGTACAAGGTTTTGCAGACCTCTGCCTAACCACTCGGCCACTTCGCCATTTCTGGACTGCTAATGTACAATAAAAAATCTTTCTTACAAATAGCCAAAGCTCATTCCACCTGAAAAAGGATATTGCAATCGAGTTCCCTGTAACACCGGGCAAACAGCTCTATTGAAAAAGCCATCTACCCGGATTACAAATCACCAACGTATCAAGTGAGGCCGTTTATCCTATCTTTTCAGAACCTGAAATAATGGCACTAACCAGCTTCTCAATTGTTGCATCATCCATCAGCACTGGAATATTGAGGCAGATACTGCTGCGCAGCATGATGCTGGTTTTTGGCCAGAGCGCTTCAAGATCAGCATCGCGGTAACGGTCGTATTCACCAAGAAGGTGCCCCCATACCCCGGCGAAATGCCAGTCGAGCGCTTCGGGAAGAATCTTGGTGCCAAACCCATGCTCCGTCAAGTGTGCTTCAAACTGCAACGCCGCTTCACGATCCCGCACCCTGAAAATAAGGGTGTCACCCTGAGCTCCAGCCTCATCACTGAATGGCCTGAGGATAATGTTGTCGAGATGGCAAATCGCATCCTTGATTTTCTTCTTGTTCTCCCTTGATCTCGACAGAATCGTCTCAATCTTTGCAAGCTGTGCAAGACCGATTGCAGCCGTGACTTCGCTCAAACGCATGTTCAACCCTTTGGCTCTTCTGGGATCTTTGCCTCTTGGAAGACCGGGGATGTGCATGTGACCATGGTCTGAAAACTCAGCGGCACGGTCATAAATCTCCTTGTCGTTGGTAACAATAATGCCGCCCTCACCTGTATGAAGCGTCTTGCCCGCATCAAAGGAGAAAGAGGCAACACTTCCAAAAGTACCGAGCTTCTGCCCCATGTAGCTTGCTCCAAGCGCCTGTGCGGCATCCTCAATCAGTACAAGAGCATGCTTCTTGCAGAGCGCAGCAAGCTCGGCCATTTTCGGTGCAGCCCACATTGGAATAACAACCACCGCTTTTGTGGCCGGTGTAATGGCTTTCTCAACCTCCAGAGGATCGAGGTGATACGTTTCATCCAGCTCAACCGGAACCGGAATTGCGCCAAGAGCACTGATCGCCTCTATTGGGGCAATAAAGGTCCATGCTGTGGTGATAACCTCATCACCGGGACCAATCCCAGCTCCTGCAAGTGCGCAATGAATTGCTGCAGTACCAGAGGAGACAGCATGGGCATACTTGACACCCATCCATGCTGCAAATTTCTCTTCAAACTCCCGTGCCTTGTAGTTACCACCGCCATAACGGTACAAGTTTACCTTTTCACGGTTGAAAAGCTCCTGAATTTCAGCCAACTCTTCCCGCCCTATGAGTTCCGCTCCCGCCATAATATCTGTCCTGTTCGTTTAGGTTAATTGAAAAACAACTTCCAGCGCCGACTCTTCGGTAAACTCAACGGGATTACCTGAAAATGAGCCCTTCAGTGCTTCCGAAGCGTTATGCGCAAATTCTGCTGCATTGCCTTTTCCATATCCGTAAGGGGTAAGGTTTGGTATCTGCAACTGCTTGTAGAGATCATCCATCTGTTCAAGCAACTCTTCTGTAGCCTCTTTTGGTGAGGGGGTTGAGTGCATGGGGTTGAGAATGGCATACTTTTCGTAGCCATGGAGATGGTTGTAGTACATCACCTCCTTGAGAAAGATAGCTCCGGCCAGTCCATGAGGAACGCGGTGCTTGACACCGAGATAGTAGGCAAAACCATTGGTCGGACCATCACCGGAGTTCATGAGCGCTGCTGTACCGCAAACACTGCCAATGGCAAGGTCGAGCCGCGACTCTGCCCTGTCGAGCTGATTCTGTTGCAAGGCATAAAAAGTGCGCTGGAATCCTTCAACGGAAAAAATTCTGCTCAGTGCAGTATGCTTGATCGAACCAAAACTGTCCACGCAATGCACAAGGCTGTCCATGGCTGACGCGATAACACTCTCAATCGGAGCTGTCATGGAGAGCTGCGGGTCAATAACCGCTTTTTTGGGGAAATTCTTGCGGCTGTTGATCCCAAGTTTGCGCCCTTCTGCTTCGTCAATAAAGACCGCGTTATAGCTCACCTCAGCACCACTACCCAGCAACGTCGGCACAGTAACAAGTGGCAGTGGATCATTCACCCCTGAAGGGAATCCTTTGAGCGAGAGAGCCGGAACTGAGTTGGTCATGAGCAAGGCAATTCCCTTGCCAAGATCAAGCGTACTGCCTCCACCTATGGCAACAATTACGTCCGGCATATTGCCCCTGAAAAATTCTGCCACATTTTCGAGATGGGCATAGGTTGGCTCCCCTGCAAATTCGTTGCAATAGAGAACCGCACTGCTATATCCCGAGGTAAGGCTCTTCAGTACATCCTGAAAATAGTGGCTGCCAGCAACATTGGCATCATAAATGATAGCGGGTTTCTGCACCGACATCTGGGCCAGATGTTCTTTCAGATTCAGTGCTTCGTTAACCCCGATAACAAGATCGGTGGATAAAAAGAAATTCATAACAACAGTGATCTAAGGGTTCTGTTAGTTTTCATCCTGTTCTGCCAGGTTTTTTTTATAAAGGTAGTACTCAATTAAATCTATTTCCTCAAGAGTATCAATCTCCCATGTCTGCCAAAATTCCATTTCATAAGCGGAGAGCTTTTCGCCTATCCTGTTGTTGAAGGTGGCAAGCGTCTCTGGCGTAAAAATATAGATTGAGCCGTTCTCAATGAACTGCGTTGGCCGATCCTGACGCATTCCCCGATGCCGATAATCAAAGTTCACACTTGCCCACTTCCCTTCACGCGATTCCCACAAGGTGAGATCATCAGCCTTCGTCACCGAGATCAGAGAATCAGCCCCTTCACGACGAAAAACCTCTACGGCAGCATCGATATCACCAGCTCTTCTCAATGGCGAGGTTGCCTGCAAGAAGACAACCGTGCTTACAGGCATCTCATATTCCACTTCAATAACGCCAAGAGCGTGAAGGATGGCCGATTCCGAGCTCGCCTTGTCACCGGACAGTTCCGGTGGACGTTCAATCACTTCAGCTCCGTACTGTCGGGCAACAGCAGCAATCACCAGGCTATCTGTTGAAACAAAAACTTTGTCGATAGAGGATGAGGCTAATGCCTGCTGAATCGTCCATGCAAGAAGCGGCTTTCCGGCTACGGGACAGATATTTTTTTCTTTCAGCCCTTTTGAGCCACCTCTCGCAGGAATTATTGCTACAGTATGCATAGAGTAAACGTTACGTTTTGTTCAACCATCCACCACCTGCCGACAGACATCCGCAATCATTCTGGCTGCGGAATTATTCTGGAGAGGTGTCAGCGACTTTAATACATCAGAATCCAGCCCACAATAGACCTCCTTGTTCAAGGCTGAACCTACAAAAATTGTCGATGAAAACTGCGCAATCAGCATTCGTGAATTGGCAATCATCTCCTCTGTTTTGCCCTCACTGAAAACAAGGCTATCCGGAGCATAGCGTTCTATCTCTTTAATTGCCCGTTCAACATTTTCATTGGGGTGAAGCTTGAAAATCAATTGATGCTCTGCTGCCATCTCCAGATACTTCTCAATATTTTTTTTGCGATTCTCATAGATAAAGGTTTCACGGTTATCGGAGGTACAGACAAGCACGTAATCGCGGTGTGGAAAATCGTTGTGAAGATACTTCGCGCAGTTGTCGAAATTTGGAATGCTGGTCACCTCTATTTTGGCCGGGTTTACCCCCTTGCTGATAAAAAGATCACGATACCCATCACTGGCAACGCAAAACTTTTCATAAGAATCGGATAATCCTGTTGTCGCCGTCCCTGCAATCCAGCGAGGCACCCACTGAAAGTTTCGGGCAAGATGGTAGAGAACAGTTTCAGGCTCGGTCATACCCTCTTGTACCAGAACTATTTTTTTACTTCGGATATGCTTTGGTACAATAAGATCTGTACAGGTCACCACAAGATCATAGGAATGCAAAAAACCACCGATATCTATCTGGAGATGATGGGAACGAAGATACTCAAGGGTGCGATGCGATCTTTTTTTCCCCATGATGGTAAACTCAAGCATTCCCAGATCACTGGCAGTACCAAGAAGACCATCGCTGAAAAAAGGGGAAAAATACTGCTCATACTCGGTCAACCACCCGGCAATCTGGTGCATCTGGGTGGTCTGATTCATTGAACCACAAATAAATAAAATTTTCTTCTTCATGATTCTCCAGGGCTGACAACTTCTGCATCATGCAGATGGACTCCCGAAAAAAACATCACTCCGTACCCTGTGGCATACCAGAACACCTCTTTTAAACGCCTTAACAGCACAAAGGCCCCGCCGTAAGCAAGGACATCAGGCATACCAAGCGCCTGAAAAAAAGCCAGATAACCAAGATCCTGTACACCAAGTCCTGAAGGGATGAAAAAAAAGAGGGTACGAAGCATAGTGAGGGCTATATCAATGGTGAGCACTTCCAAAAAAGTGATATTGATACCGAGAAGTCTCAATATCGTATAACTCTCAATTGCAAGGGTTGACCAGGCAAAAAGATAGATAACCAATACAGGCAGCAGCCTGCTGACATAAGTACCTCTGTAACTCTTCAACTCCTCGTCGGTGTCAAAAAAGCCCGACTCTTTTATAAGCAACCACTCCTTCACTTTTTTGAAGGGCACAAGCATCAGGAGCCTGTGTACATTCCGGGCAGCCTGTCCATTAAGAAGCAACACAAGGAGAAAGAGAAAGAGCAAAAATACCACAAGGCCAGTTGCAATAAGAATATATCCGAGCCCTTCAAACCCCAGCATCTTGAGAGAAACTGACTGCAGCAGTGAAAAACCTGCTATCGAACCAATAATGGTATAAATACCCTGGGCCAAACCAAGCATAAGCTTCCGAACAGCAACGCTTGCAACACCTGAAGGAATTGCAATGCCCATAAACCGGTTACAGAGATAAGGACGCAAAGGTTCTCCAACAGCAACACCTGCCGGGAGTGTCATGGAGACAGTTTCAGCAATAACCTGAATTTTCAGAAGCTTGAAAAATGATATAGCCCTGATGCTTCTGGGGAAAACCTTTGTCCAGGCAAAGGTCTCGATCAAATGAAGCGCAAGAAAAGGCAAAACGATCAACAGCGAAGATAATCCTATCGATGAGATCAACTCTGCCGAGCGCTTCAGGTCGAGCTGACTGAAAAGCCAAACAATCAGGATGATGCCAAGAGCAAGTCCGACATAGCCAGTCAACGGAAGACTGGATTTTTTAGTCATCTGCATGAATATAAAATGGGGAAACACGGGTTTTCTGGCACGCTCATCTTTCAATTCCTTCTGTTGGTAATATAAAAATTCCCTACGAATAAAGGCTCGATGTAGCAAAGCCTCTCAACATTACACGGTTCGAGTGTACCGCAGAATATAATGCCATTCCATTTTATACCATTATGTTATTATTATATTGAACTGAGCAAAGTTCGGAACTGATTTTTTTGATGGGTTGAGGAGCTGAAAACCTTTTTTGCAAAAAAGAGCAGAGTCTCCTGTACTCTAACATCTTGCGCTTATGGGACTTATCAATCCAGCATTTCAAACACTGCCAGAACTTTTTTCCTCAGTGTTCACCCATTACAGGACAAATGATTCGAAATTTCCATTTGCAAGAAAAATCAACGGGAAATATGAGTCCATCACCTATCATGCATTTGAGGAAGACGTACGAACTTTTGCTGCATTTCTGAAACACAGCGGGATAAACTCAAAAGAGCGGGTTGCTATCCTTTCTGAAAATAGACCAGGTTGGTATCTTGCCGATATGGCAATCCTGAACCTCGGTGCGATTACTGTTCCCCTCTACCCCTCCCTACCAGCTAACCAGATTGAATATATTCTCAATAACTGCAGCGCAAAGGCTCTTGTCGTCTCAAATACGCTGCAGCTTGGCAAAATTTTATCGATTTGGCAAAACCTCCCAGAGTTAACCCTTATCGTGGTCATGAACCGACTTGATGAGCCGATGGAGGAGGCCATTGACCTGAACCAGGCAAAGGCCGAAGGAAAGAGAGTACTTGCCGAAAAACCCTGGATTATCAATGGCACTCTTGTGGAACCTGATGATGTTGCGACTATCATCTACACATCCGGGACAACAGGAGTTCCGAAAGGGGTGATGCTGACGCATAAAAATATCTGTGAAAACGTTAAATCCTGCTCATCGGTCATCCGGCTTGATGATTCTGATTGCGGTCTCTCTTTTCTTCCCCTCTCGCACGCTTATGAACGTACTGGTGGTTATTACCTTCTTTTTGCATGTGGAGCAAGCATTTATATGGCGGAAAGCGTTGAGACTATCACACTGAATATGACTGAAGCTCGTCCTACCATAATGTTTACGGTACCAAGGCTCTTTGATCGAATCAAGACCAGTATTCTCAAGGGAATTTCAAAAGAGAACACCATAAAGCAGAAAATATTTTACTGGGCTCTGAAAACAGGCAAACAATACCATAAGGAGATCAATGAAAAAGGGAAAACAGCACAACTATTGACGTTCCAGCATACACTTGCAGGCAAGCTTGTCTATAACAAAATTAAAAGCACTTTCGGTGGACGACTGCGATATTTTGTTTCGGGTGGGGCCGCCCTGCCACAAAAAGTTGGTGAATTTTTCGAGGCGCTTGATATAAGCATCCTGGAGGGGTATGGTCTGACAGAAACAGCACCAGTAACCCATGTAAACCAACCGGGGAAAATCAAATACGGAACCGTTGGTCCAGCCGTTGACAAGGTCGAAGTTATGATTGCTGCGGATGGCGAAATACTACTGAAGGGACCAAATATCATGAAAGGGTACTGGAATGATAAAGAGGGCACTTCTGAAGTTATCAAAGATGGCTGGTTTTACTCTGGAGACATTGGTGAGATTGATCGGGACGGCTATTTAAAGATAACCGACCGCAAAAAACATATTATTGTCACTTCAGGTGGAAAAAATATTACCCCAATGCCCATTGAGACCCTGATCTCAGAAAGTCCCTATGTCGATCAAGTGATTGTAATCGGTGAAAAACGTCCTTTTTTAATTGCTTTGATTGTACCTGAATTCATCAAGCTCAAAGAATTTGCTGCAACTGCAAACATTACCTTCTCTACCAATAAAGAGTTGATCCAGGAGAAGAGAGTCTTCCAGATTTACGAGAACCTCCTGCAGACTGTTTCAAGACAACTGGCAACCCATGAAAAGGTACGCAAATTTCTATTGGTCGAAACGGCTTTCAGCATTGAGAACGATCAAGCTACCCCAACACTGAAACTCAAGCGAAAGATGATTTCCACAAAGTATGCAGCAGAGATTAACAAACTTTACAATGATCTCAACATGGTCTATAATACAGAGTAGCGTTTCTGGAATCACAGAGGTTACTACCCCTTTATCTTCAATGTGGTAAGAGTGCTGAAAGAGGTACTCTCGCAACGTTCGATCAGCCCCTCCTGGATCAGCTCACTAATAATTTCATCAAGCCTCCAGGGGCAATCGGCATATTTCTCTTTGATCTCTTCAAGGACCAACTTCTCAGCTTGAACAAGCTGCTTGATGAGCTGCCCCCGGTACCACCGTTTTGAACCCTGAAACGTTGACTGTCTGCTCAAAGGACGAATACCGCTTTTTTTGCTGGTCAGCATAAGAGCACCGTAATCCATCAAGGCGTTGTGCCACTGACGACTTTGCCCCAAAGGAAGTAATGTATCAGCAACCTCTTGCAGTCTCGCCGCTGAAATATCTTCAGGAAGAGTAAATTCATGAATGAAGATTCGACGGATATTGGTATCCACTGCGGCCACATCAAGATTGTCAGCAAACACTGGAATGGAGCGAGAAGTGTAGGTACCTATGCCAGGAAGTTTCTTCAGCAGTTCCGGCTGTGATGGCACCACCCCGTCATAACAGTCCATGATAATGGAGGCACTCCGATGCAAACGAAGCGCCCTGGAATTGTACCCCAAACCACTCCAGAGAGCAAGCACCTCACGTAATGGAGCTGCTGCAAGATGTGAAATATCCGGAAAACTTTTTAGCCAGGCATCGAACCTCGGAACAACCCTCTCTGCCTGAGTTTGCTGCAACATAATCTCACTGATCATGATTGAATACCTGTCTGTAGTCTCTCGCCAGGGAAAAACCCTCCGATTCTGACTATAAAAATCAAATATCTTCTCACGGAAGAGATCACTGTTCCGAACAAGCATCACAGTTTCAGTAAAAGATCATGACAAGCGAAGGAAAACCCGATATAACAGACGCATATCGGGTATACCATGTAACAAATCAGACCTTCTCTACAATCTTGCGTTCCTTGACTTTCAATGCAGCTTTGCCAGTACGTTTGCGCAGGTAGAAGAGTTTTGCCCTTCTTGCCTTGCCATGTTTGACAACAGTAACACTTTCGATATTGGGTGAATTGACCGGAATAATTCTCTCGACACCTACGCCATGAGAAATTTTGCGAACCGTGATGGTCTTGTTCCCGCCAGCTCCCCTGTCGCTGATAACAACACCCTCAAAAGCCTGAAGCCTCTCCTTCTCACCCTCAATAACCTTCAACTGTATCTTGATGGTATCACCTGGCCTGATTTCCGGAAAATCGGTAACCGCCTGAGTGGCTTCAACTAACTTGATTAACTGATCCATGACAACAACTTATTTACATTATTTTTTTCCTGAATTCTTCAAACTCAACTTCGGCAATCATATCCGGCCTTCGCTCTCTTGTCCGTTCCAGAGCATTTTGATGACGCCACTCTTCAATTTTTCCATGATGACCGTTCAGAAGTATCTCTGGAACTTTCATTCCTCTGAACTCTGCGGGCCGAGTGTAATAGACTGAATCAAGCAGGCCTGTCTGAAAAGAATCGGTCAAAGCCGACTCGCTGTCACCAAGAACACCCGGTATCACCCGTAAGAGCGCATCCATAAGAAGCAACGCCGGTATCTCTCCACCCGAAACGACAACATCACCAATAGAGAGCTCCATCGTTACCAAATTCTGCCTGATCCGCTCGTCTATGGCCTTGTAATGACCACAAAGAATAATCAAATTGTGCATCCTCGAAAGCCTGTTTGCCATCGGCTGCTCAAACATCTCTCCATCCGGAGAAAGAAAAATCACAGCGTCATACTCTCTTTCAGCTTTCAATAATTCAACACAAGCGAAGACTGGCTCTGGCCGGAGTACCATACCAGCGCCACCTCCGTAAGGAGAATCATCAACCTGTTTGTACCTGCCAAGGCCATAGTCATGCAGATTATGGATATGAATCTCCGCATACTGTTTTCGGCGAGCAATACCCAACAGCCCATTGTCAAGGGGCGAATCAAAAAAACCGGGAATGACGGAAATAACATCAATCCTTATTGCATCCATGACTCAAAGAGGCTTCAACAGACTCTACCAGCAAAACCTATTTACAGAAACTCATCAACTCTTGGGATAACTATACACCTCTCACCAAGATTGAACTCTTCAACAAACTCATCTATGGCTGGCAGCAGCACTTTTTTTCCGCCAACCTGCACTTCGTAAACTTCGTGCGCAGGCATTCTTATAACGTTGGTCACAACACCAACCTCGCTGCGATGACGGTCAAGTACCTTCATGCCAATAATCTCGTGAAGCCAGGCGCGATTCAACGGCTGTGGTAAAAGTTGCTCTGCTGTAACAAACAAGCTCCAGCCAACAAGTGGCTCAGCCTTCTCAACAGTATCAACCCCGTCAAAGAACAACCAGGCAAAACCTGCGGAAAGCGTCACTTTATCGACCCTTAACCGTTCGATAAAATCAACGGACTTTCCAGCAAAATATTCTCGACGTGACAGAAAGCTTTCAGGGAAATCGGTAACTACCTCCACCTTGAGCTCACCCTGCAACCCTCTCGGTTTCAGAATGATACCTGTCTGATAGAGTTCCACCTTGACCTCACTTAAAAAAATAGTTATGCCTCGCCACCGGTAGCAGCTTTCGCTTCTGCCTCTTTTTTAGCACTACGGCGACGCGACTTCACCATAAGACCCTTCTGGCGTCGTGCAATTTGACGCTCCTGCCACTTTTCCATCTCGGCCGAAATTTCAGCTTCGCTACGTCCCATGCTCTTGAGTCTCAGTTCATAGAGCAACCCGGTTGTACGAATAAGGCTGTTGACTGTCGCTGTCGGCTGTGCGCCTGTTTGCATCCAGTATGCGATACGATCTTTTTTAATCGTTACCGCGTGAGGCTTCGCGGTGGGCTGATAATGGCCAACAACTTCCAGAAATTTACCATCCCTTGGCGAACGCGCATCGGCCACGACAATCTGGTATACTGGCAATTTTTTTCTTCCTGCTCTTTTCAGTCTGATCTTTACCAAGGCTTAAATATTTTATGAGTTAATGTTTACTTGTAACAGTCCGAATATAATCTATCGTTTTAAAAATTTCTCAAGTGCAAGATTCTGTG
The DNA here is from genome assembly GCA_903994365.1 of uncultured Chlorobiaceae bacterium. Lineage (GTDB taxonomy): Bacteria > Bacteroidota > Chlorobiia > Chlorobiales > Chlorobiaceae > Chlorobium. The sequence goes on along the minus strand of CAJEXL010000015.1, from coordinate 31,354 downwards.
AAGTTATCTTTCTGCCTGATTGCGAAAGCTTTGAAACTGAACGCATCATCTTCTTCATCTCACCAAACTGCTTGAGCAGAAGATTAACCTCCTGGACTTTTGTTCCGCTACCGTGCGCAATGCGCTGACGACGACTTCCATTAATAATATCAGGATTATGTTTCTCCTGCTTCGTCATGGAATTGATCATGGCTTCAATGGGCTTAAAGTCAAGATTTTCAAGATCCTGCTTTGGCACCATCTTGTTCAGACCCGGCACCATCTCAATCAACCCCTGAATAGAACCCATCTTTTTGAGCTGCTGCAACTGGTCGAAAAAATCGTTGAGATCAAACTCATTCCGCATCAACTTTTTCTGCATCTCGACAGCTTTCTCAAGATCGAGATTTTCCTGGGCTTTTTCAACAAAACTTACAATATCACCCATGCCCAGAATTCTCTGGGCCATACGATCAGGATAAAAGATATCAAGATCATCAACCTTTTCGCCTATGCTGATAAATTTTATAGGCTTCTCGACCACCTGGCGAATAGAGAGGGCGGCACCACCCCTTGAGTCGCCATCAAGTTTGGTCAGCACAACACCATCAAAATCAAGTTGGTCATTGAAGGCTTTGGCGGTATTAACAGCCTCCTGACCCATCATGGAGTCAACTACAAAAAGAAGCTCGTCCGGCTTAAGCGCATTTTTCAGTGCCTCGGCCTCAGCCATCATTTTGTGATCAATCTGAAGGCGTCCTGCCGTATCAAGAATCAGGACATCCTTGGCCGAAGAGCGAGCAAACTCCAACCCCTGCAAAGCCGCTTGCATGGCATCCTGCTCCTCAATGGCAAAAACAGGAACATCTATCTGCGCTCCAAGAGCTTTAAGCTGGTCAATCGCCGCAGGGCGATAGACATCAGCCGCAACAAGCAACGGATTTTTCCCACTCTTTTTAAGACGCAGTGCCAGCTTTGCACAGAATGTTGTCTTTCCGGAACCTTGCAAACCGGCAACCATAATGATTGCAGGAAGTTTTTTGGGAGAAAGGTTCAATGGCTTCTGCTCTCCGCCCATCAGATCAGTCAGTTCGTCATAAACGATTTTCACAATCATCTGGGCAGGAGAGACGCTTTTGATAACCTGCTCTCCAAGAGATTTCTCTCTTATATCTTCGATTAATTTCTTTGCTACCTTATAGTTAACGTCTGCACCAAGCAAAGCTCGCTTGATATCTCGCATCGCGAGGCCAATATTAATCTCATTAATAGTGGCTTGTCCTGCCAGTTTTTTAAAGGTGGCCTCTAATTTATCACTTAAACTATCGAACATTGGATCCCGCTTTTTTCATATAAAGCTTAAAAATGCTTAGCTTTAATTATAACAAAAATTAGCAAAAAATACAATGATAGATTCATATCTTGGCTTCTGTCAAGTTTTTTATTGTTATTTTTTTGTTTACAGGAGAAAAACCGCATAACGAAACAAAAGATTATGAGTAACAACTCCATAGAAAATATCCTGCACTCTTTTCGCAGCAAGCGAATAGCCATCATTGGCGACATTATGCTTGACAACTATATTTTTGGCCATGTCTCCCGTATTTCACCGGAATATCCGGTACCTGTTGTTGATGTTACCCACGAAGATCATCGACTGGGAGGAGCAGCAAATGTTGCGCTCAACACTCTCGCGCTCGGTGCCAACACCATGTTGATTGGCATTACCGGTGCTGACCACAACAGGGATGTACTCCTCGAACTTTTCCGCAATCGAGGCCTTGCAACCGAAGGATTGATCTGTGATCCCTCCAGACCGACTACCTCCAAAACAAGAATCCTGTCGCAAAACCACCATATAACAAGGGTTGATGTTGAAAGCAGGAAAAAGATTGATGTTGACATTGAACGAAAAATTTTCGATTCTTTTACAGCGGTCGTCAGCTCAATTGATGCTGTCATCCTCGAAGATTACAACAAGGGACTTCTCAGTGAACATCTCATTCAGCAACTTATTGCTTCAGCAAAAGTCCATAATATTCCGGTGCTTGTCGACCCAAAACATCAGAATTTTTTTGCCTATAAAGGGTGTGCTGTCTTCAAGCCTAATCTCTCTGAAATGGCTGCAGCACTCGGTATCCTGCTTCAGAATAACGACCAGGAGGTTGAAGAGGCATGTCGCCTGCTCCAGAAGAAAATTCAGGCCGAGACCATTATTGTTACAAGAAGCGACAAGGGTATGACCATTTATAACGGTTCGTTCACCCATATTCCTGCAACCTCCCTTGAGGTTGCAGATGTATCAGGTGCCGGAGACACCGTTATCGGAACTCTGGCGCTCGGTGTGGCGGCTGGCATCGATATTGTGTTGAATTCGACAATAGCGAACCTTGCCGCCGCCACTGTTTGTCAGGAGGTTGGCGCTGTTCCGGTCAAATCCGAAAAACTCCTCAAGGCGTATCGGGATCATCTTCAATAATTGAGATATACTCCTCCAGCTCCTTTGGCCATGGCGGATTATAGGATGTGTCCTTCAGGAGAGTTCTAAGGTTGTTCAGTGAATAAAATGGCACTTCGAACAGCCCCGCATTACTGACCGGTGCTGGCACATCCTTGCCTGGGTCAAGATGCATCACAAAGGTGACATGAACGACACCGTGCCCGTTCGAGGTGAAAACCCATATCCCCGTTGCATGTTGAACCCGGTGATACTTCGGATTAAGCGGCAAGAAGTCAGGCTCCTCCTTCATGGTCAGCGCAATGGCATTCTCCCCCGCCGACACCATCCAGGAACGCATGATCACCTCTCTCTGTTGAAGCGGCCATGGAGTATCAATGACCTGACGCATAACAAACTCAGTATCATCTTTTTTTTCAAGTACCTCCATTTCTGCCAGATGATGAACCCAGCGATTGAAGTTTGCCATGTCGTGAAAAAGACTGATCAATTTTTTCAACGATACCTGTAACTCAAGTTCTCCCTTGAAGCCATAAATATCTGAGCCGCTTACCTTGGAAGAAAAAATTTTGATCCCTTTATGTTCAACACGAAACTCCCAGTTCCCATTCAGGATTGATGCCACATCCATGCTCTCTATTGTTATGTAGTTATTGAGCCAACCGCCAGTAAATTAAAAAAATCAATCCGTTACAAACTTTTCATAATGCTGGATAACATCTTTGGCTGATTTTTTAAACGGAGCATCAACTGGAGTTCTGTACTTCTCCTTTTTGACCATTTCACGCAAATTGACCAAAGTATGGTAAGGAGTATCAATTACTGCAATATTAGCAAGCCATGAAGGAATCTCTCCGCCGGGTTCGATGTGGAGACGAAAAACAACCCTGCACTGATTCTCTGAGATGGGAATAATATTCCAGGCACCTTCAAGTTCGGGCACACGAACATACTTGTCGTTTTTTGGGATAAAGTTTGGTAAACATTCAAGTTTGATAAAAATCTCAGATGTTTCAGGATCAAGATATCCTTGTGATTTGGTTATGATTTCACGATCTGAAACAGGCCAGGGAGCACTGACAAGCTGATACACAACTCGCCCCTCATTTTCTGACAACTCCTGCAGTACCCGCATCTCCCTGGTTTTCCAGACCCACTCAGTGGCCACGTCAACATCATACAACAGGCTCAACACGGCATGTTGAGGAGCATCAATAGTCGCAACAGCAACAAACGAGAGAAAATCAGAACTTGGAACAGGACAGGTAAATATTTTCAGCCAGTCATTATTGAAACGCAATGAGCAGGATGCGTTACCAATTTTTTCAAGAATCGACATGAGAGAAACATTTAAAGAGTTAATAGAAATAAGTAATGACAAAAGCCATCAAGGTCGACCAGCCGGAACCATCGTTGCAATTCTTACAACTGGGTCGGTGCTCTTTGCCGTAAACATGATCTCTCCTTCCGAGCCAAAAAGTTGATGAGCAAGCTTTGATTTTACAGCGTATGCAATATATTTTCTCTCCCGATTAAAACCATCCCGATTAAAGGCAATTTTCTTTGCCTTGCAGTTTTTTATGATGAGATCCTCAATGCCCGTCTCTTCAGAATAACCATCAATAAACCGCTCCAGAGAGCCTCGATAACCCTGAACCATGCTCTTCGGGTTATCAAGAAGCTCCCGCGCCAGATCGCCTATAATACCTGACTGAAGCAACTCCTGATAAAAGGAGGAGTACCTCTCTCCCGTCACCCAGAAATCAGGAATAATTCCGCCCGCATCTTTCAATGCAGCAAGGTTTACATTTCCCTGTTCTTTGCCTTTAATGGAGCTGAGAAGCAGAGGTAGAGAAGAGGTCCTATAAACAGAGATATCACGGTTTTTCAGATACAAAAAACTATCAGGATTGGAGAAGAGCCTCTGCGGCTGAATATTTGTCAGAGCCTCTTTGTAATAGTGCTCACGGCCAGCGATACCTTTTCGATAGACCCTCTGGATCTGCCTGCCTGAGGGGGTATAGTAACGAGAAACTGTAAGACGGATTGCTGAGCCATCAGCAAACTGAAGCTGACGTTGTACAAGCCCTTTACCAAAAGAGAGTTCTCCCACAACAATCGCCCTCTTATTGTCCTGCAATGCTCCTGCAAGAATTTCAGAGGCAGATGCGCTGCCTTTATCGACAAGAACAACAACCTCTCCTCTCTCATAACCATCTCCGGATTTTGCAACATAACGCTCATCCTCTCCTCCCCCCCTACGGCTTTTGGTATAAACGATCAACTGTCCCTGAGTCAAAAACTCGTCGGCGACCCCAACAGCCTGCTCAAGAAAGCCTCCCGGGTTTCCCCGCAGATCAATAACAAGCCGAACCATACCCTGTTTTTTCAGAAGAGCGAGTGCGCGCCGAAATTCATCAGCAGTCGTCGCAATAAAACGGCTCAATCGAATATAACCTGACCGATTGTCAAGCATAAAGGCGGCATCAATACTTGATGTCGATATCTTCCCTCTTGTTACCTCAAAATCAATAAGCTTGCCACTGAGAGGCCTGAAAACGTTCAACCGTACCTTCGTCCCCAATTTTCCCCTCAGCTTTCTGAGCACCTCCTGCCGGGTAATCCCGACCGCAGGGACAGAATCAATGGCAATGATACGGTCGCCGGAAGAAATTCCTGCTGCTGCGCTCGGTCCTCCAGAAAGGGGGGTGACTACCAGAAGTGTATCGTTGACAACATCGAACTCGACTCCTATGCCATCAAAGTTACCATCAAACTCCGCCTGAGAGTATGACACCTTTTCAGGCTCAAGATAAACCGTATGAGGATCAAGGTACTCTGCCATACCCTGAATACCTGCGCCCAGAAGACTGTCGCCGTCAACCTCATCCACATAAAGCTCCTTCATCAAGCCGTATGCTTCAATGATTTTTTTCTGATCATCAGGAGTGCCATCCCTCCCCACATTGACCCTGGCCCCAAGAAAAAAACCGAATACAAGCACAACAAGCATCATGACTATGGTCAGTATTCGGGACATGGCGTGTGGATTAGTTTCCAGTGATTAATGCACAATTGATCAGGAGGCAGAATGACAGTTTACCTATCGCTGATCAAAATCACAAAAAACATTCCACTTACAACAAACCAACCCTTTCCCGAGTATTGATAAAAACCTTAATAAACTCGCCAAGGTATTGAGTAATAAAACAAAATAACGTCATAGATAATATGATATATGAATAGACTTTGATTGATAATAGATTATTAAATTGAGTATTAACCCACTGATAGTAACTTATTGTACAGCTCAAAAAACGAATTCCTTTATCCTGAAAAACGAATTCATCATGATTCCTATTTTCTATATGTAGAGTTTTTTAATAAAATTTAAACGCATTTAACTTTCAGGTTACAGAGTTATATTCAAAATTAAAACTGGTATTAAATAAAGTAATAGATTTTGTTATGAGCGATTCTAAAATTAAAGTCAAAATTGTTAGTAAACGCATGTACTTGATTTAATCTAAGATTAAAATTAAAATATTTCCTAAGCAAAACTATTGATTACAGACAGAACAATACAGTAATATTTAATCGAGGTAAAACGTTATAAGTTCTTTCAATAAAAATAGTTATGTTATTTTTATTAAAGTTTATTTAAACAAGTAAAAATAATTTTATTTCAGTTATTGAAAATAGTTGTCACTCTTATTATTTTATTATTTGATGCCTTATTATAACTATAATATTATTGCTGAGTATTTGTTAATAAAAAGCTAAACCAGACATATTGCTGCTATACATAAAATTTCATGGCAGTATTATGTTTGGTTTTAGCAGAAAACAAATAATAATATATAGAGTGAAAAGATGGGACTATAATAGAAGACTACTTTTTTATATCTTCTATAAACAATTATAGAGTAGTGAGTTTACATTGAACAATCAGTTCAATTTCAAGACTCGAATTGAGAGGTAACCATGCTACACCAACTGCACTTCTCGCATGAAACCCGTTATCTTTAAAGAGTTTATGTAGTAATGAAGATGCACCATTGGCAACGATATGCTGACTCGAAAAGAGATGATCACTCGCGACATAAACGGTGAGCTTGACAATTTGTTCAATACTCGAAAGTGCTCCTGTCAGCGATTTAATAGCGGCAAGCCCATTGAGCAGGGCAATCCTTGATGCACAGATGGCATCTTCAATGTTACCATCATTGACCTTGCCTCGTCCTCCTGGCTCTATCAATTTTCCATCCTGAAGAGGGAGTTGACCGGAGGTAAAGACGAGGTTGCCTGTTCGAATCGCGGGAGAATAAAGACCAGCCACGGTGGGTAACTGTGGAAGGATGAACCCTTCCTTGATAATTCTTTCTTCGATAATGCTCATAAAATGGTTTGAAAAGGTTAAAAAAGCGAAGTTACTACAGAAAAATATGGCCCGAAACCACCTGATTGTTGCGTTTGCGGTTAAAATTATTTATAGTCAGTGAGAAATCAAAGCATTTTGATCATAATGGAACAGAGAATACCACATGTACCACCCCTTCCGCGAATCTATTTGATCAGCAGTGGAGAGGAAAATCCGGCTCATAACGGCACAAGAGTCCACATGCAGCTCAATCTCCTCCCCCGCTCACTCAACTGTATCATACAGATTCGGGAGAAGCAACTCAATACACGCCAGCTTTTAATGCTGGCGATGAAAGTTCGGGAGTTTGATCTGCCGGAAGGCTCACTCCTCTTTATCAATGAACGAGTCGACATCGCCCTCGCTGCCGCTCTTGACGGAGTTCATCTGCCAGAAAGCGCCTGCGCGCCCGACAAACTTCGCCCTTTTGCTCCGAAATTAAGATTTGGGTGTAGCGTACACTCCCCGGAATCACTTCTTATGGCTGAAAAATCAGGAGCCAATTACATTCTTTTTAGCCCTGTTTTTGAAACACCGTCAAAACGCAAATACGGAGCACCTCAGGGTCTTGAAAAACTTGGAGAGATATGCAGAACAACCTCTCTTCCCGTCTTTGCGCTTGGAGGTATAACTCCAGAAAACGCATCTCACTGCATGGCAGAAGGCGCTTATGGCATAGCCGCTCTTTCGATTTTTCAGGATTTTGAGCGATTTGTCGACACCCTCGAATACTTTCACCAGATTGTCTCTCCATGATTCCCTTTTCCCCCTTTCTCTGTGTCATAACAGATGAGGCGATCTGCCCTGTTTCACTGGCAGAAGAGGCGCTTAAAGGTGGTGCTGCCATGATTCAGCTCAGGCATAAAAGCGCTTCTGGAAGCCAGCTTTTCTCATGGGCTGTTGCAATCCGTAAAATGTGCCAGCAATACCAGGCACTCTGCATCATCAATGACCGGGTTGACATTGCACTGGCAAGCGATGCTGACGGAGTACATCTTGGCCAACAGGATATGCCTGCGGCCATAGCTCGAAAAATAATGGGTAATAATTGTATTATAGGGGTATCAACATCCTCAATAGAGGAGGCTATTCAGGCTGAAGAGGATGGAGCTGACTATATCGGATTTGGCCATATCTATCCGACCTCTTCAAAAGAGAAAAATAACCCGCCACTTGGTATAGAAACTCTGCAGAAGGTAGCCGCCCTTATCTCCTTGCCAATCGTAGCAATTGGTGGAATAAACCAGAAAAACGCGGCATTGATTATCTCCAGCGGAGCCTCCGGGGTTGCTGTAATTGCAGCGGTCAGCCAGACGGATAAGCCCTCTTCCGCCACACTCAACCTTGTTTGCGCGATAAACAGTAAAAAACTGTGAACAAATATACAACAGTTCTCACTATCGCTGGCTCCGACGGCTCTGGTGGAGCAGGAATACAGGCAGATATCAAAACTTATTCAGCCTTGGGGTGTTACGGATTATCGGTTATAACAGCCCTGACAGCCCAGAATACCCTTGGGATCAGGGTGGTCTACCCTCTTTCAGTAACATGCGTCACAGAGCAGTTTAAGGCTATTACTTCTGATATAGCAATAGACGCTGTTAAAATCGGAATGCTTGGAAACGCAGCTATCATTAAAGCTGTTGCAGCTTTGCTGAGTGGGCTGAAAGGAGATCCACCCATTATCCTCGATACCATTCTCAGCTCTTCAAGCGGCACAATGCTTCTTCCTCTTGAGGCAATGGAACTTCTGAAGAGCGATCTCTTCCCGCTTGCATCACTGATTACCCCAAATCTGCCGGAAGCCGCCTTACTAACAGGCGCAAAACATCCTCCTGAAACACCAGAGGCTATTGAAGAGTGTGCACTGAAACTACTCGAAATCGGAGCTAATGCAGTACTCGTGAAGGGTGGACACAGTGAAGAAAACGAGTGCCGGGACTGCCTGCTGCATAATAATCGTTATCACTGGTTCAGCTCCATAAAAATCATGACCAGCAATACCCACGGCACAGGATGTACCCTCTCATCAGCAATAGCCGCATACATGGCAAGAGGGGAAAAAATAGAGAGTGCGGTTAAAAAAGCCAAAAAATTTCTCGACGAGGCACTTCTGGCTGGAAGGGACTACCGACTTGGAAACGGCAATGGCCCTCTCCATCATTGTTACAGGCTCTGGAGATAAGTTAGAGCGCTCCCCTGGAGCGACGGCCTATTGAGTAGTAGGTAAACCCTGATTTTTCCATAAATTCAGGACTATAGATATTCCGACCATCAAAAACAACCGGATGGCTCAGCTCTTTTTTGATCATATCGAAGTCCGGACTACGAAAAACAAGCCATTCAGTCAGAACAACAAGAGCATTGGAACCACTCACAGCATCCTCTGGACTTGATGCAAAAACAATTTCATCACATTCACCGTAAATTCTTCGAGCCTCATCCATGGCTACTGGATCATAGACTCTCACCCTTGCACCCTCCCTCAGTAGCTCCTCAATCACTCTGCGACTTGGAGCTTCCCGCATGTCATCGGTATTAGGTTTAAAAGCAAGCCCCCATAAAGCAAACACCTTCCCCTCAATATTTTCACTGAAATGGCCTTTTATCTTTTTAACCATAGAGCTTTTCTGGTCGTGATTCACCGCCTCGACAGCCTGCAGAATTCTTGAATGGTAGCCATGCTTGTGTGCGGTTCTTTCAAGTGCCTGAACATCTTTTGGAAAACAGGAGCCACCATAACCAACACCAGGGTAAATGAACGAAAATCCAATCCTCGAATCAGAGCCGATTCCCTTTCTCACGGCCTCAACATCTGCCCCTACCCGTTCAGCGATATTGGCAATCTCGTTCATAAAGCTTATTTTTGTGGCAAGCATGGCGTTCGCCGCGTACTTTGTCAGCTCAGCCGAACGAATATCCATGGCAATAAACCGCTCATGACTACGATTGAAGGGGGAATAAAGAAAACGCAACAACTCTTTGGTGCGAGGATCATCGACACCAACAATGATCCGTTCAGGTTTCATAAAGTCATTGACAGCATCGCCCTCCTTGAGAAACTCAGGGTTCGAGACAACATCAAAATCAACAGAAACATTCCTCTCAGAGAGGAGAGATGCTATTTTTTCTCTTACCAAATCAGCCGTACCTACAGGAACTGTTGACTTGTTAATAACGATCCGGTACTCCTGCATGTACCTCCCAATGCTTTCTGCAACACTGAGGACATGGCGTAAATCTGCAGAACCATCTTCATCCGGAGGAGTGCCAACCGCAATCATCTGGTAAAGTCCAAACTCAACTCCTTGACGAATATCTGTAGTAAAATTCAGCCTGCCTGCTCGATAGTTATCAAGAACAATCTCCTCAAGACCAGGTTCATGAATAGGAATTCTGCCCTCTTTGAGATTATCAATCTTCTGCTGATCGATATCAACGCAAAGCACATCATTACCAACCTCAGCAAAGCATGCGCCAGTAACAAGCCCTACATACCCTGATCCAAATATGGTTATCTTCATGTTTACAGTTATTTCTATTCAGTAACTATCACCAGACAGCGAGATTTCTGCCAGAACGATTTTTCATCACGGATAAGAAGCAGTGATGAAGTTTTGCCACCAACAAGTTCGTAAGAGCCAGCGGTATGTGGTGTTACAATTTTGAGACTTTTGATCGGCCTGTCAAAAAAGAGATCTCTCGTCTCCATCATATCAACCTTTTTAAAAAGCTTGACGTTAAAATCAGAAGCAAGACGATACTCACTGCCAAAGAGTTTTTCAAGAGGATTTACAGGAAGAAGGATACCTTTTGAAACCAGTTCACTGAAGGAACCGGAAATGTAGTAAGCCGTATAAAGCTGTACCTCCTGATCCTGAATGTATTCATCAAGAACATCCACAGTGGCCAAGAGCGAAGAGAGTTGCTTGTTCAGTTTCTGGACATTACCCTTCAGGGCATTGACTTCGCCATCTTTGGTATTGATTGCAAGCTGTAGTTCTGATACGAGCCGGTCAAGAGATTCGACACGATAAGATGAGGCTCTGTTCTCCTCCTCAAGCTTGCGGACAAGAGTTTTGCTCGCAACTAAAGTAGAGTCAATAAAGCGAATACTCTCGGCAATATCCTTGCCAATCTTTTCCACATTCTGGCTGTCCTTTCCCTCAATTCCGGAAGAGAGACGTTCAACAACCGCCTCTTTTTGTTGAATACGGCCAAGATTCTTCTGCACCTGAGCAAGAATCGCCATCATTGATTCAATATGCTGTTGCTGCGGATCAAGCTTTTGCCTCTCGGAAGTACATGAAGAGAGGAGCAGCAGGACAGCAACAAAAACAACTCCGGCAAACCTGAATCGGCTATCCCTTAAAGCCATTGAATCCATTGTTCAACCCCCTCTTTTGTGCCATACCATCGGGTAAGCGGTGTTGGAAGATGTTCTGCATCTGAAATCGTAACATTTTCAGCGCCATCAAGAAAACAGCTTTTCGCCGGAACAATACCGTCACCGGCAACATTGCCATCATCAAGAACGCCTTCATAAAACTTGAAACAGGCTTTTTCTACAAAACCCCCTTGAAGATTGCCATAATACTTATCGCTGACGACAGAAACAACATGATAACGATCAAAAAATTCCGGACGAAGATGGGTAAAGATAAAATCTCTCTTTATCCGTGCATAATACTCACGAGAATGAAAGGGCGTTCCGAGAGTGATCAGTTTACCCACACGCCCTCCGGGATGGTAGACATCTCCCTGAAATGGTTGTTCAAGCAGATAGATCATTGCCACCGTCCCCCCCCCGCTATGTGCCACAAGCGTTACAGGTTCATCCGGAAATTTATGCACCATCTCCCTGACTGTACGATCAACTATTTTCATCACCCGATTTGTGGATCTCTCCAGTGATGGAGGAAACCCAATCCAGTCAATAAGGGAGACTGGTGCTATTGTAACTCTTTCTTGTTGAATATACTCACCAAGAGCATTTTTCATGGAATCATACAGGCTGTCCCAGAAAAAAACTCCAGGAATAATCACTACAGGATTCTTTGAAACCTCAATCATGATGGTGCGATAACAATCTCCTGTTGAAAAACCTGTGGTATCATGACCATTTTTTCAGCAACTCAACAAGCAGGCCAACTCCAAAACCTGTCCCGCCATTCACCTTTCCACCACCTTTGGGTGTAAATGAGGGGCCCGCAATATCAATATGCGCCCATCTGGTATGACCGTCGATGAACTTCTCAAGGAATTTTGCAGCGGTTACCGATCCGGCACCACGGCCTCCTGTGTTACTGACATCAGCGATATCAGACTTTATCTGCTCATCATAAAGATCCCAAAGCGGCATCCGCCATACCTTCTCTCCTGACTGCTCTCCAGCCTGAAAAATTTCATCGGCGAGAGTATCATTATTACTGAAAAGACCAGCGACTGAATAACCAAGTGCAACAATACAAGCTCCCGTCAGCGTCGCCACATCAACAATCACATCTGGCTGATACTTTTCTTTACCATAAGTGAGAGCATCAGCCAGAATCAACCGGCCTTCCGCATCAGTATTACCAACCTCAACAGTTATTCCTGAGTAGGTAGTAATAACATCTCCGGGCTGCTGAGCCGTTCCGCTCGGCATATTGTCTGTGGCCGGAATCAACCCGATAACATGCAGGGGAAGCTTGAGACGGGCAGCAGCCTCCACTGCCCCCAAAACACTGGCCGCACCCGACATATCAGACTTCATCTCCCCCATATTTTCAGAAGGCTTGATAGAGATGCCACCGGAATCGAAGGTAACCCCTTTTCCAACAAGCGCAACAACCGACTTGCTTTTCCCTTTGGGCTTGTATTCAAGCACCGTGAAGGTTGGCGGATGATCGCTACCCTTGTTGACCGCAAGTAGCCCACCCATCCCAAGAGACTCTATCTCCTTTTTATGGAAGACCTTTACATCATACCCATATTTTTTCCCCGACTCCTCCGCTGCTTTTGCAATATCATCAGCATTCAGATAATTCCCAGGAAGATTGACCAGATCTCTTGCCATTTTTTTACATGAGCCAACAACCTTTCCATCCGCCGCGCCTTTTTCAGCCTCCACAATCACCTCTGAAGGAACAACCAAAATAAGCTCAGCAATCTTCTTCGACTTCCCGGCCTGACTCTTTTTGTCGAGCTTGTCACTTTTCAGGCGATCAAATCGGTAGGAACCAAAATAACAGCCCTCTACGAGTGTTGCTGCAAGTGTTGCAACACTTTGACCCATGGCAGAAGCAAGCGCCTCTACGCCAGAACAGTCAACAGCCACCTTTTCACTCTTCAATTCGACAGCTTTCGATCCAAGAGCAACGGCGGCCTTGCGCCAATCCTCAAGTTTCTTCCCCTCTCCTGTACCAAGCAAAACAACTCTTGAGGCAGAAAAGTCACGGCTTCCACCATATAACACAACAGCCTCGCCAGCCTCAGCCTTGAAATCGCTCAGAACTTCTCCATCAATTCCAAAAGCCGACAGCACCTTTTCGCCCTCATTTTTTAACTCAACACTACGTAACGGCAATACCAGAAGATCGGTACCAAGATTCTGAAAATCACTTTTTGATACAATTATTTTCATGGGAAGGAATAATCGATGTTAACCGTAATAACTATAATCATTAGGATTGGTTAAGAAATAACCTCACATCTTCGAGTAAAATCTTCTGTGCTTTGTCAGAAGAAAACTGAAAAAGACACCCTGCAGCATTCATGTGACCACCACCACCATACTTTTTAGCGAGCTGGTTGACATAAATAGCCCCGCGTGACCTGAAACTCGCCTTTGTTCTGCCATCCTGCATCTCAACCATCAGCACAGCAATACGCACCGAAGGAACACTCAAAAGATATTGGATTATGAGATCGGTATCAAACAATTTGCTCTCGGTTGCCTTTATCATATCCTGCGATATAAAGAGCCAGGATATTTCACCATTATCAAGAATGGTAATCGCGCTCAGTGCGGCACCCAGAAGTTTCAGCGCGTTGGAGGTCAAAGAGTTGTAGATCCTGTCGTATATTTCTGAAGAATCAGCGCCCTTGCTCACAAGGTCACCAGCAAGCTGATAGACATAGGGAGTTGTTTTAGGAAACCTGAACGAACCAGTATCAGTCATAACTGCGACATAAAGCGCTTCAGCAATCTCTGGAGTAAAGAGGTTGTGTCCCACTCGCTCCTGAAGCGCGTAGATTAAACCATAGACCAACTCTCCAGTGGACGATGCGTAATTTTCACAAACCATAACATCCGTAAAATCATCAGGTTCAAGATGATGATCGACACAAACAAGTTTCAGACTGCCAAGTTCTCTCGAAAAGTCAACATGAGGCCAGAGAGAGCCCATCCTGTCGCGTAAATTAGCATCGAGGAGCACAACAACATCACAAATCGAGAGTTCCTGAATAGCCTCCTCACTCTTGTTGTCAAAAAGAGCTATGGGATATAAGCGCTTTAGAAACTGATAGTTTGGAGGAACTTCTGTCGGATTGACAACAGCCACCTCCTTGCCAAGTGACTTGAGTACAAGGGCAAGGGCAACTTCACTGCCAAGCCCGTCACCATCAGAATTTTCATGGGTTGTCAGAACAAATTGCTGACCTTCAAGCAGAACATCGATGACCGGAGACCATTCCTCGGCATTAAGCGTCCGACCATACTCTGATATTATCATTAGTTAGATATAACTTTTATAAAGCATAAAATGTAATTTATGCTTTTTTCCCCGTATTATATAAATATTAGGGCACACCATGTTTTTTTCCATAAACCACACCACCCCTGTTTCAATGATCACCCCGCTGCCAAACATCATGGATCTGACGCTCAAAGAAATTCAGCAAGCAATGATTACACTGGGAGAGCCCTCATTCCGGGCTCATCAGATACACCAGTGGCTGTTCAGCCACCACGCGCCAAGCTTCGACACGATGACCATTATGAGTCTTGCCTTACGGAAAAAACTTTCAGAAACCTTCACCATCATTCGCCCGGAGATTATTGAGCACCATGAAAGTATCGACGAAACATGCGACCATCCAACAGAAAAGATTCTGCTGAAACTTCCCGATAACAACATGATTGAAAGTGTCCTCATTCCCTCGGCGGAACGAATGACCGCATGCGTCTCCTCACAGGTTGGATGCCCGTTTCGATGCTCTTTCTGTGCAACAGGCCAAATGGGGTTACGGCGCAATCTCACCGCCGGAGAGATTGCCGGACAAGTCTACGCCCTCAACAATCTGATCGAACAAAAAGAGCCAGGACAAACCATAACCAACATTGTTTTCATGGGAATGGGAGAGCCACTACTGAATACGGACAACGTTATAGATGCCATTGAAACCCTCTGCGCGCGAAATTACCGCTTCTCTCTTTCGCAAAAAAGAGTAACCATTTCAACCGTGGGAGTAATTCCTGAAATTCAGCGAATCGGAAAATCTGGCATGAAGACAAAACTGGCCGTATCGCTTCATTCCGCCGATCAACAGAAACGAGAATCGCTCATGCCCATTGCCGCCAGACAATACCCGCTTAAAGAGCTGGGGAAATCACTCGCTGAATATACTTCGACAACAGGGATGCCGGTAACCATTGTCTATATGCTGCTCAAAGGAGTCAATGACTCTCTGGAAGACGCAAAGTTGCTTGCAAGATTTTCAAGAAGCTTTTTATGCAAAATAAATTTGATTGATTACAATTCAATTATTAATATGAGTCTCATGCCCGTTAATAATGCCACAAGAGAGCTTTTCCGGGAATACCTCGTCAATGCAGGGCTTTATGTTACGATCAGAAAAAGTTACGGGACAACCATTAATGCTGCGTGTGGCCAACTCGTAACAACTGCAATCCAATGCAATAAACCGCAATAATCTTTAACAGTTTCCACAACTATGGATTTGAACGATTTTTTCCCGTTTAAGAACGAATTTAAAAAGGCATACCACGGCATTACCAACAATGCAACACACACTTCAGAAAAACCTGTTTTCAATGAGCTAAGAGTACGGCGTTACCAACTGCCAATGGCAGAGATATCAGAATTTATTCTTGACAAGATTGACCGATGGATTGGTTGGGCTGTGATTAGCGAAAAAAAAGCCGTGGGCGGCATATCCAACATTCGTGCTGAAGTATGCTCAGTTCTCCTGTTTGGATTGAAAATAAATGTCACTTTCGGGCTTTTTGAGGAAAAAGACAGGAGCGGTTTTATAATCACTACGGTCAATGCCAAAGCTGAAACACAGATAGATTCGAGAGGAGACCTTGGCGAAAGTCGTCGGGTCATACGAATGATACTTGGAGCGATGGATTTTAACTTCAAAGGAGATCAAATCAATGAAGAGGACTACTTGTATCGCTCTCTTGATATAAAAGGCGCATCTGCCGCAATGCAACAGATGTTTAATGACGTTCAGTTGCGTCATCATGCAAAACCCGGCATTGCGACCAAAGCCACATCCATTGAATTCAAGAAAAAGACTCCTGTTCAAACCATCCAGATAAGGCCATCTGTCGGCAAACGAGAGGAAACCGTATTTCCGGCCACAGCTTCAGACAACACAGTACAAGATCTATCTCCGGAAAACTCATCTGGAATCGAAAAAAATGCAGAAGACGACAAGGCCGCAAAGGCAAAAGATCACGATTGTGACCACAAAAAAACCCTATAAAAATCGTTTAATGAGAATTATTCTTTTGGGAGCACCGGGGGCCGGAAAAGGCACACAGTCGAACTACATATCCAAAACCCTTGGTATACCACAGATATCGACTGGCGATATGCTGCGCTCTGCTGTAAGCGCAGGGACACCTCTTGGTATCGCGGCAAAAAAAATCATGGATGCAGGGCAACTCGTCTCCGACGATATCATTATTGGACTTGTCAAGGAGCGTTTAACCGAGAGTGACTGTACGAATGGATGCCTGTTCGACGGTTTTCCACGAACACTTGCCCAGGCAGAAGCATTGGGAAAAGATGGGGTTCACATCGACCACGTGGTTGAAATTCATGTTGAGGATGAAGACATTATCCAGCGAATGAGTGGTCGCCGTGTACATCCAGCTTCAGGAAGAACCTATCATGTGCAGTTTAATCCCCCTAAAACTGAGGGAATTGATGATGAAAGCGGAGAGACTCTTGTACAGAGAGAAGATGATAACGAAGAGACTGTCAAAAAAAGGCTTCAAGTTTATCATGCACAAACCGCTCCGTTGATTGAATACTACATGGAGTTGTCGCAAAACGGAAACATCAACGCTCCTCGTTTTCATAAAATTAAGGGGACAGGAAAAGTTGAGGAGATCCGCGACAGGATTCTGCAAGCTCTTGTCTCCTGACGATCCAGAAAAAAGCTCTCTTAATGTATAAAAAGTCAGTGCCCGGGAGGCGCTGACTTTTTTCATTTACTACCATGTTTGCACTGACGGTATCAGAAAAATTTTTCAGAGGGGAGCCGTTTGTTATCAAGCTGCCTGATATGCTTGATGACGACATCAAGGCTGGATGCATGGTGCTGCTCTCGGTAAGGAATGGGAATGGACGTGTTTCAATCGGCTATATTTTAGCCCTTTTCACCGAAGATAAAGGAGAGAGCTCCAACATAGAGATATACGACCTTCTTTACAGTGGACGACCTGTCATAAACCAGGAACTCATGCAGCTTACCGGATGGATGGCCGACTATTATCTTACCAGGAGAATCGACACACTGATCTCAGCCCTTCCCGCAGCAGTAAGGACAACTGTGCATGATATTGTTGAAATGACAGGGTTTGCGCTACATGCAGAAGCTCCAAGAATTGTCAACACATCACTGCGACGCTCAATCATGACGATGATAAGCGCAGAAAAAAAGCTTACTCTTCCTCAACTTCAGCGTCGACTTGGAAAAAAACAGCTCTATCGCACCATTGCTGAACTTGAGCGTGGAGGATATCTTCTCCTTTCAAAAAAAATTTCTTCCAGAAAAACAAGACAGAAACTCGCCTACCGCAACATCCGCCCTTTGCCGACCGAACTCCCTGAGAACCTGAAAATCTCCCCAAAACAGCTTGACGCGTTAAAAGGAATGAGCGATCTCTACCCCGAATACGCTTTTCCTGAAACCATTGGCGCCTCCAGAGAGACACTGAACACTCTTGTAAAAAAAGGGTTGAGTGAAAAAATTCTTGTTGAGATAACAAGCAATTTTTCAACCGGCTTTACAGAAAAAACGCAATCGCCAAAAATTCCGACGGAGTTACAAAAAAGGGCACTTGAGCAGCTCCGGTGCACTTTTGAACAACAAAAGTATCACACCTTTCTCCTGCACGGCGTTACTGGAAGCGGTAAAACGCTGGTGTATATAGAATTTCTGAAAACGGTTCTTGCCGCTGGAAAGACGGCGATTGTGCTGGTGCCTGAAATAGCCCTGACACCACAAACAGCCAGTCGCTTCCGTGAACATTTTCATGATGACATCACCATCATGCACAGCGCCATGAGTGACCAGGAAAAATATGATGGCTGGCAAAGCCTCCAACAGGGAAAAACAAAAATAGCCCTTGGTGCCCGATCGACCATTTTTGCTCCTCTCGAAAACCTGGGCGCAATCATTGTCGATGAGGAGCACGACGGGGCCTACAAACAAGACCGTAATCCACGCTACAATGCGCGGGATACGGCTGTCATGAGAGCAATGTTCAGCAAGGCAATCTGCATACTCGGCTCGGCCACACCTTCCTTCGAATCTTACCATAACGCACGCAACGGTAAATACACCCTTGTCAATCTGACCGAACGGGTAGATGGAGCAAAAATGCCACTGATCCATCTTGTATGGATGAGAGAGAGCCCAAAGGCCTCAGCATCAATTTCGGAGCTTCTTTACCGCCAGATCGCCCTTCGTCTTGAACGAGACGAGCAGATTATTCTCCTCCAGAACAGACGCGGGTTTGCCGGAAGCATCTTCTGCCTCACCTGTGGTCATATACCGCTCTGCAAGTTTTGCAATATTCCCCTTGTCTACCATGCCGCCCAAAAACATCTCCGCTGCCACTACTGTGGCCATATCGAACACTACACGGCATCATGCAAAACATGTGCATCAACCGAGCTGTTTTTTAAAAGCAGTGGCACTGAGCGCATCGAAGAGGAGCTGCAAACCCTTTTCCCGGAAGAAAAAATTCTCAGGATGGATGTTGATACAACGACCACAAAAGGCTCCCACGGACGAATTCTGAAAGAGTTTCACGATCGTAAGGCCCGAATCCTGCTCGGTACCCAGATGGTAGCCAAAGGGCTCGATTTCCCCGCGGTTACCCTTGTCGGGGTTCTTATGGCCGATATCGGACTCAATATTCCCGACTTCAGAGCCTCAGAACGGGTCTTTTCGTTACTCACACAGGTTGCTGGTCGTGCAGGACGCTCATCTATGCCAGGAGAGGTCTATTTGCAAGTTTATAACAAAGAGAGTGACGTTTTTAACGCCATTCTGCAGGGCAGTTATGAAAAGTTCTTTATTCAGGAGAACGCTACAAGAGCGGAACTCCACTACCCGCCTGCATCCCGGCTCATAAAATTTGAATTCACCGCAGAGAGTGAAAAAGAGGCTGAAACCGCCGCACTTTACTGCAAAGAGAGCCTTGCAAAACATCTCCCGCCAGAGAGCGGAACCATTCTTGGCCCAGCGCCTGCAGGCATCGCAAAAATACGAAATCGCTACAGGTATCATGTGCTCGTTAAACTCATAACCGGAAAACTCTCTCCGCTCTTCATCAAGCAGATGAGCGACGACATAACTGTTCGCTTCCGCTCATCAGGGCTCATTTTCATGATTGATGTTGATCCTCAAAACCTGATGTAGAAAGATTTGCAGAGACTGAAGCAGAGTGGATTATTGAACTTCAATAAATTACTGTAGATTATTACAGATGTGAGTGTGGCAGGACTTTGGGGTAGGTGTTGATGCTTTGGAATTACCTCGCGCAGCGCAGCTTTGAGTTCTGTGTCATAGAGCGATTCAATGCTTTACAACAACGATATAAAGGATAAAGGACATGGCTGATACTAATCAAGCTTCTGGCAAAATCCCTGGCGCTGCTTCAGAACTCTCCCTTTCACAGGCAATTCTTGCGCCATTGGATGCTCTCTTCAAAGCTCAGGTACATTCTGCGCGAAGTTTCCTTAATCTCCTGCTCCAGATTGGTTATCCGCACGTCCAGCTTGACAAAGATGGCAACCCTGATCAAGAACAGTTACAGTCGAAAACCTGTTATACCCAAGATTTCGATTATACCGACGATGAAGGGCATAGCGTCACCATTTCAATGCCATCACTTGCACTTATTCCCATTGCTCCATTAAGCATAGACAATGCAAGTTTTAAATTCAATTTTAACGTGCAAAGCACTTCATCCCATTCGCAGATTCAGAGTTCAGAAGATGGCGTTACCGATCAGGAAGAGAGTTATGCAAAGAACAAGCGTCCCTGGTATCTCGTTGACGAACCAAAAAGTTTCAAGGGTACTGTAGCTCCCACAGCAAATGAGAGCAGTTCATCCTCACAAAGTCAATCCAGCGTGATTAACATTGAAATTAACCTCTCCAAACAGCCGCTCCCTTCCGGCCTTGATAAATTGCTGACAGCGCTGCAGCAATCGACCAAAATCATAGATCGGGGCAAGTAACAAAAGCCGGACAACATGAAAAGAGTCACTGCACATTCCAACCATTAAACATGAAAGAGTATGCCTAACAAAACCTTTACCGATATCGGAGTTCAGGCTCTTCCCCTTGAATTCATCATCTCGGCACCGTTACTCGGAGTCATCAATGCGCAGAAAATTGCAGCTCAGGCAACGCTTGATTTTATAAACACCTTCAAAGATCAAACCGTCGAATTAAACACCACCAGCACCACTGCTGGTCAGACATCAACGATCTCTATAAAAGCTCCCCTGCTTGCCATGATTCCGGTGCCCCACCTCAGGATTGACTCATTTACTACCCATTTCAAGTATGAGATAAGCCAGGTTGCGAGCGAGAAAAAAAACACAGAACTGGTG
Organism: uncultured Chlorobiaceae bacterium; assembly: GCA_903994365.1. Lineage (GTDB taxonomy): Bacteria > Bacteroidota > Chlorobiia > Chlorobiales > Chlorobiaceae > Chlorobium. Next base: position 10,402 of record CAJEXL010000015.1, on the reverse strand, counting down.
GGCAGCGCAGAGGCAGGAACAACCGGATTATGGTCAAATTTTGTCAAAGCCTCCCTCAAGGGAAATGTTTCAAGCCAGTCCTCCTCAGAATCGGTCATGAACCGGAGCGGAATTCTTGAAATCACGGTCAACGCCAGTGAGGCACCTATTCCTGAGGGTCTTGCAAGGATGCTTAACCTTCTGGGTAAAACAATTCCTGCTGAGCTTCCTGTCAACACAACTCCAGCAGAGCCCTCTGTATCTCCCGAACAAGAACAAGCTGAAAATAAGGAATGAAAACGACTTACCTGACACTGCAGCAGATCAGCGAAAGAGTGCTTTCTGAGCTTTTACTTTCAAGAACAGATTTTCTGCTGCTTCAGGCCCAGGTATGGAAGAACATCAATGATGCTGCAAAAGAGAGCGGCGTTTTTGTACAACCCAATACTCTTGACCTCGACCGCACAACATTTGAGTTTTGCATTGCCCGCAAAATTCCGAATTTAGCGGAAAAGGTCATGAACTTTTTTCGAAAATCTGACAATCAAAAACCGCATTTCAGACTTTGCGACCATCATAACAAAGAGGGGATAAAAGTAACAATATCCATCTCTCCACAATCAGAGAAAGAGTATAAACCGGAAATCAGAACAGTACCTGAAATGAGATCAAAACCGGATGAGACCTACGTGGCTTGTCTGGATATATGACGGTAGTCAGCTCAAGCAAGAAGATGGATGCGGGAAAAAACATAGTCAAGCGAGTCCTCGTTCAGAACAACCCGGGAGAAGCCTGTCGAGCCGAGCTCCGTTGGCTGATTGTTGCGATCACTGGTAAACTTGCGACTCTGTTTACCGTTGTACCAATAGACCAGCCGAATCTTGTTTCCCTCAATTTCGAGAGCGGTGATGCCGCGCTTGCCAATGGTGCAACCAGAGTTGAAAATACTCGGGATGGTTATTGTGTTGTAACGACCGCTTCGCAACCCTATTTTCTTGCCCTTCGTGTAACATGCCTCAAGTTCAATTTTCAGTGACGCAATGGTCTGCTCAATAACAGAACGATACTCCCCCTCGGCTGTTGGATAGGCACGGCAAAGCTCCTCAATTCTGAAGTTCAGCAAATCAACCTTTGAGAGCGATTCAAACAGCGACCTGTGGGTGTGGCCGATGATGGAGACAATTTTTGCCTGGTTTGAAAATTCATAAATAGACTTCTCAATGGCAAATCGTCGCGGGCTGTTGTAGGCTTTGGAAAAATTCCTGATACCGACAGGTTTGGCAATGTAGCGGATAAAAAAGATAATAGCCCGACTGACCATCGGATAGGTCTCCCACAACAGCTCCGATGCCTGATGACCATGAAAAAGCAGAAGAGTTTCATTGCCATAATGAAACTTCAGTGAATTGACCATTGAAGAGGCTAACCTGTACTCCCTCTCCCCCATCAATGCAGCATCATGGTTGCCATAGGTTTTCAACAAAAAGCCATTCAACTCAAACTTGAGAAACAGGTCATACAGCGCACCCCATTCACTAACAATGCTGTCAAGAGAAAATTTAAAGAGCTCTTCGATATCACCATTCAGAACAAGGCTATATTTTTCAGGTAAATAGTAGCTGCCAAGCATGGTGCTGACCAGTTCGGAATTGCGCTTGAACTCGTCTCGTCGCCCACCATTACCAATATGCAGATCACTGAGAATGAGCACTTTTGACGAAGAGTCAAGAGTAATCGGCTTTGCTGTTTTCAGCAGATGCTCAAGATAGGGGTGTTTCCGGTTATGATGAAGCCTCATAGTATTGCAGCCGTGCGTATCAACCTCTGTAAAGATTTGTTGCTGCTCCAGAGCGGATCAGCTTCTTTGATATACTTAAAAAAAGTAACCTTAGCAAGAATAAGGCACTACAACATTACGATATGAACCATTGTTTTTTCCGATTGCCGGGAAAAATAGCTTACTTGCGTTGCATTGCCTTTTGTTAACCACAACAACCATATCCCGCACTCTTGATTTCACCAGAACGATTCCACAAAATCCATACCATGCTGCGTCATCGCCAACCCGATCTTACCGTGGTGATGGACAATGTTAATAAAGCACACAACCTCTCGGCCATCATCAGAAGCTGTGACTGCGTCGGCATTGGTGAAATCCATGCGATTTCGTACCGCAAATCCATATACACCGAGCAAAATGCTGCGGCAGGCACAAGCAAGTGGATCACCATGAACCTCTATCCTGATGTAGAGAGCGCTTACAACAAACTTTCAGGATCAGGAATGCAAATTCTCGTTGCAACAAACAGAGAGGAGTGTCATGATTTTCGGGACATTGATTATACTCTTCCCACAGCTCTCGTTGTAGGAGCTGAGTGGGATGGAATATCAGAAGAGGCCATTACAGGAGCAGACATCGCCATAACCATACCAATGCTTGGCATGGGCGAATCGCTGAATGTATCGGTGGCCACCGCAGTGGTGCTCTTTGAAGCGCAACGCCAGAGATCGCTGAAGGGAATGTACGATCAACCAAAACTCGAACCTGTGCCGTTAAACCGGATGCTCTTTGAGCTAACCTATCCTCGTTTGAGCCGTGAACTGCGTGAAAAAGAGCTCCCCTACCCATCACTCAATGAACAGGGGCGCTTTGCGGAGAGCTCTTATTCCTGAATCACTGACCATGATAGTATTGGAGATAAAATGCCTCCTTTTCTTCCATCAGCGCCCGATCCTCCGGCGTCTGATCGTCGTAGCCGATCAGATGCAGCGCTGAATGAAAGGTGACTCGGAGAAGTTCATCCTGAAAATCAACGTTAAACTTTGCGGCATTTTCTTTGACCACATCAAGTGAAATATAAAACTCTCCATCAACCTCACTCCCCTTGTTGTAACGAAAGGTGATGGTGTCGGTCGGATAATCGTGCTCAAGAAACTCGCGATTGATACGCTGAATCATCTTGTTGCCGCAATAGACACCAACAACCGATTCCGCTGAATAACCCTCTTGTTCCAAAACCAGCAACACAGCCTTTTCAAGCAACTCTTCCGGAATTTGCCTTTTTGTAGAGTTGTAAATCTCCAGTGTCATAATTTCATCGGTTGTGATGCATTGATGAGAGCATCAATATGTTTACTCTGGTTGTTGCGTACCCTGAAGGTGAGTTCAACCTCTTCATCAACATGTTTTTTGTCAATCACTTCAGTATGCTCGTACAAATAGGTAATCAGCTTGTAATTGGAAACATGGACACTGATATGGCGTTCTGTGTATTCCCGCGCCACCTGCCGGCCAATCATCTCCTTGAGGAGAGCGATATTGATACCTCGCACAGCGGAGATACAGACAGCTTCAGGATATTTTTCGCCAAGTTCCTGCAACTGCGCTGGATCCTGAAGTGCATCAATTTTGTTGAACACCTCAATAATGTTGTCGTGGGTGACACCAATCTCCTTCAGCGTGTCACGCACCACAGTCATCTGCTCCTCAAAACCTGGATGGCTGACATCGACCACATGAAGCAGAAAATCGGCCTGCAGCACCTCATCAAGAGTCGACTTAAAACTCTCCACAAGCGTATGCGGCAATTTTCGGATAAAACCCACCGTGTCCGACAGCAGCACAAGCTTGTTGATATTAAGTTCAAGCCGCCGGGTCTTGGTATCGAGCGTGGCAAAGAGTCTGTTTTCTGCAAAGGCCTCAGCCTCAGGACAGAGTACGTTCATCAGGGTGGATTTACCCGCATTGGTGTACCCCACAAGAGAGACCCGCTGCACCGTCTGGCGACTGCGAGTCTGGGTATCATGCTGCAGGGCAACCTCTTTCAGCTTTTTTTTCAGCAGCGAGATACGGTTACGAACCAGACGCCGGTCGGTCTCAATCTGTGTCTCACCCGGCCCCTTGTTGCCAATACCACCCTTCTGCTTCGAGAGGTGAGTCCACTTTCCTGAGAGACGAGGAAGCATATACTCAAGCTGAGCAAGCTCCACCTGCATTTTGGCCTGCGCCGACTGAGCCCTGATAGCAAAGATCTGCAGAATGAGGCCGGTACGATCGATAACCTTGCACTCCAGAGCCTGTTCAAGGTTTCTGGCCTGTGCTGGCGAAAGATCATCATCAAAAATCACAAGATCAATCTCATGCTCCTTGACGAACGCAACAAGCTCTTCAACCTTTCCCTTACCGATACAATAGGCGGGATCACGCAACTTCCGATCCTGGATAAACGAATCCACCACATCAGCGCCAGCCGTATCAGCAAGAAAAGCCAGCTCGTGGAGATACTCCTCAACAAGTAAACGAGGTGCTTCAGGGGGGGAACAGAGGCCAACAAGAAAAGCCTTTTCCCTTTTATTTTCAGGAGTGACAGTATTCAACAGGGCAATGGATAAATTATCGAAGAAAATGAAATAATGATCTGCAAGATGGCATGTTGCTATATTACAACCATTGTTTTATCTTGGCGGTTCATCATCGGATCATACTCGAACCGTTCAAAAATGTACACTTTTTTGCTTTCACCCCAATACTCTATAAAGCGAATAAAGTTGTAATGATCCAAACTGGCAAATAGAAGCGCATATCAGATGAATCAGAACGATAACCGAAGCTCTGCTTATCAAGAGACGGAAAAGCTGATAACGCTTGATGATGCTTATGCATACTGCCGCAATATCTCCAAAACGCACGCCAAAACATTCTATCTTGCAAGCCGGTTTCTGCCCAAAAAACAGCAGAAACCAATTTTTGCCATTTATGCCCTGCTGCGCACGGTTGACGATGTTGTCGATACGGCAGAGGAGAAACTTGAACAGGGACTTATCACAAGAGAAGAGATCAGCAGGATGCTTGAGAGCTGGAAAACCAAACTCAAGGGATGCTATGCCGGTCATGTTGAAAACGATCCTATCATGATGGCCTGGCATGATACGCTCAAAAGCTACACGATTCCCATTGAGCTTCCGCTCGACTTAATGGATGGGGTTGCTATGGATATTGAGTTCAAGCCATTTGAGACGTTCGAGGAACTGTACGTTTATTGTTACAAAGTTGCATCAGTTGTTGGGCTAATAACCGCCGAAATTTTTGGCTACAGTAACAACAAGGCCCTGCAACACGCCATTGAGCTCGGCATCGCCATGCAATTAACCAACATCCTGCGCGATGTTGGCGAAGATGTCAACCGTGGCAGAATCTATCTTCCGCTTGAAGATCTTCGCCGCTTCAACTATTCAAGCGAAGAGCTGATGCAGAAGCGGATGAACAGCAACTTTCTTGAGCTGATGAAGTTTCAGATCGAAAGAGCAAGGAGTTACTACAGCTCATCGGATAAAGGAATTCCCATGCTTGAACAGCGAAGCCGCTTTGGCGTCGCCATCAGCAGCGTCAATTACGGAAATATTTTAACCGCCATCGAAGAGAATCAATACGACGTTTTTTCAAAACGGGCATATCGCTCCTTCTGGCAAAAAATCAGCACCCTGCCCGCCGTGTGGCAGAAAACCCGTTAAGCGTCATGGCTCTGCAGGGTTTACCCATATTTATTCACAGACCGAACAAATTACCATGCACAAAGAGAACGAACAGAATAAAAATAGCCAGGAACAGCCACTCCAGATATCATTGAATGACCAGATGCAGCGTCGTCTTGAAGAGCGCCAGCACCTGATGGATGCAGGGATAAACCCCTATCCAACCCAATTCGAGGTAACAGACTCTTCTGTGGAAATCATAGCGAACTTCGAAGAAGAGGTTAAAGCTCCTGTCTCTGTCGCTGGCAGAATCATGACCATCAGAAAGATGGGAAAAGCCTCATTTTTTCATCTGCAGGACTCCACGGGCAGAATCCAGATCTACATGAAAAAGGATGAGGTTGGTGAGGTGACATACAACACTTTCAAACTGCTCGACATCGGTGATATCGTAGGGGTCAAGGGTTTCTCCTTCAGAACCAAAACCGGTGAAATATCGGTTCATACCGAATCGCTGGAGCTGCTCACTAAATCGCTGCGCCCGATCCCCGTTGCCAAAGAGAAAGAGGTTGATGGAGAGAAGGTTATTTTTGATGCCTTCAGCGACAAAGAGATGCGCTACCGCCAGCGTTATGTAGACCTGATTGTCAACCCGGAGGTAAAACAGACCTTCATCAAGCGATCAGCCATTGTCTCCTCCATGCGGAACTTCTTCACCCGGCAGGGGTGGCTTGAGGTCGAAACACCCATCCTGCAACCAATCTACGGTGGTGCAGCCGCCCGTCCCTTCACCACGCACCACAATGCGCTCGACATGCAGCTCTACCTTCGCATCGCCAACGAACTCTACCTCAAGAGGCTGATTGTTGGAGGGTTTGATGGTGTCTTTGAATTCGCCAAAGATTTCCGCAACGAAGGAATCGACCGTTTCCACAACCCGGAGTTTACCCAGGTTGAGCTCTATGTTGCCTACAAAGATTACAACTGGATGATGAAAATGGTCGAAGAGCTGATCTGCCAGACAGCTCTTGCCGTCAACAAAAGCGACAGCACCATGTTTCTTGGCAACGAGATCAGCCTTAAAACTCCGTTTCGCCGACTGAGCATTATCAATGCCATTGCCGAATATACCGGCAAAAATATTAGTGGCCAATCCGAGGAGGAGCTTCGCTACACCGCCAAGGATCTCGGTCTTGAACTTGATCCAAAAATCAGCAGCGGCAAGATAATTGATGAAATTTTCGGTGAATTTGTTGAGCCAAAGCTCATTCAGCCAACCTTTATCATCGACTACCCCACCGAAATGTCGCCACTGGCCAAAGAGCATCCCTCTCAGCCGGGCATTGTCGAACGATTTGAACTGATCATCGGCGGCAAAGAGGTGTGCAACTCATTCTCCGAGCTGAACGACCCCGTCATTCAACGCGAAAGGCTGGAGTCGCAGGCAAAACTTCGCCAGCGCGGCGACGAAGAGGCGATGATTGTTGACGAAGATTTCCTGCGCGCCATCGAATACGGTATGCCCCCATGCGCCGGTATCGGCATTGGTATTGACCGCCTGGTGATGATTCTTACCGGTCAGGATTCAATCAGGGATGTGATTTTCTTCCCGCATCTGAAGCCGGAGTAGGGATGGGATTTTTGGAGCTGGTGATGACGCAGCTCCTGACGTAAAGTGCAAGAGGTAATCAACCATCGTTATTACCATTTTTTTTATACAAAACCACTCCAATGCGACGGATATGGTCAAGTACAGCAGTGTCACTGATATTGCGCAACAGTGAGAGGTCAATCGCATAAGGGAGCAGCAGATCATCAAGCTCGTTCATGACTTTGGTCAGCACGGCAGAGGTCAAATCCGACCCGCCAATAAGCGTCAAGTCAATATCCGAGCCTTGCCGGTAGTTACCTTTTGCCCGCGAACCGTAGAGAGTCGCTTGTTCAATTTGCGGGTAATGGGAAAAAACGCCGCACATGCGCTCAATCACTGATTCGGCCAGCCCGTAACTCACAACAACTCCTCATCTTTCAGGCTCACCATCTTGCGTTGGAAATTGCTAAATGCTGCACAATAGCGGTTCAGGATAGCCTCAACAATCTCCTGCGCTGTCTCTTCGTTATAGGTGTGAGAGGTTAAGTTACGGTCACGAATCATATCCATCCAGATATCGCCATCCTCAATCAGCCCAAGCCTGAATGCCTGACGGGTAACATCTTTCGAGCCATACAACGCCTCCGTTCCGCGATGTTCAAGAAAATCCTTCAGCGTCTTCCACGCCAGCTCATGGGTATATTCAAAACCCTGTATCAATCCCTGCTGTTCGAGATCAGAAAGATCGCGCTCGGCAGCAAGAGCAACCGCACTCTGCATCCGGGCAAACGCCTGATTGAAATGGTTCAGCCGTTGTATCCACCGAATATCGTGTACCGTCATAGAGATAAAGTTGTTAAAAAATAAGAGGATTCACTCCTGAACACCATAATACTCGCGATACCAAGCAACAAAACATTTGATACCTTCCGGCGCCGTGGTCTCAGGCTTGTAATGAACATCCTCCATCAATTGATCAACATCGAACTCACTCAGACTGTTGTTGCCGATATTGTACACCCTCCATGGAGCTTTACTCGTATCAGAATCGGGCTTGAGTGAGGCCTGATCACCCTATATTTGGTTCGGCAACATGATCGAGCGTTCTCATAACCCCCTCGCAAATATAGTCGAAAAAGTACAATCGCGACAATGCTTTCCGTAATTGAAAACATGGATTGGCTTGTTCTTCAGAAAAGCAACGGTGAAGAGGGCAGGAAAGAAAAAGGATGATAAAGCTGATGGATATGCCCTGCTCGCAAGCAATATACCTTGATATATACCACCATTCGATGTATATTCAACCAAATATTTATTACGGAGGATTACATGCCTGCTACAGCAAAAATTTTTATGTCAGGTCGAAGTCAGGCAATTCGACTGCCTAAAGAGTATCGTTTTGAGGGAAAAGAGGTTTTTATCCGTCGCGACCCACTTACCGGAGATATTATTTTATCACCCCGTCCCGATTCATGGGCAGGGTTATTCGCGCTTGATGCAACAACTGAAGTTCCTGATGATTTTATGGATGAAAACGAAAGAAGGCAACCGGATCAGATTCGAGACCCTTTCGAGGGTTGGGTAGAATGAAACTCTACATGCTGGATACCAATATTGTCAGCCACATCATCAAAGGGGACATTCCCGTTATTCGTGAACGATTGGTCACTCTTCCGATGCAAAGTATTGTTTTATCATCGATAACACTTGCAGAACTACTCTATGACCTGGCAAAACGATCGTATCCAAAAGGGCTGACAACTCGTGTTCATGAGTTTCTGATTCGTGTAAACGTGTTGGCATGGGACAACCATGTTGCAGATAGTTACGCAAACCTGCGAGCAGCGTGTGAAGCTGAAGGGGTGACGCTTGCTCCACTCGACCTTATGATTGCCGCTCATGCCAAAGCGCTCAATGCCGTTCTCGTCACGCAAGGTAAAGCGTTTAGTCGAGTTCTGGACGGCTTGAACATCGAAAGCTGGGAGCAAAGAGTTTAATCAGCACGCAACTTCCAACAAAAACGATACTGTAGAAATGGAACATATTGTTGCTGAAATTACACTCAGTAACCCTCGCAATCAGTTGTTGACACCCATCGTCATACAAGCATTGGCTGATACCGGAGCCTTGATGCTTTGCGTACCTGAACATATTGCCCTTCAGCTTGAGCTTGACATGGAGTCAAAGCGGGAAGTTACGGTTGCAGATGGTCGATCAATGAGCGTCCCTTACGCCGGGCCCATCAAAGTAGAATTTCGGGATCGCTTTTGTTATGTGGGTGCATTGGTCTTGGGTGATGAAGTGTTGCTGGGCGCAGTGCCCATGGAAGATATGGATCTGGTTCTATCTCCAGCCCGGCGCGAAGTCACAGTAGATCCCTCCAGTCCCAACATTCCTCATGCAAGAGTGAAATGAATAACCGGGACATATAAATTATAGGGCACCTCTATTTATTCATTAAGACTATATCTGTTAATAATTCATTGCTTTTGAGTTCTTGCAAGGATTTTAGCAATGCAGGAATATCGTCTTGAATAACGCTCCATATCGTAGAATTATCAACCCCAAGATATCCGTGAATAAGACGATTACGCATGGCAACAATCATTCGCCACATTATTTCAGGATGAGCTGCTCGTACTTCATCAGGAATATGCGTAGCCGCTTCACCAATGAGTTCAAGATTGCGCAATGTTGCATCATAGGTTAACCCACTTGCAACAAACTCTTCTTGTGTATAACTATCCGTATAAGCCAGCGTTTTTTCAGCAAAGGCGATCATATCATCCACATAAAAAAACCATGCTCTTTTATGCGTTTCAGACATGCAACAACTCCGGTTCAATGAATGGGCGAAGTTCTTGACGTAACGCTTTTTCAGTAACCAAATCAACGCTACAACCCAAGAGATCTTCAAGGAAAAAAAGCACGCCAAAATAACGGCTTGACGTTGCTGCTCCGTCAAACGCCACAAGAATATCAATATCGCTTGTAACGATTGCCATATTGCGTGCGTATGAGCCAAAAAGCGATAACTGTGTCACCCCAAAACGAGCTTGCAGTTCGGGTTTGCTTTTGGTTAAGAGCTTTATGATTTCGTTTTTTGACAGCATAGTAACCTCACGATAAACATGATTTCTGGATTTCCAAGGTGGTTGAGGCGTGTCCGATGGTCATACTCAAACGATGCCCTCTTTTATTAAGATCAAGAAAAATGTTTTCATTATCACTTCCAAACAATACGTTATCCTGAAGTGGACCCCAGCCGGTGGACAAAAAGTGGCTGAGTTTAAGTTAGTAACCTGGCCTGTTCATGCAGCGGAAAGGCGCTGCCCCTCTTTTACCTTTAACTCTTCTGTC
>CAJEXL010000014.1 GCA_903994365.1 uncultured Chlorobiaceae bacterium | reverse complement strand
GACAGAAGAGTTAAAGGTAAAAGAGGGGCAGCGCCTTTCCGCTGCATGAACAGGCCAGGTTACTAACTTAAACTCAGCCACTTTTTGTCCACCGGCTGGGGTCCACTTCAGATAGCTGTGGAATACGGAAATGAGTTGTATTTTGCGCTCACGGTATTGATATTTTTCTTCGTAGAAAAAAGCCCCTCGCTGGCTGGATGCAACTGAGGGACTAATATAAATAAATGTGTTTAATGGGATGCGGAATTAAAGGAGTTTTAAGGCAGTCTGGAGTTATTCCTGTTCTCGACAACAGGTTGGTGCTTATTACTTCCAGAAAGTCGGAGAGATGGATTATTCCCAAGGGTTATATTGAAAAAGGGTTGTCTCCAGCGGATTCGGCTGCGAAAGAGGCCTATGAAGAGGCGGGGTTGATAGGTGTTGTTCATCATCAAGAGGCTGGGAATTACCAATATCGAAAGTTTGGAAACCGGTATTCAGTTCAGGTTTATCCGCTCTTTATTGAGACGATGCTTGACGAATGGGAGGAGATGCATGTTCGCAGTCGCAAACTGGTGACTCCGGCTCAGGCGGTTGAAATGATTGCTCACGGAGAGCTCAGAAGGATTATTGCAGATTTTTTTGTGAAAAAACGGTTGTGAATTGAGAAATACTATTTTGAAATTATTGTTCTTGTGCTATATTGGCCCTTGCCTTAAGGAACGGGGTGTGGCGCAGTTGGTAGCGTGCCTGCTTTGGGAGCAGGAGGTCCCGAGTTCGAGTCTCGGCACCCCGACAGGTAAAAAAGTTCTGACGATTGGAAGCTGTGCCCGTAGCTCAATGGATAGAGCATCAGCCTTCTAAGCTGAGGGTTACTGGTTCGAGTCCAGTCGGGCGCACAAGTAAAAGTCCGTAAGATGTAGACGGTGATTGTAGCTCAGTTGGTTAGAGCGCCAGGTTGTGGCCCTGGAGGCCGGGGGTTCGAGTCCCCTCATTCACCCATAGAAGGCCCCATCGACTAGTGGTTAGGTCATCACCCTTTCAAGGTGGTAGCACGGGTTCGAATCCCGTTGGGGTCACTCAATAAAGCTCTGTTCTTTGCCGGCACAGGGCTTTTTTTGTTCATGAAAGCAGATTCCCCTCTTATGAAAATATCTGTCAGTTGGCTTAAAGATTTTCTCCCTGCCTTCTCTTCCGATACTGCTTCACTTGTTGAAAGACTGACGTTTCTCGGGCTCGAAGTGGAAGAGGTTAAGGAGTCTTCTCTCCCAGATGAGCTTGTTGTTGTTGGTAGAATTGAGGAGGTCGCAGCACATCCCAATGCCGAGCGGTTGACGATATGCCGTGTCGATGTTGGTCGTGACGAACTGCTTCAGATTGTTTGTGGTGCTCCGAATGTTAAAGCAGGGATGCTTGTCCCCGTGGCAACCGAGAAGGCAAAACTGCAGTTTCCTGATGGTCAGATCATTACCATAAAACCCTCTAAAATACGTGGGGAGAGATCTTTCGGGATGATTTGTGCCGCAGATGAGCTTGGCCTCTCCGGTGACCATTCGGGAGTTATGGAACTGGAGTCATCTTATACCATTGGCACCCCTTTCTCCCGATATCTTGAGGCTGATGTGGTGCTCGATATTGCTGTAACTCCCAACCGTCCGGATGTACTCTCTCACCTTGGAGTTGCAAGAGAGCTTGCAGGAGGCGACCAGATTCACTATCCCCCCCGGGAACCTGTTGCATTTACCAAAACCGCTACGCTGGTTGATGTGCTGGACGGCGTTGCCTGTCCACATTATACGGCAGTGGTTATTCGTGGCATAACCGTCGCTGAATCTCCTGCCTGGCTGAAGAAAAAACTTGAAAGTATTGGTCTGAGACCCAAGAACAATATCGTTGATATTACGAACTATATCCTTCATGCGCTTGGTCAACCCCTTCACGCATTCGATCTTGGCAAGTTGGCCGGAGGGCGGGTTGTTGTTCGGAGCGATATGCAGGGTGCATTTACTGCTCTTAATCAGCAGCTTGTTCAGGTTGAACCAGGAATGCCTGTTATCTGCGATAGCATGAAACCGGTGGCTCTGGCGGGTGTTATGGGCGGGTTTGATTCTGCGGTGAGTGATACAACAAGGGATATTCTGCTCGAATCGGCCCTCTTTGATCCCTCCATGATTCGTAAGTCTGCTAAAAAAGCAGGTATCTCCTCTGATGCCTCTTATCGCTTTGAGAGAGGAATTGATCCTCACAATGTCAAGCGATCGGCGGAGTGTGCCGTCGCACTGATTCTTGAACTCGCTGGTGGCCATGTTGAAGAGGCGATGGAGCGGGGTGCTCAACCGGCAGAATTGCGCCAGGTAACCTTGAGGCCAGCCCGGGTCAATGCCTTGCTTGGCAGTTCGATAAGTGCTGCCGATATGGTGGCAATGCTTGAACGTATAGGTTTTTCTGCCAACGGTACGATTGGCGAGTCAATTACGGTTGATGTTCCATCCTTCAGGGTTGATGTTTCAGCGGAGATTGATCTTGTTGAAGAGGTTGCTCGTCTTTATGGTTATGACAATATTCAGCCATCATCGCAGATGGCAACTATCTACCCGCAGTCTCGCCACTATCCGGAATTTTTCCCCGATTTTCTCCGTTCTATCGTTGCCGCGCTGAATTTCAGGGAGATTTTAACGAATCCCCTCATGAAAAGAGAGGAGGCTGGATTGTTCAGTGAAAGCCTCGTTGGCGTACTCAATCCCATCAGTGAAGGGCTTGAGGTGCTCAGACCAGGGCTTATACCCGGATTTCTCAAGGTTATCAGTCATAATATCAGGCATGGAAACAGGGATTTGAGGCTTTTTGAGGTTGCCAGAGGATTTCAGGGGGCAGAACATCTCGACTCTGCAGTGGAGGGCTCGCTTGATGGTTATCGGGAGAAGGAGTATCTTGTGCTTGCTATGACGGGTAGCCGTTTTCCTCGAATCTGGAATCAGACCCCCGCGATGGTCGATTTTTACGATCTTATGGGTGCGGTGGAGATGCTGCTTGAAAAGCTGAATTTACTTGATAAATCAGCAGTTAATATTTATAATAGCGAAAGTGTTGGCATTGATGTAATGCTGACAGAGAGGGGGGGGAGAAGCTCACTCTGCGTGGGCAGGGTTCAGCAGGTTGGTTCTTGGCTCTTGAAGAAGTTTGATATCGGGCAAGATGTATACGTGGCCGAAATTGATGCAGCCCTCCTGGAAAGCTGTTTCAGTCCCGGTGTTACTTATGAGCCACCATCCAGATTTCCAGTTGTTCAGAGGGATATATCGCTTGTTCTGCCACCAGATGTTACCGTTCAGTCGCTTGTTGAGCTTGTGCGTTCAAGTGACTCTTTGATCAGGGGTGTCTCTGTTTTTGATCTTTTCGAGCGCACCCGGGAAGATGGAGGAGAGCGCAGCGTTGCCCTCTCGCTGGATATTGCTGATCATAATGGTACCTTGCAGGATGGCAAGATTAGCGATATTCTTTTAAAAGTCGGCAGGAATGCCGAGAGTAAGCTTGGTGCGGTAATTCGACAAGTCTGATACTCTTTGTTCTATGCAAGATTTTGACGGGCAAAACATCAAGGTTGACGTCAGCCTTCTTGAAAAAAATATTGAACTGCTCATTGTTCAGTTGACAGAATGCCGGCAAGAGAATGATGTATTGCGATCCGAACTCTCAAGCCTGCAGAATATTCTCAGGTCTTGCAAGTTGCCCGGAAAGATCGGTTCCACTGCCACTGATACTGGTGGTAATCTTGAAGGGGTGTTTGCTCCTGCCGAAAGAGTGCAGGTGAAACAGAAGTTGGTCCTGATGCTGCAGAAAATAGAGATGGAACTTAGAAACAGTCAGACGTTGTAACGTAATGAGATGGAAAAAATTGAAGTCAATGTTTATGGCGATAATTATCCTTTAAGGGTTGAGCGTCGGGAGTTGACCGAAAAGGCAGCCAGAGATGTTGATGGGGTAATGAGGCATTTTGCGGAAAAGGCCCCGACATTTGAGTCTGCAAGGCTGGCGGTTCTTGCGGCAATTTCGTTTGCCGAGAAAAAGATAGAGCTTGAGGAGGAGATGGCTTCACTCAGGCAGAGTATTGCCCGGCTTAATGTTTTTATTGGGCAAAATCTGCACTAAACCATTACATTGCAAGAGAAGAATTATCCGCACCAGTTGATTGGGGTGTTTGTAGGGTACAAGAACTAACATTAATAATCAGGGAGCCAAGCTCTTCTGTTTGATTGCAGGCCTTGTTGAATTTTCCTGACTTTGTGAGCAGGTGGTTCAAGAGCAGTGGTGACATTGTTCCATTGGAAGCAAAAAATCTGAAGGAGGCGCCCACCGTTTCATACGGGTTCTTGAATCTTACGCACCTTGTCTACGGTGCGGTTTTTTTTGTTTTAAACGGTGCTTCTTGTTTGAGAATGAGAGCATGAAAACGGAGGTATTTAATGGGTATAGTTATCAACCTGTTTTTAATTATTTTTGCGTCAGTCATTTTTTTTGCAGCAGGTTTTTTAGTCGGGCGTTATTTCCTGGAACGGATAGGTACAACAAAGGTGCTTGAAGCCGAGGAGAGAGCGGTTCAGATAGTGCAGGAAGCTCAGAAAGAGGCGAACGAATACAAGGAGCTCAAGGTCAGCGAAGTCAACCAGGAGTGGAAAAAGAAGCGCAGGGAGTTTGACCAGGAGGTTATTATTAAAAACAACAAGTACACTCAGTTGCAAAAGCAGACTCAGCAGAAGGAAGCTCAGTTGAAAAAGCAGGGTCAGGATGTCAAGGATATTGAACGCAAACTACAGGATCAGCGCAAGCAAATTGAGCAGACCAGCGAGTCGGTTACGCTTCGTTCGTCGGAACTTGAGCGGATTATTTTAGAGCAGAATCAGCGTCTCGAGAGTATCAGTAACCTCCAGGCAGATGAGGCAAGGCAGATGTTGATTGACAACATGCTTGCAAAGGCACGTGAAGAGGCCACCGAGACCATTCATCAGATTCATGAAGAGGCGGAGCAACAAGCTGGTCGCCTTGCTGAAAAAACGCTCTTGACGGCAATTCAGAGGATCTCTTTTGAACAGGCTACCGAAAACGCTCTCTCTGTTGTCCATATCCAGAGTGATGAGCTCAAGGGTCGCATTATTGGCCGGGAAGGTCGCAATATCAAGGCTTTTGAAAATGCAACCGGTGTCGATATTATCGTTGATGATACTCCCGAGGTGGTTATTCTCTCCTGTTTTGATCCCCTGCGTCGCGAACTTGCCAAGCTCACTCTGCAAAAACTGCTTGTTGACGGAATTATCCACCCTGTGGCGATAGAGAAAGCTTTTGCGGATGCGAAGAAAGAGATTGATGATGTTATTATCAGCGCAGGTGAAGAGGCTCTCTCCTCCCTTCAGATTACTGATATGCCGACCGAAATCACCCATCTTATCGGTAAAATGAAATTTCACACGGTGTACGGTCAGAATCTCCTGCAGCACAGTCGAGAGGTGGCAATGCTGGCAGGCCTTATGGCTGCGGAACTCAAGCTTGATGCCCGGGTTGCCAAACGAGCAGGCCTTCTGCACGATATCGGATTGGTGTTACCGGAGAGTGATGAAACGCATGCCATTACGGGAATGAATCTCATGAAACGATTCAATGAATCTCCAGTGGTACTCAACTCTATTGCAGCTCACCATGGGGAAGTTGAGAGAGAGTCTCCTCTTGCTGACCTCGTGGAGGCAGCTAATACCATCTCACTCTCCCGTCCTGGTGCTCGTGGTGCCGTTACAGCCGATGGCAACGTCAAACGTCTGGAAAGTCTCGAAGAGATTGCCAAAGGCTTTCCTGGTGTTCTGAAGACCTACGCTTTGCAGGCAGGCAGGGAGATCAGGGTGATTGTTGAAGGTGATAATGTGAGCGATTCACAGGCTGATGTTCTTGCCCATGATATCGCCCACAAAATAGAATCGGAAGCGCAGTACCCCGGCCAGATCAAGGTCTCCATTATCCGCGAAAAACGCTCAATCGCCTACGCAAAGTAAGTGTTTTCTGCAAGCAGGGGAGAGTTTAAAGCTCTCCCTTGGTTGAGGGAATCTCATCTCCTGTTACTGCAATTGCCGCTTTCATGGCATAAGCAAACGACTTGAAAAGTGCCTCTATCTTGTGGTGAGTATTCTCCCCCTCAAGGATTGCAAGATGGATATTTGCTTTTAACGTGCCCGAAAGAGAGAGAAAGAAGTGCTCTACCATCTCTGTTGAAAACCCCTGAATGACCGGTCGCTCGAAGTCCGCCTTGAAGATGCAATAACTTCTTCCGCCAAGATCAATCGCACAACGTGCCAGAGCCTCATCCATCGGAATGATTGCCCACCCGTAGCGATGAATGCCCCGTTTTTCCCCAAGCGCTTCGTTAATGGCGCTGCCAATCACCATTGCAATATCCTCAACGGAGTGATGATCATCAACCTCCAGATCACCACGACACGTAACGGCCAGATTGATACCTGAATGTTTGCTGAAATTGGTCAGCATGTGGTCAAGAAAGGCCACTCCTGAGTTAACAGAACTTGTTCCTGTTCCCTCAAGCGAGACTGTTACGGTAATATCTGTCTCATTTGTTTTTCTGCTGACTGTTGCTGTACGCTCTGCTCTGTTGATTTTTTCTGGCATAAATGGTTTAATGGATAAATTTATTAAAGAGATAGAAGAGTATGCTGAGCAGCACGGAGAGCACTATTGAACTGCCCATTGGAAAATAGAAGCGAAAGTTCTCTTTCTCAATCCTGAAATCAAAAGGAAGGTTGCCAAACCAGTTGAGTCCGTTCAATGGGCCAGTTTTGCCAGAGGCCATGAGAAGTAGCCCAATAGCAACGGCAATGAGACCGCCAATTACAACTGATTTTCCAATATCGGTAAACACTGTGTTTGGAAATTTTTCAAATCTTGCTAAATTAAGGCCATCTCGGGTGTAAAGATAAAAAGATACTCAAGATATTTGAAAATTTATTAAAGCGGCGGAAAATGCATGTTTTCATAGTAGTTGTCGGTTTACTTGCATCGATTCTGCTTGTTGGCGTTATTTTACTGCAGAGCCCCAAAAGTGGAAGTGGTCTTACGGGCGGTATTGCCAGTCTTGGTACTGTTCAGACGCTTGGGGTGAGAAGAACCGGTGATTTTTTGAGCAAGACTACGGGGATACTTGCTGCCATTGTTATGGCGCTCTGTTTTATTGCCCAGTTTACTCTTCCAGGCAAAGAATCTTCAAGAGTTGCGCCGGAAAGTATTCTTCAACGCAGTATACCTGTAAGGCCTGCGGTTCCGGTCAGCCCTGCGCCAGAGGCACCGACGCTTCCTGCTTTACCTGCAAAATAGTTATAACTGCATCCGTGGCTCAATGGCAGAGCAACTGACTCTTAATCAGTGGGTTGGAGGTTCGACTCCTCCCGGGTGCACCATCATAAGTCCGCAAATTCATCTTCTGAAGTTGCGGACTTAGTGTTTTCAGTCTGAGCAGCTTGAATCCCTCTTTATATCGGTGCTATTTTATTCTTATATTCTGACTTGAGAGGTGTGTGAAGAGTGTCATTGCAACGATGGAGAGTAGAAGAGAGTATCTTTTATGAAGATTATTGACCGGTATATTCTCAAATCTCATGTCGGGCCCTTCTTTTTTGCCTTTATTACCCTTCTTTTTGTTCTGATACTCCAGTTTTTTTCAACCTTTGCCGACCGTTTTATCGGTAAAGGTATCGGGTTTGGGACTATTGCAGAACTTATTCTCCTGCAGTCAGCCTGGATGGTTGGGTTAGCTGCCCCAATGGCTGTTCTCGTTGCTGTTGTTATGGCATTTGGCTCTTTTACCACCACATCGGAGATGACTGTTTTCAGGGCATCGGGCATCTCCCTTTACCGCCTCATGCTCCCTGTTCTCTGTGCAGGCCTTATTCTTTCAGCCCTTGTTGAGCGGTTTAATAATATTGTGATGCCCCGGGCCAACTACTACGCAAAATCAATGATGGTTGATATTGCAAGGTCAAAACCCGCTTTTGGGTTGACAGAAAATGCTTTTTCGACGCTTGTGGATGGGTATTCCATTTTTGTTCGAAAATTTGATGATCGCTCAAAAGAGCTTCAGGGTATTGTTATTTATGACAGCACCAGTCCAGAGTACAGTAGTGTGGCAACGGCAGAAAAAGGGCGCATTGATTTTTCAGATGATTACCAGTCTCTGGTCTTGACGCTTTATAGTGGTGAGATTCATCAGGTCAGTCGCAGTAATCAGAAGAGTTACCGAAACATGAGTTTTGGGAAACACCGTCTTGTTTTTGAGTCATCAGGCTTTGGCTTTGCACGCTCTTCCGGCAAAAGAGAGCGCACAGATTATAATGAGCTCTCGGCAAATGAACTTCAAGCGAAAGGAGATGAGTTCAAGAGCAGGGTGCTGGCTTCAGAAAAACGGATTCAAGCGCCACTTGATACTATGCGACACCGTATCGGGGCGAGTCATCTCTTTGGTGCAGGAGTTTCGATGAAATCATTATCCTCTTCAAAAAAAGTTGCCGAAGTGGATAGCTATGTTGATCAGCAATTTGCTCAACTTGATAGTGAACTGAAAAGTATCGAATCCAACAAAAGCATGTACAATAGATATATGGCAGCTTACCATAAAAAGTACTCTCTCTCTCTTGCCTGTTTTGTATTTGTCCTGGTTGGCGCTCCTCTTGGTGTTCTTGCGCGGCGCGGCGGTTTCGGTGCGGGAGCGGCCATGTCACTGCTCTTTTTTGTTATTTATTGGATGCTCATGATTTCCGGAGAAAAAATTGCAGAACGGGGAGTGCTTGATCCCTTGATCTCCATGTGGATAGCCAATATTGTTATGGTCGCCATCGGTATCGGGCTTGTTGTCAGCCTTACCAGATCGGTGTTCAATACCTCCCGATAAAGAAATCAGATACAGTTCTTTCCCTCAGCAATTTTTTTATTTCCGCAGCAAAGCTCTTTTTTAACTCCATTCTCATCAAGACAGACAAAGGTGATATTTGTGCTGAACACAAGAATTCTTTCGCCGTCATCAATACTTTTTTTGTAAACAAGTACAGTGTATTCAATCGATGTTAGTCCGATTCTGCTTTTTTCAGTCACAAAACAGAGAATTGAGCCTCCCCGAATACTTTTTTTGAACTCCACTTTATTCATTCCCACCGTCACAAAGTTACAACCAGGATAATCAAGCGATACGGTGATATAGCTCACCTCATCAATCCATTTCAAAAGGTTTCCGCCAAAGAGAAAGCCGTAATGGTTAAGGTGCTCAGGTAATACCAGTTTATACGTTTCCATAACTCATGATTCCAGGAAGTGTTGGTTGAGGTGAAGCACGGACTTTAGCAACATACAAAACCCCCGACAAAAAAGCCTCATCTCTTCCCAATAAAAGCGGGGCCGTAAAAATGTAATGACAATGGAAATGATTGACTCCGGTTCATTGTTATTGATGGAGGTACGGTTGTACTTGGTGAGGGGTGTGCGCGCAGATTAATTTTTTAAAATTGTGACTGATGCAAGAGCCAGACAAGAAGAGCTTTTCTTTCAAAACGCTTCTCAGTTTTCTTGGTCCTGGATTTCTTGTTACGGTCGGATTTGTCGATCCCGGTAACTGGGCAACCAATATTGAGGGAGGTGCGACGTTTGGCTACGAGTTACTTTGGGTCGTGACCTTGGGTACTCTCATGCTTGTCATTATTCAGCATCTTGCAGCGAAGCTTGGTATCGCGACAGGAAAATCATTGGCGGTGAACATCCGTGACTATTTCCCGAAACCCGTCACTGCATTCCTTGGTTTCACGGTGCTCCTTGCCTGTATTGCCACCGATGTTGCTGAGTTGCTGGGAGGGAGCATTGGTCTCAGCCTGCTTTTTGGGATGCCGCTATGGATGGGCGCCCTGTTGACATTATCGATCAAGATTTTTCTGGTCATCAGTCAACGGTATCACCGGATTGAAACCATTATTATCGGCTTTCTTGGCATTATTACCTTGTGCTACATTGCTGAACTTGTGATTGTCAAGCCCGACTGGGTAGCCATAGCACCGTCATTTGTTGTGCCAAACGTCAGCCATGAAAGTATTTATATTGCTATGGCAATTCTTGGCGCATTGGTGATGCCGCACAATATATTTCTCCATTCAAACGTTATTCACAGCCGGCAGTGGGGAATTTCGGACACTGAAAAGTGGAGTCTGCTGCGCTACGAAAAAATGGACACGCTTCTTGCAATGACGCTTGGCTGGGTGGTGAACGCTTCGATGATGATTGTGGCGGCAACTGTTTTTTTTCAGAACAATATTACGGTCACAAGTATTGAGCAGGCATCAGCCACCTTGAAACCAGTTGCCGGTCACTTTGCAGGATTACTGTTTGCTCTTGCGCTCACCTTTTCCGGTATTGGTGCCTCAATTACCTCCTCAATGGCTGAAGCTGATGTGGTTACCGGTTTTATGGGCAAACCGGAGGATCCGCGCAGCACCTTCTACCGTCTTTCGGTTTTTGTGACTGCTCTTCCAGCCTTTCTCATTATTCTCTTCAGTGAGGGGAGTTATCGTATCCTCATTTTCAGCCAGGTTATATTGAGTATGCAGCTTCCCTTTACGTTGCTGCCGCTGCTCATTCTCAGCCGCAACAAGCGGCTTATGGGGGAGTTCAGAAGTCGCACTGTTGAGTTTATGGCAGCGGCGATTATTTCAATGATAGTAATTGTTCTCAATATCTATTTTTTGTATACGACCTTAACCAAAGGAAGCTGAAATGATGCTGTACAAAGAGATCCTCGTTGCCATCGACTGTTCACCGGTTGATGATGCTCTTCTTGAACATGTCTCAGGACTTGCTCTTCAGCTTGGCGCTACGTTGCATCTGCTGCATGTTGTTCATTCACACACTCTTGAGCAGGAGCGATTTTTGCGTGAATACTCTCTGATGACTCTTGACGCTTATCACCATACATTGCGGGCAGCAGGTGTCGATGCCCGTGTTCTTATCCGAAGCGGAGAGCCGGAGAGAGAGATTCTCAAAGAGATTGAAGAAAACCGTTATGATTTGCTGGCAATGGCGATTCACGGCCACCGACTGCCGGGAAGAGTCCTTTTTGGCAGTGTCTCAAGAGTGCTTCGTCAAAAAACCACGATTCCACTCTTGCTTATCAAGCCAGATCATTGAGAGAGAAGATGAATCACCAATGTTTTACCAATGTTACCTGTTTTCGTTAGAGAGTTGAAAATGAAAATGTGTTATATTGAGAGCATTGTATTCAGAAAATAATGAGGGAGAGGGTTATGAAATTTCCTGTTTGTGAGTTTACGGAGGCGGAGCCAGGGTTTTACTCGCAGTGTGCCTCTTGTCCGATTGATGCCTCCTCTTCGGGTTGTGCACTTGAGGAGCTTGAGGATGGCAACTATCAGTTTCAGGGAGACACACCTCATGGAGGAGTCAGGGCTGTATTTCATTTCAGGGATAATGAGGGCAACCAGGTTATAAAGCGAGAGGCTGTTCATGTTGAAATTCATGAGCTTGATGATCATGACCATTTGATTACAGTGCTTTACGGCATGGTTGATCCTGAAGGAATCATGTATCTCAAACATACTCGCACAGAAACAAACAGTCGTGAAATAATCCAGTAAATCGGTACACACCATTCGCTAATGACTCTGAATAACCTTTATTTTGATGGTGGGGAAGAGATTCGTGATCTCACTATTGTTGGTGGTGGTCCAACTGGAATTTTTGCGGCATTTCAGTGTGGCATGAATAATATAAGCTGTCGGATTATTGAGAGTATGCCACAGCTTGGTGGACAGCTTGCCGCACTCTATCCTGAAAAACATATTTATGATGTTGCCGGTTTTCCTGAAGTTCCTGCAGCCGGTCTTGTGGAGAGCTTGTGGATGCAGACTGACCGGTATCATCCAGAACTGATTCTTGGCGAGACGGTGACGCGATATCGCAAGCTTGACGATGGTTCATTTGAGGTAACTGTCAGTTCTGGCAGGATCTTTCTGTCAAGGGCACTCCTGATTGCGGCAGGTTTGGGTGCTTTTTCTCCCCGCAAACTGCCTCAGTTGACCAATATTGATGATTTGGAGGGGCGTTCGGTTTTTTATGCAGTCAAGAGTATCAGCGACTTTACAGGCCAGAGAGTTGTTATTGTCGGCGGTGGAGATTCGGCTCTCGATTGGACCGTAGGTCTTTTGAATACGGCAGCCACTGTTACTCTGGTGCACCGGATGCATGAGTTTCAGGGTCATGGCAAGACAGCTCGTGAAGTGCTTGATGCAAAAGAGAGTGGCCGGGTTGATGTCTTCCTTAATACTGAGGTCAAAGCTGTTGACACGGAGGGTGACCGGTTGAGTGCGGTGCATCTTCAGTCGAAAAATGGCAAGATTCGACGTATCGAGGCTGACCGTCTGCTTCTGTTGATTGGGTTCAAGTCAAATCTTGGTCCTCTTGCAGGATGGGATCTTGAGCTTTATGATAATGCGCTTGTTGTTGACAGTCACATGAAAACATCGGTTGACGGGCTCTATGCTGCTGGTGATATAGCCTATTACCCAGGAAAACTTAAAATTATTCAGACTGGTTTGAGTGATGCTGCCATGGCTGTGCGTCACTGTTTAAATTATATCAAACCTGGAGAGAAGATCAGTACTACCTTCAGTAGTCTGAAAGTTGCAAAGGAAAAGAGGCATGCAACAAAAAACTGCTGAACAGAGCGTGCCGTTACCGACATCGTTACAGGCATGGATGCTTGCAATTCGTCCAAAAACCTTGCCTGCCGGTGCTGTGCCAGTTGTTCTTGCTTCTGCGCTTGCGGCAGTGGATGGTCATTTTCATTTTCTCAAGGCTCTTGTGGCACTGGTTTGTGTGCTTGGTATTCAGGTGGCGACCAACTTTATCAACGAGATATATGATTTCCGCAAGGGTGCGGATACGGCTGAACGGCTTGGTCCGACGCGAACGGTTGCTGCCGGGCTCATCAGTGAGAAAACCATGATCAACGTATCGGCTTCGCTGGTCGGGGCTGTTTTTCTGCTTGGTCTTTATCTCGTCTCTACCTCTGGCTGGCCAATTTTTCTGCTCGGCCTCCTTTCACTGATTTTTGCCTGGGCCTATACCGGTGGGCCATATCCGATTGCCTATTCAGGATTTGGCGATCTCTTTGTCTTTATCTTTTTTGGGCTTGTGGCCGTTGGTGGCACCTATTATGTGCAGGCTCATACCTTGTTGCCTCCTGTACTTCTTGCCGCAGTGGCACCAGGGCTCTTTTCGGTTAACATCCTCCTGGTCAACAATATTCGCGACATTGCCACAGACCGCATTGTTGGCAAGATGACCCTTCCTGCCCGTATTGGCGCATCGTGGGCTCGCCGGCTCTATGTTATCCTTACTGTTATTGCTTTTCTTGTACCTTTGTTGCTCTCCTTGAGCGGCTACTCTCCGTGGGGAATGCTCTCGCTCCTCTCCCTGCCTCTTGCGGTTTCCATGATCAGGCAACTCTATGCAAGCGAAGGGAGGGAGCTGAACGATGTTCTTGCCGGTACAGGAAAACTGCTGACTCTTCATGGCATTCTCTTTTCCGTAGGTCTTCTTGTTCAATAACTACCTCTTTAGTCATGTATTCCGAAAAGGTGACCATTGCGCTTGTTCAAACATCCTGCCAGAGTGACAGGGCAGTAAATCTTTCCAGAGCCTGCACTAAAATACGTGAAGCTGCAGCACAGGGTGCCAGAATTATCTCTCTGCAGGAGCTTTTTACCACCCGCTATTTTTGCCAGACGGAGGATTATAGGTCGTTTGAGTATGCCGAACAGGTGCCCGGCCCATCAACCCTGGTGATGCAGGAGCTTGCTCGTGAGCTGGAGGTGGTTATTATTGCCTCGTTGTTTGAAAGACGGGCAAGAGGCTTGTATCACAACACGGCAGTGGTGATTGATGCTGATGGAAGCTACCTTGGCAAGTACCGCAAAATGCACATTCCCGATGATCCCGGATTTTACGAGAAGTTTTATTTTACACCTGGAGACTTGGGGTACAAGGTCTTTAAAACCCGCTATGCGACTATTGGTGTACTGATCTGCTGGGATCAGTGGTATCCTGAAGCTGCACGCCTGACTGCGCTGAAGGGGGCAGAGATTCTGTTTTATCCAACTGCCATTGGATGGGCGGCCGACGAACCTTCAGCCGAGGTGCGTCGTGCGCAGCGCGATGCCTGGGTAACCATACAGCGGAGCCACGCCATTGCCAATGGAGTTTTTGTCGCGGCGGCCAACAGGGTTGGAAGAGAAGATGAGCTGGAGTTCTGGGGCAACAGTTTTGTGTGCGATCCTTATGGCCAGATCATGCAGGAGGCTGCTCATCAGGATGAAGCCATTGTTTTAGCTGAGTGTGACCGGAGTCGCATAGGATTTTATCGATCACACTGGCCATTTTTGCGCGACCGTCGGATAGAAACCTACGGCGACTTGCAGAAGCGGTTTCTTGACGAATAAACCATGGTCACCTTTGTTGTGGACTCTTTTCTTCTCTTTTTCTGGTTTTCAGGAGATTTTAATCTGCTTGATCAGTTTTTAAGAGGTTATTGTTTTCTGAATTATTCTCTTCCGCCGCTCTTGCAGCGTATTTCGTGCATCATTCGCGTAAGAGAGCTTGTGGCTGGTTGAACTAAATCGTTATGTTATGAGTGATGTGAGTTATTATATGCCGCCCGAGTGGGCTTTTCACAAGGCAACATGGCTTTCATGGCCTCACAGGTTTGAGACTTGGCCGGGAAAGTTTAAGCCAATTCCTGCCGTTTTTGTTGCGATAGCCGCTTGGCTGAGCTCCTCCGAAGAAGTGCATATCAATGTGATTGATGAAGCGATGGAGCGCGAGGTCTTTGCATTGCTGGGCAACTCAGGCCATGAACAGCTCCGGATGGATCGCATTTTTCTGCACCGTATTCCAACCAACGATGCCTGGTGCAGGGATCATGGGCCAAACTTTGTTTTTCGTCAGAGTGAGGGGAGGAGTGAAAAGGTTATCATGAACTGGGAGTATAATGCCTGGGGTGGAAAGTATCCTGCGTTTCAGGATGATAATGCTGTTCCGGAAAAGATTGCCATGTTGCAGCAGTTGCCTCTTGTGGTGCCGGAGATGGTGCTGGAAG
Organism: uncultured Chlorobiaceae bacterium; assembly: GCA_903994365.1. Lineage (GTDB taxonomy): Bacteria > Bacteroidota > Chlorobiia > Chlorobiales > Chlorobiaceae > Chlorobium. The sequence goes on along the minus strand of CAJEXL010000014.1, from coordinate 32,693 downwards.
GGGGTTCAATTGATGTCAATGGTAACGGGTTGCTGCTGACGAGCGAGGCGTGTCTCCTGAACCAAAACCGTAACCCCTCAATGAGCCGCGAGCAGATTGAGCAGAAGCTTCAGCGATATCTCGGTATCAGAAAAGTGCTCTGGCTTGGCGATGGTATTGTTGGTGACGATACCGATGGCCATGTTGACGATATGGCACGTTTTGTCAATGAAACAACGGTGGTGATAGCGGTTGAGGATAATCCTGCAGATGAAAATTATGTGGCGTTGCAGGAGAACTATGAGAGGTTGCAAAGCTATACCGCTCATGATGGCTTTCCGCTGAACGTGGTTGTGTTGCCCATGCCATCTCCAGTGCTCTACGACGGGGATCGTTTGCCTGCCAGCTATGCCAATTTTTATATCGCCAATACCGTCGTGCTGGTTCCAACCTATCGCTGTGCGCAAGACAAGAAGGCGCTTAAAATTCTACAGCAATTTTTCCCTGATCGCAAGGTTGTCGGCATCGACTGTACCGACCTTGTATGGGGGCTTGGGTCAATTCACTGCGTTACGCATGAAGAGCCTGCGTTATAACGCTTTTGTTGGCTTATCATTCCAAAGAGGCTGTTTCATACGTCAAATTATGATGCAGCTCTTCCATGACTACAATGATTGCAAGTGGTTGGGATGAAATGGGTTAATGTGGATTTTATTCTATCAAAAGGGCTATCTGAGGAGATAGCCCTTTTGATGGATTTTCCTCCTTTTGAGACTTCAGGCAAGCAATGAAGTGAGCTGTTTACAGTTTTCATCAACAATTGCAGCGGAATGCTGGAGCGCTTCAAGCTCAGTGGCTGAGAGGTTGATTTCAAGAACCTGCTCAATGCCATTCTTCCCAAGTTTGACCGGTACACCGCAGAAGACATCATCAATGCCGTACTGATTGTCGAGCAGGGTTGTGCAGGGGAGAATTCGTTTGCGATCCTTGACGATTGCCTCAATCATTTCAACAGCCGAAGCTGCTGGTGCATAGAAAGCTGATCCTGTTTTCAGATAGTTGACAATTTCAATGCCACCATTTCTTGTGCGCGTGACAAGCTCATCGATTTTGTCCTGTGGCAAAAGTTCGGTCAACGGTATGCCGGAGACGTTGGTATAATTCACAACCGGCACCATCGCATCGCCATGGCCACCAAGCACCAGAGCACTGATATCCTGCATGGAGACATTGAGCGCTTCAGCAATAAAGGTTTTGTATCGGGCAGTATCAAGCACGCCGCCCATGCCAATCACTTGCTCTTTTGGCAGGCCACTCACCTTCCATGCGACATAAGTCATAATATCCACAGGGTTGGAGACCATGACGATAATCGGATTTGAAGAGTATTTCATCAGCTCTTTTGTTACGTCCCTGATGATCGTACCATTTTTCATGAGGAGATCCTCTCTGGTCATGCCTGGTTTTCTTGCCAGACCGGCAGTAATCAGGATGATATCGGAGTTTGCCGTGTCCTTGTAGTCATTGGATCCGAAAATACAGGTGTCGAACAGGCCAATAGATCCCGATTCGTACATGTCAAGAGCCTTGCCTTGGGGAATGCCTTCAACGACATCAATCAGAACAACCTCTTTTGCAAGTTGTTTTTCTGCAATGCGAAGAGCTGCTGTTGCCCCTACATTTCCTGCCCCAACCACGGTAATTTTCATAATTCGATAATTTTTTAAAGGTGTACAAGCGAGTGGTTTTCTACGAGATATTCTTTCGATTAACAGTTGTTACCTATAATAAAAAAAGCCGGCTTAAAACAAGACGGCTTTTTTATCAAAAACGTATTCTGTGGTGGTAAGCACAACTCAGCAAGGAAGTATATTGACCTGCTTCTTATTGTTGCGTCCATTACGGAAGGTCACCACACCGTCAACAAGGGCAAAAATAGTATGGTCACGCCCCAAACCAGCATTGATGCCCGGCTTGATAACTGTTCCTCTCTGGCGAAGAATGATGGTGCCAGCCGCAACAGTAGAACCTCCAGCAGCTTTCACACCAAGATATTTCGGATTACTGTCGCGACCGTTTTTTGTCGATCCGCCACCTTTTTTATGAGCCATAACTAAAAATTAATCGTTAGAAATCCTGAATATTATTAAAGCGAAACGACCTCAATTTGGGTCATCTGCTGACGGTGTCCGTTTCGTACCTGATAACGTTTCCTCCGTTTTTTCTTGAAAACGATAACCTTTGTGTCCTTGACATGACCAAGAATTTTCGCCTGTATACTGCCTTCAGCATTCAGGGTAGTATTTTCTCCATCAATCTGCGCCAGGGTTTTGATTGCCACGGTATCGCCAATTGCAGCTTTTTGTCTCGGGACGAAGAGCGTATCCCCTTGTCTTACCAGAAATTGTTTGTCGGAAATCTTGATCAGCGCCTGCATTACAGATATATTTTAGTGATAAAGGTCTGAAATATAGTATTAATTCCCTCAAAATCAAACAATGGAAAAGCATCCCTGAAAATCTCTTCCAAGCTTCGATAACAGGGTGGGTGGATATTCGACTGTAATTAGCCGTGGCGTATTGCTATACCCCACGGCAACAAGATTATGGTATTCAGAGCAGGAAGAGGCTGACGGTTAGTACCAAGGCAAACATGGTGAGTGAAATAGTGAAGATTTATCAAAAAGTTAGACTATTCAACTCCGATAAAACCCGGTTGATATCATCATGGCAACGAACTGCTTTATCATGCAGATATTCAAGATCTTTGTGAAGAATTTTTTTTGTGCCATACTCTCTTTTTTTTCTGGCTATCGATTTTTTCAATAACGAGTAAATATCAGGGTAGCCACTTCCCTGCATAGAATACGGCAGACCAATATCAAGAGATGATTGTTTCAAAAGACGCTTCACTGCCAATGATTGGCGATAATCACCGGTTTTGATTTCCGGAAAAGCCTCCATAATCAATGCAGAAAGAGCTGTTATCACTGCACATGCTGTAGATGTGCCATCAAAAGAGGCATATCCTGAGGGAACAGATGAGACAAGAGCAACTCCAGGCGCACAAAGATCAATTTCAGCTCCTCTGTTGGAGAATTCCGCAAAAAAGAGGGATGCTTGTTCTGGCTGAGGAGAGCTCAGTGCAGATGCGCTGTCAACAGGAAACGTACCGTTTTTGCCTATGGCAGAAACAGCTATAGTTCTCGGGCTTGATGCCGGAAAAGCTACTGCGCCTCCATGATTACCTGCCGCACAAATACAGACAATTCCGCGCTGAATGGCTTCGTGGAGAGCAATCTCAATCTGTGAGCAGTAGTGTATTGATCCGAATCCAAGGTTAATAATATCTATATGATTATCGATAGACCAGTTAATGGCATCAACGACATCGCTGAAGTGAGCATCCGGAAAGATTTTAACAGAGAAGATCTCCGCATCCGGAGCTATCCCTGAAAGATGGTTTCTTCCTGCAATAATACCAGCACAATATGTTCCATGACCATCCGGATCCTCAGCCCATCCTTGTTGATCATCAGGAAAAGCTGGACAATATCCGCCAGAGGTAACGAGCGACTCATGTGGTGATATGCCGCTGTCTATTATTGCTATTCTGATACTTTTACCTGTAAAAAACCTCTGAACTTCCCCAAGGTTCATCTGTTGCTTGATCCAGTTATATTTTCTTTCTGGTATTTTTCTGAGCTTTATCACAACCACCTTGTCCTGGCACTCAGGAGAATCAACAACTTTCGACCAAAACGTGTTTTTGGGAACGACAATAATTTTTTTCAAGGGCAATTCACAACAGGTAATCTTGGCGATACCCTTCTCATCAGTTTTTACCTGCATGGTAACGGCAGGAGTAAAACAATACACATCAGCCTGTTGAACAGGTAGTTCCGTTTCTTCATCGATAACCGTTATGACAAGGGGGCAACTATTCTCAGTAGTTAAAACGCTCTTTACGCCAGGCAATCGTGTAAATAGCTCAAGCTGTAAATCCTCTTCTATAATAAATAATTGATCCTCGGCATTGAGCTTTTCAGCCATATCAGCGTTCATCTCCAAGACATAAACGCCTGTTTTTGTTTTTTTGAGCAATTTTACGTTGGATTCTCGATCAATAAAAACAATTAATTTTTGTTCAAGGGCAAGTGGCATAATCGAACTATTTCGACAGCCAACAAGATATCGCTTTTCTGTTAACATAATAAGATGTTCGTTAGCTTTTAACAAGAAGCAACTGGTGCGGATATCGCAAGACTAAGATACTTGTTATTCTCAAACAGAAGTAAATCAAGTAAAATCATTTTATTGAGAAAATCTTCTATATCTCTTGATCTGATTGCATAATCACAAAACTTTTTTCTCATGTAATCATTAATAGAATGAAGCGTTCTTATTGATTCGCAATATAAGTATATTGCAGTTTGTGTTTCATCAAGAACAATCTCGGAAGTGCGAGATTCATTTCTGTTGTCAATGATCAAAAGAGATGAATCCTCTTGCTCATAAGCATAAAGAGATGCGCCTTTGCTATGGGCTTCCCGCCAGTACTGGATCATTTCATAAATGGACAGTTCATATTTTTTCGGAGGATAAAATCCGTCCTGATAATCATGCTTATAATAATAAGCCAACAAATTAATCTCTTGATCGGAGAATGGATAAATATAGCGATATCCCTCTACGGGATGTTTTTTTACAAGACCGAATTTTTCAGGATCTGCATGATAAGGGCTGAAGCGCTGAAGCATAAACGGCCCTTGCTGATCCGGTGGTTGCAAGTGAAATATCTTTGACATAAGCGCTATCATCTCCTTATAATAGCTCAATTTTTCACCAGGAAACCCGGTCAGGATATTCCACGAAGGATATATATTATACTCCTTGCAGTATTTAAGCAATTGGACGTTATGTAAAGAGCTGGTGCCTTTACCCATCAACTTCAAAATACTGGTATTCAAGCTCTCTATGCCTGGCTGTATAAGATATACATTTGCATCAGCAAGAGCTTTAACCTGGTGTTTATTCAATGTTGATTTTGTTTCCCAGAATATTATTGCATCTGTTATCCTCTCTTTTAATTTCGGCAGAAGATCAGTAAAATAGTTCTTTGCAATAATGTTATCGACCATTGAAAGCTGCTTGAGATGATATGGCTTGATATATTTTTCAATAATAAAATCAAGTTCGTCAAGAACTCTTTCTGCTTTTTTAACCCTGAACTTCACCATCTCGCCATTAAGCCCGCAAAAATGACATTGCGATTTCTCCCCCCACCAACACCCTCTTGATGTCTCCATCGAAACCTCAAGACAAATCTGTTTTCCGGGAAAGAGGCTATTGATCTGATTGAAATAGTCAGAGTAATCAGGGTAGGGAAGATCATCAAGAGTAAGCACGGACTCTTTTGCGATCGCTTGAGACTTATTTTTGCTTCTATAAATTAGACCTGGAATATTGAAATCTTTTTGGTTTTCTTTTAAGCTCTTTGCAATTTTAGGCAATACAATATCTCCTTCACCAGAACAAACAAAGTCAACAAAAGAAAATTTTCTATGCAGGGCAAAACCGATTTCGCCCTCACAATTGGCGCCACCAAAAATAACCTTGATCTCTGGATGGAGAGATTTTATTCTTTTTGCAAGAGCAAGTGAGGGCATATTCTGCTCAAACATAGTTGTAAATCCGACGAGGTAATATTCATCCCAATTAATACTCTCTATGCAATAATCAAGAAAACCCTTTATTTTCGATAAAATCAACGGATAATTCTGAATATAAAAATCGGAAGCGGGGCATTTTTTTTTCAGAAAATCAACATATCCGTTATCTGGACATAACGAATTATCATTATATACTTCAGAAGCAAAAAGCCGTTCACCAAAAAACAACTCGCCATTTTGCTCATTACATATTGATTCGTAGGCATCAACATCCATCATAGATGCGAAATCAAGATTAAAAAATCTTGTATCGCATGTTATTTTTTCCTTTTCAAGGCAGGCTTTAAGGAGACAGATTGCTATAGGTGGATACGTAATCGTCGTAAAAGGCATGTTAAGCAGTAAAACTTTTTTTTCTTTAATGCATACCTTTTCCATAATGTATATTTTTCTATTGTTGCAAGATCAAGCTGTCATAAAAGTATAATGCGTTCATCTTGACGAACGCATTATACTTGTCATTTCATAAATCTTGTTACCACGGCCCGATGTTTCGAATGGCAATCCTTGGAGTTACCACTATTCTTGGATTGATGGCTCGTGGTGTTATCCTGGGGTTAATGCCAAGCCTCGGAACAATAGTTGTCGGTGTTACTTGTAATCCAGACGTTCTCTCAACAGGCATCTCTCCTGGAATCTGAATATTTCTCGGGCTTACAGTCACACGAGGGGTAACTCTTGGCTGAACCGCTATTCTGGGAGTTATGGTAATTCTTGGTGTAATAGGCGTGACTCTTGGTGCAATACCAACCCTCGGAACGACAGTATTTCTTGGCAGAATACCAAAAGATTTACTTGTTTCTTGCCGTCCAGTTGATATTTCTCCCGGTACCTGAATATTTCTGGGGTTTACAGTCAAACGAGGGATGACTCTTGGCTGTACAGCAATTCTTGGAGTTATGGTAACTCTTGGCTGAACAGTTATTCTGGGAGTTACAGCAATCCTTGGCTGAATACTCAGTCTCGGGATCAAATTCCCTGCGATATTTTCAGCCATGCCCGCACCTCTCTCTTCAAGCCTTCTGTAGTAAGCATCTTCCTCGGCAAGAGCGGCTTCTTCCTGAGCTGCTGCATAGGCTTCCAGCTCCTGATAATAAGCCTCTTCTTCAGCCAAGGCATCCTCGTCTGCCAATGCGGCATCATAATCAGCAACTGCCTGAGAATACCCCTCATCATAAAGCGCTTTTTCATCATGTTCCGCAGAAAGAGCCGCCTCATAATCAGCAACAGCCTGTTGGTAGCCAGCTTCGTAACCTTGCACGTAAAGCTCGTTTTCTGCAGTAGCTTTGACTTCGGTTTCCTGCTGAAGGCCTTCCTCAGCCGAACCCGTTTTTTTGCCTTTTTCTTCTGGATTTTGTGACATAATAACAGTCTCCTCTTTTTATTTACGAAATGAAATAAAACAACTACTCAAAAATTGATTTCCCTCTTTTTCTCCTCAATTTCATCAATAAGCTGCTTACAGGAATCTTTTAAATCATTGATATGTTTTACCCAAATGTCAAGATTCTCTTTTCTCTCTTCTCCTTTTGTATTCTTAATGTCAGGCAACACCTCATAAAATTCATCAAGAGCATTATTAATATCTTCTATCACTTTTGAATACTCTTGCAGGTTGGCAGATATCTCCATTGTAGGGTCAATGTTGTTCATAATTTTGTAGTCCTTATTATGATGGTAAACAGGAAATAAATATTCTCTTTGACTGATAGCAAGTATCACAAAAAAACGGGAGGATAGCTGAGTAAACTTTTCATTTCGATTTTGATCAATTTGTTGCGATTACGCAATAAATGTGTTGTCGAAAATCTGAAGAATTAAAACGAAAGATTGCCAACAATTGACATCTGGCATCTCTATTGTCGATCTTTACAAGGCGAAAAGACTAATGGGCATAAAATGCCATCAAACAATTTTACTTTGAAAGTATAAATAATATCAAGGTTTTCAAACAAATTGGCGCTGTTTTGCTAAAAAGGATGTAGTCCGCCTGTTTTTATGTGTCAAAATCAAAGTCTTCTAAAATTTAATTCCGGTACGTAACTCATATAAATACATTGGATTCACTTCTTGGGGCGATGCCTGCGATTCCGCCTCTTGTTTATTAAGTCGCGCTGAAGTAGCTTCTTTTTCACAAAACGGGGGTAGGTTTACCACTCTCTGACAGGTTTAATAACTGATGATCACACCATGAGCAAAGCAGAGTGCACCACGCAGAAAGAGCACTCCCCAATGATGCGGCAGTATCTGGAGGTAAAGGAGCGGTACCCCGATTTTCTGCTGCTCTTCAGGGTGGGCGATTTTTATGAAACGTTTTTTGAGGATGCCGTCACCGTTTCCACCGCCCTGAACATTGTGCTCACCAAGCGTACCATCGATATCCCTATGGCTGGCTTTCCCCACCATGCCAGCGAAGGGTATATTGCAAAACTGGTGAAAAAAGGGTTCAAGGTGGCGGTCTGCGACCAGGTTGAAGACCCGGCTGATGCCAAAGGAATTGTCCGTCGCGAGATCACCGACATTATTACTCCGGGCGTTACCTATAGCGACAAGCTGCTCGACGACCGGCACAACAACTACCTCTCTGCGGTGGCTTATGTCAAAGAGGGGAGAACGCTGCTTGCCGGGGTGGCCTTTATTGATGTTACCACGGCTGAATTCAAGATTGCCTCGCTTCATCCCGACGAGCTTAAAGATTTTCTTCTTTCACTTCACCCCTCGGAAATACTTGTCTCCTCCGCCGAGAGAGAGCGTGCCGAGCTGCTGAAAAAAGCACTTCCGCTGGAGACGCTGGTGACGGAGGTTGAGTCGTGGATGTTCAGTGAAGAGCAGGCGCAGGAGGTGCTGGCGCGGCAGTTCAAGACCCACTCGCTGAAGGGTTTCGGCATTGAGGGCAACCGTGCCGGAAGGGTGGCGGCTGGCGTTGTGCTCCAGTATCTTGAGGAGACGCGGCAGAATCGCCTTCACTACATTACCCGTATCGGGGAGCTGCACAATGCCGAGTACATGACGCTCGATCAGCAGACCAAGAGAAATCTTGAGATTATCTCCTCCATGCAGGATGGCACACTGAACGGAAGCCTGCTTCAGGTGATGGATCGCACCCGCAATCCCATGGGCGCAAGGTTGATCCGCCGCTGGCTTCAGCGACCGCTGAAACGGGTTGATGAGATCCGGCTGCGCCTCGATGCCGTTGGGGAGCTGACCGAGAACCGGGCATTGCGGGAGGGGCTCAGCGAGCAGATGTCGGCCATCAACGATCTTGAACGCTCGCTTGCCCGTATTGCTACGTTTCGCACCATTCCACGGGAGGTTCGCCAGCTTGGCCTCTCGCTCTCAGCCATTCCAAAGCTTCAGGAGCTGCTGCATCAGGCTGGTTCAGCTCGGCTGGGGTCGCTGGCCTTTACGTTGCAGCCGTTGCCGGAGCTTGCAGCACGAATTGAGGAGGCGATTGATCCCGAATCAGGCGCATCAATGCGTGATGGCGGTTACATCCGCGCTGGCTACAACGCCGAGCTTGATGATCTCCGCTCCGTTGCCTCGACCGCCAAAGACCGGCTCCTGCAGATTCAGCAGGAGGAGCGGGCCGCCACCACCATTTCGTCGCTCAAGGTGAGTTTCAACAAGGTGTTCGGCTACTACATCGAAATCAGCCGTGCCAACAGCGACAAGGTTCCCGCCTATTACGAAAAGAAGCAGACCCTTGTCAATGCCGAGCGCTACACCATTCCCGCCTTGAAAGAGTACGAGGAGAAAATTCTCAATGCCGAAGAGAAAAGCCTGGTGCTCGAAGCGCAGCTCTTTCACGACCTCTGCCTCCTCATTGCCGAACAAGCGTCAGGGATACAGGAAAACGCAGCTCTCATCGCCGAAATTGATTCGCTTTGCTCCTTTGCCCTCTCTGCCGTCGAATATGGCTACTGCAAACCGGAGATTATGGAGCACGAAAAGCTCTTTATTGTTGGTGGCCGTCATCCCGTGCTTGAAAGGATGATGAGCGTTGAGGAGCCTTATGTGCCGAATGACTGCCATTTCGACGAGAAGCAGAAGATGCTGATGATTACCGGCCCCAACATGGCGGGCAAAAGCTCTTTTCTGCGCCAAGTGGGGCTGATTGTGCTTCTTGCGCAGGCGGGGAGTTTTGTTCCGGCGGAGAGTGCTGAGATCGGGCTGGTTGACCGCATCTTTACCCGGGTTGGTGCTTCCGACAATCTTGCCTCCGGGGAGAGCACCTTTCTGGTTGAGATGAATGAAGCGGCCAGCATTCTCAACAATGCTACCTCCAGAAGCCTGCTGCTGCTCGACGAAATCGGGCGGGGAACCAGCACCTTTGACGGTATGTCGATTGCCTGGTCGATGAGCGAATATATCTGTCGGTCAATCGGCGCCAGGAGCCTCTTTGCCACCCATTACCATGAACTTGCCGAACTGGAGAGCCGCCTGCCGGGCGTGGTGAACTACAACGCCACTGTTGTTGAGACCACAGACAAGGTGATCTTTCTGCGCAAGATTGTCCGGGGTTCCACCGATAACAGCTACGGTATTGAGGTGGCTAAAATGGCAGGAATGCCGGTGGAGGTGATTACCCGCGCCAAAGAGATTCTGGCGGGGATGGAGAAGCGCGACATTGAAATTCCCCCGAACCGGCCATCAAAGATAAAAAGTATGCAGATCAGCCTGTTTGAAGAGGCCGACAACCAGCTTCGCAAAGCCGTTGAGTCGCTTGATCTCGACCGGCTCACCCCGCTGGATGCCCTGCTGGAGCTGAAAAAGCTGCAGGAGATGGCCCGGAACGGGGGTGGCTATTGATGAATGATGAATGATGAATGATGAATGACGAAAAAATTAAACGCGAGATAAAGGTACACATGGTGCCTTTGATAAGGTAATATATGGCTTTTGAAAAAAAAGTACTACTCATTTTTATTCAAGCTGATAGCGGTGTTGATGGTGCAGCTTCCCTGGAAGATGCCTCAGCCAAACGGAGCCTCTTCAGCTCACTGAAAGACACCGCCCTGAGCAACATTATTCGGCGGGCACAGTTCGCTATACCACCACTTGCCCTGATGATTCTCAGCTCCCAGAAAGTGGCGGGCGTGAGCCAGACCTTTTGCGACCTGCGTTTCGAAAAGCTGCCGCTCGACCAGCACTGGGATATGGCAGGTATCAGCGTGCAGACCGGTGCCGTCAGGCCAGCCTTTGAGCTTGCCCGGGCACTCCGCTCCAGAGGCATCAAGGTGGTGCTCGGTGGTCCCTACGTCTCCATCTTCCCCGACCAGTGCCGCGACCATGCCGATGCGCTCGTCATTGGCGAGGCCGACGATATCTGGCGCGATGTTCAGGAGGATCTGCTTGCTGGTGCCCTCAAGCCGGAGTACCGGGTTGCCACCTTCCCCGACCTCTCCATTGAGCGTGTTGTTGGGAAGAGTGCGCTCGACATCAAGAGCTACTTCACCACCAACGTGGTGCAGACCACCCGTGGCTGCCCCTTCAGTTGCGACTTCTGCAACGTCCACGTCATGAATGGCCACCGTCTGCGCCACCGAACCATCCCCGCCGTTCTCAGGGAGGTTGAAACCTTTCTGAAAGAGGACAAACGGATCTTTTTCTTTCTCGACGACACCATTAACGCCGATGAAGAGTATGCCGAGCAACTCTTTCGCCAACTGGAACCCTTCAAGATCAAATGGGTAGGCCAGGCCACCACCGCCCTTGGCGAAAAGCCCCGACTGCTCGAAGCCTTTGCCCGTTCCGGCTGCGGCGCCCTCCTGATCGGCATTGAGAGCCTCACCGATGGCAGCAACCATGCCCACAAGAAGTTCCACAACCCCGCCGCCCGTCAGGTGGAGTGCATCAAGCATATCCGCCAGGCAGGGATATGTGTCTACGGCAGCTTCATCTACGGCCTCGACGAAGACACCCTTGAACTTCCCGCCAAACTCGAAGCCTTTATCGAAGAGACCGGCGTTGATGTGCCCGGCATCAACCTTCTGCGCCCCATTCCCGGCACTGGCGTTTTCAACCGGCTGGCACTCGAAGGACGCCTGCTCCACTCCCCGGATGATCACGATGCGTTCAAGTTTTCATGGGGGCAGGAGATGCTCTACAAGCCCTTGCGCATTCCGCTGCAAGAGTTTATTCCGAGTTATACGGCGCTGACCAGCCGGGTCTTTACCGTGCAGAATGCCGTGAAGCGTGCTATGCGTGCGCCCCGGCTGCGGTCGGCGGTGCTGATGTTCAACCTGCTGTATGTGCACATGTACGGGATGGCGCGGAAGGATTTGCTGCGGCAGTTGCGGGGGATGGGGTGACGATTATGAATTATAGATGTTTGATGTAATGATGAATAAATCTTGCATGTCACACTAATCCAACAAATCTTGAGTCAGATAATGGAATGGATGCTTCGCTATACTGCGTCATGACACGCTGATGGCGAAAAATTAGGATACTATGGGAAGCATAGGTGGGCTGAAAGTTTTGTACCTTGAAGCGTATTGCTTAATATGTCTTAAAATAAAACGTTACTATGGTCAATGTTCAGATATCAAGCGACATTATTCCGCTAAGAGAATTTAAAACAAGTATCACTGCTTGTTTAAAAAAAGCTCAAGAAAGTGGTCATCCACTAATTATTACGCAACATGGTAAACCTGCTGGCGTTTTACTTTCTCCTGCCGAATACGATGCCTTAGTGTATCAACAACAATTTATTGCCTCTATTCAGCGAGGCTTAGCCGATGTTGAGGCTGGTAATGTTTATACAACTGAAGAAGTAAGAGCCATTCTTACGGAAAAGCGCTTAGCACGGCAAAACGCATGAATGTTATTTGGTCAGCAGAAGCGCTGTATGAATTGGATCAAATTGAGCGGTTTATTGCACAAAATAATCCTCAAAGAGCATCAGAATTTATTGAAACCTTACTTCAAAGTGGCGATTCTCTTGCTTATCACCCTGATAAAGGACGGGTTGTGCCAGAACTCTCAATCGCTGCTTTTCGTGAAATTCTTGTAGGTCATTATAGGCTTATATACTATCGCTCTGCAGAGCAAATAGATATTTTAACCGTTTTTGAAGGTCATCGCTTACTTCGTTTAGAAGAACTTATGCATAACCCTTCGTAGCGCGAACCACATATCGAGGCGATCTGATTGCCGTAGGGCTGCAACGCATTCCGCTCTGACGAGGGTGTTTGTGAAACACCGGTAATAAAAGATAAATTGCCCAAGAGCCGCATTATTTTTCTTGTAACAAGCCAAAAGGAGGGGGATGATGAAGAGCATGACGATGCGGAGCAGAGCTTCGCTGATGGGAGGCACTCGAAGGTTTGAGGATGGTATTGTTGCCGTGCCGATGTACAGAGTTGTTCCGCTGCTGCTGAGCTGGTTACGTCTGACGCAGCGAAGGTGGAGCGTTGCGGTCATTGCTCAAGCCCTTGTGCTTTCCGGAGTGATGCTATTCAGCGCTACGTTATACGCCGTTGTTCCAGCGCCTAACAACTTTGTTCTGATACGGGGCGGGGAATTTACGATGGGGAGCCCGGAGAGTGAAGTTGGCCGTGATGCAGCCAAAGCGGTCTACAAACAATTTGGTATTGACTACAGTGAGACCCAGCATCAGGTGCGCCTGAGCAACTTTTATATAAGTAAATATTCGGTGACGGTGTCAGAGTTCAGGAGTTTCGTGGAGGCAACCGGGTACCGGACAGATGCTGAAAAAGGTGGTGGTAGCTGGATTTGGAACGATAGTGGAGCTGTAAAAAAAGCGGGAGTAAACTGGCGACATGGCGTATCGGGCAGTGTTCGACCAGCAAGCGAGGATAACCATCCAGTGATCCATGTGAGTTGGAATGATGCTGTGGCGTATGGCGAGTGGATGTCGAAAAAAAGTGGAAAAACGTATCGTTTGCCAACAGAGGCAGAGCGTGAGTATGCGTGCCGAGCAGGGACGACAACGCCGTTTAACACAGGGAACAACCTGACGACGGATCAGGCAAACTATGACGGCAATTATCCGTATAATGGTAACCCGAAAGGTGTGTATCGTCTAAATACGGTACCGGTGAACAGCTTTTCTCCGAATGTGTGGGGGTTGTACACCATGCATGGGAATGTTGCTGAGTGGTGCAGTGACTGGTTCGGAGGGCGGTATTATGACGAGTGCAAGGAATCAGGCACGGTGTCGAACCCTGCCGGGCCTGCAACCGGTTCGTACCGTGTGCTTCGTGGCGGGAGCTGGCTCAACTACGCCGGGGACTGTCGGTCGGCGTTTCGCAACTTCTACACCCCCGACTACCGGCGCGACGGCATTGGCTTCCGCCTGGTCTTCGTCCCGTAGTCAGTTGGCTGCTCATTCCGGCTTTGCTTTTGAGCTAAAAGCGGAGCACGCTTCGATACGGGCTAAAGCCCTACTCAGCGGCCGGGCGTATTACAAAGCTGCTGGTCGCCGAGTAGCGCAAAGCGCGTATCGAGGCACACCTCAACCGAGCAGGTGGGCAAAAACCGCAGAAAGGCCGCCTTCTGGCGGCCGAATTTTTGAACGAGGTTGGTGACTGCGTATGGGCTTATTGTACGTCCTTGGTGGTTTGTAAGTCTTTACTCCCTGCCAGCATTTTTCGGCTGGCTTTTGACGGCTACCGTCCAATTGGAGTTCTCCTTTGAAATGAGCTGTTCCACACGCTGCACAAGCACTTGGAACGCATTATCTCCATCATAGGGCGCACTTCCTCCAAGAAACAGATACTTCTCATGTTTCAACGCCTCGGATGTTGCGCGATACTGAATCCAGTTCTCATGGAATTTGAACAGGCTGCCGGTTGCAGCCGCAATGGCAATCAACATGCCAAGTCCGCCAATTATCCAATTGCTGTACAACAGATTATCCATGCCCGAAAGTAGCGGAATAATTGCCGCCGCCACAATCTCAATTATGCGGAGGCTTCTGTACCAAACTTTGCAGCGAGAACTTTTAGCTGAGTACCAGTTGATCTGGTTATCCAGCCGTTGTTCGATGTATTCTGCAGCGGTTAGTTGTGTTGCATTACTCATGAGTGGCGAGTGTCAAAGAGTTTCTGTATGGTGTTAATTGTTCGGCTATGATTATGGAATCATGCGCGTTAATCATTGATCCCTTTTTTAAGATAGTAAAGATAATCCACTCCATGACAAGCTGAAGTCATTGTGTTTTGCAGGAAACCTTTCCTCATGACCGAATATCGTACTATATTCGATCAGGGGACACAACGAATTCAAGGGATATATGAATATTACTACCGACATCAAACCGGTCACTTGGCTCAAGGCAAATGCGGCTGTTCTTCTTCAACAGATCAACGAGACGCGTCGTCCGGTTATTATTACCCAGAATGGTGAGCCGAGAGCGGTTCTTCAAGACCCGAAAAGTTATGAGGAGATGCGCAATGCGCTTGGCTTGCTGAAACTGCTGGCACAGGGTGAAGAGGATATTCGTAAAGGCAATATTCGCCCGCAAGAGGAGGTATTCAGTGACCTTGAAGGTCTTTTGAAAGAGCAGACCTTATGAGTGCAGGCTACAGTGTTTTATGGACTGAAGTTGCGGAAAGGGATCTCAGAGAGGTTATAGTCTTTATTGCAGGTGATAATGTGCAGAATGCTTTGCAGGTTCTGGAAAACATCAGGGACAAAGCATCCTCTTTATATACTTTACCCGAGCGAGGCAGGGTTGTTCCGGAGCTTCAGTCTAATGGCATTTTTATCTATCGGGAGCTGATTATTTCTCCATGGAGGTTGTTGTATCGGATCGCAGACAGCAGCAATGTTTATATAACAGCGGTACTCGACAGCCGCCGAAATGTCGAAGATATCCTGCTGCAGCGTCTTATTCATTCTTAACCACTCTTCCTCACTCAAACAAGAGTCGGAAGTAACAAAAGAGCAGCGTCTTTTTGTTTCATGAACAGGGATGGTTATCAACTAAAATTTCACTCTTTGCAATCTGGTCAAAGGGCTCACTTCACCCATCAAACCGAACGGTCAGAATACTTAACGGCCAGTCACAGGTGACAGTGTGATCTCTTTTGCCGGTAGCAATTTCTGTAATAATATCAAGCTCCAGTTCGCTGTAAAACTTTCGGGCGGAGGTGAGGCCGTCGAGGGCGAAGGAGGGTATGCCCTGCAAGCACGCCATGAGCGGGACGCCGCCAGTTAGCAGAACGCTGCGATACCCATCAATGCCGACAAACGCGGTTTTGGTATGCTTTGCCGATTGGGCGATGATGATGGCAAGTTGACCGGGGGTGAAGTGGTGAAGGCTTTGCGACATTACCATGAGGTCAAAGGAGCCTTCAGGGAACTCTGGAAGGTCAAAGGCATTGAGCAGTTGAAAGTTGAGCGGAAGCTTTTTTTCACTCGACTGGCGGTTACCCTCTTCAATAAATTTTGGAACGATATCCGAGCCGGTAATGGTGATGGGTAGATCTCTCCTCTGAGCCTCTTCGGCAAGCGCCAGAGCCAGTCCTCCGGAGCCACTTGCCAGCTCAAGAACAGTGAACTTCCGGCCTTCTTCTCTCTCCACCTTTTCAAGCAGGGAGAGCAGCAGGGCGACATATCTGGGGTAGAGTTGCATCGTAAGGTTTTGTCGGTCAAGCGCCTGCACTAGCTCCAGCTTTTCGTTCTCTGGCAATGTGCCGTCATCCATACATTCGGTATCTGCAGTGCGGAGCGCCCTGTCGAGTAGTTCTGCCAGAAAAGAACCACCGCCTATCTTGTTTGCTATACGGTATCGTTCATCAAGAAAACGCGATATAAAATGATCGGTCGTCCTTTCAAGTTCTTCCATGCTCTGCCAGGAAGGGGGAAAGTCACCTGATAAGCGGAGGTTTTCAAGAGCCTGATTGCCCTCTTTTTTGAATTGAAGCATGATGAAACAGTACTCTGGTTAAGACCATTAATACCGGTCGAGGCTGAATTTTTCACCGAGATACATTTTTCTCACTTCAGGGTTTTCCGCGATCTCCTCTGAAGTGCCCTGCATAAAGATGCTGCCGTCGAAAAGCAGATAGGCGTGGCTGGTGATAGAGAGGGTTTCATGGACGTTGTGATCGGTGATAAGCACACCGATGTTGCGTCTGGCAAGCCCTTCAACGATCTGCTGGATATCCTCGACGGCGATGGGGTCAACTCCAGCAAAGGGCTCATCGAGCAGAATAAATTTGGGGTTGAGTGCCAGGGCTCTTGCAATTTCAGTGCGTCTGCGTTCACCGCCGGAGAGCGCATAGCCCATACTTTTCCGGATATGAGTGATATTCAGCTCCTCAAGCATCTTGTTGGCTCTCTCTTTTTGCTCTTTTTTGGAGAGGGTGGTAAACTCAAGAACACCGAGGATATTCTCCTCCACGGTCAGGTTTCGGAAGACTGATGCCTCCTGGGGAAGGTAGCCGACTCCGAGACGTGCCCGTTTGTACATGGGCAGGCGAGTGATATTTGTCGAATCCAGAAACACTTCGCCACTGTTTGGCCGTACCAGTCCGACAATCATGTAGAAGGTTGTGGTTTTTCCGGCGCCGTTTGGCCCGAGAAGCCCCACGATTTCTCCCTGTTTGACCTCAATGGAAGAGCTTTTTACAACTTCACGTTTGTTGTAAATCTTCTTCAGCTTGCTGCAGCTCAGTGTTGCTTTCATACCGGTAAGGTTAATTGCCGGGGTTGGTCGCAGAATTACAAGACGGACAACAAAAAACGAGGCGACAGGCCTCGTTTTTTAGAGTTTTGATAATCAGATAATAATAACTGTCTGGTTATCGTTAATCCCTGAATCGCTGCTCAACTTCCTTTGTGGGTTTGGCATAACCCGCAGCCTTTGGAGAGGATCCCCTCAAGCTTGATGACATTCCGCCATAAAGTTGGGGATAAGCATTGGCTCCGAGTCTTTTGGTGCACTTGCCAACATTTTCCAAAGCGTCACCAACAACCCACCAGTGCCCATCAATAAAAACCTCCAACAACCTTCCGTAGGCTGCGGCACCGTCTGTAAAAACTCCTGACAAATCAGCCATGATAGCCTGCTTTTAGGTTAAAAAATCTATTCCTCCGCAAGTTTAATAAAACTCCCGGTCAAAAAAAAATATTTTCTTCATTCGTCCGTAACTGTTCTATTGCATTGAGCGGATTTTGTCGATTATTGGTTTGTGATGGCTTATGGCCAGCTCACTGTTTTCTTCAGGAAACACCACATATTTTGCCACAATCTCAAGAACCGGGCGCTCAAGGTGGCTGGCGATGTCGAGTATACGTGTCGGATTTTGTTGAAGTGCCATGATGATGAACTTTTCGACCTGGCTCCGTTTCATTTTTGTGAGAATCTGAGCCATCATCTTTTCGTCGAGATGGCTTGAAACTTTGCTGAAATATTCCAGAGGAAGGTCGTTGGCGTATCCGGTAGACTGATCAATCCCCATTTTGATACATACCTGGGCGGCAATCCGGGGGCGGATGTGTTCGACCATAAGCGGTATGACCATGAAATTCGGGATGTATTTAACAATCATGGCTATGGCATTGTAGAGATCGTCAAGCCCTTCAGTTTCATGGTCGACAAGATTCTTCGCCCAGGAGTGTACCTCCTGTTGTTGTTGTGGCTGCAACTGTTGCAGCACTTCGGGCACGGGCGCTTTGCTCCATGCAAGCAACTCATCCAATTCACTCATCAGTGGTTCAGTTTTTTATCTGTTTCCGGGGAGAGCCTGTTATTTTGTTCCCTATACTTTCGGGTAGTTTATCAAAAAAAATGAGAATAGAAAACCGGAGAGTGAAAAGCACTCTGCGAGATGGCTGCAAAACTGCACGTAATAGTTATATTCACCTCTTTAGTACGGACGGGGGTGGAATATAACGTAAGGAATGGTGAAGAGGTATGGTGCTTTTAACGGTTGAGGGGTTACAAAAAAAATATGGTCTGAAGCATCTGTTTGAGGATGTTTCGTTTGGTATAGATGATCGTGACAAGATTGGTATTATCGGGGCTAACGGGAGTGGCAAGAGTACGCTGCTGAAAATTCTTGCCGGTGTTGAGACCCCCGACAAGGGGAAGGTGATGGTGGCCAACCAGAAGCGGATTGCCTATCTGCCGCAGGATTCACCCTATAATCCGGAGGATACCGTTCTTCAGGCTATTCTGAAGTCGAGCGACAAGGTGATGGATCTCATCTATGAGTATGAGGTGGTCTGCAAGGAGCTTGAGACGAAGCACAGCGATGATCCTTCGTTACTGGAGCGGATGAGCAGGCTTGCTCACGAGCTTGATGTGACCGGTGCCTGGGAGCTGGAGTCGAATGCCAAAACGGTGCTTGGCAAGCTTGGTCTTTACGATTTGACGGCAATCATGGGGACGCTCTCCGGCGGTCAGCGCAAGCGGGTCGCCCTTGCTCATGCGCTTGTGGTGCCAAGTGACGGACTGATTCTTGATGAGCCGACCAACCATCTTGATGCCGACAGTGTTGAGTGGCTCGAGCAGTATATCCGTCGCTATCAGGGCGCGGTGCTGCTCATTACCCACGACCGATATTTTCTTGACCGGGTGGCGACGCGGATGCTTGAGCTGGATGGCCGCACAGCGACCACCTTTACCGGTGGTTACTCAAGCTATCTGCAACAGAAAGCGGAACAGGAGGAGCAGGCGATACGCGATGACCGCAAGCGTCAGGCTCTTGTTCGTCAGGAGCTCGACTGGATGCGCAGTGGCTGCAAGGCGCGAACCACCAAACAGAAGGCGCGTATGCTTCGGGCCGAGAGTCTGGTCTATGCACCGAGAAAGGAGAAGACCAAAGAGCTTGATATCGGGTTGGGCGCGGGACGGCTCGGCGATAAAATCATTGAGTTTCATAAGGTGTCGAAGTCTTACGGCGACAAGGTGCTGCTTCGCGACTTTGAATATCATCTGCAGAAGGGCGATCGCATCGGCATTATCGGGCCGAATGGTTCGGGTAAAACCACGCTGTTTGAGATGATTACCGAGCGAGTCAAGCCTGACAGTGGCCACATTGCTCTGGGCAAGACGGTGAAGATTGGCTACTACGATCAGCAGAGTCGTGGTCTTGATGATGACAAGCGGGTGATTGAGTGCATCCAGGCGGAGGCTGAACAGATTACCACAAAAGATGGTACGGTGCTCTCTGCCTCGAAAATGCTTGAGCGATTTCTTTTTGCTCCGGCTACCCAGTACAGTTATGTTCGCACTCTTTCCGGTGGAGAGCGGCGGCGGCTCTATCTGCTGCGGCAGCTTATCGGTTCGCCCAATGTGCTTCTGCTTGATGAGCCGACCAACGATCTTGATATCCCCACACTGAGGGTGCTTGAGGACTATCTCGACAGCTATCAGGGCTGTCTTATGGTGGTGAGCCACGACCGCTATTTTCTTGATCGCACGGTTGAGTATATTTTTGCCTTTGAGGCAAATGGCACCATTCGTCGCTATCCCGGCAACTACACCCTCTATCTGGAGCTGAAGGCAGCGGAGGGAAAGGCTGAGCAGAAACCGGTTAAAAAAGTGGCCGAAGCGCCGAAACCGGTAGCGCCAGCGTTGCCAAAGCAGAGCAAACTCTCCAGTAAGGAAAAACGCGAACTGGAGCAGCTTGAGCGCTCCATTCAAGTGGCAGAGAGCCGACAGTCCGAGATTGCAGCGCAACTGGCCTCCGCAGGAGCTGATTTTGCCTCGCAACAGAAGCTTGGTTCTGAACTTCAGAGTCTCCAGCAGCAGCTCGAAAAAGAGATGGCGCGATGGAGCAAACTGGCCGAGCAGGCGTAACTGGTAACAACAGGAATATCATGAGTGTTACAGCATCCATGATCATCAAAAATCTCGAAATCCTCTCCAATCAAGAGGCGGCGCTCTTTGCCCGTAGATTTTTCAAAACCGGCCCAGGCGAATATGCTGAAGGTGACCTTTTTCGCGGCATTCGGGTGCCGGTGCTGCGAAAAATGGTTCCTTCCCTTGATGGTACGCCATTGCCGGAGGTTATCCGCCTGCTCGAATCCGCTTTTCATGAGGATCGCCTGCTTGCCCTTATGCTGCTCATGCGTCGTTTTGAGAAGGGTAATGAGGCCGTCCGTCAGCAGATCCATGGGATCTATCTGGAGCATACCCGTTTTATCAACAATTGGGATCTGGTAGATATTTCGGCACAGTATCTTGTTGGTGCTTTTTTGTATTCACGTGACCGAACGCTGTTGTACCAGCTTGCGGCTTCCAAAAGTTTATGGGAACGACGGATTGCCATCACTGCCACCTTTCATTATATCCGAAAATGCGAGTTTGAGGATACGCTTGCTCTGGCAGAGCTTCTGCTTGATGACCCACAGGAGCTGCTGCACAAGGCGACTGGCTGGATGCTCCGCGAGGTTGGCAAGCGCGACCTGCCAACCCTCGAATCATTCCTGCAGCGCCATTACCCCCGGATGCCGAGGGTGATGCTTCGTTATGCTATTGAGCGGTTTCCAGAAGAGAGGCGGCGGCTGTATCTCAAGGGGATGGTGTAGCTGTTTCTGGTGTTATCCAGACAAACACTCTTCGCAGTTCCGTGTTCAGCTATTTTTCAGGGTCTAATGGTAGGGATAGAAAAGGTAGAAGGTAAAAGAGAGCCCGGCAAGAATCCACATTCCGCCGTGTACCTCCCGCACCCTTCCGGTAAAAAGTTTCAGGAGAACCCAGGCAATAAACCCGGCAGTTATTCCAACACCGATATTGAAGGTGAAGATCATCAGCGCAATGGTCAGAAAGGCCGGGAGAAGCTCGCTGTAGTCGGTGAAATTCATTTTTGTCACCGATTGCAGCATGAACATGCCGACAACAACGAGTGTTGGCCCGTAGGCGAAGGGTGGAACAATGGTCAGCAGGGGTGAAAAAAAGAGGGCTAGGCCGAAGAGTGCGGCCACAACAACCGCAGTAAATCCGCTTTTTCCCCCTTGCTCAATACCGGCGGCTGACTCAATATAGACGCCCGCAGTTGTGGTGCCAAAGAGCGAAGCGGCAATGGTCGACAGCGCATCGACCAGCATCGGTTTTTCTATCTCCGGCAGGTTATCCTTTTCATCCAGCAGATTGGCTCTCGACGACAGGCCGAACAGGGTGCCCATGGTATCAACAAAATCCATTACCAGCACACTGATGATGACGCTGGCAAATCCCCAGGTCAGCGCCCCATGCATGTCGATTTTCATAAAGATCGGCTCAATGGAGGGTGGCATACTGAACGCTGCTGCAGGAAGGGGAACAAGGCCGGTCAGCAGAAATGCGCCCGTCGTCACGGCCATACCGACAAGAATTGCTCCGGTTACCCGCTGGATGAGAAGGACGGCGGTAAGAAGCAGTCCCCCAAGGCTTAACAGTACCGGGAGTTGAGCAATATTGCCCAGTTGTACTGGCGCACCGGGCACACCGAGCGTCACGACACCCATCTCGCTGAGGCCGAGAAAGGCGAGAAAAAGACCGATTCCTCCCGAAAAACTGTGCTTGAGCGAAGAGGGAATTGCTTCAGCCAGCCATTGGCGCAACCCCCCGATGGTGATCAGGGTAAAGAGAACACCGCCGATAAAGATAGCCGCCATCGCCGTCTGCCATGAGTAACCGAGCGTCTGCACCACAGTGTAGGCAATAAAGGCATTTTCGCCCATGTAGGGTGCAACGGCAAAGGGACGTTTGGCATAGAGCCCCATCAAAAGCGTTCCAAAGATAGAGGTGAGGATGGTCGCCGTCATTGAGGCCCCTTTCGGGATACCCGCCGCCGCAAGAATGGCCGGATTGACGATAATAATGTAGGAGAGCGTAAAGAAGGTGGTGATGCCGGCAAGTGTCTCTTGTCGGTAACTGGTACCGTGCCGGTCAAAATCGAAGTATGAGCGCAGTGTCATGGTCGGGTATCGGGAAGAGGTTGCGTTTTTGCAAGATAAACATAATGCGTGACAACGGGGAGGCTTGAACGGTAAAAGGGTTGATGGTGCAGGTATTCTGTTCAATGTTGTCACTCTTCCGGCACTCTGAATCCGGGACGGAGAAATTCGTTATAACCCGTGATGGAGAATGACAAAAACAATATATCTTGGAGCGAAGGGGAACAGTTGTTCACTGCATTGCAGAGTTGAACCGAATTTCCAGGTTGAGGAGATGGACAAATAATTGGGAACAGAACCACAAACGCATGGGGAGATATTCTGGATGTGCCCAGTAATTCCTCTTCTTTGAAGGAGATAACTGCTTGACCACCATCGGCAACTCAGAACGCGAGACGCAGAACCGCGTGCTTGCCCTGTTCACCAATGAACTTGGCTACCGCTCTCTCGGCAACTGGAAGGAGCGCGAAGGAAACAGCAATATTGAGGAGCATCTGCTCACGGCCTACCTTTCGCGGAATGGCTACACTCCGGCGCAGAGTACCAAAGCTATCCATGAACTGCGCATTGAGGCAAATAATCCGAACCGAACTCTCTACGAAAACAACCGCAAGGTCTACAGCCTTCTTCACTACGGTGTTCCAGTAAAAGCGGCGGCGGGGGAGAAGAGTGAAACTGTCAAGCTCATCAGCACCGACCACCCGGAGCTGAACGACTTTGCCGTTGCCGAAGAGGTGACGGTGTATGGGCAGCACGACAAACGGCCCGATATTGTGCTCTACCTTAACGGGATTGCGGTTGGCGTGCTGGAATTGAAGAACAGCAGGGTATCGCTGGGTGACGGTATCCGCCAAAGCCTTGTCAATCAACGCCCCGAGTTTATTGCCCCGTTCTTTTCAACCGTGCAGTTCATCTTTGCCGGAAACGATTCTGAGGGGCTGAAGTATGGCACGGTTGGTACGGAGGAGAAGTATTTTCTGCAATGGAAAGAGGATGAGGAGGATAACTTCCGTTTCAAGCTCGACAAATATCTGCTCAAGATCTGCCGGAAATCCCGCATGGTCGAGCTGCTGCACGATTTTGTGCTTTTCGATGGCGGGGTAAAGAAGCTGCCACGGGTACACCAGTATTTTGGTGTCAAGGCGGCGCAGCGCTCTGCCGAGGCCTTCAGGGGTGGCATTATCTGGCACACCCAGGGGAGCGGCAAGAGCATGGTGATGGTGCTGCTGGCCCGCTGGATTCTGGAGAACAAGCCTGCCGCCCGTGTGGTTATTGTGACTGATCGCGATGAACTCGACAAGCAGATTGCGGGAGTTTTTACCGATGCGGGAGAAACAATCAGGCGCACCACCAGCGGCAGTGACTTGATGAAGCAGCTCTGCCAGCCAGCCCCGCGTCTGCTCTGCTCACTGGTACACAAGTTTGGCAGAAAAGGGGTGGATAATTTTGAGGAGTTTATCCGGGAGCTTGAATCACAGCCAGGCCATACGGTGGGGGATGTTTTTGTCTTTGTAGATGAGTGCCACCGGACGCAGAGCGGCAAGCTGCATCGAACCATGAAGGCCTTGATGCCCAATGCGGTGTTTGTCGGGTTTACCGGCACGCCTCTGTTGAAAAAAGATGCAGCAACCACCCTTGAAGTGTTCGGGAGCTACATTCACACCTACAAGTTCAACGAGGCTGTTGAGGACAGGGTGGTGCTTGATCTGGTGTATGAGGCGCGGGATATTGACCAGCAACTGGGCTCGAAGGAGAAAATCGATGCATGGTTCGATGCCAAAACGAGGGGGTTGAATGAGTGGCAGAAGGGTGCGCTTCGCGAGCAGTGGGGAACCATGCAACATCTGCTCAGCTCCCGATCACGGATGAATCGGGTCGTCAACGATATTGTGTTTGATTTCAGTGTGAAGCCCCGTCTCAGTAACCATCGCGGCAACGCCATTCTGGTTGCTTCAAGTATCTACGAGGCCTGCAAGTACTTTGAACTGTTTCAGAAGTCGGTGTTTAAAGGCAAGTGCGCGGTGATTACCTCCTACAATCCCCAAACGAGAGATATTACAACGGAGGATACCGGAGCCAACACCGAGACGGACAAGGAGTCGATCTACAACACCTACATGGCGCTCCTGCAGGGTGTAGAGACCGTGCCGGGCAAGTCAAAAACAGAGAGCTACGAAGACAATGCCAAAAAGCTCTTCCGGGAGCAACCGGCAACGATGAAGCTGCTGATTGTGGTCGATAAACTGCTGACCGGCTTTGATGCGCCGAGCTGCACCTGCCTCTATATCGACAAAAGCATGCAGGATCATGCTCTCTTTCAGGCCATCTGCCGCACCAATCGCCTCGATGGGGAGGACAAGGAGTTCGGCTACATCGTCGATTATAAAGATCTCTTCAAAAAGATGAATGATGCTCTGAAGGTCTATACGGTTTATAGTTCAGAGCTGGATAAGAGCGATACGGGAGCAGGAGAGTCTGATATTCTGATGAAAGACCGGCTGGCAAAAGGGCGGGAGCGTCTCGACAACGCTGTTGAGGTGCTTGCACTGATCTACGAACCGGTTGAACCGCCGAAAGGGGAGCTTCAGCATATCCATTTTTTCTGCGGGAACAGTGAACTTTCCGAAGAGCTTGCCGCAAGAGAGCCGCTCCGTTCTGCCCTCTACAAGGCAACAGCCATGCTGGTAAGGGCCTACAGCGCTATTGCTGACGAGCTTGATGCCGCAGGCTACAGCGCCACTGAGGTGCAGCGCATCAAAAAAGCTCTCGACCGCTCGGTCAAGTTGCGCGAAATCGTCCGCTATGCCAGCGGTGAAAGCATCGACCTGAAGGCTTATGAGGCGGATATGCGCCATCTTATCGACACCTATATCGAAGCCGATGAGCCGAGAAAGATCTCCCCGTTTGATACTCTGCCGCTTTTGGAGCTGATCGTGAAATCCGGCATTGCGGAAGCGATCAACAACCTGCCCGAGGGGATCAAGAGCAGCAGGGATGCGATTGCTGAGACCATTGAAAACAATGTCCGAAGCAAAATCATCAAAGATCACCTGAACGATCCGGCATTTTATGAGAGCATGTCGCTTTTGCTTGACGAGCTCATTGCTTCGCGCCGACGGAAAGCCATTGACTACGAGGCGTATCTCAAGCAGATGGCCGAACTGGCAAACCGCGTGGCAGCAGGCCATGCTGAAGAGACTCCTGCGCAATTGAATACTCCCGGTCGCCGCGCATTGTACAACAACCTGAAGCTTGACCGGACTGGAAATGTTGACCTTGACCTGTCCGATGAGCCGACCGGCTATAAAGGGCGGCAGGATGAAAAATTGCGTTTGGCGATGATGATTGATGAAACAGTCAAACGAGTCCGGCCGAATGGCTGGCGCGGAGTCAAACCAAAAGAGAATATTATCAAGGGGGCGCTTTTCGAAGTGTTGCAGGACGCTGACGAGGTGGAGCGGCTCTTTCTTGTTATTGAACGGCAACGAGAGTACTGAAGGTGACCAGAGTTGTTATCGGAGATATCTCTGTTGATGTGGTGCTGAAAGATATCAGAAACATCCATCTGAGCGTCTACCCTCCAGCAGGCAGGGTGCGTATTTCAGCTCCATCGGGTATGAATATCGAGACTATTCGCCTCTATGCCATTTCACGGCTTGGCTGGATAAAAAAGCAACAGCACAAGCTGCGCGGGCAGGAGCGCGAAACTCCACGGGAGTACCTGAATCGGGAGAGCCATTATCTCTGGGGAAAACGTTACCTGCTCAAAATCATTGAAAGGAATGCCCCGTCGGCTGTTGACGTGCAGCACAGCGCCATTCATCTGTATATCCGCCCTGATGCCAGCCAGGAGAAAAAACAGTTCACTCTTGATGAATGGTATCGAAGGCAGTTGAAGGTTGCTCTACCTGATCTCATTGCTTTATGGGAGAAAAGGGTCGGGGTGCGGGTCAATGAGTTTGGCATCAAGAAAATGAAGACGAAATGGGGCACCTGCAACCCTGATGCCCGGCGAATATGGGTAAACCTCGAACTTGCCAAAAAGCCGAAAGAGTGCCTCGAATACATTGTTGTGCATGAAATGGTTCACCTTCTGGAGAATCACCACAACGAACGATTTATGGCACTCATGGATGACATTTTGCCAAAATGGCGCTCACTGCGGGACGATCTCAATCGCCTGCCGGTCAAGCACGAGGAGTGGGAGTATTGAGCGGAGTGTCAGATGCCGTGGGTGATGCCTCCTTATGTCGCTGGCGGGATTTCTGAAGATGCGGCCATCTATCCAGATTTCAAGAAAGAATAAGTCGTAATTATAACTATCGTTCCGAGTGAAAGCACCCTGGGAACGCCGAGCTCCAGCTCGGCAAAAAGGATTATAAAATGTTGAGCTGGAGTTCGGCGTTTCCGGGTACGCTATAAGCTCAAAGATTTCGATACATCCTTACCGAATAGCCTGTAATTCACCGAATTAGAAATATTGCTGTGTTGTTTGGTGCTGCCTCGTTATACTATCTTCGGGAAATAAGGATCGAACAGAAGGTAAAGGTCTTGCGGGTTTCCGGTATTGGTAAGTATCTATATTTCTCTCATTCTGATTACCTTATAGCATAGGAGGTGGATTGTTTTGGACATAAATCTCAACAATTTCTGGTAACCGTGTTGCGGGAGGTATTGTTATGGAACTTCATATAAGTGATGAAAAAACCAAAGAACTTCTTTCTGAGGTTGTAGTGGAGCTTTTAAAGACAAAAAAAAATTTGTTGTATGATGTTATCATAGAGGCATTAGAGGATGTTGGTCTGGCAAATGCCATCGCTGAAGGGCGAAAGAATGATTTTGTATCAGAGGATGAAATTTTTTCTATTCTTGACGGCAATGCAAAGTGACCATTATCTTTGAACAGAGATTTGCAAAAGAGCTTAGAAGGCTTCGCGATGATAAGCTGCTGGCAAAAGTAAAAGCAATTATTATCGAGTGCAAGGAAGCTGAAAGTTTGACCGGGATCAGGAATCTAAAAAAGCTTCGAGGTTACGATACTTATTACCGTATTCGTGCAGGAGATTATAGAATAGGGATAGAGTGTGCTGGTAATCAGCTTATTTTTACGCGCATTTTGCACAGGAAAGAGATTTATAAAAATTTCCCATGACGGCCCAGTTTTTGACGCAGTGTAACGATCTTAGGCAAGAAACGCACAGCGAAAGTTGTTTTATCGTTCTTATTGGAGAGCATTATGACTGTTATCGAACAATTGAAACATGAAGCAGAACTCCTTACGGAACCGCTGGCTCAGGAGGTATTGGATTTTTTGTTATTTGTCCGCAGGCGGCGTGCAGCAGGGTGGCCGCCAGGTTTTTTTGAGGAGACTGCGGGAGCATGGCAAGGTGAGCCACTGGAACGATCTCCGCAAGGCGAACAGGAACAACGTTTGGAATTAGTAAAGTAGCCGGGTGCGTATTTCTGCCCCCTCCGGCTTATTCTTGTTTTCCGGTCACAAGCAGCCCCGGAAATCTCAATTGATGATAACAGTACTTGCGATAACCCATGCCCCTCAAAAAATCTGAACTCTACTCCTCCCTGTGGCTAAGCTGTGACGAACTGCGCGGCGGTATGGATGCCAGCCAGTATAAGGACTATGTGCTCGTCCTGCTTTTTGTCAAATATATCAGCGACAAATATGCCGGTGTGCTCTATGCTCCCATAACCATTCCCGAGGGCGCAAGCTTCAGGGATATGGTTGCCCTCAAAGGCAAAACCGACATCGGCGACCAGATCAACAAGCGTATTCTTGGGCCGCTGGCGAGCGCCAACAAGCTCTCCGATATGCCGGATTTCAACGACGACACCAAGCTTGGCAGCGGCAAGGACAAGGTCGATACGCTCACAAACCTCATCGCCATTTTTGAAAATCCGGCGCTTGATTTTTCCAAAAATCGGGCAGAGGGCGACGATATTCTCGGCGATGCCTACGAGTATCTGATGCGCCACTTTGCCACCGAGAGCGGCAAAAGTAAAGGGCAGTTCTACACCCCTGCCGAGGTGAGCCGCATCATGGCCCGAATTGTCGGTATTCATGATGCCCCCACAACCAATAACACCACGGTGTACGATCCCACCTGCGGCTCGGGATCGCTCCTTCTGAAGGTGGGTGATGAAGCAACCGCCCGGGTAACGCTCTATGGTCAGGAAAAGGATGCCGCCACCTCCGGCCTTGCCCGCATGAACATGATTCTGCACAACAATCCCACAGCGGAAATCAAGCAGGGTAACACGTTGGCCAATCCCCTCTTTTTTGATGCCGATCTGGGCGATCTCAAAACCTTTGACTATGTCGTCGCCAATCCGCCCTTCAGCGACAAGAGCTGGAGCAAGGGGATTGATCCCCTGAACGATACGCATGGCCGGTTCCGGCATTTCGGTGTTCCCCCTGCCAAACAGGGAGACTACGCCTACCTGCTCCACATTATCCGTTCACTTAAAAGCACCGGCAAGGGAGCCTGCATTCTGCCCCACGGCGTGCTCTTTCGGGGTAATGCCGAGGGCGATATTCGCCGCAAACTTATCAGGATGGGCTAATCAAGGGCATCATCGGTCTTCCGGCCAACCTCTTTTACGGTACCGGTATCCCTGCCTGCATTATTGTCATCGACAAAAAAGATGCTCATGCCCGCAAAGGCATCTTCATGATTGACGCCAGCGCAGGGTACATGAAGGATGGCCCCAAAAATCGCTTGCGCGACATGGATCTCCACAAGATTGTTGATGTTTTCACCCGGCAGCTTGAGATCCCGAAATACTCCCGGATGGTCAGCATTGAGGAGATTGAGAAAAACGAGTTTAACCTAAACCTTCCGCGCTACATCGACAACCAGGTGGCAGAGGATATTCAGGATATCGAAGGCCACCTTCGCGGTGGAATCCCCTGCACCGATGTTGATGGCCTTCAGCCCTACTGGGAGGTCTGCCCGGAGCTTCGCCAAACCCTCTTCAAGGCCAATCGTCCCGGCTACCTTGATCTTGCTATCCCGAAGGGCAGCATCAAGAGTACCATCTACAACCACCCGGAGTTCGTCACCTTCATCGAGAGCATGAACAGCCTCTTTGCCGAGTGGCAGGAGAGCGCCGCCCTCAGGCTCAAAAACCTTCAACCCGCGTTTCATCCCAAGGCGCTGATTCAGGAACTCTCCGAAGAGCTGCTCACGCACTACACCGGCAAGCCGCTGATCGACAACTATCATGTCTACCAGCACCTGATGGACTACTGGAGAGAGACCATGCAGGACGACTGCTACCTCATCGCCGCCGATGGATGGAGAGCTGAAACCTCTCGCCTTCTGGTGAAGAACAGCAAAGGGAAGGAGGTTGACAAGGGCTGGGTCTGCGACCTTGTGCCCAGGCAGTTTGTCATCGCTCGCTACTTTGCCGAAGAGCAGGAAGCCATCACCCGGCTTGAGGCTGAATTGGAAAGCCTCTCGGCGCGTATGAGTGAAATGGAAGAGGAGCACGGCGGGGAGGAGGGCGTTTTTTCAGGACTGGACAAGGTGAACAAGGCAAGTGTTACGGCGCGGTTGAAGGAGATCAAAGGGGAGAGAGAGAGCAAAGAGGAGGCCGATCTGCTCCGCGAGTGGCTGAAGCTTTCAGGCGACGAAGCCGACCTGAAGAAGTCGCACAAGGAGGCCGCGGCCAACCTTGACCAGCTCGCTTATGGCAAATATCCCTCACTGAGCGAAAAGGAGATCAAAACGCTGGTCGTTGACGACAAATGGCTTGCCACTATTGCCGCCGCCATTCACGGTGAGATGGATCGCATCAGCCAGACCCTGACCCGCCGGGTGAAAGAGCTTGCCGAACGCTACGAAACGCCCCTGCCCGAAGTGAACAGCAAGGTCGCCGAGCTGGAGGCGAAGGTGAATGCCCATCTTCAACGAATGGGGATGGAGCTATGAGCACATCAAAAAAATCCACAGTAGATGTTCAGGGAACAACGGTCAGCATCGTTCGTACTGGAAACGAATGATTATATTAGCCTTACGGACATCGCCAAAGGCGAAGCTTGGCGGGGTGGTTTGGAAGTGGCGATAAACGTAGTGGGAAGTGATTTTTGCTGCCTCGACAACAACAAAATGAATTATCAAACCCAAAAAAGGTTTTTTATGACAATTGCTGAATTAAAAATAAAACCATTTGCAGAAAGATTGCAGCTTATGGAAGAGTTATGGGAAACATTAAGCAATGAAGATAATCATCTGCAATCACCAGCGTGGCATCAAGAAATTCTTGAAGAGAGAATGAACTTAATTAATACAGGTCAAGCCGAGTATGTGACCATTGAAGAATTAAAAAGATACTAATATGCTTAGCCCTAAAAAACTATTAGTATTAAAACAAGCAAAACAGGATTTACAAGAAGGGAAACTATTTTATAGTATCAATGGAGAAGAAGTTGGAAACTACTTTTATGATTCTTTAGTTGCTGATATAGAATCATTATGGATTTATTCAGGTGTACACACTGTAGTATTTGGACTCTTTCGAATGCCATCAAAACGTTTTCCTTTTGCTATTTACTACACTGTTAAAGAAGAGATAACTATTGTTGTTGCTGTTTTAGATATGCGAAGGAATCCCTCATGGATTCGCGCTAAACTTGAATCACGGATTGTATAATCTTTTTCA
Organism: uncultured Chlorobiaceae bacterium; assembly: GCA_903994365.1. Taxonomy (GTDB): domain Bacteria; phylum Bacteroidota; class Chlorobiia; order Chlorobiales; family Chlorobiaceae; genus Chlorobium. The sequence continues at coordinate 1,444 of CAJEXL010000014.1, read as the reverse complement.
AAGAAGAGCAGATATTCTTGTCCGTTAACATGAAATGAAGCAATTGCGGACAGGAATAGACGACCAGTGCCGAACGCTACGAAACGCCCTTGCCCGAAGTGAACAGCAAGGTTGGTGAGCTGGAAGCAAAGGTGAGCGCATCTTAAACGAATGGGGATGGAGCTATGAGCAAATCAAAAAAATCCACAGTGGATGTTTAGAGCATGGCAGACAGTATCGTCCGCAGTGGCAACGAAGACTTTACCAGCATGACGGATATTCTCAAAGCTAGGGACGAAGAGTTTTTCATATCAGATCGGCTCAGTAACACTGCTAAGTCTCCTGCTATTCGGGGATCGGTGTTCCATCCGGCGTTTAATTATGGCGAATTTACCATAATTAAAACCAAGGCGGGCCTCAACAGCCACAAAATCAGCAGCAACGATTCGCATCCTGATATTTTCTTCAAGCTTGATATGTGGTTTAGGGCGGAGTTTAAACCTGTCGATTTCGAGAGGTTTAGAACTGGAACGGAGGGGCAGGCATGAGTGCTGAAGTGAAAAATGGTTACAAGCTGACTGAGGTTGGGGTTATTCCTGATGAGTGGAGGCTTGATTTTATTGAACACATAGCCAATATTACTACGGGCGGAAAAAACACTCAAGATCGTATCAATGATGGACAATATCCGTTTTTTGTCCGCTCACAGACAGTTGAGCATATTAACACCTACAGTTTTGATGGTGAGACTGTTCTCACAGCAGGTGATGGCGTTGGGACAGGGAAAGTATTTCATTACATCAACGGTAAATTTGATGCTCATCAGCGTGTTTACCTTATTTCAGATTTTAAAGAAAACATAGACGGATATTTCTTCTTTCTTTATTTCAGTACCCATTTTTACAGTCGGATCATGCAGATGACCGCAAAATCATCTGTTGATTCTGTTCGTCGTGATATGATAGCACGAATGCTGATCCCTATCCCGCCTACGAAATCTGAACAACGTGCCATTGCCGAAGCCTTGAGCGATGCGGATGCACTTATTGAATCCCTTGAGCAGCTCATCATCAAAAAACGCCAGATCAAACAAGGCGCTATGCAGGAACTGCTCACCGGCAAAAAACGTCTGCCGGGTTTCAGCGGGGAGTGGGAGGGGAAGAAGTTGGGTGATATGGGGAAATGTTATCGAGGGGTTAGTTACAATCCAGACAATGATCTTTCGGATTTTGATAAAAACTCAACAGTTCGATTGTTACGCTCAAATAATGTTTATGAGGGGAGAGTTGTTTTCGAAGACATACAGTTTGTAGACTCAAGTAGGGTATCCGAGACGCAAAAACTGCGAGATAACCAGCAATTCGAGATTTGACCTGCAACCCCTGAAAACATTGGGTTTTAAAATTTTACTTTCGTAACATTTTGAGTATCAAACTGTATTTTTTTATATATTTGTAGCAAATCT
>CAJEXL010000013.1 GCA_903994365.1 uncultured Chlorobiaceae bacterium | reverse complement strand
CCTCATGCACCATCCGGTAAAGCGTCGCATTTTGCTCTGCTGATTCAGTAAAAAAGCTGTAGGTGAACTCTTCGGCATGAAAAAACCGCCCTGCCGCCAGTGGGTCTTCGGACAATATCAATACCTGCCGAGGCGCATTTGGCGCTGTCAAGAGCTGAAACATCCTGATTATACCCTACCGTGATGGCATAAGGGCGCCACCCATAAAACCTCCAGAGACAACTGTTGTGGCCAAACTGCTGCTGAAATCGACCATCAAGAAAGGAGGCCATCAAGCGCCGGTCAAACTCCATATTCTCTTCACCGGTATGCAAGCCGGAATCCAGAGCGTAGACCTTTGAAAAGAGAGTGTTCATTGCTGAAATTTTGAAACAAGATAGCGGAAAAGGATTTTGCATCAAAAAAAGTGTAGGGAAATGTTCTGCAAGAGGGCTATTTTCCTGAAAAATTCTCTTCACCTCAATTGTCATCAGGAACAGAACTCATGCCACGTCTTACGGTTGCACTCATGTTTGGAGGCAGGTCTGCTGAACATGAAATATCAATTCTTTCAGCTCAATCAATCTCTGCCAATCTTGATCCTGAGCGATACAGGGTTTTGCCGTTTTATATAACGCATGAGGGAGAGTGGCTTTGTGAGGGAGTTGCCAAGGATATTTTGAACCTTGATCTTGCCACGTTGTTGAGAGGCTCTTCTCTCGAAGAGGCGAGGGCAACCCTTTATAGCCTGGTTCAACAAGCTCAACAGCAACCATTTGATTTGAACTTCAAGGTGGCATCAATTGATATCGCCTTTCTTGTCCTGCATGGGAGCTATGGAGAAGATGGACGTATTCAGGGCTTTCTTGATACGTGCGGAATTCCTTACACCGGGTGTGGCGTTCTGGCTTCGGCGCTCACTATGGACAAGGCGTTGACCAAGCTTTGTGTTGCCGATGCCGGGATTGCGGTTGCGCCATCCATTACCATTTTCAGCGCAGACTATCTCCTTGCTCCAGAAGCGGTGCACGCGCTGATTGAACAACAGGTTGAATACCCGTTTTTTGTCAAGCCAGCCAGTCTCGGCTCATCAATCGGTATCACAAAAGTTCATCATCAGGGAGAGCTTCAGCCTGCACTTGAAAGCGCCTGTTCGCTCGACTGGAAGGTGCTGATTGAAACAACAATCAAGGGACGGGAAATTGAAGTTGCTGTGCTCGGTAATGAGCAACCCATAGCATCCCTGTGTGGAGAAATTGAGCCGGGGAAGGAGTTCTACGACTATCAGGACAAGTATATCTTCAATACGGCGCAGTTCTTTATTCCTGCCCGCATTCCTGCTGATCTTCAGGAAAAGGTGAGAGCTTGCGCCCTTAGGGCATACAAGGTTCTTGGATGCAGTGGCATGTCGAGAGTGGATTTTTTTGTTGATGAGCAGACTGGCACCATTGTTTTGAATGAGGTTAATACCATTCCAGGATTCACCGATATCAGCATGTATCCCAGGCTTATGGAGTCGATTGGCATCCCCTTTCCGGAACTTGTGGAGCGTCTGCTTGAGCTTGCGCTGGAAATAAAGCGGCCATGATCAGCAATCCGCACCTTTTTTTTGCAGAAGTTTCGCTTGACCTTTCCCGGAGAGAGTTTCAGGCAGGTATTGAGAAACTTGAGCTCTGTGCTGAACAATTTACAAGCTCATATCTCTTTCACCTGCTCTATGCAAAAGCACTTCTTGGGCTCAGACGAACAACTCTTGCTAGTGAGTATTTTCGAAAATGTTGCACCATAGCTCCGGCAAACCAGGTTGCATGGCGAGAACTTGCCACCATTCAGGTATCAACAAACGAAGAGGAACCAAGTGTTGTGGCAGTCCAGTTCGACCCTGTCATGGATGAGCTTGAACAGCTCTCTGCCGCACTCATGAATTTTGAGCCGATGAAAACTTCGGAAACCTCCGATCCAACCTCAATAGTTGAACAAAAAAAGCCTTTTTCAGACGATACCTCCATTGCTGTGCCAACAGAAACGCTTGCAAATCTTTTTACTTCTCAGGGCGCCTATAAAAAAGCTATAAAGATTTATACGTATCTTATTCAGCTCAAACCCCAGAACGCTACGCAATATCAGGAAGAGATCGATTCACTTCTTGAACACCTGTAGATGGTTGGAGAAATAAAGTAAAAGGATGAAACGATTTGGACTACAGGAACATTATAAAGAGGCAATAACATTTCAGGTGTGAATATGGCAATATGAGACTCTCCATGGTGACCACAGGGGCATTGGGTTCAAAAATTTTACTCTCGCTTTGCATTGCTGCGCTTTTTCTTGCTTCACCCTCTAACAGTTATGGCGGTGAAGTGCCTGAGATGACACTCTCCCTTGATAAATGCATTACCATCGCGCTCAGTAACGCGACATCAGCAAAAAAGGCTCAAAACAACCTGAAGCTACAGGGTGCTGACGTTCTGCGAAGTTATGGAAGCTTTTTACCCCGACTTTCCGCTACCGCAGGCTTTACGCCATACACACTCAGCCGTAGTTACAGCTCTAATGGAGCAACGATCAACAAAACGACATCCAGATCTTTAGATATCACCATAACAACTTCCCTCAATCTGTTTAATGGCTTCAGGGACTACGCTTCCCTGCGATCAGCGCTGAATAAAGAACGTGCTGCGGAGTACACCCTTTCGCGTGCACTGGAGAGTGTCATCTACGATGTTACCCAAACCTGGTATCAGGTACTCCTTGACCGTGAACTGCATGATATATCGCGTGAAAACCTCTTGTCGGCACAAGATCAACTGAAGCTGACTGACCGTCAGTTCCATGTCGGACTGAAATCGATGACCGACCTCTACCAGCAACAGGCTGAAGTGGAGCAAAGTCGCCTTTCGGTCATAAAGGCGGAGACTCGTATGCAGCGAACACTGCTTGAACTGCTTCGTCGGCTTCGAATTGACCCCAAAACCAGTGTTTCCCTTGAGGTTGACTCTCGGCTGAAAACGCATGCTGCCGTGCAACCTGACAGAGAGAAACTGGTTGCAGAGGCTCTCGAAATAAGAGGTGACCTGAAAAGCAAGTCTATGGAAAGCCGAGCTGCGCAATGGCAGGTCAGGGCATCCCGAGCATCGTGGTACCCAAGCATTGACCTTGCCTTCACTCTCAGTTCAGGAGGAGTAAAGTATCTGAACCCTGAGTACACCTATCCCCCTCTTTCCGAACAACTTGAGAACAGTGTTGGGTACTCGGCGGGAGTGAATCTCACCTGGGCGCTCTTTGACGGTTTTCAAACTCGCTACGCTGTTGAATCGGCCAAAATCAATCAGTTGAACCAGCAGCTCGATTATGAGGATCTGAAAAAAAGTATTGTCATTGATCTGCATCAGGCTGCCAGTGACTATTCCTCTGCATTTAGCCAGATTGATACGGCTAAAGTCGGTTTTAACGCAGCACGTTCGGCATTTAATGCGGTAAAGAGAAAATATGAACTGGGAGCGGCAAGCTTTGTTGAGCTCAGCACTGCACGTGCGACATTGTTCAATGCCCAATCAAACCTCTCACAGGCCACCTATAATCTTGCATTACAGAAAAGTGTTCTTGATTTTACAACGGGCAACATAGCCCAACCACAGTAACCAGAATCCGGTTTATTATCAGATGAGCAAACAAAAATTCTTGCTGAAACGAAAATCTCTCCTGATCACCATTGCTCTGCTCCTGCTTGCGGGAGGATCGTTGATAACATGGCTCAAACTTCGGGAAAAACCGGTGGAAATCACCACCGAAAAGGTCTTTGTCAAAGAGGTTGTTCATGTTATTACGGCTACTGGTAAAATTGAGCCGGAACTTGTTGTGGCCATGTCGCCTGATGTATCTGGTGAAATTATCGAACTCCCGGTCAAGGATGGTCAAAATGTTCAGAAAGGAGATCTTCTGTTTAAAATCCAGCCCGACCTTTATATAAACCAGGTGGAACAGAGTCTCGCCCAGCTTAATGCCGCCAAATCACAGAGTCTTGAAACTGCCTCAAGAAAGCTGAAAGCTGAAGATGATTTTCGCAAGGCGACGCTGCTCTACAAAGAGAAGCTGATCTCTGAATCTGATTACATCATCGCAAAAACTAATGCTGAAGCGGCAAGAGCAACATTTCAATCCTCGCTTTATGGTATTAAGCAGAACAAAAGCATGCTGGTACAGAATCAAGACCGGATGAAAAAAACGATCGTCCGGGCTCCAATCAACGGCTCTATCATCGCCCTGAACAGCAAGCCGGGTGAGCGTGTTGTTGGCACTGGCCAGTTTCCTGGCACTGAAGTGCTCCGGCTGGCAAACCTTGACAGTATGAGGGTTGAAGTTGAGGTGAATGAAAACGACATCGTCAATGTCAAAGTCGGCAACCCTGTTGCAATCACCGCTGATGCTTATGGTGATCGAATCTTCAGAGGAGTTGTGCATGAAATTTCAAATTCAGCCATTGTGAAGGCTGCGGGCAGCCAGGAAGAGGTGACCAATTTTTCGGTAAAAATCCGCATTCTGAACCATGATCGCCTGCTGAAACCAGGCATGAGCGCAACGGCTGATATTGAGTCTGTGCGGGTCAAAGATGCTCTTGTCGTTCCTATTCAAAGTGTGACGGTGCGGGGTGGCGCTCTCCCCGAAAAGGAGGAGAAAAATGGTGTAACAATCGCTTCAATAAGCAAAGTTTCTGATAGTCAGCAAGGGGTATTTGTTGTTACCTCAGGAAAAGTATCGTTCCGACCGGTCACAACAGGCACGACCGACAATACTCATATTATCGTCACCTCAGGAGTTAAAAAAGGAGAGGAGGTTGTTTCAGGAAGTTACACCGCCATTACCAGTCAACTCAAAGAAGGCAGCCTGGTCAAACAACAGAAACGATAGCCCTGTGATTAACAGACCATCAATCATCACCATGCAGTCGCTCTGCAAATTCTATGAGATGGGCGATCAGACTGTCCGGGCGCTCGACTCAATCAACCTTGAGTTTGGGCAGAATGACTATACGGCCATTATGGGCCCCTCGGGGAGTGGCAAGTCAACGCTTATGAACATTCTTGGCTGTCTTGATACCCCAACATCTGGTCTCTATGAGCTTAATGGGCAGAGTGTAGCCGAGATGGATGATGATGAACTTGCGCGAATCCGCAACAAGGAGATCGGATTTGTGTTTCAGACCTTCAATCTCCTCCCCCGCCTCAACTGCCTGCGTAACGTTGAACTGCCGCTGATCTATGCCGGAGTTGCCCCTGAGGAGCGTGAAGAGCGTGCTGCAAAAGCGCTTGTCAACGTGGGACTTGGCGACCGAATCAAGCATAAACCATCCGAACTCTCGGGTGGTCAGATTCAGAGGGTAGCTATTGCACGCGCTCTTATCAACAATCCTTCTATCATCCTTGCGGACGAACCAACAGGTAATCTTGATACAGCCACCAGCCACGATATCATGAATATCTTTGGAGCGTTATCCGAGGCAGGAAACACCATCATCCTCATCACCCATGAAGAGGACATTGCCCATTATACACGCCGTATCATCCGGCTTCGTGACGGAAAAATAGAAAGCGATGAAAGGCGATGAAGTAACTTGACAAATGCAAAGAGTAATGCTCATAAACACAATAGGCCATGTTACAGGAACTCTACGTTAATAATTATAAGTGCTTGGTCAATTTCACCTTGCCAATACAAAACATCAATTTGATTCTTGGTGGTAATGGTTCAGGAAAATCAACAGTATTTGAAGTACTCTCAAAACTTCAGATGTTTATTACCGGAATTGATCGGTCGGTGTTGACAAAAATATTTTCATCAGATACCCTTACAAAATGGCAAACAACTCCGCTTCAGCATTTTGAATTAAAAGTTGCTGTGCTGAACAGATTGTACCATTACAAACTTATTATCGAACATAACAACCACAAGCAGCTCTGTCGGGTACAACGGGAGCAATTATCCGTTGACGGAAATCCTCTTTTTGAATTTGAAAATGGCACAGCCCGTCTGTTTCATGATGATTTCACCAAAGGCCCTGAATACCCGTTCGACTGGACACAGTCCGGTCTTGCCTCATTGCAGGCACGACCTGATAATCAACTGCTGACACTCTTCAAACAGCAGATAAGCTCTATGGTTATTGTACGACCAAACCCGGTGTTAATGGTGAGTGAAAGTACAAGTGAAGAAAAATTTCTTTCAAACAGTGCTGATAATTTTGCCTCATGGTATCGTTTCCTTTCACAGGAAAATCAGGCTGGTATTTTTGAATTGACATCTGCACTCAGAACGATTATTGATGGCTTTCACTCTTTCAGACTGAAAGAGTCAGGCGAAGAGACAAAATCATTACAAGTAGCATTCTCCTCTGAAAATGATGAACTTATTTACTATAAATTCAAAGAACTTTCAGACGGACAACGCATGATTATTTTGCTTTATACACTACTCTTTTCCATTAATCAGAAAGAATCTTGCCTCTGTATTGATGAACCTGAAAATTTTCTTGCTTTACCAGAAATCCAGCCATGGTTAAGAACATTGTTGGATATCTGCCAAGAACGTGACATTCAGGCTATTCTTGTCTCTCACCACCCTGAAATAATCAACTATCTTGGCTCTGATTCAGGATGCTGGTTTGAACGATCCCCAAATGGGGCAACCCGAATGCAGCAGATCCATGAAACCGGTGAACAAGGCATAACGCTCTCGGAACTCATTGCGCGAGGGTGGCTCCATGAGTAAAAACAGTTCACAAGTCATTATTATCTGTGAAGACACACAGCAGGAGGTGTTTGTTCGACATTTTCTGAAAAAAGCAGAAGGCATTGGAAATCATGCCGTCAGAGTCAATAAAAATCCTTCAGGTAAAGGTTCTGGTGAGCAATTTGTCAGAAAACAGTTGCCAGATCAGCTCAAGGCTATAAGAGGACGAACGGCAAAGGCGAAAACAGATTTGATTGTCGTTATTGATGCCGATATCTCAACGGTATCTCAAATAATGCAAAAACTTGAGGCGACATGTTCGGAACAACACATTAATCGACGAGAGAAACATGAACGAGTATCATTTATAATTCCAAAAAGAAATATTGAAACATGGATACACTATCTCGATGGTCATGAAACCAACGAGGAGAGTGTCTATCAAAAAATGCAAAAAGAGTCTGATTGCAAATCAGCAGCAGATTCGTTGCGCAGAATATGCTCCACAAAAAAAACACCGGACAATTTTCCTGATTCTCTTCAAACAGCTTGTCTTGAATACAAAAGAGTGACAAGGGACGAATGATGAAGCTGACCAACCGACAGTTTCGCTATGAAACAACAGAGAGCCTGAAAATGGCGCTCTTTCAGATCAGGGCGAACAAGATACGGTCGTTTCTCACAGCGCTGGGTGTCATTATCGGTATTGTTGCCATTACCATGATGGGAACGGCGATCAACGGTATTGACCGGGGATTCGACAAAAGCCTCGCCATGCTTGGCTATGATGTTATCTATGTTCAAAAATCGTCGTGGAGCACCATGGGCCAATGGTGGCGTTACCGGAACCGGCCTGATATCAAGACGACTTATGCTGATCAGATCAATCGGGTTATCACTGCAAATCCTCGATCCGAGCTTGCCATAGCCGTTCCTCAAAGCTCCACCTATCAGGCATCGGCAAAATATCGTGACCGTAATCTTGAACAGGTGTTTGCGCTTGGCACAAACCACAACTACCTGCAGACCGCCTCCGGAGATCTCTCCTCTGGCCGTTTTTTTACAGCCGCAGAAGCGGCAAGCGATGAAATGGTTGGCGTTGTTGGCGACGATATTGCTTCAGGCCTCTTTCCAAATGAGCCAGCGCTTGGCAAATTTGTTCAGCTTAAAAATCGAAAGTTTCGCATTATCGGCATTTTCAGAAAACAGGGGAAATTTCTTGGCCTTTTCAGTTTTGACAATCAGATTATTGTCCCGCTTGGCGCTTTTGAGCGGGTGTATGGCAAGAGCATGTTCACCAGTATCAGGGTAAAAATTAAAGAGCAGACGCGTGTTACCGAAGCAAAGGAGGAGTTGCTTGGGATGATGAGACGAATTCGCGGGATTACGCCCGGCAAAGAGGAGGATTTTTCAATCAACGAACAGAGAGCGTTCAAAAGTCAGCTTGATCCCATCAAAAACGGGATTGCCGTCGCAGGTATTTTCATAACAGGCATGTCGCTTTTTGTGGGCGCTATCGGCATCATGAACATCACCTTTGTCAGCGTCAAGGAGCGTACCAGGGAGATCGGACTTCGCAAGGCGCTTGGTGCCAGACGGCAGACCATTCTCATGCAGTTTCTTATAGAATCGGTGATGATATGCCTCATCGGCGGAGTTACAGGGCTGGGTATAACGCTTTTCATCACCTTCGCCATCGGGCAGCTTTTACCATCCTTTCCGATACAACTCTCTTTCGACCTTGTTTTTGCAAGTCTTACCGTCTCGGTCATTACAGGAATCATATCCGGCCTTGCTCCTGCCGTGACCGCATCAAAACTTGATCCGGCTGATTCGCTGCGTTATGAATAGGAGCTTTTATGTTATTGCGTGAAACCATGAGTCAGGCGATTTATTCGCTTACGATGAACAAGCTCCGGTCATGGCTTACCATCATGGGGGTTGCTGTAGGGGTATTTTCTATCATAGCGGTAATGACCGCCCTTGACGCTATTGACAAAAGCATCGAATCAGGTCTGACAAGCCTTGGTGCCAACACCTTCCAGATTCAGAAAAATCCTGCCACAACGTTTGGAAGCGGTCACAGCCGGAATCTCTATGCCAATCGCAAGGATATCACCTGGCAGCAGGCGCTGTTGTTCAGAAAAAGCATGGAATCGAAAAGCCGCAACATCGGTTTCATGATTTCAAGTATGGCCAACCAGGCAAAATATGCTAACTTGACCACCAATCCGGATGTGACCATCACAGGTGGAGATGAAAATTTTTCAGCATCAAGTGGCTATATCGTGGCCTTTGGCAGAAATCTTGCCGAACCCGATATCCGGTATTCCAGAAATACGGTTGTTCTTGGGAGTGAAGTTGCGGCCACACTCTTTCCCTCGGGTGAAAATCCGCAGAATAAATCTCTGAAGATCAATGGCGAGGTCTACACGATTGCCGGTGTTTTTAATAAAAAAGGGGCAGCTTTCGGGCAGAGTCAGGATAACTTTGTTCTTATTCCGATTACCCGTTACCTCAATCATATCAATGAAAAGAGCAGTCTGAGTATCACCGTTGAAGCGCTCTCACGCAAAGACTATCCTCAGGCCATAGATCGTGCAATCGGAGCAATGAGGCTGGCGAGAGGGCTTACAGTCAAAGATACCAACGATTTTGAGATCAGAACCAATGAGTCACTAATCGACTCTTTCAGGGAGATACAGCGTGCAATTGGTACAGGGGCATTTATCATCAGTTTCATGGCGCTTTTGACCGCTGGTGTCGGCATTATGAATATCATGCTCGTCAGTGTTACGGAGAGAACAAGGGAGATTGGCATCAGAAAATCAGTTGGAGCACCCAAGGGAATCATTCTTCGTCAGTTTCTTCTTGAATCTCTTTTTCTCTCTCTCGTTGGCGGAGTAATCGGTACCATTATCGGCACAGCAATCGGGAATGTGGTTGCACTGAAATTCAATCTTCCTCTGCTCTTTCCCTGGTTATGGATTACGGTTTCTATGGTTGTCTGTTCCGCAATCGGGGTGTCTTTCGGGCTTTTTCCTGCATGGAAAGCTGCAAATCTCAATCCGGTGGAGGCTTTACGACCAAAGTAGGGATAAAAAACAGTATCTGAAAAAAACAAAAATTGGTTACTTTTCCATTCACCTGCTGATCTGTTAACAAGGTAGAGTACTGTGATCAAAAAAATAAAAATATCATGACATATTATAAAACGGCTGAAGATGTTCTTTTTCAATGGGTTACAAGAATTTGCAGTGGAAATGCAGATGATATTGCCGAACTTTATCACGAATCTGCCGTCCTTATCCCAACCTTTTCGCCTCACACCGTAACATCGCCTGCAGGCGTCAGGGATTATTTTGGGCAACTTGCAACACGGGAAGGTCTTGGGGTACGTCTGCACAACAAGGCGCTCAGAAAACAGTCACTTACTGAGAAGCTGCATACGCTGAGCGGTATCTGCTCTTTTGAATTTGAGGTCGATCAGGTACTACTCTCCTTTCCCTCGCGCTTCACGTTTGTGATAGATCTCTCGCTTGAAAGGCCCATTCTTCACCATCACTCGTCGCAGGTACCAAGAAACCTCTCCTGACGCTCTCAATACTATCGGCACAATGCATCAAAAGAAATGTAGTTGTGCCGGTAATTGTTGACACCATTTCTTTTCCTGCCTACCATTTCCAGCAAGAGGTTTTACCGGAAGATCTTGATAAAACGGAACTTTATCACAAAAAAATACTTAAAGCGTGTCGATTGGGAATTTTTCCTCACTGATATACGTTTATTTTTTTCTATACTGGAGTTGAGGTTGAACCATACAAATCATATAAAACAGGAGATGCAGCCATGTCATTAGCACTTTACAAAAGGGATCCGTTGAAGATGTTTGAGGATGTTTTTAACGACAGAGTCTCCCCTTTTTTCTCTTCAATGATTGCCCCAGCCTTTAAAGTCGACATCAGTGAGAATGATAGTTCCATTTTTATTGAGGCTGACATGCCTGGCATTAAAAAAGAGGATATCAAGGTCTCTATGGACAATGATCTTCTTTCCATCAGCGCAGAGAGAACTCAGAGTGAGGAGGAAAAGAAGAAAGGGTTTCACCGTGTTGAGCGTTCATGGGGATGTCTCAGCAGGAGTTTTACCATCGGTGAGAATGTGAATACTGAAAAAATTGAGGCGAAATACGATAATGGTGTGCTCAAGGTCGTTATCCCCAAGGTTGAGCCGACCAAAACATCAGAGAAGTCTATTCCCGTTAACTGACAACGGGCTCATCTTTTTGGAGCACCCTCTGAAAAACGGAGGGTGTTTTTAATTTTTAGACTCCACTAACCACTTCCCTATCTCCAGGAGGTGAAGTTTATGACCGATTTTGAAGCATTGAATGAAAAATCGAGGGAGGAAGTTTTCCTTGCTCTCAAATCATCGGAGCAGGGGTTGAGTGACAGTGAAGCCAAACTCAGGCTTGCATCTTTTGGTCCAAACCTGATTGTGTTTCACCGACCGAGATCTCCGTTTCTGATGTTGCTTCAGGAATTTAAGGCACTCTTTCCGCTGCTGCTGCTTTCCGCTTCCATTCTTGCTTTTTTTGCGGACACCTTTAGCCCCGAAAGCGGTTATAACCTCATAGGAATTGCCCTTTTTGCCGTTGTCGTCCTTAACGCTCTGGTCTCTTTTTTGCAGAATTACAAGGTTGAGAAACTGATGATCTCTTTTCTCAACTATATCCCGAAAATGGTCGTTCTCCTGCGCAATGGCCGGAAAATAATGTTGGAAGCCAAAGAGATTGTTCCTGGAGATATTCTTTTCATTCAGGAAGGGGACAAGATTCCCGCTGACGGGATTGTACTCGAAACAGCTCGTCTTCTGGTTGATGAATCCATTCTGACAGGAGAGTCACAGCCGGTGACAAAAAGCCCGCTTGAAAATATTGCCGCCAAATCTTGCAAGCTTTTTTCAGGATCAACAGTTCTCAAGGGAAGTTGCCGGCTTTTGGTGGTGAGAACGGGACGATTGACCAGTATCGGTTCGATATCTATGCTTTCTCAGCGGGTGACGAGCGACCTGACACCTATGCAAAAAGAGTTAAAAAACTTTGTCAGAAAGATCACATGGCTCTCCATGGGAGTTGGACTCTTTTTTTTTGGAATCGGATTTCTTATTGGGAACCCATTCTGGACAAATCTGGTTTTTGCAATTGGTATTATTGTGGCCAATGTTCCTGAAGGTCTTCTGCCTGCCGTTACCCTTGCCTTGACACAGTCATCCATGAGAATGAGTCAGCGCAATGCTGTGGTCAAGGACATTCTCTCCGTTGAAACACTTGGTAGCACCACAGTTATCTGCACTGACAAGACTGGTACTTTGACCCAGAACCGGCTGCAAACAGAATTTTTTTTCTTTGATTTCCAGGAAATATTATCCGTCGATTTTATCGCACATCGTATCAATCCAACTTCGCACCATCTCACCAGAATAATGGGACTTTGCAACGATGTTATTGTAACCTGCGATGAGCAGGGAAAAATCAATTTCAAAGGTGATCCGACTGAAATTGCCATGGCCGAGTTTGTAGAGTACTGTTCAGGATATGAGCAGCTTCGATTGGCATTTGAGCAGGTATCAAGCAGGCCTTTTGATCCTGAAACCAGGTACATGTCGTCAACCTGGCAGACAAATGAAGGGACATTGTACATGGCCGTAAAAGGTGCACCCGAGATCATCCTCGATAAATGCAGCGACATTTTAACAAAAGGATTGATCAGAAACATGATGTCAGAAGAACGGGAGCAACTGAAAAAACGTTCAGAAGAGTATGCTGCTGACGGATTCAGGGTTTTGGCATTGGGGTTCAGGGCTGATGGTGAGGCGGGGGCAGAAGTTGACCGTCTGGTTTTTGCTGCTCTTGTAGCTCTGATTGACCCACCAAGAGCAGAAGTTCCCGCAGCTGTAGAAGCATGCAGAAAAGCTGGAATCCGCATTATTGTCATGAGCGGTGATAAGGCCGGAACTGTGAGCTACATTGCCCGTAAGCTCGGTATCGTGAAAAATCCCCGGGTCATTGAGGGTACTGAGCTTGCTGCGATGAGTGAAGATGCCCTGATCAGGGAGCTGCAAAGCCGCGAGCTTGTTTTCGCAAGGATTGATCCTGAGCAAAAGCTTACCATTGTCAATGTGCTGAAGCAGATGGGCGAAGTAGTTGCTGTCACAGGAGATGGGGTCAATGACGCACCCGCACTGAAGCGTGCGGATATTGGTATCGCTATGGGTTTACGCGGAACCGATGTTGCCAGGGATGCCTCTGACATCATCCTTCTTGACGATAATTTTGCGACTATTGTCAAGGCTATCGAAGAGGGACGGGGTGTTTATGAAAACATCAGGAAATTCATTGTCTACGTCTTGACAAGCAACATACCTGAAATACTTCCCTATATCGCTTACGTTCTCTTTCCAATCCCACTGCCGATTACAGTCGTACAGATACTGAGCATTGATCTTTTTACCGACATGCTTCCAGCCATTGGGCTTGGTAACGAACACCCAGAGTATGACACAATGCTTCGCCCCCCAAGAGCAGAAGATGAACAACTTGTCAGTATGGGAACTTTCTTGAGAAGCTATGCATTCCTCGGTCCGATCGAGTCCGCAATCTCATTTTTTGTTTTTTTTAGTGTACTTATCAGCGGCGGCTGGTCGTGGGGAGCGGTGCTTCCTGCAAGTTCATCACTCTATTTTCAGGCGACCGGTGCTTTTCTTGCCACCATTATTTTTTCGCAAATTGGAAACGTAATGGCCTGCCGGACCAACCGCCAGAGCGCGATTGGTCTCCTTGCGAAATTCAATCCCTGGATCGTAGCAGGCATCATGCTCGAAATTCTCTTTATTGTTTCAATTATCTACCTGCCTGTTTTCCATCACTTTTTCAACACCAGGGAGCTTGGTGCCGAAGTGTGGCCATGGATTCTCTCCGCCCCATTTATTGTTTTCGGGATGGAGGAGCTAAGAAAATTAGTCATAAGAAAAAGATTTCTCAGGAAGATTTCAATCTGACTGGATCTTGGCCAAACAAGAATAATCAGACAAAAATTTCTGTCTATATCTTCTCATTTCAATGCTAACCATCACATCTTGAGTGTTTTCATCTCTGCTTCAAGGCGATCAAGCTTCTCCTTCATCGTACCAAGATTACGTAACATCGCCTCATGCTTCAACTGGTCGCGCATGGGCTGGGCCGGGTAGCCGCGAAGCGCCATACCGGGCTGCATAAAAGATTTTGAAACCCCCGCTTGCGCTGCGACCTGCGTCCGATCAGCAAGCTCCAGATGACCAGCAAGTCCTGCCTGTCCGGCAATCACGCAGTTACGGCCAATGGTAACGCTTCCGGAAATACCGGCCTGCGATGCAATTACGGTATGATCACCAATGCTGCAGTTATGAGCAATCTGTACAAGGTTATCAATTTTAACACCATTGCCGATGATTGTGCTCCCCATGGTGGCACGGTCAATGGTGGAATTTGCGCCGATCTCCACATCGTCACCGATCTCTACAATGCCCATCTGAGGAATTTTCACGTAAGAGCCATCTTTCTGTGGAGCAAAACCAAAGCCATCAGCCCCGATAACGCTACCTGAATGGATGACCACCCTTTTTCCTATAACGGTACCGTCATAGCAGGTAACAGAAGGGAAAATCGTCGTATCATCACCTACGATTACGTCATGTAAAAGAACAGTATGAGAGCCAATCACGCAGTTGCGCCCGATCGAACATTGATCACCGATAACTGCAGAGGCTCCAATTGAAACCCCTTCCCCAATTGTGACGCCTTGGCCGATTGAGGCTGTTGGAGCAATACCTTTTGGCGCGATGGTACGGGGTTTGGCAAATTTCTGGAGCAAGAAAACAAATGCTGAATAGGGGTCGTTAACTTTAAGAAAAGAGCTTTTGTGAAGAAACTCATCCACAGTAACCGAATGATGAACAATAATAAGTGAGGCCTCAGTGGAGGAAAGAAACTTTAGATATTTCTCATTGGCAACAAAAGTTACCTCTCCCCTCCGTGCGGTCTCAATTTTGGCTGGCGCCGAAATCTGACACTCTCCGTTTCCTTTTAGTTCCACTGAATTAAAGAGTTGCCCAAGGTAGTTGAAGATCTCCAGAATTGTCATAATTAACCAGGCAAATAACCCCACGTTAAAAAGAGGAAAAAATTAATTAAGTTTTCACCCTTTTTCATTATATTTGAGTTCCGATGAATGTTTTGTCTTTGCTTGATTTAGGAGGCAATGATCGGAAACAATCAAAGGCGTTGAATGTACCAGCAATATAACCTCTTTCATTAGAAAATGCAGGACACAAAAGCAAAACCAATTAAAATTTTCGCAGGGCGCAGTAATCCAGCGCTTGCCGGAAAGATTGCTGAATACCTCGGCATTCCCCTTGGAAATGCAAAGATTGAAAACTTTTCTGATGGAGAAATTTCGGTCAATTTTTTTGAATCCATACGAGGGTCTGACCTTTTTATTGTTCAATCGACAAACCCTCCTGGTGATAACCTGATGGAGATGCTGATCATGATTGATGCGGCCAGAAGGTCTTCATCAGCAAGGATTACCGCTGTCATGCCCTATTACGGCTATGCCCGACAGGATCGTAAAGACCGTCCACGTGTTGCAATCACAGCAAAGCTTGTGGCGAACTTGCTTACCGAGGCTGGTGCTAACCGCATTCTGACTATGGATTTGCATGCTCCGCAGATTCAGGGATTTTTCGATATTCCATTTGATCATCTCTACTCCAGTGTCGTTTTGATTAATGATATTCGTCACCGTGATTTTCGCGATAATCTGGTTGTTGCTTCGCCCGATGTCGGTGGTGTGAAACTTGCTAGAAAATTTGCAGAGGAGCTCGGTACTGATCTTGTGATTGTTGATAAACGTCGTCCAGCGGCGAACATCGCTGAAGTGATGAATATCATCGGTGATGTTAAAGGGAAAAATGTCCTGCTCGTTGATGACATGATCGACACTGCGGGAACCATTGTCAATGCCGCCAAGGCAATTCGTGAAGCTGGTGGGCTCAAGATTTATGCCGCTGCAACTCACCCGATTCTTTCAGGGCCAGCTATTGAGAGAATTGATGCCTCTGTGCTTGAAAAGGTTATCGTGACCGATTCGGTTGTAACCAGTCATGCATATTCTTCGAAAATTGAAACCGTAACAGTCAGCAACCTCTTCGGTGAAGCCATAAAACGCATCTATGAGGATGATTCTGTCAGTTGCCTGTTTGACAGCAAAAATATTACTGAGAAACTCACAAACCTTCATTAAACACAAGCGAAAAAGAGATAAAGGAAGAGCATGGAAACTATTGTATTGGGGGTAGAGCCTCGTATTATCAAAAAAGGAGAAGCGGAAAGAATTCGCAAGAATGGTATTGTTCCCGCTGTTGTCTATCATAAAGGTGAAGAGACTGTTGCTATAAGTGTCAATGAGCTTGCACTGAAAAAATTGATACATTCCGCTGAGTCGCATATTATTGATCTTAAGTTCCCGGATGGTAAAATCAAACGTTCCTTTATTAAGGAGGTTCAATTTCACCCGGTCACTGACAGAATTATCCATACGGATTTTCAGCTTTTCTCGGCTGAAGAGGTTATTGAGCTTGAGGTTCCCGTGGCTGTTACAGGCGAGAGTAACGGTGTCGAAAAAGGTGGTAAACTGCTGATTATCCTTCATGCACTTACTATCAAGGGTAAACCTGAAAACATGCCTGATCACCTTGTCGTTGATGTTACTGCGCTTGAGATTGGTCATTCGATCCATGTCAGGGAGATCCCGATGGGAGCATATACCGGACTGGAAATCATGGATGATCCAGACGCACCGGTCATTACTGTTCTTGCCTCGAAAAAAGAGGCAGAAGCCACTGTGGAAGCGGCCCCGACAACAGCGAGCTGAGTGCTTTTCAACCTCTGTTAAAGCTGTTTTTCTTTCGGGAAAAGCAGCTTTTTTTATGTTTCATGAGACAACAGTCAACGATAGCCATACGAGCTTGAAAACAGAGAGAGATTCCGGAAGAGCATCTTCCCAACTCAATAGCCACCCTGCTGCCACACCGATCCGCGACGGGAAAAATGGAAGAAGATTTTTTTTTCTTACCACGGTTTTCTTTTTTTTGCTCATTTCGCTCTTCAGAGCAGAACTGGTACTGGTCAGTTTTCGTTCGCTCTTTACCGCAGTAGCGCTTTTCCTTTTCGCTCCTGCAGCTCTTATGGATATTTTCACCGCTGAAATCGTTGAATTCTGGGTCGGTGCCATCTATCTTGTTGCTATAATAATTACTTTTTCGATACTTGGCTACAAATCTCTCCAGACAACAAGCTCTTCTTCAAACAAGGAGACAAGCCTTGGTAAAATAAGTATCAAAGCGTTCTTGCGACATTCCATAGCACTGTACGCATCAGTCGTCATCCTTATTCTTTACTCCGCAGCATTTCTTGCACCCTTTATCGCCCCATTCAGCCCTTATGATCAGCAGGATTTTCTTGTCACGGCATATCAGCCTCCTCTTTCACAACTGGATGCCCTGGTACTCAAACAACCAAAAGCGCTGATTATTCCTATGCAGCAAGGCAAGGGAACCACCGTTCGCCTGGCCAACAGCCTTATCAGCGATTTTCAGATACTGAAAACACGCAACGAACCTAACGCGATCCGGTTTGTTAACGAATACCGGGTTGAGGGCAACAGAGTTATCTACAGGCAGGGCATGCGCACCAAAACCATGCCAGTTGATGAGCTTGCCAGAGGTGGAAAAGAAAACATTTCAATCACTCGTACCTTTATTCTCGGAACAGACCAGTATGGTCGGGATATTCTCAGTCGGGTGATTTATGGATCAAAAATTTCCCTCTCCATCGGCTTTCTGGTTGTCTTGATCTCTGTTACCCTCGGCACGGTTATCGGCGTTACATCCGGTTATTTTGGTGGATGGATAGATGCCATTATGATGCGAATCGTGGATGTGCTGATTGCCTTTCCAGCTCTCTTTCTCATCCTTATTATTATCGCCACCTTCGGCAACTCTATCTACCTTATTGTGATCACGCTCTCTTTCACCGGATGGATGGGTGTTGCCCGAATAGTAAGAAGTCAGGTACTCTCTCTCAAGGAGCAGGAGTTCATCCTTGCCGCAAAGTCCCTTGGACTTTCAAACATGAGAATCATTTTCCGTCATCTTGCGCCCAATACGATGACTCCGGTTATTATAGCCGCTACACTGAGAATAGGCAGTATTATTCTCACTGAGGCAGGACTCTCATTTCTCGGACTTGGCGTTCAGCCCCCTACTCCAAGCTGGGGGAATATTATCAATGAAGGGCGCGACAGTCTTTTAAACTACTGGTGGATATCGACTTTCCCGGGTATTGCCATTCTGACAACCGTCGTCTGTTTCAACCTTATTGGCGACGCTCTGCGCGATGCACTTGATCCGAGGATGCGAGGATAACCTGCCACATAAGCAATGACGAGAATGGAGTATGAAAAAAATAAAGCAACTCTTCCTGCTTGAGAAAACAATAAAAGAGCTTGGTTACATGCTGCAATACGAAAAAGGGAACTTTCTTGGTGGGGAGTGTCGCCTGAGGGAGGATTGAGTGGTGGTGGGCAAGAGATTTCTCCCTCTCGAATGAAAAATCTACACTCTTGCGCTTGTCATAAGCGAGATCAATCCATCTGGACTTTCCCTGAACTCACTAAAATTATTGGTGCTCTTATCCTGAACAGCCGTATAAAGAGAATGAATCGTTGAACTGATGCGCAATTCTTGTTATTCTCCACGACAAGAACTGAGCTGTTGCCATTCCCCTGCCAAAAATTATTTTTCATTTCTTAAAAAAAATCAACAATGAGCTTTTTTTTTACCTTACTTATTAATAATGTTTTAAATATGAAGAAGGGTGAGTTGTATTCTTGATATGCCCGACGATCTACTAAGAAAAAAATAAGCTATTTACCTTATTAATAATGACTTATATGCTTTATTGTTCGATTTTGCCATGAAAAACTCAGTATCAACACGCAAAGAGTTAACCGTTCTGAAGATTGAGGAAGAGGTGTTTGATTTTCGACACCGCGATTCATTCAGAAGTTCGATTGATATGATGGTAAACAAAGAGAGCACCAAAAACCTGATCATCGATTTTTCGCAGGTTAAGGCCATTGATTCCTGTGGTATTAGCTCCATGCTTCTTGCCCACCAGCTTGCAAATCAATCGAATGGACTTGCCATTTTCGTCTCACTCTGCAAGCAAATCAAGGATCTTCTGAAACTGACCAATCTGGACAAACAGCTCTACATTTTTTCTTCCATCAATGAGGTCATGACGCTTATTGAACCAGCAATGAAAAGCAAACGGAATAATAGGGTGAAATCACCGTCGCCTGCTGATGAAATTATTGACGAATTGCTTGTCGATGAGCTTGACCTGATTGTTGAGTCGGATCTTCACGACGAACATCTCGATGAACCACTTGTCGAGTCTGATGAAATAAACGATGAATCCGCGCTTTCCGAGCATTCGGAGGGAAAAGAAACTTGCTCCAAAAAAAGAGGACGTCCGAAAAAAATCTGAATACCGGGCAATGTTTGACAAATTCTGGGAAAAAAATTCGACCAGCTATTTGAATCGGCTGATATTCGAATTGGAGGCAATCGGCAGTGGGACATTCAGATTCATCAGCCACTTTTTTTCAGGCGTGCCATTACTGAGGGAAACCTTTGGCCTTGGGGAGGCGTACATGGACGGTTGGTGGGATTGTAATGATCTTGATGAGTTCTTTTTTCGACTGCTTGGTTCCAAAGTCGATGAAAAAATAGTTTCCCCAGTAAATCTTATTGGAAATTTAGTTGGTTTCCCGAATTCAATGCTCCCATCCGCCAGCCAGATTACTAAAAACTATGAAGGACTCTTCATAGTCGAAGACTGACATGTCTTTACCTATGACTATTCATTGACACTCAAAGCGTGGTATGAAAACTTCTCAGAAGGGTGGCCAACCCTGCGACTCCAGTATTCGGAGAGGTTTTACCGTATGTGGTGCTATTATCTTTTAAGCTTTTCTGGCGCTTTTCGAGCTCGATCGATCCAGATCTGGCAAATATTGCTCTCAAAAAAAGGATTGGGTGGCAGAACAAAAATCCCTCGATAATTGCTCTTATGGATAGATGAAAAAATTTGCTGAAGTCGTACGCTGGAACAGCTCTACCTGCCTGAAACTCTCTTCCATGATAACATCAATCGGGCTTTGTTGCGTAATCATCTCTCTGAATAAAGGTGTCCCCGCAAGTTTGTCAAAAAAATCTCCCTTTTTGTTCAAACCTGTTTTTTCAGGGTAGAGACGCTGAAGCTCAAGCAAAAGCGCCGTTGCCATTCTCAATGGATCGAATGACCTTCTGTTTGTTACGGTGATCTTCAATCCATAGCAACGCTCTCCACTGAACTTGCTTGAGGAGGGTGTAAACAAGACTGGTACAAACGAAACACCAGGAAGATTGTATTTTCTGAGAGCGTCAAGGAGTTCATCACTTTGGATGAATGGAGCACCGAACTGCATAAATGGCGCATCAGTTCCACGCCCTTCACTCACGGCTGTGGCTTCCAAAAAAACTGTGGCGGGATAAACAATTGCTGTTGCAATGGATTTAATATTCGGCGAAGGAGTTCTGAAAGTAAACCCCATGTGTTCATCGGCAAATCTGTTGCGCCGGTATCCTTTCATTGGTACAACTCTGAGATCAAGTTTCTTGTAGCACTGCTTCTGTAATAACAGAGCAATTTCACCGACCGTCATGGAGTGAACAAATGGAATATTGACAGCTCCGACAAACGACTCATATCCTGGTGTTACCATGAACCCACTTTGCGAGAGTGGGGCTATCGGGTTGGGACGATCAAGCACCATAAATGCTATGCCCGCCTGCTCACAAGCCTCCATGGCAAGTTTCATCGTCGAGATATAGGTATAACAGCGGGTGCCGATGTCCTGAAGGTCGAAAAGAAGCAGATCAATCTGTCGTAATTGCTGTATATCAGGTTTTTTTGAAGCGCCATAAAGTGAGAAGACAGGAATGGTATCAGAGACAACGCTCCTCCCCACTTTTTTGCCTGCCTCGATATCAGCCAGAAAGCCGTGCTCTGGTGCCAAAAGAAACTTCAGCTTGACGCCATGTCGAAGCAGGAGAACGTAGCTCGACTCCCCTGTTTTGCTGAGACTCATTGCGTTGGAAACAAGAGCAACTCGTAAGCCTGCGAGTTCCTGACATTCAGTGGCATCAAGCTGATCAATGCCGCACTGAAACTCTTCAGCCGAAGCTGCAGGTGTACGCCATGACAGCATGAGCAGCAGTGCAACTGAAAGAAGTAAAAAGAGTCTTTTCCTTGCTTGAAAACAATACCTGAAAAAAATGTTACCTATGGTCATAAAATAAGATCTGGCTGGTCAAACATTATTAAAAACATTTTAACACGGTCGGCTACAGATCAAAAGGATCATCAAAAATTTCAAAAGAGAGTTCCCTCTTGTGGTCGGCAAAACGCATCCTGATATAATGAAGGTTCTCGTTATTAAAAATATCAGCACCTTTTTCTGCGGCACGCAGAATGATATGGCCTTTATTATGGCCCAACTCTTTATGAAGATCACTCCATTTCCTGAATACGAGATTGGTGTATGAGTCCCCTTCCCTCATCGATAACAGATCGGAATCACAAAGATCAGCAATCAGATCCGGGGTCGAGAGCAGAGACATCTCCTTTCCTATCCAGATGGTTATGATTTCACAATGAAACGGGAGAAAAACAGAGTTTTTTATGACAAACCCAAGTTCCCCGTTTTTGACCGCGTTAAGAAAGCTTTTCATAATATGAGAGTGTGATGGGTCAATGCGACTCCCTTAATAGTTAAAAAACAGGAGCCATAAGAGAAAAAATATCGGGAGAAGGATTGGGAGCGAGTACTTGTAGATGTACTCCATAAAATCAGGTACATCAACCTCGGCTTGGGCGGCGATGTTTTTAACCATAAAGTTCGGGGCATTGCCGATATAGGTCAGTGCTCCAAAAAATACTGCCGCAACAGATATTGCGGTAAGATAAAGAGTAGAAGAGGCATCACCCTGAACCGGAGAGTTCAGACCACCTGCAAAGCTTCTTATCTCTTCAGGTGAGCCAATATCAAGCCCGAACTTCCCTAATGCACCGGCAAAAAAATTGAGGTAGGTCGGAGCATTATCCAGCACTCCCGAAAGAGCCCCTGTCAGCCAATAAAACCGTGAAACTGAAAGTTGCTCCGCATGACTTTTCGCATAATATCCGATAAGCTCAAGAGCCGGAATCATTGTTGCAAAAATGCCAATAAAGAGAAAAGCGACCTCTTTGATCGGTTCAAAGTTGAATTCGTTGGCCTTGAGCACCGAACGATCAGCAGCGTTATATGCGGCAACAGCAACACCAAACATAATCAGTTCCCGGATGCCAAAAGGGAGATGAAAGAGTTTCTGAAGACTCGGGAATCCCCTAATAACGGCGGGATCAAGAAAAACTGCCGCAATGACAAGTGCGAGAAAATAAAAGTTCTTTAATCCAGCAATGCGCACCCCGCCTTCAGCTTCAGCGCCATTTATCCTGCCATTGGCAACTCTTGTGTCAAAAATCATGAACATCACAAGAAGAAGGGTTAACGTAACAATCCATGGCAGCCAAACCTTCGAAAGTACCCAAAAAAAGGGTACTCCTTTTAAAAAGCCGAGAAAAAGCGGCGGATCACCAACAGGCGTGAGTGCGCCGCCAATATTACTAACGATAAAAATAAAGAAAACAATATGGAATGCCTTGAGACGACCTGCGTTGATGCGCATATATGGTCGTATGAGCAGCATGGATGCGCCGGTCGTTCCTATCACATTTGCAATCAATGCTCCGAAAAAGAGCAGAGAAGCGTTAATTATCGGGCTTCCCCGCCGATTGATTGTGATCAGAATACCGCCGGAAACGACAAAGAGTGATGAGATCAGGGCAATAAAGGAGAGATACTCTTCAAAGGTATTTTCCAGAATATGCACTCCATCCTCAATAAAAAAAAGATAATAACACGCAACAAGCGACCCGAACCCGACAGAAACCTTCGGGTAGTGTCGCTCCCATAATCGGTGGTATAAGAGGGGCCCGGTGGCGATCATCACGAGAAGGAATACAAAAGGCGTCATGAGCCAGAGAGGAGGATGATTGCCCGGGATTTCGGGTGCCGGAGCTACGGTGCTTGCCGAAATCTCTACAACATCAGCGGCAAAAAGTGCACCATTGATACCAAAAAACACAGCAACAAAAAGAAAAAAAAATAATAAAAGCAAGTCCAATCGACTTTGTTTCATAACCAATGGCTTTCTTGTGATCGTTCTCTCTCTTCTTCAAAATTGGGTGATGTCCCATTTATGAGATGCTGGAACTATAAAAAAAGTAAATTTTTTAACTGAAGCACCCCTTGAAATAATGGTGATACTGCTTCAATAAGCAAAGTAATGATTACATTGTTATTGCTTCCCGATTATTAATCAAAACAATGAAAGCCATGAAAAAAAATACAGCTCTGTGGATAGACCACAAAACAGCGGTGCTGGTTACCATTGAGGGCGATCATACGCGTGTTCAGCATGTAGAATCCAATGCGGAAAGTCATTTGAAACCCTCCGGAGGATGGAAAGCTGATGGAACCGTCGTTGCGCAGGCGGTAGCAAATGAGCATACAGCCGATGAACGCCGAAAACATCAATATCATACTTATTATCAGAAGGTGGTTGAATTACTTGTAGATTCAACTGACATCGCACTTTTTGGCCCTGGAGAGGCGAAAATTGAGCTTGCTAAAGAAATCGAGAAGAACAAAGAGATGCACAAAAAAGTGCGTGCCGTAGAAACTTGTGAACGAATGACAGAAAAGCAGTTGATTGCAAAAGTGAACGCATTTTTTTCAGAAAAAAAGTAACCACATCACTCTGGGCTATAGGGCACATTGCTTCCTTATTTATAGGCCAATGCAAGTTAGACCTGCGAACCGAGAAAGAACAAGTATCATGCACGAGACAACAAAAAAGCCGCCCTTGACGAGGCGGCTTTTACTGGTGGTGGGGACAGGACTTGAACCTGCAACCTTCGGGTTATGAGCCCGACGAGCTACCAATTGCTCCACCCCACGATGTTTGTGCTACAATGTACGCAATAAAATTTCTTTTCCAAACTATTATTGTATCAACTTACCATTTATTTTATCTCCTGAAGGTTCTATGACAAAAAGCTTGCCATCATCTCCCTCTACGGCAAGAATCATCCCCTCTGAAACCTCATCGCGGATGCTCCGTTCTGCAAGATTTGCAACAAACACCACATTTTTGCCGATCATCTCTTCTGCACTGTAATGCTTTGCAATACCGGCAAGTACCTGTTTTGTTACAGAACCGACCTGCAGTTGCAGTTTCAGGAGTTTAGCGGCCTTCTTGACAGGCTCAGCAGAGAGAACTTTTGCGACCCTCAGGTCAACCTTCAGAAAGTCGTCGAAGCTGATCTCTGGCTTGAACTCCATACGGCTCTGCACTACTCCGGCCTCTTTTTTTTCGACTTCAGCAAGCAGAGCAGCAATTTTTGCAAGTTCCGGTGCAATGGCGCTCTCCTCAATTTTGGTGAAAAGAATTTCAGATTTCTCTCTGAGCTTGTGACCTTGCTTCAGCGTAGGCAACAGGAGTTCCGAAAACAGCGGTTTGCCACGAATAATGAGATCTTCAATATGCCCGTCAAAACCGAGCATGGCATGAATGCGGTTGCAGGTTTCCGGAATAACCGGAAAAAGCGCAATGGAAAGAGCGTGGCACAAATTAAGGGAGATCGCCATCGTTCTTGCCGCAGCATCATGATCAAGCTTGATCATTTTCCATGGTTCCGATATCGTCAAAAAGCGATTAGCCGCCCTGGCGATATCCATACCAAGAGAGGTTGCTTCGCGAAAATGAAACTCTTCATAAGCACGATCAAGCTGTGCAAGTGTATCTTGCCACTCAATTCCTAGAGCATTCCACTCTTCAGGTGTGGAGTCACAGGGCACCATTCCCTCAAACCTGGCATTGGTAAAATCAATCGAACGTTTGATAAAATTGCCGAGTGTATCAGCCAACTCACCATTGGTTCTGTTCTGAAAATCCTGCCAACTGAAATCACTATCCTTGTTTTCAGGATAGTTCATGGCAATACTGTAGCGAAGGGTATCAGCAGAAAATTTTTCAAGGAATTCACCAAGATAGACCGCATAGTTTCTTGATTTCGAGAACTTCCTCCCTTCAAAATTCATGAACTCCGACGCAGGGACATTATCGGCAAGATTATAGAGATCACTTGAACGCCCCTGGTTCCATGCCATCAGGATAGCAGGAAACATCAGGGTATGAAAAACAACATTATCCTTGCCAATAAAGTGAACAAGGCGACACTGAGGATCCTGCCAGTATGATTTCCACAGATCACTTTCCCCCCGCAGTGCCGCCCACTCCCTGGTAAACGAGATATAACCCAGCACCGCATCAAACCAGACATAGAGCACCTTTCCAACGGACTCTTCGCTCTCAAGGGGCACCTTTATCCCCCATGACAGGTCACGGGTAATCGCCCGATCATTCAGTCCCTGTTTCAGCCAGGTATTGGTATAGTTGACCACATTTGAGCGCCAGTCTTCGTCATGGGTATGAACATAGGCCTCAAGTTGCTCCTGAAACTGCCCAAGCGGAAAGTACCAGTGCATGGTATCACGCAATTCAGGCGTTGCATCCGAGAGTTTACTCTTCGGGTTGATCAGTTCAAGTGGACTTAAATGGGTGCCGCACTGTTCGCACTGATCACCATTTGCCTCAGAATTGTTGCAGATTGGGCAGGTTCCGGTTACATATCGGTCAGAAAGAAAACGGTTTGCTTTCCGGTCAAAGAAAAGCTTTTCAATTTTTTGTTGAAAAATGCCCTTTTCCTCAATTTCAAGAAAGAACTCCTGTGCGGTGTTATGATGAACCTCTGAGGTTGTTCTGCCGTAGTAATCAAAAGAGATACCGCATTTTGAAAAGGCATCCAGATTCATCTGGTGATAGCGATCAACGACATCCTGCGGTGAAATACCCTCTTTTTCAGCGGTAATGGTAATGGGGACTCCGTGTTCGTCTGAACCACCAATGTGGATGATGTCCTCACCCTTGAGCCTTTTATACCGGACGTAAATATCGGCAGGAAGATACACTCCGGCAAGATGGCCAAGATGAACCGGGCCATTGGCATAAGGAAGGGCTGACGTGACGAGTGTTTTTGTAAACTGAGGCATAGATGACAACCATTATTTTTGGACAAACAGGGCATTGAACTTGTCGAGTGGGAACCTCCGTGTCTGATCGTTCTTCTGGTAAAGCAACCAGACAAGTTTTTTCTGGGCATCAATACTTTCAACAACCGCAGAACCTTCCGGAGTTGATATTATGCTTCCAACCAAAGGCATCGCTGGTTGAGCTGAAGAGTGGTTGCGACACCCCTTTTCATTTTTTGAATAACCAAGACAGCACTTCGGACGGTTACATATCCCGGTAATATTAAAAGCATGGCTATCATTGCCTGCCGATTCAGCGTAAGGGGATTTGTCCGCAAAGGGGTTTGCATGAATTTTCTGCAGCCAGCTTGAACAACATAACAGGCAGCCACATGGGCCAAAAGAGTTTGCCCGTCTGGCCTCCTCACGAGTCGTAATTTGTACCATCTGGATCCTGGCCTTAAACTCTCCGGCAAGATCACGAACCAACGCTCTGAAGTCCACACGGTGTGAAGAGGTATAGTAGACCGAAAGCTTTTGCTGATCCATACGTAACTCGACATCAACCAGTTTCAGATCGAGTTCGTGTTTTTTAATCTTGTTCTGACAAGTAGTACGGATATCGGTTTGTCGATTTTTAAGTTCAATAATTGCCTGGTTATCATTCTCATCAGCAATTCGCAATACCGCCGTACACTCATGACCATTTTTATCCAACCCCTTGAGCTGGAACTTTTTTCTGGCAATCTGGCCGGTCGAATAGACAACACCAAAATCATAACCACCATCTGATTCAATAATAACCTGCATTCCTATGGTAAAAGGGATGCCTGTATTATTAAGAAAAAAATCACGGCGGCAACCCTGCAGCTCAACTTCGCAGATATCATCAATTACTCCTTCTGGAGATACCCCATAAATCGATTCCATCTCTTTGTGCAGCAACTGTGAAAGCCGCAACCTCACCTTTGCATTATTACCCAAAAGACAACTACATATAACGTTACTCATGAAAATAGGGGACGTTGTTGATTTTGTGTATGTACAGCTCTCTATCTGATATCATAATAACTCATAAGCAAAAACCATATCAGCCAATATCCTTGCCTCTGCCCATACGCATAAAGCGACCAAATGCTTCACTCTTTCTGTTAACAGATGCACGACCCCTGATAATCGTCATTGTATCGCCCAGCCTTCGGTTTCGAATCTTCTCGTCAAGTTCATCAAGATGATTTTCGGTCATCTCCCGCATATATGCTGTGAGATTATCGGCACCAGGGAAGTTCTCTCCGCTAACAAGATGCGGCTCCCTGAAAGACAAAAAAAGTTCAGGTTTTTGCTCCTCAAGATATTCAATCCTGCTGACAACTGAAACAAGATAAACACCTGGGACTTTTTCAAGCAGACGTGAGACAATTGATGCGGTTCCTCTATAAAAAACCAGCGGTCGCTTGTCGACATTCTCTATTTTTCCTTGAGGAAAAATCCATAGGGCGTTCTGTCGCTCATGATGATCGCTGAGTAGTTCTGCTGCATAATTGAGCGTGGCAGGCAAACTTCTTGGGCGGGACTGATCAAGCGAAAATGCGCCTATTCTTGTAAAAAAACGGTGCTTTTGCAACTGTTGAAACTCAATGATGATATGGAGTCTTTGGTGAAAAAACTCTTCAGTACAGAGTTGTGACCAGAAACCATCCCACCAGTAGGCATGGTTAGCATAAAAAATGACCGGAGTACCGAGATCCATCTCGCGCACTCCGGATTGCATGACAACACGGACTGAGTTAAAAAACCTCCGGAACTGCCGACGGGAATACCAGCCGAACCACAACGTATAGAGTTTGCTGCGACGAACTTTGAGCATCCTCGCCACCTATTTGAACGCTCTCCTGATACGGTTCACCGCCTCCTCAAGCGCGTCTATCGATGCAGCATAAGAGATACGGAGGTTTTCCGGCGCGCCAAAGGCATCACCAGGCACTGTTGCAACATGGTGCACCTTCAGAAGATATTCAGCCACATCCGCCGAGTCCTTCATGACAATGCCATTAAAGGTTTGCCCGAGGACACCACTGATATCAGGAAAAATATAGAACGCACCTTGCGGCAAAGCGGTTTTAAAACCTGGTATACTGTTGAGAGCCTGGTACATGTAATCCCGACGCGTCTCAAATTCAGCGCGGCGCTCTTCAACGACACCCTGATCTCCTGTTAAAGCAGCAACAGCCGCCTTCTGGGCTATGGCATTGGGATTTGACGTGGTTTGTGACTGTATCTTGTCGCAGGCATCAACAAGCCATTTCGGACCGGCAAGATACCCAATTCTCCATCCGGTCATGGCATAGGTTTTGGATACACCGTTGCTGACAATAACCCACTCCTTCATTGCAGGAATCCTTGCCGGAGAGAAAGGGCGCACATCGCCATAGACGATCATGTCATACATTTCATCTGAAATGACAAAAATTTCCCGACCTTCGAGAACCTTCATCAGTGCTCTTACCTCAGCTTCACTATAAACCGCACCTGTTGGATTTGAGGGCGAATTCAGAACAAAAACCTTCGTTTTTGGAGTTATAGCCGCCTCAAGCTGGGCAGGTGTGATCTTATATTCGTTTTCCAGAGTAGCATGAACTATCACCGGTGTCGCACTTGCAAGACGAACCATCTCAGGGAAACTTACCCAGAAAGGAGCTGGAATAATTACCTCATCACCCTCTTCACAGAGTGCCAGAAAGGCGTTCGCCAAGGTCTGTTTGCCTCCGTTACTAACGATGATCTGATTTTCAATAAACTCCAGCCCATTATCACGTCTGAATTTTTCAATAATAGCTTTTTTCAGATCAGCGATGCCGGAATTTGCTGTATATCGGGTAAATCCTGCATTAATTGCATCAATTCCTGCCTGATTAACGTGCGCGGGGGTTGGGAAATCGGGCTCCCCTGCAGAAAGGCTGACTATATCCAACCCTTCAGCTTTCATTTTACCTGCAAGGTTAGAAATTCGCATAGTCTGCGATTCCTGCATACCAAGTACCCGGCGGGTCAGATATTTTTCATCCGGGAGTATTGTTATCGGCATTATTATTATGGTTTTTTGTTAGTTTATTTTCTGATTATATTCTTCACGTTTTTTATGCATCATATCCAAAACACAAGGATGAACAAACTTGCTGACATCTCCTCCAAGCATGGCCACCTCTTTGATAATTGATGATGCCACATAGGTATATTTGACATTAGGCATAAGAAAAACGGTTGTCACCTCTGGATAGAGCTGACGATTGAGAAGCGACATCTGAAATTCATACTCAAAATCCTTTACCTGCCGTACCCCCCTGACAATGGCTCGCGCACCAACCTGACGGGCATAATCAGCAAGTAATCCTTTATGAAGTACCTCAACACTGACTCCGGGATAGTTACCCATTACCTGTTTGGTCATGATCAGGCGCTCATCAGTTGTAAAAAGTGCGTGTTTCTGACAGTTCTCTGCAATGACGACAACAACCTGTTCAAAGATATTCAGGGCACGTTCAAGAACATCAAGATGGCCATTGGTGAAAGGGTCGAATGTTCCTGGATAAATTGCTTTTTGTTTCATTGTCCTGAAATGGTCATTGCATAAAAAAAGTAACTCTTGTCATCCCGTAATCTTTATGAAAAGAGTAATATGGCGACGACGTAAAATCAACCTGAGTCGTGTGTTCTATAAGTAACAAACCCTCTTCTGCAAGAAGTGTGCCTCCAAAAATTTGCTCCAGCAGAGGATTGTAATCAGGCCATGAATATGGTGGATCACAAAAAAGCAGATCAAACGGCCCTTTTGCTCGCCCAAGAAATGCAGAAACATCTGCATTGACAATTTTCACACACTCTTGCACCCCTAACTGCGTGGCTGTTGCCTTCAAAGCTTTCAGTGAATCAATATGCTGATCGACAAAAGAGACCCTCGCTGCGCCTCGACTCAGCGCTTCAAAACCGAGAGAGCCAAAACCTGCGAACAGATCAAGAACGGAAGCCCCCTCAAAATCAATTCTCGATGCAAGAGTATCAAAAATAGACTTTTTCACCCTGCTGCTGCAAGGACGGATAGCATGTGACGACGAGCTCCTTATTTTGCGTCCTCTGTATATACCGGCTATAATTTGCACGAAGCGTACGTTGGTCTAAAAATCACCGAACAGAGTATCGCCAAGAATGGCCAGCGCCTTTACCGCATCATCCTTCGATGGCGGTTTTCCGTGCCAGTTACTCTTGTCTGGCATGGAACCCTCAAAAAAAGGAACACCTTTTCCCATAATTGTTTTGGCAAGAACCACTGATGGCTTTTTTCGATCAGGAGATGTCTTGATACCTTCCAGCGTGGTGATAACACTCTCAATATCGTTTCCATCACAATGGTAAACATTCCAGCCAAATGAGCGCCATTTATCTGCAAATGGTTCTACATCCATGATATCGGAGACCTCCCCGTCAATTTGAAGATTGTTGCAATCGACAATACCAATAATCATGCTGAGCTTATAATGAGAGGCGCTCATTGCCGCCTCCCAAATCTGCCCCTCTTGACATTCACCATCACCCATCAGGCAGAAAACATCTCCATCCTTGCCATCAAGCCGAAGTCCAAGAGCAGCACCGACAGCGACCGAAAGACCTTGGCCTAATGAACCAGAGGCAATACGGATTCCTGGAAGTTTCGATTCAGAGGTTGGATGCCCCTGGAGAAATGAGTTGAGCTGACGAAGTGAATTAAGTTCACTGATTGGGAAATAGCCAGACCGGGCAAGCACGCTGTACCAGACCGGGGCGATATGACCATTAGAGAGAAAGAGAAGATCCTTGTCGTTATTATTCCAGAACTGGTGTGGGTCATGGTTCAGCACTCTGAAGTAGAGAGCGGTAAAAATATCGGCCATGCCGAGTGAACCACCCGTATGGCCAGAATTGGCCGTAGCAAGCATTCTGATAATATCCCGACGAACCTGACGGGCCATCTGCTGGAGATCATCAATGCCGGCAAGCTCAAGAAGAACGCCCTTTCTGGCGACAGGATAAAGTTTTAACTCTTTTGCCATGATAGATAGGTATAGTCAAGAAAATTTTTATGAATTAATAAAAATCAGTTACTCGTTCGCGTTCTTTCGTTGCCTGACAAAACTCCATACAGAATAAAAAACCATCAGAATAAAAATAATTGAAACAGGAATACTGTACAAAACCACATATTCACCAATATTCTGCCATTTGCTACCCAGAAAAAAACCACCAGCCAGCAAAAGAGTATTCCACACAACAGCACTGGTCAATGCTGCAAGGAAAACAAAAAAAAACTTTAAGTGCATCAATCCAGCCATAACCGAAATAACCGCCCGGGAACCAAACAAAAACCGATTAGCCAGAACTGCAAGATAACCATGAGCTGCAAATTTTTGACGGAGCAACTCCATGTCTGAGGGTGGAAAAAAAACGGTGAACACTTTTTGAGAACCGGTGATGTTCCGCGTTATCTGCTTCGGCATATAATTTCAGACCAAGAGAGATGCTCAAGAGATAAACAAGCATGAACCCACCGGTTGACCCTAATGTAGCCCATAACAGTGCACTAACAAAAGTTATCCCGTTATGCTCATAAATGAGATACCCCATAAATGCAATTGGTACATCACCGGGTATGGGTGGAATCACATTTTCAAGGAATGCGATGAGAAACACAAAGAGATAGACCGTATACGGGTCAGCATGTTGCAGCCAGGCCATCGCAGATTCAAGCATGTAAAAACCCGTTACTGATTACTGAAAGCTTCAGTCAAGCCCAAGCACTCTTTTCTGTACCTCGCTATATGCATTCTCAACACCGCCAAGATCAAAGCGAAACCGATCTTTATCCATTTTTTCGTTTGTGTCAAGATCCCAGAACCTGCAAGTATCAGGGCTTATCTCATCCCCAAGAAGAATTTCTCCTTTGTGACGGCCAAACTCAAGCTTGAAGTCCACAAGCTTCAACTTCCTCTCTGCAAAAAATTGCTTGAGTATCGCATTAATCTCCTCGGCACGTTTTTTAAGAACAGAAAGTTCTTCAAAAGTGGCGACGCCAAGCGCAACAGCGTGAGATTCGTTCATCAGCGGATCATCAAGATCATCATCCTTCAGATAGAACTCAATAATCGGATTCTCAAGAACAGTGCCTTCAGCAAACCCGTACCGTTTCACCAGAGAGCCAGCAGCAATGTTACGCGCTACAACCTCGACCTTGATGATATCGAGATGACGGCAAAGCATTTCACGATCAGAAAGCTTCTCGACCAGGTGAGTCTGAATTCCATGCTCTTCAAGCATGGTAAAAAGTTTGCAGGAAATTGCATTGTTTACCACACCCTTTTCGGCAATAGTCCCCTTTTTCTTGTTATTGAAGGCTGTCGCATCGTCTTTAAACTCCTGTATCACCAAATCATTATCGTCCGTTAAAAAAACCTTCTTGGCCTTGCCTTCATAAAGCTGTCTACCTTTTTTCATGATATAAATTTTTTATTTAGATGAGCTCTTAATGACGATAACCGTTACACTCATGACTATTGACCATTATTATCATTCACCGTGCTGATCAGAAGTTGCCTGCTGAACCGCTCCGGTAAGAACAATAGTGATCTGCTCGTCAGTCAACCCCTTGTCTTTCAAAAAGTTCATAAACCTGAAGACACCAAGATCGGAAAGCATCGCTTTCGGCTGATCCTGGCAACTTAACCCCCTTGTACGGCTATACTCTTCAGAGGTTTTGATCCAGTCGTCAATAAACTGTTCTGATTTTCCGTTCTCAAGAAAAAAACCTGTTACAATCTCTTTAACCTTCTCAGCTTCAGGTTCAGGATGAGCCAGAAAAAGCAGTTGCATCTCTTCAGAGATTCTTGCAAGCACAATAACCGCCTTCCTGTCAAGGGTTTCCTCGAGGATATCTTTAGCCTGATCTTTGACATCACTCTGCTGGGTCATAATGCTTTCCGGATCGTTTGAAAAAATATTGAAAGATCAAAAATGCAGATTAAGTTGCATAAGTTACATAATCATTATGGTAAAGAAAAAATTTACAGCGAAAGAGGTTATGCAAAAAATACTCTGTTGCTTTTTTTCCCTGCTTGTCGCAGCCTCATGGATTTTTCCTACTGCAACTGGGCGTCAAAAATCGGAAAAAAACGTGCTTTTTATGTGGTGGAACATTGAAAATCTCTTTGACACCAGCAACGATGATCGAACAGACGACGAAGATTTCACTCCGACCGGAAAACTGCAGTGGAGCGAAAAAAAACTTCTCCTCAAACAGATGCGAATCCGACATGTTATCACAGCAGTTGAGGCTCACCCCGACTATCGAAAATATCCCGATGTTCTGGCTTGTGCAGAGGTAGAAAACCAGCGCCTTTTTGAGGCGACACTCTCCGGAATTCAGGGAATCTACTATAAAACTATTTATTATGAATCTTCAGACCCGAGAGGAATTGATATTGCCCTTGCCTGGAATCCGAAAACCCTCCGAGCTGGAGCATCAAAAGCCTACACCGTTCCGCTGGCAAGCAGACGGACAAGAAAAATTATTGTCGCCAGTTTTTCGGCAGACGGACATCCGTTTCATGTAATCCTTAATCACTGGCCATCACGCTCTTTTGATACAGGCTGGACTGAACCAAAACGAATTGCCGCAGCAACAGTTGCCCGACACATTCTCGACAGTCTTCTTGTCGGCAATCCGAAAGCGGATATTGTTGTCATGGGCGATTTTAATGACGAAGCTTCAAACAACTCATTGAAAGAGGTGCTTGGCTCAACCTTCGATGCTGAGAGTGTCAAAGCCGATAACCGCAGGTTCCTTTACAACTGCTGGAGTGGCTATGAGGGAATCGGCAGTTACTTCTTCAATAACCATTGGCAACAGATCGACCATATTCTTCTGACAGGCGGGATGCTTGATCGCTTGGGACTCCATGCCTCGAAAGAGTCGTTCCGCTGCTTCTGGTTCCCACCAATGCTTGACGATAACGGAAAAAAGCCTTATCCGACATACGAAAAAAGAAAGTATAAGGGTGGCTATTCAGATCACCTGCCACTGATTCTCAGGACACTGATTGCGAATTAAAGCCAGTTTCTGCTCTTGAAAAACAGTACTCCTGATGTTGAAAGCAGAAAAGAAAAAAGGAGAATAATCCAGAAACCAAAAGGAGAATTCTGAAATGTATTAGGAACATTCATACCATATAAACTGGCAATGAGCGTTGGAATCATTAAAATAATAGAGATGGATGTGAGGCGTTTCATAACAACATTCAGATTATTGGATATGACCGAGGCATAGGCATCCATCATTCCACTAAGAATATCGCTATATATATTTGTTATCTCCTGAGCCTGCTTTAACTCAACCTCAACATCCTCTATGACATCAAGATCGAATTCATCCTTTTTCGATTTGATATTCTTTATTCTGTGCAACAAAATATCATTACCCTTAAGCGATGTCAAAAAATAGACAAGGCACTTTTCAATTTGCAGCAGGGTCTGTAAATCCTCATTTTTAATAGATTTATCAAGTTTGCTTTCAGCATTTTTAATTTTCTGGTTAATTTGTTTCAGATACTTTAAAAACCAGATACTTGATGAAAGAAGTAGTTTAAGAAGAAGATCAAAATTATTTTCAATAACAATATTCTTTCGTTTCGTATGCTCAATAAAGTCCTGTATAAGATCGGTTTTAAAGGAGCATATTGATAAAATGATTTCATCATTAAAAATCACACCAAGTGGAATTGTGGTGAATGGCAGATCAATATCATTCGTTTTATAAGGAATTCTCAGTAAAATAAAATACCATCCATCTTCAATTTCAATACGGGGGCGTTCATCAATATCTTCAATATCATAATAAAATGAAGGCGGAACCTTTAAGTCATTTATAACATAATTTTTATCGTTTTCATCAGGACACTCAATATTAATCCAGCAATTTTTCTGCCACTCATTGGTGCTCTCCAGGCCATATCCGTTTCTTAGAAATTCCCTCATAATTGAAGATTTTATACTGAAGAAAAAAAAATACAACTCATTACCTGTTCTTGAAAAAACTGAACCACTACAGCTTTTCCTGTTATGATGGCGGCGTAAAAATATAGTTTCGTGTCGGCAGATAGCAACCAGAGCAAACCATATTCAATAGGGAGAGTAAAGCTGTTGAAAGAGGTGAAAACTGAAAAATGTAGCTCTGCCTGAAAGTAAGGAGAGCGGAGAAAGATTCAGCCATGTAATCCCGTTTTCTGGAATTTCTCATCTTGTATCAAACACTCCCCTTCTCTTCAGTTCCCAGAAACATTTGGCAGTAGCCTGAATATCATGGGCAGCATTGTGCATCTCTTCAAATCCGGTACCAAAGAGTTTATGGTGCAGTTCAGACAATTTTGGCCATTTGTTGCCATAGGTACCTGAGAGTGCGCAAAATTCGGTGCTGCTCTGCATGGTGCATATTTGCCTCTTTGATTGCAGGATATTGTTCATTCCTGCCCTTATCAATTCGCTGCCCACTATCTTTACATCAAAACTGATATTATGCGCCACAAGCACCTCTGCTTGCACTATATGTTCCAGAAAAAAGTGCAGTACCTCCTTCAGAGGCTTACCTTCAGCAGAGGCCTTTTCGGTTGATATTCCATGAATCCTGGTGGCATTTGATGGAATCAAAAAGCCATCCGGTTTAATAATATCATCACCCGCAGACATTTGATGACCATCCTCATCGTAACATAAAAAGGCCAACTGTACCAGACGTGGCCAGTTATCGACATCGGTTACAGGCGCATGCCAATTACGGGGCAATCCTGTTGTTTCAGTATCAAAAAAGAGGTACATGGGCTGAAAAATTAAGCGTCAGAATGGACAATCGTCATTGGCAATAACACTCTCCCGGTCACTCTCAAAGACTGGTGGAGCATAAGATGCAGAGTCATCGGTATAAGAAGCTCCACCACCTACACCGTCGTTGACACCCTCAATTTTCCATGCCTTGACATCGGTATACCACTTTCCATTGAACTCACGGCTCTCTATATCAAACGAAAGAGTAAGCTTGACTCCGACTTTCAGCAGGTTTCTGTCATGCTTCTCTCCCCAAAGTGAGATACAGACTTTTTTAGGATACTGCCCCTCTGTTTCAACAATGATATCCTGTTTTTTCCAGGGGCCATTTTTTCCCGCACCAGTCTGCTCGGGAAGAATCGATAGAAGCTTTGCTGTGATCTGCATAAATTATAGTTGAATGACGTTATGGTTAAACTGTTTGTATTGACCGCAGAAGATTGACTCTCAGATAATAGACTGCACATCCATAAACACAACCCGCCCAACCAAGCAGGAGGTTGCTTTCCAGATAAAATGCAAGAAGAATTGCTGAGCAGGAGAGTAATAGTACCGTAAGCTGTATAAAGGCCCTTTTCATAACCGCTTGCCCAACCAGTGGAGAGAGTGCATATTCGCTTCTGAGTGTTTCAAGAGAGTTCGAACGCATAATTGAAGGAATGACAATGTAGATCATTCCGATAAAGGAGAAGGTGATCCATCCGAGCAGCGCAGCATGAGTGTGCGAATGGTAAATCCACATTCTGTCGAAACGAAGGGGGGGGATGGTTCCGAAATGAACCCCCTTGAGATAGTAGATGTTCATAATACCAAAAGCGCTTGTCGCAAAGAGAAGGGCAAGTCCGCTCAAGAGAAAGGCAAGGGCTGGGTGATGAAATTTATTATTAAAAAAAGTATAGAGATAGATGGCAAAACTGCCAAGAAGCGCCATGACACCAAAGAGTAGAAAGTGGCTGATCATCATCATGCTGAGATAGTTTTCAAGAAGGATAACAATCAGAAAAAAGAGAACCCCGCCGACAAAAATATAAAACCAGAGACTGAAAAGCCGTTTGGCCAGCTCACGTTTCGAAGAACGACCCCACGCATAAGTATAGAGAAAACCCATCACACTGATACTGAGTGGAAATGATGAGCCAAGAAAATAGGAGGACTGTGTTACGAAAAAAGGAATAATACCAAGATTTGGAAAGGCCTCTTTCAGACCGAGGGTAAAGAGCCCTATATTGGCGACAAGTAAAAAAAGCACATCAAAAATATAGTAGCGCACTGAAACCTCTTTCCAAATTCTCGGAATAGAGAGTGTCGTAAAAATCTCGGTGAGTGCGCCTGCAACAATAACCATGAGAAGCAACCCCGTCATGGCTTTCAAAAGAGGCCACTCCATGGCGATGGAGAGAGTAATCATTGCCAGAGAAAAGAGTATCAGATAGATATAGCTCAACTGCTTTGAGGGATCAATCTTCAGTTCAGGATAGATTGCGGCAGTCAAATATCGGTTAAGAATGAGTATGGCAAGATTGCCAAATCCGATAAAAAAAAGATAAGGGTGAAGCTTCAAAAAAAAGAGATTGCCATTCATGGCTCCCACTGCTCCCAAAAGAGATGCAATTGCAACAATGGTTACAGATACAGAGAGGAAAATAGTGACAATAGTGCTCAACTCCCCATTAAAACGAAAAAGTTTCATTCAAATCCCGATTTGTGATTTTTTCAAATCCCCTGCCGCTATCACCGAGAGCGCAATCAGCGCAACATTCAGCGTCAAAGGATTGAATGGCAATGTAAACATTGTTGGATCAAACAGGGCAACGAAACAAAGCAGTCCGATCAACGCAACAACATTGAGCCAGAAAACCCAACGCCACCTGGTCACAAGCAGGAAAAGTCCAAAAAGTATCTCCGCAATTCCCATCCAGAAAACAGCTTCACATGCCCACTGGTAGACAGGAATAAGGTGACCAATCAGGTCAATTTCACTCTTGCTCATACAGGCTATTTTAGGGACGGCGCCCTGGTATATCCACGAAAAAGCAAGCGCTATCCGGCATATCAAAAGTACCGGAGTCCCTCGTAAAAAAAGACGCATGATCTGTGTGGTTTATTAAAAGCATTGCAAAAAAACCTACGCTCTCAATCTCTTTTTAAATGCGGCAACCTTCACGAGCAGGTTATCGAACCATACGTAAACTACAGGAATAACAAGAAGCGTCAAAAACATTGAACTGAAGAGCCCGCCAACAAGCGCCACTGAAAGACCTGACTTCCATTCAGACCCTGAACTTTGCGAAAGCGCTATGGGCAGCAAGCCAAAGATCAGAGTCAATGTTGTCATCAGAATGGGGCGCAACCGCTCCTTTGCTGACTCCATGATCGCTTCGGAAAGCACCATACCCTCCTGGCGAAATTTATTAATAAAATCAACCAGAAGGATGGCATTTTTTCCAACAAGCCCGATTAGCATGATAATACCAAGAACGGTGAATATACTCAAAGACTTACCTGTAAGAGCAAGAGCGAAAAGCGCTCCTATAATGGCAAGTGGAATAGAAAACATCACCACCATCGGCCAAACCCATGAGTCATAGAGGGCAACCATGATGAGGTAAACGAAAATAATCGCAACAAGAACAGAAAGCAAGAGCGTTTCGTTCGACTCTCCCTGCCTTTTGAGATCTGACTCATAAGCGTAAGAGATGGTTGATGGCATAATGCCCTTTTTCTGCATATTGTGGATAACCCGCTCAATTTCGTTGCCGATAGTACCTACAGGAGGCCCAATAACCTGCGCCTTGACCCATACGGCATTATTGCGATCCTTGCGCTGCAACTGTGTATAACCACGATCCTGTTCAAAGGTGACAAATTGACCGAGACGCACAAGATCACCCTGTGGAGTTCGAAAGGTAATCTCGGAGAGCGTCGATGTATCCTGGCGATAATATTTGTCAAGCATCACCCTAATGTTGTACTCATCCGCACCGTCGCGGTATTTTCCAGCTTCATCACCGGCGTAAGCCGTCCGCAGGGCAGCGCCGACATCAGCAATTGAGAGACCAAATGAGGCCATTTTTTCACGATCGACCACTACACGTATTTCAGGACTCCCGATTTGTGAGGTCAGCTTGACATCAGCAGTTCCAGGAATGGTTCTGATGCTGTCTCGCAACGCTTCGGCTACACGAGTCACCTGGCTTCTCATGGGACCACTGATAATAACCATCACCGGCGTTTCATTGGCTGTTCCAAAAATACCGATCGGGTTAATGCTCGACTTGAGTCCGGGAATATCCTGTAATCGACCACGAACAATTTGCATGAGGTCATCGGTCGAGCGTACCCGCTCCCCTTTGGGCGAAAGGCTGACATTGATTTCCGACACATTGTCGGCGCTCTGATTGAAAAACCCTTCGCTCGAAGAGCCAACGTTCACCATCACCTTCTGCACCTCAGGCATGGTGCGGAGACGCTTCTCCACACTCCGCGTCAGTCGATTGGTCTCTGCAAGCGTGGTTCCTGGTTCCAATTCCAGTTTTACCGAAAACTCTCCACGGTCAGAGACGGAGATAAACTCTCCACCGATAAAGCCAAAAAATGGAAGAAGAAAAGAGAGAACCAGCAGCAGCATGGCGCTGAAGAAGACTTTACGCGGATTGCGAAGGCTCCACTGAAGCAAACTGATATAGCCATCACGCATTCTGAGAAAGTTGCGCTCAAAAGCAAGGGCAAACTTTTCAACCACGTTT
Organism: uncultured Chlorobiaceae bacterium; assembly: GCA_903994365.1. GTDB lineage: Bacteria > Bacteroidota > Chlorobiia > Chlorobiales > Chlorobiaceae > Chlorobium. The sequence goes on along the minus strand of CAJEXL010000013.1, from coordinate 18,296 downwards.
TTTCCTGAAAATTGTTCAACCGTGGAAAATCGTGATGCAAGCAACGGTGTCAGGGTAAAGGAGACGAAGAGGCTCACCAGCGTCGAAATAACCATAACAACAGCAAACTCACGCAGGATATTGCCCACAATACCGCTCACCAGCGAGAGTGGCAGAAAAACCACCACATCAACCAGCGTAATTGAGAGCGCAGTAAAGCCAATCTCATTTCGACCAATGAGAGCGGCCTGTCGTGGCTCTTCGCCTCGCTCAAGATGGCGGTAGATATTTTCAAGCACCACAATAGAGTCGTCAACAAGAATCCCTACCACCAGCGAAAGGGAGAGGAGCGTCATAAGATTCAGGGAAAACCCGAAGAGATACATCCCGATAAACGTTGTGACAAGCGACGCAGGAATTGAGACGAGCACAATAAGAGAGTTACGCAGGCTGTGCAGAAAAAGCAACATCACCAGTGCAACAAGAGCAACAGCAAAAAGAAGATCGTGCTGTACGGCGGTGACAGCATCAAGGGTAAAGGTTGAGGCATCCTGGGCAATATCAAAGCGGAGATGACGGGCGCTGTACAATTTTTCAAGTCTGGCGAGTGCAGCCCTTGTCAGTTGGCTCACCTCAACCGTGTTGGCATCACTCTGCTTCATCACCATAATAGCCACCGCGCTCCGGCCATTGAGCCTGGTGAGCGTTGTGATCTCTTTAAAGCCATCTTCCACCTCAGCCACATCCTGCAGCGTCACCGTACCAAAAGCTGTTGAGCGCAAAATAAAATTTTTCAGCTCTTCAAGGGCAACAAACTTGCCGGCAAGCCTCACAACAAACTGACGGTCACTATCATCAATTTTACCTGTTGGGAAGTCAAGATTGCCCTTGCCGACCTCCTTGAGTACATCAGGCAGCGTCAAGCCGTAGCTTTGCAACCTTGCAAGATCAACATTGACCCTGATTTCCCGCTCACGACCACCAAGCAGAGAGACCTGACCCACCCCGCTAACAGACGCAAGCAGTGGCTTGACATCATCCTTGAGCATCTGATAAAACTCAGCATCCGGCAGCGACGAGGTTGCGCCAATACGCAGCACAGGCACCTCATCAAGCGCAAAACGTGAAATAACGGGAGCTTTCGCCTCATTCGGAAAACGGTCTCGCACCTCGTTGATTTTGCGCTGGGCATCCTGCAGAGCCTTTTCAATATTTGCCGAATTGGAAAACTCGATAGTGACAACCGAAAGACCTTCAGTTGACGTAGAGGTGATAGAGACAATTTGTTCAATAGCGGAGACCGCCTCTTCCACCGGTTTCGTGAGCGATGTTTCCACCTCGCCGGGCGAAGCTCCGGGGTAGACAATGGAGACTGTAACAACAGGCGGGGTCATCTTCGGCAGCAGCTCATACTGTAACTGCCGATAACTGAAAAGGCCAAGAATACCAAGCACAGTGAAGAGCACAACAATCAACGTTGGCCGTTTGATGGAGAGTTCAGTGAGCGTCATGGCTCAGCAGCGCCCTTTTGCTGCCCAATCACAATGACACGAGTTCCATTATTCAACTCATTCTGACCGCTGATCACCACGCTGTCGCCTGGCACAAGACCACTCAGTACCTCAAGGTTATTGTGGAATTCTCTGCCAACAACAAAAGGTTGCAAAAACGCCTTGCCATGCCGAACAATAAATAGTTCAGGTTTTTTGATACCGGAAACAAGCGCAGCGCGAGGTACCATAATGGCGTGACGTTCATCGTTTGCCGAGGAGAGAACTTTTGCGAACATCCCTGATCTGAAACTTATGTTGCCACTATCTTGTAACAGAACTTCGACGCGACAGGTGTGGTCACGACCAGATTTTTGGCTCACCGCACTCACGATGCCCTTAAAAATCTCTCCGGGAAAAAGGTCGCAACTCACCTTGAGGAGCCTCCCCTCAGCAAACTTGAGCACCTCTCTCTCAGGAACAAAGAGAATAACTTTGACGTTGCTCAAATCAATCAGATGCGCCACCTTCATCCCGGGACGCACCAGCTCACCCTGCTCAACAAACCTTGCCGTTACTTCCCCGGAAAATGGAGCCTTTATTGACGCGTCACTATTTTTTCGGGTGACTGTAACTAAATCAGCTTGCGCCTCTTCGTATTGCAACTGAGCGGTTTCGTAGGCTGAAAGTGGTATGGCGCCTTCACTGTAGAGATTTTTGTACCGTTCAAAATCCTTTTTTTTCTGACGATAATAGGTATCAGCCTTTCTCCTGAGGATGGTGGAGAGTTCATTATCGAGGCGAAACAACTCTTCTCCAGCCCTTTTGTGATCGCCAGGATCAGCCGAAACCCGACGAAGCAGACCTTCGGACTCTGAAAAGATATCAGCCTCCCTGAATGCTTCAACCGTACCAACAATGCTGAAACTGTCGCGGACAGCCACCTTGGAGACCAAGGCTACTGAAACCGGAATTCGATCGATTGCGCTATTTATTGCAGGAACTGTTTTGGGCGTTTCGCGGCGTTGCGCCCACAGAAACAGCCCAAAAAAAACCACTGTCAAGAGAAAAATTGAGAGGAACTTCTTTGTTTTAATCCATTCAGGCATGGGGCATGGTTCAAATAATCTTTATTCCTTTCAGCAGAAATTACTGGCAATGGAACAAGAGATATCTGCTGATGCCTTCACATGTTCAATAATCGAAAGGATACCGGTAAGATTTACAATATTCTGATCGTTGACCGATGCCTTTATCTTTGCAACTGCTGCATCGTAAAGAGACTGAATCTCGTTCATCATCACCAGAGTTTCACTGGCATGTTTGGAGTTGCCACTTACATAAGCTTCAACCGCTTTTTTGATCATCTCTGCTGTAATGTCGCCCATGGGCTTCAGACCATACTCATCCTTGTGCAGATCCTGCACATTAGCGAACTTGACATACTCAGCCTTGTCGGCAATATTGAGTGCCAACTGCGCCAGACGCTCAAGATCCTTGAGAATCATACGGGCATATTTGATAGCCTTGAGATCCTCTCCGCCGAGATTCTGAAATGCTGAGTAAGCAACGGTAAGATACTCGACTTCGAACTTCCCTTTGCGGATATAGGCCTCATCAAAATTAAACGCTGATGATGCAAGTTCAACATTTCCCTTCGTTGAAGCACGGATGCTGAGCATCAGGTTATTTTCAACATTGGATGAGAGTTTGGTGAGCTTCTGCTTGAGTGATTCAAGCTGCACATAGATCGTTCCCTGAGGTTTCGTTGCAATAGCGAACTTGGCGGGATCAATCTTGATGGTAAAGGCTTGCGGGGTTTCTGAGGTTTTCGGCGCATCACCGAAAAGTTTTCCTAACAATGTAGCCATAGGGTTCAAACACCATACTTATGTTTTGAAAAATACAATGTGACGCTAATTTAGCAGAGATGCAAGGTTAAATGCAAGAAAAAAAACAAAAACTCTGCTGATTCCCCCCTTGCAAGTAGCATAGACCACACCAATGTCCCTAAACGTTGTATTTTTGCTCTCAGGGGTTGTACAGGGCTTTTTATTCCACAAAAAGCGATACGACACCTATAAAAATGCGTAAAAAATTAATTGGTGGAGGAGTTATACCGCTAAAAAGATTCCTTTTATCTGGTAAGCCGATCGAACTTGTTCTTCCGTAAAAGGCATGGCATTATCTGCACAGATAAAATCTCCGCCGACTTTCTTAAGCCCACACTCCAGTGTTGTCAGTTGATTACCGGAGCAATTAAAATGTCCTTTTACTTTTTTGGGAGCCCCCTTCAGCAACGTTATCTGATTCCTTGAGCAGTCGAAATCCCCCTTGACTTTTTCAGGTCCTCCCTTGAGAGATGTAAGCTGATTATTTGAACAATCGAAGCCCTTGACTTTTTCAGGAGCACCTTTGAGCGAGGTCAACTCGTTAACCGAACAATTAAAATCACCGTTAACTACTTCCAGGTATCCCTTTAGGCTGGTAAGTTTATTATTTGAACAATCAAAGTTACCAGCAACATGTCGAGGAGCGCCATCAAGTGATATAAGTTGGTTTCCGAAGCAGGAAAAATCTCCGAAAATAACAACCGGACACTTTTCAAGAGAGGTCAATTGATTATTTGAACAATCATAATCTCCACCCACAATATCAGGCGAACCATCAAGGGTTGTGAGTTTGTTCCCTGAACAATTGAAATCTCCCTCAACTGTTTCCAGACACCTTGCTTGCTTGATACCTTTACTTGAATAGATCTCTCCTTGAAGCGTTGTCAGAAGGTTTCCAGCGCAAGAAAAATCACCAGTTACAAAAATCGGACAATACTCCAGAGTTTTCAGTTCATTGCTTGAACAGTCATAATCACCGTCAACTTCCTCCGGGCCTCCTTCAAGGGTTGTCAGCAGATTGCACGAACAATTGAAATCCCCTTTAATCTTTTTAGGTGCTCCCCCAAGGGTTGTGAGTTTGTTCCCTGAACAATTGAAATATCCTTTAACTTTCTCCGGACAACCCTCCAGTGATGTCAAGCCCCTATTGGAACAATCAATATCAGCCGTTCCATCAACCATATCCATTACATCAGTAAAGGTTACTGCCTTAACTGGTTTAGTCATTTTTACCTCCTCAAATAATTTTTCGCCTATATAATTCCTGATACTAACAAAAGTAAGTGCAAGTTAACCTACCGATGATTGATCCAGCAACTCAAGCATAGAAAACCCTGTTCAATTCTTTAAACCAGGGTTGAAATTATCAACTCCCCAACCTGCACAAATAAACTATCTATTTATATGCAGAACCTTTGCAGGTGGAAACCCATTAAAGTAAGTTGATGACGCATGACTGTAGGCTCCAATATTTTCACTGTAGAGTAAATCCCCTATCGCAAGGTCTACGGGCAAGAGATTGGCCATCGTGATCGTGTCCAGAGCATCACAGGTAGGACCATAAACCGCACACATTTTCTCATTGCCCTCTTTGAAGGATTTTAAAGGATACTCGCAGTGATCAAAAATGATCCCTGAAAAGGTATGATAAACCCCATCATTGACGTAATAACATTTTTTACCGTCACGATACGCTGTACCAACAATCTCCATCACGACGCACGCGGCAGTTGCCACTAAAAATCTTCCGGGTTCGGCTATGATTTCAATGTCGGGCGGAAACAGCCGGTCAAATTCGGAATTGAGCATACGGGCAAGCTCAGCAAAAGGTTTTACATTGTTGTCATAAGGAGCGGGAAAACCGCCACCGATATCAAGAATTTTTACCTCCTTATACCCTCTTTCCCACGATTCTTTGAAAATATTCGCTGCCAGATTAAGGGCTTGAATATAATTCTGGAAATTTGTGCATTGACTGCCGACATGAAAGCTTAAACCTTCAACCACCAGTCCACTCTTAAATGCTTTTTCTATAAGATCAACAGCTTCTCCAGGATCTGCACCGAATTTGGAAGAGAGCTCTACCATCGCTCCAGTATTAGGGACTTTTAGTCGTAAAACAAGACCCGCGTTCGGTGCATAGGTAGCAATTTTTGCTATTTCATCTTCATTGTCAAAAGTTACCAACGGTTTATACTGGTCGAGCTCCTTTAACGTCGGTATTGGCTTTATCGGATTTGCATAGATGATTTTATCCCATATAAAATCCTGCTGCTCAACAGGTGTCAGGCCTTTAATATTTTCATAGACAGTAAGAAACTCAGGCATTGATGCAACATCAAAGCTGGCACCAGCGTCATAGAACGTTTTAACTATTTCTTTGGCTGAGTTTGCTTTAACCGCGAAATAGGCCTGTACCCTTGGAAGATGCTGCTTAAACTCACGGTAATTGGCACGCAATATTTCGTGGTCTACCACAAACAAAGGGGTACCATGCACTAACGCCAATTGTTTTAAATGTTGAGCTATCATCAGTTGTATCCTGTTTTAATCATTATCGGTAATAAGAAAGTTCTTGAACTGCCAGGGATCCGTTTCATCAATATCAGGTGTATTAAACCCTGCAAAATAGTTGGGATTGTATTTTAATGGCGTCCAATCGGAAGCTTTTGAGATGAAGTTGCCAAGCCAAGGTTTTGCAATTCCAAGGATATACTCATGATCAATATTATCTGGTACAACAACACCCCTGTCAGGATTTTCGATCATCCACATACAGGCTGCGACCACAGATATTGCCACCTGCAGGGTGGTTGCATTCTGATGAGGTACCAGGGCTCTGGATTGCTCTATGCTCAGGGCGGAGCCAGTCCACCAGGAATTAAAACAATGACCCATCAGTAATGCACCAAGAATATCAGAACCCTTGGTAATCTCATCATTCATGATCCTGAAATTGGGCTGAAGTTTATAATCATAACCACGCAGTTCATGCAGAGAGGTAATAGCGGCATCACTCGGACAATAGGCGTAATGGACCGTCGGACGGTAGATGGCTTGCCCCTCTTTACAGACAGTCAGATAGTCTGAAATCGTAAAAGCCTCGCCATGGCGAACTACCATACCACGTATATCATAATCAGGTACCCAGGAGCACACCCAGGTATTCATACCCATTTTGGCAAGACAAATCTGGTTTTTTGGCCCATCAGTATGGGTATAGGCAAATTGAGGAAGCTCTTTTTCATGGGTTCCCCATCCCATTTCAGCAGTCGTCATACCCTCTTCGCGAAATCCCTCGACACTCCAGGTATTGACAAACTCGTCAACCTGTTTTGGAACATCAGAAATTTGAGTATCCCTTTCAGAGCAGTGAATCACTTTGACGCCAAGTGCCATTGCCAGTTCATTGAAAATTCTTTTTTCAGACAGCTCTTTAATAATTTCGGCTTGAACTGGGCCGACCTTGTTCCGGGCAATGACTGCATCGGCAATATCAAGTAACCCTTGTTTGGTAAAATGCGATATCAATCCGGGATTGGCGCCATGCTCAAGCACCGCAGTGACACCTTTTTCTTTCCACTGTGAAGTCATGCGACGGATTTTCATGTGCCGGTAGTAGAGTGTTCTTTCAGTAGGATGCTGAGTCTCAACCCCTGTATAAGGATCCCACACTTCTACCGAGGTGTTCATATAGAGGACACCATGATCATGACACCATTGAAGAATTTCACAACAATCAATATTCCACGCTAAATCTATGATCAAATCGCCCTCGGCGACATAGGTCGAAAGGGTTTGTGCTATATTATACGGCGTTATTTGATGATTAATGTAGGTAACGCCCAATGCTGTCCACGGTGATACTTTTTCACGAATATCCTCAAAATCCATAATGATGACATGAGTATAATCGACGTTAATGTGTTCAAAAAGAACAGGGACTGTACATTGAGATACAGAGCCAAATCCAATAATGAGTATGTTTTTGTTAAAATCAATCACGGCTTTTCACTTTTTATTTCAGATAACCTTTTGATATCTATCCATTTAATTACTAATCGGAAAAACAATATACGCCCCGAAATTTAATCTCTCAGGGTTGAATTCCCCACCGCATGCGGTAACGTATGTTAAGCTTTTTCTAAAACCAGATACCCCGCTGCTTGCGGCGGGGAGGCTTCATTGTTGAAGCAACTCCCTCATTTCTCAACAGTGTTTTTGCTGAATGGCTATACAATCGTGTCATTGATTTTGGCGTGGGAGAAGATTGCAACATTTTTGCTGAACTGGCCACAGCGCCTCTTCAGCATCAGACTTTTCAGGAAAATCGCCGAAACTCCGGTATAATTTAAGGAGCCTTCAGATCCTCATTCCTGAATGACGGACAATAGGCAATATCATTTATCCCCTTTGTGGTGCTCCGATGAATTATCCGTGTTAATCGATTCTATAAGCTTATCATAAAATCCGCCATTATGGCGAACAATCTCTCCAGTAACCAGATAGATCACTTCGTGAGCTATTCTTGAGGCATGATCAGCCATACGTTCGATGTACCTTGATATACTGAGCGCTGCAATAAGCTGGTCAACATCAGAATCAGGACTCTTGATCAATGCTGTCACTTTTTTAAAAACAGATCGGTGCATCACATCAATCTCTTCATCAAGTGCACATACTTCATCGGCCAGTAACCGATTTTTTGAAATAAAAGCCTCAATCGACCTTTTCACCATATCACCTGCATACATGCCCATATTTTCAAAAGAGAACGATTCGAGCATCGCAGGACTCATTTCAGGCATACGATCAATGATATGAACAGCAAGATCACCGATACGTTCAAGGTCGTCATTAATCTTTATGATGGCAACAATGGTGCGCAAATCTCTGGCAACCGGTTGCTGGAGGGCAAGAAATGCCAGACAACGCTCTTCAAGTTTCACCTCTGCTACGTCAATTTCCTTATCGACAATTCTTATCTGACGGGCACCCTGCTCATCCTGATGTTTGACGGCATCAAGGGCATTATACAAGTTCCCTACAACTTTGTCGGAGATCTGAACAAGAACCTGGGAGAGTTCTTTGATAAGCTCATGGACCGGACGTGATGACATTATTCTTGACTATGGTTTTGTTAGCTGAATCTTCCGGTGATATAATCTTCAGTCATCGGATCTTTTGGATTGGTAAAAAGCTCTGCGGTAGAGGCATGCTCAACCAGAACACCCTCGTAAAAAAACATAGTGGAGTCCGACACTCTTGAGGCCTGTTGCATATTGTGCGTGACGATCATAATGGTATAACTGCCGCGTAACTCCTGGATCAGATCCTCGATTTTTGCTGTGGCTTTGGGATCAAGTGCAGAAGTTGGTTCGTCAAGCAGAAGCACTTCAGGTTCAACCGCAAGAGTTCGGGCAACACAGAGCCTCTGCTGCTGCCCACCGCTCAGCCCGAGAGCGTTTTTGTCGAGACGATCACAAACCTCATCCCATATTGCTGCTTTTCTCAAGCTCCGCTCAACTATCTCCAAAAGCTTTTTCTTGTCGCTCACACCATGCAGACGAGGGCCGTAAGCAATATTATCGAAAATGGATTTTGGAAAAGGGTTCGGCTTCTGAAACACCATCCCGATCTTCTTGCGAAGCAACACCTCATCAGTATATTTTCCATAAATATCCTCACCATCAAAGAGCAGTGAACCTGATGTATAACAACTTGGAATCAGGTCATTCATGCGGTTGATGGCGCGTAAAAAGGTGCTCTTGCCACAACCACTTGGCCCAATAATTGCTGTAACATATTTAGATAAAACATCTGCACTGACCTTTTTTACAGCTTCAAACTCTCCATAATGGATGGAAAAATCCTTGGCTACAATGTGGGCAGCTCCCCCACCTGCAACTTTTTTCCGTTCAGCAGGCAGATAGATATCACGTGTTGCTTTCTTTGTTGACACACTCTCTGAAGTTGTCGTCACATCAGTTGTCATGATAATTGATTATTAGCCTTTTAATTTTTTTGAAATTCGAGCCCGTAGAACTATCGCTGACAGGTTCAGTAGCAGCACAATGGTTACCAGAGCGAGCACCATGCCATACTGGACATGGCGAATCTGTGCAGCCGCCTCATGCTCACTGGCAAGGTTATAGATGTTCCATGAGAGAGCTGGCGTCGGTGATGAAAAAACATCAGCAAGCCCTATCGCCGAACCAACACTGACGGCTGCTGTAAAGATAATTGGAGCCGTTTCGCCTGCTGCCCTGCCAAGACTTATCACCCCACCAGTCAGAATCCCCGGAAGCGCTGCCGGAAGAATCACTGTGGCGATAGTGTTCCATTTGGTGGAACCAAGACTGAGCGAAGCCTCTCTGTATGTTTTTGGAACAGCAAGAATAGCCTCTTCGGCTGCACGAATAATGGTTGGTAAAATCATGATCGCCAGCGTCAGTGAACCGGCAATCACACTTTTTGATTCAGAAACCCTCAGTGTATTGATAAAAAAAGCCAGGCCAAACATGCCAAAGACAATGCTTGGTACTCCGGCAAGAGTACTGTTGGCACTGCGGAGCATGCTATTCAAAAATCCCGGCTTGGCATATTCAGTAAAATAGATCGCAGCAATAACGCCGAGGGGGAAAGCAAAAAGCATAGCACCCATGGCAAGGAAAAAGGTACCCTGAATTTCCGGCCAGATACCCCCAAAAAAGTGCGAATCAACAGAACTGTCGGTAATAAATCCCCAATAGACAGTAAACTCGGGGAGAAGCATCTTCTCAATATTATTTTTGACGTACGGAAAAAGAGCTGCAAGAGAGGTTCCCTCAAAAGCGACAGCCCGACTCACAAAGTACTCTTTACCCATAATGTCGGGATTTGAGTTATCCCACTTTGACTCATAGAGCAGCTCATGCAACTTCTCCTCAGCCTTCTCCCATCGAGTCTGACCATATTTAAATCTTGTCAGCATTGGTACCATGTCACCAGGAAGTGGGCCGAGAAGAGCATGGAGGGCTGTCTTTACCTGTGAATACTTTGAATCATACTGCGCCTTTTTTTCAGGTTCCATCGTCTCAAGTTCAGCATCAAAGGCGCTGAGCATCTCGTAAACTTTTGTTCGATATCGTTCAGAGGAAGCAACCTCACTGGCAAGATTCTGACGCTCTCCCCTGTTGAATTCAGCATGTAACATCTTCCTGTGTTCCACGGTACCAGTAAAAAATATTGCACCGATGCCATTCGAGACTATTGGCACAACAACAACCATCAAGGCCAATGCCATAACAATGATTGAGCCAATACCAACAGCGGTAAACGAACGATCAAGTATCTTTCTGGTGCCGATATTCATAACAAAAAATTTAATAGAGAAAACATTACTGGCCAGAGAGGGTTTTTCGCTGACGAACAACAATTCTTTCACTCACAAAGTTACTGATAAAACTTATTATCAGAAGAAGAAGCCCCATAGCAAACAGGACATGAAAACGGGCGGATCCCGTAACCTGGTCAGCTTCTCCCATATCACCAGCAATCGTTGCGGTCAGGGTACGGATAGCTTCGAGGTAGTTAAACCATGGCTCAGGAATATGGGAAGAGTTACCCGAAGCCATCCAGACCACCATCGTTTCACCAAGAGCTCGCATAATACCAAGAATTACCGCAGCAAGAATACCACTGCTTGCCGCAGGCAGAATCGTCTTGATAATTGTTTCAGCTCTGGTGGCTCCAAGTGCGTAACTTCCCTCACGAATGTCACGGCCAACAGCCTGAAGGGCATCTTCAGAGACACTGACAATGGTTGGAAGCGCCATAAAGCTAAGAATAATAGAGACATTGAGAGCATTTGTTCCTGTAAGAATCTGGATTCCGTTGAGAACAGAACCAACCTTGAATAAAAGCACAACAGCGATCAGGCTAAAAAGAATCAGCAAAAGCACATAGGATTTCTGACGACGCTTCTCCTCCTTGATTGATGAGGTTAGAAGGTCAGAGCCAACAATCACCGCAAGAAGCAAAAATGGCGAAACAAGAATCCACCAGGCCCACATAAGCATGGGACCACCGCTGTTCTGCATGAGAGGAGCTAAAACCACAAGTGCAAAAAAGCCGAATGCGACTGAAGGAATAGCGGCAAGCATTTCAATGACAGGTTTGGCATACTGCCTTACTGAAAATGGAAGAATATCACTCAGGCATATTGCTGCGGCAACACCCATTGGTACCGCAATCATCGCGGAGCCCAGCGTTACCATAAGACTCCCATATATAATGGCAAGCGCACCGAACTCACCGGGTTCATCAGCCGGATACCAGTTTGAGCTGGTGAAAAACTCACTGAACCCACGGATTTGGAAAAAGGGCACAGCATCACGTGCAACGAAAAAAAAGATAAAAAGTACAATGACGGCAACAAACGCAGCAACGGAAAAGAGTATAGACTCGCCTGCTATTTTCGCAAGCTTCTGCATGGCACGTTTCCGGGCGCTGACCACAAAAGCATTAGAGCGGTTGCTCTCTTTGACCCTCTCTCCAGCCATAATCTTGATTGATTTCTTTACTGACAATTACCAATTACCAACATTTCAGCTTCTGTTATTTTTATATCTAAGCGCAATCTATAAGCTTTCATCATGGAATGCAATGGCACTTCTGTTACAAGTGTGAAACATTTAGTGAAAACAGAATGATGAATCAGCTCTAACTTAGAATTTCTGTTGGTTTCTATAACTTTATTTTATTAAATTTCTCATAAAAATAGTCGGCAAGAATTAAAGTGGAACGCAGGGACAAATTTTGACGCGCTAAAATTTTTTCAATCACCCTAAAATAATACATCCATGGCAAACGAAACAAACGATTTCTCCTCGGCAGTAGGTGCCTTTCTGGATACGGCAAGCAAGCTTGCCCAGCAGCAGGTAGAGCTTTTGACCAGCGGTGTCAAAGCTGTTGCTCAGGTTGCTGAGCCTCTTGCAAAGACAGCAATTGACCTTGTTGGAAGTGCATCGAACACTGTTGGACAGGTGTTCCAGAGTGCCGCATCAGCCATCGCACCTAAAAAGTAAGCCTCCATCGTTGATCTCAAAAAGCACCCTATGCCTTCGGCGCAGGGTGCTTTTTTTTGCGCCCGTTGCATCAAGGAATTTGCTCAATCAATCTATCTTATGACCTTCAAAGCTCTTATATTTGACCTTGACGGTACCTTACTTGATACACTGCAGGATCTTCTCAAGACACTTAACTCCGTACTTGAGCAGCATAATTATCCGCAGCATACAATCAATGAGTGTCGGTTTCTTGTGGGGAAGGGTATGAGTGAACTGATACGGAAAGCGCTTCCTGAAGGAGTTGGCACTCCGGAAACGGTCAATCGTCTGCTTCCAGAATTTTTGGCACATTACGCAGAGAACTGGAATGTCCATTCACGCCCCTATCCTGGCATCAGAATGATGCTTGACAAGATTACCAGGCAAGGGTTGAAAATGGCTATTCTCTCAAACAAAGCCGATCACTTCACCCGCCTCTGTGCAGAAGAGCTGCTCAAGGAGTGGACTTTCGATGTCGTCATGGGCCACCACAGCGGAATAGCTCATAAACCCGATCCTGCAGGCGCTCTTCTCGTTGCACGCATGCTTGGAGAAGAGCCTGCATCAATTCTTTATGTTGGAGACAGTGGCATAGATATGCTGACAGCCACAAGAGCCGGAATGTTTCCCCTCGGTGTCCTCTGGGGATTTCGACCCGAAAATGAGCTTCTTGAATATGGAGCCAAAGCCCTCGTTCGTCACCCTGACGACATTATCAACATGTTGAATAAGTCAACCTGAAACTGGCAAAAGATGCTTGCGAACCCCAAAACACTCTCTTTCAGATTGAACCATACCGTTTCATTGGAAGCGCTCACTGAAAGAATAGTTCTCACCGGCTTCAAACTTGAAGTGGTTTCCTCATCGACAGAGCGAAGAGAGTTTTATGACACCTTTGAGTGGCAAGCTTTCGGAAAGAGATTGGTGATCGTTAAAAAACAGAAAACTCTTTTTCTCATCGACCTCAATACTGGCCAGCAAATAACCTCGGTACCATTTTCCAATAACTCCTCCTCCTTTTTTTTCGATGCTCTTCCCCGGTCAGCAGTAAGAGAGAAGCTCTCTACTTGCAGCAATATCAGGGCATTCTCAAGACTTTGTACGCTGGATACGATCAGTTGTTTCTACCGTATTCTTGACGATAACAGAAAAACTATTGCGACCCTGACCTCAGAGTCATTATGTTTGTCTGAGAAAAAGAGCCAGGGAGCATTCCTCCATCTCTTTGCTCTCTCGCCTCTCCGGGGATATGAGGAGGAGACGGCCCTTATTACCGAAGCGTTATCCACCCTTGATGAAGTAGCCACGGTTCTTGATTTCAGGGCACAATTTCTGTTGATCATGCGTAAAGCCGAACATCGCGTTCAGGGCTATTCGGCAAAAATCATGCTCACACTCAATCCTGATGCACCCATTCACGAAAGCGCCAGGCAACTTTTGCAATTCACCTGTTCAGTCATGCAACTGAATGAAGGGGGTATAAAAAAAGATATTGATTCCGAGTTTCTGCACGATTATCGGGTAGCCATACGCCGCACACGTTCGGTGATGAAGCAGCTCAAGGGTGTTTTTGATAAAAGGAACACCATCCATTTCCTCACTCTCTTCAAAGAACTCGGCAAACGGACAAACGAATTACGCGACCAGGATGTCTATTTGCTCAGGAAGGAGAGCTATTTCAACTATCTGCCTCCGTTTCTACAGCCATCACTGAATCCCTTTTTCAGAAATATTGAAGCCTCACGCAAACCACTGCACAAACAATTTTGCCATTATCTGTCGTCCAGCGACTATCAATCATCTCTGAAAGAGTGGGAGGTATTCATCAATCAGGAAGCACTTCCTGAGGTGGAACAAGCACCAAATGCCTCCCGTTCAACAAAAGAGGTTGCTGTTGAGAGTATCAAAAAGAGTTGGAAAAAAGTAATTCTCCATGGTCGTCAGATCAGCAAAGCGACAACTGATGAGGAGCTGCATGCTCTCCGTATTGATTGCAAAAAACTCCGTTATCTGCTGGAATTTTTTTCCTCAATTTTTCCGTCCGAAACTATCACTCTGGTGATCCAGCAACTGAAAGAGTTGCAGGACAATCTTGGTGACTTTGTTGATTTTGCCGTTCAACTTCGCTTTCTTCATGAACAACTTGCAACAATGGCTGAAGAGAAGTTACTTGCAGCATCAATGGGTGGACTGATGACAACCCTTTTTCAGAAACAGGAAGCAGCTCGCCTCAAGTTTCATAAAACCTTCAGTTCATTTGACCATGAAGAGACAAGCCAACTCTTTCACGATCTTTTAACAGATACCCAGACATGAAAACAATAGCGCTTTACAGCATCAAGGGTGGTGTCGGCAAGACTGCGGCGGCGGTCAACCTCTCCTATCTCTCTTCCCTGCTCTCGCCACCGGCCCTGATCTGCGACCTTGATCCACAGGGAGCAAGCTCTTACTATTTTAGAATTACCGCATCCAAAAAGTTCAACAGCGACAAATTTCTCAAGGGAAACAAAAAGATATATCGCAATATTAAGGCAACAGATTATCCCAACCTTGATATGCTTCCCTCCGATTTTTCATACAGAAATCTTGATATAGAACTTGCTGAAGAGAAAAAGCCTCAAAAAAAAACTGAAGAAAAACCTTGAAGAGCTGAGCGATGACTATCGCTTTATCTTTCTTGACTGTCCACCAAACCTGACACTGCTCTCTGAAAGTGTTTTTGCTGCCTCCGATCTTATTCTGGTACCATTGATTCCCACAACCTTGTCAATGCGCACCTTCACTCAGTTGAAGGAGTTTTTTGAAGCCAATAAACTCGATAGTTCAAAAATCCACCCATTTTTTTCCATGGTGGAAAAACAGAAAAAGCTGCATCGCGACATTCTCACCGAATTCAGCAATACTCCCGGCTTTCTCTCCCAAACGATTCCCTACAACTCTGAAGTTGAAAAGATGGGTATCTACCGTTCGCCACTCAATGCCGTTCTGCCAAACTCCCCTGCATCAAAAGCCTATCGCAACCTCTGGGAGGAGGTAAAAAGGCTCCTTGAACTTCCTGATGAGAGTCATGCTGGTTAAACTCTCGTTCAGGCTCGGCATCGTTACCGGATCGGTCATGTTTTTTGCACTGCTGATCAGCTATTTCGCAATCAGTAAAAAATTCACAGAAATAGTTTCAACAGCAACAAAAACAGAGCTTTACCGTGATCTTCTGCTCAACAGGCAGATACTTCAACAACAGCCAGAGGGATGGAAAAATTCTGCTCATACCAATGCATGGATAAAACAGATTGGACGCACACTTGCTCTTCGGGTGACCCTGATTGATCTTGACGGCAGGGTGCTCTCTGACTCTTCTGTTCCACAGGAGCGGCTTTCCTCAGTTGAAAATCACCGTCAAAGAGCTGAGGTAAAAGATGCGCTTGAAATGGGATATGGAGAAAATATCCGGTTCAGCGACACGGTGCAGGAGTATTCACTCTATATGGCAATACCCGCAGGATTACCTCAACCCTGCGCAATCCTTCGATTCAGTAAACCAATCTATGATATACAATTATTTGAGGGTACGGTGCAGAAAGAGATTGCACAGACCCTTTTGCTTGCTCTCATGTTTTCAATTACCGCAGGTTTTCTTGCAAGCTATCTTCTTGTTCGTCCACTCAGCAAGCTTGCCGCAACAATAAAAGAGAAAAACGATGGCGATTTTTTTGTTGCACCCTCTCTTCTCCACCGTCACGATGAGGTTGGAACGCTTGCGCAGGCCATCACTGGTATGGCAGGTAAAATAACAACCATGCAGCGCAGTGAGGAGTGGTATCAGGCTGTTTTTTCTGGTATTCGTGAAGCCATTATTGTCACGGACGCTTCCGGCAATATTATCCTTGTGAACCCCGCAGCATCAAGAATGTTTCGGATTGATGGTGCCATGTTCAAATCACGCCCAATCAGGCACCTTTCGGATAACAAGCTTCAGGAGTTGTTTGTCAAGGTTCACTCAACAAAAATTACCTTACGTAAAGAGGAGATGTCGCTCATGACCACAAAAGGTGAGCGCATCGTACAGATCAGCTCCATGCCGCTCATCAAAGAGAACCGATTCGAAGGGAGTGTTTTTGTCTTGAATGATATCACAAAGCTCCGCAACCTTGAAAAAATACGGCGTGATTTTGTTTCAAGTGTGTCCCACGAACTCCGTACTCCGCTGACAGTCATCAGCGGGTATACAGAAACCCTGCTCGAAGGTGCTATGGACGATCCGAAACATGCCACACGCTTCCTGAATATTATCTTGCAGGCCAGCGAACAGCTCACGGCTCTCGTCAACGACGTATTGGACCTCTCCAAAATTGAATCGGGGTACATTGAGTACCATTTCGCCACTCTTGACCTCAAAAATGTGCTAATGAAATCAGTTGATCTGCTGAAACCCTCTCTTGAGAAAAAACAGATCAAGCTTGATATCACTATAGCCGAAGATCTTCCATCTGTCTATGCCGATGCACGCTATCTCGACATTGTTATCCGAAACCTCCTCGACAACGCCATCAAATATGTGGACGACCGCAATGGCAGAATCAGAATTACAGCGTTCAGAAGTGGCGATGATGTTCGGCTGGAGGTTGAAGATAACGGGATTGGCATAGCCAAGCAGGAACTCAACCGTATCTTTGAGCGTTTTTACAGAGTGGACAAGGCGCGATCGCGCCAGAACGGCGGAACCGGACTCGGGCTCTCGATTGTCAAGCATATTGTCCTTGCCCATAAAGGCGACGTCGAGGTTCGCTCACGCCTCAACCGTGGGTCGGTGTTCAGTGTTGTGTTGAGGAGGGCGAGGGTGAACGGGTGATAATCTGATAACCGCTTCCCTTTTGTGAAGAGGCATGCGTTCGCCTGGCTTGAACCTCCCATTGAACTATCATCAGGAGTCGGCAGAATATCTTGACAAAAACTGTAGGTCACATCAGAGGAGCTGCATGAAAATCATCGACAACATCAACACCCTGCTCGGCGACGATCTGAAAGCTTCAATTCGCCCCAAAGACAAGCTCAAAATTGCAGCTTCCTGCTTTTCGATCTATGCTTACGAAGCGTTGAAGCGGGAGAGCTTATCGCATTTTTAGTAATTATTGAAAAGTGAATTTTGAAAAGTGAAAAGTGAAGGGGGAAAGATGAGATGACACAACCTCAAGAGATTAAAGAGCGAACATTTCAATTTTCAATTCGTATTGTGCGGTTATGCCAAACATTGGATGCTTCGCCGGGTGTAGCACGAACATTGGCAAATCAGCTTTTGCGTTCTGGAACATCAATAGGTGCAAATGTTGAAGAAGCGCATGGAGGCCAAAGCAAGGCTGATTTTATCGCTAAAATGTATATCGCCTGCAAGGAAGCCCGCGAAACTCATTATTGGCTGCGGCTTTTGATTGCAACGGATTTGGTTGCTGCACCAAAACTCGGAGAGCTTGTAGATGAGTCGAATCAACTGGTGGCCATTCTGACAAGCATTGTCAAAAATGCAAGAAAGAAGAGATCAAATGAGCAGTGAGCCATTCACTCTTCAGCTTTCCAACGAGTGCTTCCTTCGTCCGGATAGTACCGAAGAGCAAAATCTATGAGCATGTCTCTCCAAGCAAAGCCTTGAAAGAACTCTTTGTTGGGCAGGTTGACCAGATTGTCTGGCAGTACAAGCTTGCACCCGAAACAGTCAACTTGCGCCAGACGTCGTCCGTGCCGGAAATAGAGATTTTCACCATTACCCTGAAACAAGGTGACCTTAAAAACGATGTGCTGCGCTCTATTGATCAGGCAATTCCCTTTCCGCTTCTTTTTGAACTCCTTTATGA